>CAVFAT010000001.1:0-10083 GCA_963620785.1 Bacteroidaceae bacterium
AATCTATGGCGATTTGCGAGGCTCTCGTCGTGACGAAACGGATGCCAGCGACAGCGGGCGACTGTGCCCAAGGGGCCGAAGGGCGTAAGCCCTGAGTGAGCGCGCAGCGCGAGTTTCGCAGGAGCTGTCGCGAATAGGCGACGTGAGGAACAGAGAACGAAGCATGCCATAGATTTATCCAGTCCGGAGTCGTATTGGAGTATTTTTTACATATAAGTCAAATCCGCTGACACCCGGAAGGGTGCACCGGTTTTTTCTTTGATTTCTTCAAGGCTGACGCCTTCACGATGTTGTAAAAGTGTCAGACCATCTGTCTTGGAAACCTCAAAAAAAGCAAGCTCTGTGACGATATATTTCACAACACCGATTCCAGTTAGGGGCAGGGTGCAGCTTTCCAGAATCTTGGGTTTGCCGTCCTTGGTACAGTGGTCGGTTGCAACAATGACATCCTCAATTCCGGAGACCAGATCCATGGCACCGCCCATGCCGGGATAGCTGCCCGGTCTTGCCCAGTTTGCCAGATCTCCGTATTGGGAAACCTCAAAGCAGCCGAGAACCGTTGCATGAAGCTTTCCGGTACGGATCATACCAAAGGAGGTACAGATGTCAAAGACACTGGCACCCGGAACCAGGTGGATGGAATTGCCGCCGGCATCAAAGTAGGGAGCTTCAGGCTCCAGACCGGCATAAATCTCACCAACACCAAGAACACCATCCTCCGACTGGATAACAACATTGTCGGTAATATAATTAGAAACCAGGACGGGAATGCCTACGCCCAGATTGATTACGTCTCCATCATGAAAGAAGGAGGCGATTTTTTTTGCAATAAATTGTCTGTTTTCCTCTAGTGTACTCATAGGGCCTCCTTTCACGCTTCCTGAAACTGATCCAGAACCATGTCAACAAAAACTCCCGGAGTGATGATATTTTCAGCGGCAATCTCATCAATTTCGACATAATGATCTGCCTGAACAATCGTCTTGTCACCGGCCATGGCAATGATAGGATTACTGTTGCGGGCAGTTCCCCGATAGGTAAGATTGCCGTAGTGATCTGCGGTTGCGGCACGAACCAGGGAAATATCTGCCCTAAGGGCTGTTTCCAGCATATATTCCTGTCCGTCAATGATTTCTGTTTTCTGACCATGCTGGGCAACTGTGCCGAGGCCTGTTTTGACCATAACGCCGCCCAGGCCGACTCCGCCGGCACGGATTCTTTCCGCGATGGTACCCATGGGACAAAATTCTACTTCGATTTTTCCGGAAGCCATAAGCTCCAGATTTTTCGGAACATTGCCGGCATGGGCGATGATAATTTTATCAAAAATACCCATATGATAAAGCTCGGCAGCACTGGCATCTAAGGCAATATTGGTAAGATGCTTGGCGCCGCTTTCGGCAAGTGCCTGAAAAAGGATATTGGGGCAGCCGTGGAAGGCAAAACCACCGGTCATAATGGTCTGACCATCATGAAATTCTTTGATGATGTCTTCTTTGGTATAAAGTTTACTGATCAAATTTTCTTCCTCTCTTCCTTTCTTTTCTTTTTTCACTGTTTTGTATTATAACATAGGCAATTTAGACAAGGACAGGGGAGGATTTACTTTTCCCGCAGATAGTCCAGCCAGTTGATACTGTCAACAGGATAATTTACGGGATCTTTGATCCAGAACAGGATCAGCTGCATAATGCCGCCGGAATAGAAGGCAGCTTTCAGTTCATTGCTTTCTTTTGCATCAGGCTGTTGGGCTTCCAAAAAAAGGAAAACATTATGGCGGACTGCTTCTGAAAAAATCTCCATCATGGAGGGGAGAAGCTGACTGTTTTTTAAGTTTTTGACCAGCTGCGGGTGCTTTTCAAAAAAGGCGATCAATTGATGAAAAATCTGGTCATTATAGGGCTCATCCTTACGGCTGTTTTCTGAGCAATAGTCGGGCAGTTCAGATAAAAATTCATCCCGCATTTCCTGAATAAAGAAGGCCAAAAAGTCATATTTATCTTGAAAATGGTTATAAAAGGTGGCTCTTCGGATCTCAGCTTCATGACAAAGCTGCTGTACGGTAATATCTTCAAAACGTTTCTTTTCTAAAAGATCCAAAAAAGCATTTTTCAGGCTTCGAAGAGTCTTGCTTGTTCTTAAATCACTCATGAAATTCTCCATTCTGCTATCTGTAGAAGCTTTTATCCGGCTTGCTGATGCAAGCTAAGGATAGACAATATTGGTCATAATGTCAAATAATTGTCAGATGCTCAATATTGTACCTTGCAGTCCTTTTTTGACAATTTTATAGTGGCAGGGTACCTTAGCAAATTAACAATTTAAAGGAGAGGGTTATGAAAGAGAAATTTTTTGAGCGGGTGATCAGAGCACGCTTTCTGATTCTGGCTCTTTTTATTGTCTGTGCGATTCTCGGAGCCTATGCCAGAGGGATGGTAGGAGTCAATTATGATATGAATGATTATCTTCCTGCGGATTCGCCCTCCACACTGGCTTTGGATAAGATGGAGGCTGAGTTTGGCGGAGCCATTCCGAATGCCAGAGTGGCAGTCAGGGATGTAAGCTATGCCGAGGCCCTCGATTATAAGGAAAAACTGGAGGCAATCGAAGGGGTAGAATCGGTTAGCTGGCTGGATGATATTAATTACCTGAACAGTCCGATTGAGACCCTGGATGAAGAAGAGGTTGAAAGCTATTATAAAGATGGAGTAGCTTTATATACGGTAACCATTGAAGAGGAGCATATTAATGATGCTGTGCCGGCAATCAGGGAAATGATTGGAGACGAGAATGCCATGACAGGCAGTGCGGTCAGTACGGCAGTAGCAACCAGCAGTACCCTGAAGGAAATCAAAAAGATTTCAATGATTGCGATTCTTGTGGTCTTTCTGATTCTGATCGTAACAACAAGTTCCTGGCTGGAGCCGGTGATTGTCCTTATGGGAATTGGTGTTGCGGTTTTGATCAATTCCGGTTCCAATCTGATCTTTGGAGAAATTTCCTTTGTTACTAATGCGGCGGGAAATATTTTGCAGCTGGCGGTTTCTTTGGATTATTCCATCTTTCTGATTCACCGTTTTCAGGAATTCAATGCAGAATGCGGGAATCCGAAGGAGGCAATGAAGCTTGCCCTCTGCAGGTCAACTTCCTCAATTCTGTCCAGCGGATTGACAACGGTAATCGGATTTTTGGCCTTGCTTTTCATGCGTTTTCAGATTGGTCCGGATCTGGGAAGAGCTCTCGCGAAGGGAATCGGCATCAGTCTAATGACCGTATTCCTTTTTATGCCGGGTGTGATTTTGAGCAGCTACAAGTGGATTGAAAAGACAAAGCATAGGCCCTTTTTGCCTTCCTTTGAAAAATTCGGAAGACTTGTAAGCAAGATAAGTATTCCTTTGGCAATTGTCTTTTGTATCATTATGCTTCCGTCTTTCTATTTGAGCAATCAGAATAGCTACTACTACGGGGCATCCCACATTTTTGCTGCCGGAACACAATACGGAGATGATACAGCCTTTATTGAGGACACCTTTGGCATCAAGGACACCTATGTTCTGATGGTGCCGAGAGGAGAAGAGAAAAAAGAAAGAGCCTTGTGTGAGGAGCTGGAGGAGCTGGATGCTGTTTCTTCGATTACCGGTCTTACAGAAATTCTGGGCCCGGGTGTGCCGGTAGAGGTTCTTCCGGACAGTTTGTCGGAAAAGCTGCAGAGTGATAATTACCGGCGAATGGTGATAGCGGTAAATGCTGAGTATGAAGGAGACGAGACCTTTGCTCTGGTAGAGCAGATTCGTTCTCTGGCAAAGAGCTATTATGGAAATGATTATTATTTGGCAGGCCAGGGAGTAAGTACCTATGATCTGATGGACACGATCACAGCCGATATGTTAAAGGTGAATCTGGTTGCGATCGGAGCTGTTTTCCTGGTTCTGATTCTGACCATGCGTAAACTGCTTACACCGGTCGTATTGGTATTGACGATTGAAACAGCGATCTGGATCAATCTGACCCTACCTTATCTGCAGCAAAAACCGATTTTCTATATTGCTTATCTGATTATCAGTTCGGTTCAGCTGGGTGCGACCGTGGATTATGCGATTCTATTTTCGGAGCGCTATGCAGAGAGCAGGCAAAGTCTGGGCAAGAAGGAGAGCATCATAGAAAGCGTATCGAAAACAACGGTCTCCATGCTGACCTCCGGCCTGACAATGATAACGGTTGGTTTTCTGCTGGGCTGTATTTCTTCACATGAACTTTTATCCCAGCTGGGCTATCTCTTAGGGAAGGGAACAATTTGTTCTTTGATCTCTGTTTTGTTTGTTCTGCCGGGAATGCTGTATTTAACGGATAGAAAAAAGACATGTCTTTGATTGTGATGATGATTATGGGCATCGGAATCCACGCAGCAGTCGGGGCAGAAAAACAAAAAGAAACAACGAAACAACAATAGGATATGGAACTTTGAGGCATTCGATGAATATGACATCGGGTGCCTTTATTATTTTCGGAGAAAAATTGTATCCATTTTGCGGTGCGACATCAACTCATTAGAAAAAAATTGCAGACCCCTTCAGTACGAAATATTTCGAAGAGACTTTACGGGCTCAAAACAAAAAAGAGTTGACTTTTATGGGCATGATGATATAATCAATCAAAAGAAATTGAGTAAACCTACAGAAATAGTAGGAAAAGTAAAAAAGAGCGAAGGTAAAGACCAGGGAAGACAGCATGAAATATGATTTACTGATCGTTGGCAGCGGTCCGGCAGGACTGAGTGCGGCGGTATATGGAAAAAGAGCAAATCTAAAGCTGGCAGTTGCAGAAAAAGAGTATGAAGGAACAGGCCAGATCGCAGAAAGCGGAAAAGTGGATAACTATCTGGGTCTTCCGGGGATAAGTGGCTATGATCTGGGTGAGAAATTCCGGGAGCATGCAGTCAGTCTGGGCACGGAATTCATTGAGAAGGAAGTAACCGATCTGGAAGTTCTTTATGAAGAAGATGGACAGAAGATCAAAGGCTACAGACTGAACTTTGAGGATCAGACAAGTGCTGACAGCAAGGCAGTGATCTATGCGGCGGGTGCCTATCCGAGAAGGGCACAGATCAAAGGAGAGGAGCTTTACCTTGGAAAGGGAATTTCCTATTGTGCGATTTGTGACGGTGCCTTTTGCAAGGGAAAAAGTGCTGCTGTGCTTGGCGGAGGAGACAGTGCCTTAGATGATGCTTTATATCTGTCTGAGCTTGCGGAAAAGGTTTATTTGATTCACAGAAGAGAAAGCTTTCGCGGAGCAGACCGCAGTCTGGAGCTGGTAAAGAGCAAAGAAAATATCGAACTGATCCTGCAGGAAAAGGCAGAGGAATTTCTGGGAGAGAAGAAGCTGTCAGCGATTCGCCTTGGCAGCGGAAGGATCCTGGAGCTTAGCGGAGCTTTTATTGCCTATGGTTCTTTGCCGCAGAATGAACTGGTCAAAGACTTGCTCCGGTTGGATTCGGCGGGCTATATCATTACTTCAGAATCAGGCCAGGCATTAAGGGCCGGATCAGGAGAAATCTTTGAAGGCTTTTATGCAGCGGGAGATATCAGAAGTAAGAAACTTCGCCAGCTGGTAACTGCTGTTGCAGACGGAGCAAATGCAGCGACAGCCGCTGTTGACTATATCAATCAAAAAGGAAACTAGAGAGAATGAGATTCAATACGAGCCTGCTTCATGCGGGTCTGGAAAAGGAAAACAGAGGCGCAACTCTTACGCCGATCTATCAGAATTCAGCTTTTGAGCAGGAAAGCGCAGCTGACCTGGAAGGGATTTTTGAAAATAAAAGACCGGGCTATTGCTACAGCAGAGTTGGCAATCCGACTGTAGCAGCTTTTGAAAACCGGATCAGCAGGCTGGAGGGAGGAATCGCTTCCATTGCCTGTGCTTCCGGCATGGCGGCCCTGACCAATGCCTGCCTTGGTATTCTGCAGAGCGGAGATGAGATTGTCGCTTCATCCAGTCTCTATGGCGGCAGTATCGATCTATTCCATGACATAGAAGCCTTCGGCATCAAAACACGTTATGTAAAATCCAATGATTTTGAAGGATTTGAGAAGGTGATTTCTGAAAATACAAAACTGATCTTCGCAGAAACGATCGGAAATCCCTGTCTGGATGTGACAGATATCAGAGGGTTGGCAGAGCTTGCCCATGGGCATGGAATCCCCCTGATCATTGACAATACAACGGCAACGAATTATCTGATCCGGCCGATAAAGGAGGGGGCAGATATTGTAATCAATTCCTCCTCCAAATATATCAACGGAAGCAGCAATTCCATCAGTGGTATTCTGACGGACAGCGGCCGATTTAAGTGGGACTTTGAACGCTATCCGGGACTAAAGGATTATAGAAAGTTCGGACCGATGGCCTATATCGCCAAGCTGAGAAACAGTCTTTTCCGAAATACCGGAGCCTGTCTGGCACCTATGAATGCCTATCTGAATATGATCGGCTTAGAGACCCTGGGGCTTCGTATGGAAAGACAATGCAAAAATGCCTACGAGCTTGCTGACTGGCTGGAAAAAAGCTATCCGGAGCTGACAGTTAATTATCCGGGACTGAAGAGCAGCCCCTGGCATGAGATCGCAGAAAAGGAGCTGAAAAATGGCTATGGAGCCATTCTTACCATAAGGGCAGGAAGCAAGGAAAAGGCCTTTGCCTTGATCGACCGGCTGA
Source organism: Bacteroidaceae bacterium (assembly GCA_963620785.1). GTDB lineage: Bacteria > Bacillota > Clostridia > Lachnospirales > Lachnospiraceae > RUG14243. The sequence continues at coordinate 6,715 of CAVFAT010000001.1, forward strand.
AGCTGCCTTATACGCTTTCGAATGTAGGTGATACCAAAACCCTGGTGCTTCATCCTTCCTCAACCATCAGTCTTCACAGCACGCAGGAGGAAAAGGAAAATGCGGGCGTATATGAAGACCTGATCCGCGTCAGTGTTGGAATTGAGGATATCGAGGATCTGAAGGGAGATTTTGCTCAGGCAATAGAAGGAGGGCAATAGAGATGGCAGGAAAAATTGATTATTCGGCATTAAAAAAGGGCGGCTTTATGAGGCAGAAGCAAAAGGGCTGCTTTTCCTTAAGACTGGCCGTGGTTGGCGGCAATCTGACCGCTGAAAATATTAAAACGGTGGCAGAGGTCGCAGAAAAATACGGAGAGGGCTATGTGCATATGACCTCCCGTCAGGGAATCGAGATTCCTTTCATTCATGTAGAGGATATCGATGAGGTTAAGGCGGCTCTGGCGGCGGGAGGTGTTCATACCGGTGTCTGCGGTCCGAGAGTCAGAACGATTACAGCCTGTCAGGGAGCAGAGATCTGCCCGAGCGGCTGTATTGATACCTACACCCTGGCCAAGGAACTGAATGAACGTTATTTCGGAAGAGAACTGCCCCATAAATTCAAATTCGGTGTAACCGGATGTCAGAACAACTGTCTGAAGGCAGAAGAAAATGACGTCGGAATCAAGGGCGGCATGGCAGTTTCCTGCAAGGAAGAGGACTGCATTTCCTGTGGCGTCTGTATCAAGGCCTGTCGTGAAGGAGCCCTTCGCATGGAAGATGGCAAGGTGATTTTGGATCCGTCCAAATGTAATCACTGTGCCCGCTGCGTAAAGAGCTGTCCGACGGATGCCTGGGTTGGAAAACCCGGATACATCGTTTCCTTCGGAGGAACCTTCGGCAATCACATTTACAAGGGAGAAGAGATCATTCCTCTGATTCCGGATAAGGAGATCCTTTTCCGTGTGACGGATGCGGCAATTGAATTCTTTGAAGAAAATGCTAATCCGAGCGAGCGTTTCCGGAAGACCCTGGAGAGAATTGGAACAGATGGCTTAAAAGAGAAAATCTGGAAGGCCTATGAAGGCGAAGAAAAATAAAAGAGGCAGAAAAGAGATTTTGAAATAAAAAAATCTGAAACAAGATAGCCTAAACAGGAAAGTCTGAAATAAGAGAATCTGAAGCAAAGGAGAAGAAAAAATGGCAGAGATTACATTTGATGATCAGGTGGATATTACGGATAAGGTTTGCCCCCTTACCTTTGTCAAGGCAAAGGTGGCAATCGAAGAGCTGGAGGATGGAGAAGTTCTTGCCATTCGTATGAATGACGGAGAGCCGGTACAGAATGTACCCAGAAGTATGAAGGAGGAAGGCCATAAGATCCTGAAGCTGGCGGATAATGAGGATGGAACCTATACGCTTTATGTAAGAAAGGTGGAAGAATAGTGGCTGCTCGAATTGCAAAAAATGAATTTGAAGAAAAGGTGCTGAAAAGTACGCTGCCGGTTCTTGTAGACTTTTATTCGGATTCCTGCGTTGCCTGCAAGAAGCTGGCACCGGTTCTGGGAGATCTGGAGGATAACTATGAGGATGAGCTCCTTGTCTATAAGATAAATACAAACTTTGACGGAGAGCTGGCGGAAGAATATGAAGTGACAGCAAATCCGACTCTGATTCTTTTTTCGGAAGGAGAAGAAAGAGCCAGGAGAGTAGGACCGGCAAAGCCGGCAGAGCTGGAAGAATGGTATAAGGCTTCCATCGGATAAAAAGATACCGTAATAAAGTGAAGATACAAATATATTGAAGATATGCAGGAAAATACTGATGATATCAGCCTTTCCCTGACAATAAGACAGATACTGCCGGATGAAAAAGGCGGCAAAGAAGAAGGAGAAAAAGATGATCATTACAGTAGCAGGAGACAAGAAGGAAGTAAAGGAAGGACTTACTTTACCGGAGCTGATCGAGCAGGAAAATGTAGAAATGCCGGAATATGTTACAGTTACCATCAATGATGAGTTTGTTCCGACAGAGGAAAAGGCAACAACAGTTTTAAAGGAAGGCGATACAGTTGAATTCCTTTATTTCATGGGAGGTGGATGCTAATGGCACTGACAGATGAACAGATCGAACGCTATTCCAGACATATTATATTGAAGGAAATCGGCGCGAAGGGACAGAAAAAGCTTCTAAATGCCAAGGTTCTCATCATCGGAGCCGGCGGACTCGGTGCACCTGCGGCTATGTATCTTGCGGCAGCAGGCGTCGGCACCATCGGTATCGTGGATGCAGATGAAGTGGATCTTTCCAATCTGCAGCGTCAGATTATTCATTCTACAGCAGATATCGGCAAAGCAAAGGTTAAATCAGCCAAGGAAACCATCAATGCCATGAATCCGGATGTTGAGGTTAAGACCTACAGACTTTTTGTAGATTCTACCAATATCCAGGAACTGATCCGTGACTATGATTTCATTATAGATGGAACGGACAATTTCCCGGCAAAATTCCTGATCAACGATGCCTGTGTCATTGAGAAGAAGCCCTTCTCTCATGCAGGAATCATTCGCTTCAAGGGTCAGCTTATGACCTATGTTCCGGGAGAAGGCCCTTGCTATCGCTGTGTATTCAAGAATCCGCCGCCCAAGGATGCAGTACCTACCTGCAAGCAGGCCGGTGTCATTGGCGCAATGGGAGGAATCATCGGTTCTCTTCAGGCTTTGGAGGCAATTAAGTATATTACAGGCGTTGGAGATCTTCTGACCGGTAATCTCATGACCTTTGATGCCATTGATATGAACTTCCATAAGATCAAGTTGCCGAAGGCATCCTGCAATTGTCCGGTTTGCGGAGAGCATCCGACGATCCTGGTTCCTTTTGACTATGAGCAGGAGGTATGTGAAGAAACCGCTTCCCGCTTTGAAGCACCGCGTTCATGAGGTTGACTATGGGAATTATCAGAATGGACTATCATCTTTATGATGATGTGGTAAAATATGCAAAAGAACATCTTCCGGAGGAGGCCTGCGGTCTGATCGCAGGCGAAGAAGGAGAAGAAGGCAGGCTGATCAAAAAGATTTATTATCTGACCAATATCGATCATGCGGAGGATCATTTTACGATGGATCCAAAGGAACAGCTTGCGGCAATTAAGGATATGAGAGCAAATGGCCTAAAGCCCCTTGGCAACTGGCATTCTCATCCGGAATCTCCTTCCAGACCGTCTGAGGAGGACATTAAGCTTGCCTATGATCCAAGAGCCAGCTATATGATTCTTTCCCTGATGGCAGACAATCCGGTTTTGCATTCTTTCCATATTGAAAAAGGAGAGGTTACCAAGGAAGACCTTAGAATCTACTCCGAGGAATATTATTTCTAAAAAGCAGAATGA
>CAVFAT010000001.1:10102-22776 GCA_963620785.1 Bacteroidaceae bacterium
GTCTGAGAAATAGAAGAATTAAAAAAGCAGAAGACGGGTTAAAGTCATGGCGGTAAATCAAAAAAGACTGGTCAGCCAGTTTATAGAGCTTACAAAAATCGATTCTCTGTCATTCTCCGAAAGGAGGATGGCAGATTATTTAATGCAGAAGGGAAAAGAGCTGAATCTTTCCCTAAAAGAGGATGATGCAGCAGAGCAGATCGGCGGCAATTGCGGCAATCTCTATGGGAGTGTCAAAGGAAGCTTGCCGGATGCAAAGAATCTTCTTTTTATGGCGCATATGGATACGGTTGTTCCCGGAATCGGGAAAAAGGCAATTGTCCATGAAGATGGAAGAATTACATCAGACGGAAGTACGGTCTTAGGAGCAGATGATGCTGCAGCAATCGCTGTGATCCTGGAAGCCTATCGGGAGATAAAAGAAGAAGGACTTCCCCATCATAATCTGAGCTTTCTTTTTCCGGTGGCAGAGGAAGCTTATACAGAAGGAATGCGCGCCTTCGACCTGGCGCTTTTGCCAAAGATTGACAGGGCTTATGTGCCTGACTGCAGCGATCGGCAGGGAGCCTATTCTGTCTGTGAGCCAAGTCTTTTGTCCTTTGCGCTGACCATTTACGGAAGAGCAGCACATGCAGGCTTTGATCCGGAAAAGGGAATTCACAGCATTGCAGCAGCGTCAGCTGCGATTGCCCGTCTGCAGCAGGGACATATCAATGCACATACGACCTTGAATATTGGGATGATTGAGGGCGGAAGTGCCACGAATATCGTGCCGGAGAAGACCCTTGTGAAGGGTGAGATCCGCTGCAGTATTCATGAAGAGGCTTTGGCCCTCTATGAAAGCATGCTTTCTCTTTTTCAAGAGGAAGCTGAAAAAGTCGGCGGAAGCGCTGAGGGACAGATGAAGATTCACCTGAAAGCATACCGGGTAGAAGAGGATGAGGAAGGCCTGCTTGCCCTAAAGGAAGCTCTGGCAGCAGAGGGCATGGAGCTTTTGCCGAAGGAATCCTTTGGTGGAAGTGATAACAATGTCCTGAGAAGGAAGGGAATAAAAGGCCTTTGCATTGCCAATGCCATGCACAAGATTCATACGACCGAGGAATATACCAGGGTGGAGGAACTTGTGCAGGAAACAGAGATCATAAAGTATCTTATGACACACTGAAAGAGATATAAGACAGAAGGCAGGAGGTGAGGCTTCCGGCAAATTAGGAAGCTTTTAAAGATGCTTTTCGTTAAAGCCGGCCTTAGGAGAGCAATTGAAAATGCTTTTGAATTTCAGTCTCCTTTAGATCCTCGCCGATGACGATCAGAACCTCTTGTCCTTTTGCGGCTTTTTCCAGCCGGAAGTCCTTTTTGCTGGCATTCAGCTGCAGATAGTCTCCATCGGGAAGAGGAAAAAAGCCTTTGATACGAATGACATTACCACAGGAGTGATCAGAAAAGATTGCTTCTGTGGCTTTTTTTATTGTTTTTTCCAAAGTATCAGCAGAAGCCTTGCTGTCCTCTTTCGGAGCAAGATGGGGATAGCTTTCCTTCATAAAGAAGAGGGAAGAATAGTCCGCTTCCTCATGCAAGGGCAGCTTTCTGTAATCTGCAAAGGAATAGCCGCAGGAAAGGAGCTTTTCCCAGTCTTTATCCCTAAGAGAAGCCCAATCCTTGTCAAAAAGGAGGGGAGAGATGTCTTTGCTGCATTGAAACTCCTGCATGGCATCCGAAAGAGCAGAAAGTGTTGCACTAAGCTCTGATGGAGAGGCAAGCTGAGTCCGGCTGAGAACAATGGCACCGGCAGCTGCAGCCTGAGAGACCAGCATATAGGAAGAGGCCTCGGATAAGGGCAAGTCTAATCTTGCATCTAAGAGGGTGATGACATTGCCAATCTCATACCAGCGGTCCAGGGGTTCCTCGTGCAGAAGGTCAAAAAAATCATCTACATCATAGATCCCGGATGGCTCTACAATGATCCTGTTATAGCCCAGCATAGCCATGGAGATCAGCTTGCTGCGAAGTCTTCTCTGGTGATCCTTTGGACTGTTTCCGCCAATGACCATTTCCAGATCACAGCCATCCTTCTCCAGGTCCTGGAGGAGCATCAGATCGATATTGATGGCACCGTAATCACTTTCGATAATGCCAAGGTGCTGCTCCTTTTGCAGAAGCTGTTTGCAGTATTTTTTGATGAAGCTTGTTTTTCCGGCGCCCAGAAAGCCGGTGATCAGGTCAATTTTAACCATCTTTTTTTCTCCTTTCAGATCCATCCCTGGCTTTTCATCAGCCAGAGCCAGAAGGTAAGGCTGAAGGAACAGCCAAAGGTCGTGAGCATGACTGCGGCTGAGGTCAGAACGCCGTCATGTCCCATATTTTTTGCCATCACATAGCAGCTTACGGTAGAGGCAGAGCCGGACATAACCAAAAGGGCAACCAGTTCCTGATCGCGGAAGCCCAGTAGAACAGCAAAGGGCAAAAAGAGTGCACATAAGCCAAGAAGTTTGATCAGACTGGCGATTATGGCAGGAAGGGCATCCTTTTTCATTTCGGAAAAACGAACCGAAGCTCCCATTGCCATCAGTCCAAGAGGCGTAGCAAGGACGGCAAGATTGTGAATGGTGGCAGAAAAAATCGAGGGAAGGGGAAGGTGTAGCAATGACCAGATAAGGCCGGTCAGAATCCCAAGGATGATGGGATTTGTGATGATTCCCAAAAGGGTCTTTTTGGCAAGTGCCGCTTTTTCGCTTCCGGAGGAAAGAGAATGGGCAGAGTCATCATCAGATCCTGCAGTAAGGGTCAGAATGACAACGGCAGCTGCATTGTAAAGAGGAACACTTCCCAGGATCATCAAAGAGGCCATACTACTGTTTCCGTCGCCGTAGATATTTTGAATAAAGGCAAGTCCTAAAATAGCGGCAGAGCTGCGGTAGCTGACCTGAATGAATTCTCCCCTTTTTCCCCTTTCCTTTATGAATAAGAAAGAAATACCTGTAATCAGCAGAATAGAAAGCAGGGTTGCGATAAAGCAGAAGAGAACGAATTTTCCATTCCAGGCAGCAGCAAAGTCCTGAGCGGCCAGATCCTGAAAAAGAAGGACAGGAAGGGCGATTTTGAAAACAAAGCTGTTGAGTGAATTTGTAAAGCTTTCTCCCATGATGCCGGCTTTATGAAAAAAGAGACCGAGCAGCATGGTAAAAAAGATTGGCATAGTTGCATTTAAACTAAAAATAAGATTTTCCATAACGTTCCCATTATAAGCGGTTTTCCTTCTTTTTGTAAATAAAGTCTGTATGGCAAGAAAAAGGCTCTTGTGCTAAACTCATCCTATGAAAAACTTAGAAGAAACAAGGAAATATTTTGCAAATGACCGCTATGCAACAGAGCTGACGGGCATTATAATTGATGAGGTTCGGGATGACTATGCTAAGTGTAGTATGAAGATCCGGCCGGAGCATTTGAATGCAAACGGTTTTGTGATGGGTGGAGCCATTTTCACCCTGGCTGATTTTGCGTTTGCGGCGGCATCGAACACAGAAGAAAGAAAAAGCGTTTCCCTGTCCAGTACGATTGAATACTTCCGTCCGGCAAAGGGCAAAGCCCTTTATGCCGAGGCTGTCTGCAAAAAAGGAGGCAGACAGGTCGGATTCTATGAGATCACAGTGACAGATGAGGAAGGGAAAAAGATTGCCCAGGTAAATACCAGCGGATTTTTTTCCGGCGGAAGCAAGGAGTAAGTATGAATATTATTGTTGTGGGCTGTGGAAAGGTAGGCGGAAGCGTTGCCGGACAGCTCAGTGATGAGGACCATAATATTACGGTCATTGATATCAATCCGAAGGCGATTGAGACTATTTCCATTAAATATGATGTAATCGGAATGATTGGCAATGCTGGAAGTGCCAAGGTAATGAAGCAGGCGGGGATCGAACACGCCGATCTGCTGCTGGCTCTGACGGGAGATGATGAGCTGAATCTGCTTTGCTGTCTTTTTGGCCGTACCCTTGGTAAATGTAAGACCGTTGCCCGAATCAAGAATCCGATTTATGAGGATGAGATTGGGGTTTTGCAGGAGGAGCTGGGACTGGCCATGATCGTCAATTCCGAACGTCTTGCCGCCCAGGAAATTGCCAGAGTGGTTCGTTTCCCGGCAGCCCAGAGGGTTGATACCTTTAATAAGGGCAGAGTGGAGCTGCTCAGATACAAAATTCCGGCTGAGTCCAAATTCGACGGCTGTTCCGTTGCGGATATGAATCGGAAATATCATCTGGATGCCCTGATCTGTGCGGTGGAACAGGCAGATGGCAAGGTCGTTATCCCGAATGGTGATTTCATTCTCCATTCCAAGGATGTGATTTCCTTTGCAACGGCACCGAACAGAGAGAACCAGCTGATGCAGATCTTTGGTATCGGCAAGACCAGAACCAATAGCTGTATGATCGTTGGCGGTGGCGGAATCGCCTATTATCTGGCAAAGCAGCTGATGCAGATGGGCATCAGTGTTACCATCGTAGAAAAGAACAAGGAGCGCTGTCAGCATCTGGCCGATCAGCTGGATGGAGCGATCATTATTCACGGAGACGCGATCGATGAATCGATTCTGGAAGAGGAAGGGCTTGCACAGACAGACAGCTTTGCAGCTCTGACCAATATCGATGAGACGAATATCATCCTGACCCTTTTCGCTCAGAAGAAAACCAAGGCAAAGCTGATCACCAAGGTGCATTCTCTGAATATTGACAGTGTTCTCGGCAATATGGATCTGGATACTGTTGTTTGCCCGAAGAATGTCGTAGCAGATATGGTTTCCCAGTATGTAAGGGCGATGAGCAATTCAGTCGGCAGCAATGTAGAGACCCTCTATCATCTGATCAATAATCAGGTTGAGGCACTGGAATTTATTATCAAGTCAAACTGCCTGATGATCGGCAAGCCCCTGATGGAGCTGAATCTGAAGGAAGGCGTGATCATTGCTTCCATCTGCCGCGGCAGACAGGTCATTATTCCAAACGGAAAAAGTGTGATCCGGGAGGGAGACAGCGTGATCATTGTAACAACAAGACGCGGTGTAAATGATATTATAGATATACTTGATATTTAAGAGGAGAGGTCTTTTTAGATGAATCGTAGAGCAATCGCACGGGTCACAGGACTTGTCCTGATCATAGAAGCAGTCTTATTGCTGTTGCCGCTAATTGTATCTTTTATTTATGGAGAAGGGGATACGATCAGAGCCTTTTTGATCACGATAGGAATCACCCTTCTGGCCGGCATTATCCTGTCGGTATTATCAGGAAAATCAACAACCTTTTATGCAAAGGAGGGCTTGGTTACCGTTGCCTTAAGCTGGGTCATGATCAGCCTTTTTGGAGCCCTCCCTTTTGTGATCGAGGGAGCGATTCCCAATTATATCGATGCACTTTTTGAGGTGATCTCTGGCTTTACCACAACAGGATCCAGCATCCTGACAGATGTAGAGGCATTGTCTCACGGACTTTTATTCTGGAGAAGCTTTACCAACTGGATCGGAGGCATGGGTGTTCTGGTCTTTATGCTGGCTATTTTGCCCAGGGATAAGGCTTATAACATGCATCTCATGCGGGCAGAAAGCCCAGGTCCCCAGGTAGACAAGCTGGTGCCGAGAGTTCGAAAATCAGCAGAAATTCTCTATGAGATTTATTTTGGAATTACGGTCGGAGGCATCATCCTTTTGATTCTGGCAGGCATGCCGGTTTTTGATGCCTTTTGTCTTAGCTTCAGTTCAGCCGGAACAGGCGGCTTTGGCATTTTAAATTCCAGTATCGGTTCTTACAGCACCCTCCAGCAGTTGATCCTGACTGTCTTTATGCTTGCCTGTGGTGTGAATTTTAACCTTTACTATCTGATCCTGATCAGACAGGCAAGAAGTGCCTTTCGCTCAGAGGAGCTTAGGGTATATCTTGGTATCATTCTTGGCGCAGCAGCCCTGATCACAATTGATATTCATTCCCTTTACAGCAGCTGGCTTTATGCCGGAAAGGATGCTCTGGTCCAGGTTGCAGCCATTATCACAACAACCGGTTTTTCCTCTACGGATTTTAATCTTTGGCCAACCCTGTCAAAGACCATATTGGTTCTTTTGATGTTCAGCGGCGGCTGTGCCTCCAGTACGGCAGGCGGAATCAAGGTCAGCCGTCTGGTAATCGGCTACAAGCTGGTCAAGAAGGAGGTACGCACCTTTATTCATCCAAGAAGCGTTCGTTCTATCAGTATGGATGGCAATGTGGTGGGGGAAAGCGTGACAAGAGGCGTTTGTATTTACTATGTGATCTATGGGATGATCTTCCTTCTGTCGATCTTCCTCCTTGCCTTCAATGAATTGGATATGGAAACGACCTTTACCGCGGTTGCGACCTGTTTTAATAATGTTGGACCGGGACTCGGTCTGATCGGACCGAGCGGTAATTTCTCTACATTATCCTATTTTAGCAAGATTGTGCTCAGTCTTGATATGCTGGCAGGAAGATTGGAGATCTTTCCGATGATCGTGCTTCTTTTCCCGAGAGCATGGAAGCACTAAGCATTGAGAAATATTGCTATTTGTTATATGATGAAACAATGATAACTGCACATGTACAGCAGAAAAAGAAAGGAAAGCCTACTATGGAAATCATGGACCTGAAAAATGAGCTGGCAAAGAACAGCTATCCGGGAAGAGGAATTGTTGTCGGAAAATCTGCAGACGGAAAGAAAGCCGTAACAGCCTACTTTATTATGGGCAGAAGTGTGAATAGCCGTAACCGTGTTTTTGTTGAAGACGGAGAAGGAATTCGTACCCAGGCTTTTGATGAATCCAAGCTGAGTGATCCGAGCCTGATCATCTATGCACCGGTACGTGTACTGGGAGCCAATACGATCGTAACAAATGGTGATCAGACCGATACGATCTTTGACGGAGTAGATGAGGGACTGACCTTCGAGCAGAGCCTTCTGACCCGTGAGTTTGAGCCGGACGGCCCCAACTACACCCCTCGTATTTCTGCGATCATGCATGTGGAGAATGCGGCATATGATTATTCCATGTCTATCCTCAAGAGTGATAATGGAAATCCTGATGCCTGCCTGAGATTCACCTATGCATATGCAGCTCCTTTGGCAGGAGAAGGTCATTTTATTCATACCTATATGCATGACGGAAATCCCCTGCCCAGCTTTGAGGGAGAACCGAAGAGGGTGGCCATTGAGGCAGAGGACATTGACAGCTTTGCAGAGGGTATCTGGAATGCACTCAATGAAGAAAACAAGGTTTCCCTTTTTGTCAGATTTATCGATATTGAAACAGGCAAATACGAAACAAGAATCATCAACAAAAACAAATAAGGAGAAAGAGCATGAACGAACTTGAATTAAAATATGGCTGCAATCCGAATCAGAAGCCGTCCCGCATCCTGATGCAGGATGGATCCGAGCTTCCTGTAACAGTACTGAACGGAAAGCCGGGATATATTAACTTTCTGGATGCCTTGAATGGATGGCAGCTGGTCAAGGAACTGAAAAAGGCAACCGGACTTCCGGCAGCTACTTCTTTTAAGCATGTGTCTCCGGCAGGTGCTGCAGTTGGTCTGCCGCTTTCCGATACTTTGGCAAAGATTTACTGGGTGGATGATTTAGGAGAGCTTTCTCCTTTGGCATCTGCTTATGCGAGAGCCAGAGGTGCAGACAGAATGTCTTCCTTTGGTGATTTTATTTCCTTGTCTGATGTTTGTGATGTTTCTACCGCAAAGATCATCAAGAGAGAGGTTTCTGATGGTGTGATCGCACCAGGTTATGAGCCGGAAGCGCTTGAGATCCTCAAGGGCAAGAAGAATGGCAATTACAATATCATTCAGATCGATCCGGACTATGTTCCGGCTCCGGTTGAGCAGAAGATGGTATATGGCGTTACCTTTGAACAGGGAAGAAATGAGCTTGATATCAACGAGGAGCTTCTTTCCAATGTTGTAACAGAGGTAAAGGATATTCCGGAAGAGGCAAAAAGAGATTTGATGATCGCTCTGATCACTCTGAAATATACCCAGTCCAATTCTGTAGCTTATGCTTATGACGGACAGGCAATCGGTATCGGAGCAGGACAGCAGTCCAGAGTACACTGTACAAGACTGGCCGGATCAAAGGCTGATAACTGGATGCTTCGTCAGTGCCCCAAGGTTATGAATCTTCAGTTTGTAGATGGTCTTGGACGTGCCAACCGTGACAATGCAATCGACAACTATATCGGCGATGAGTATATGGATGTTCTGGCTGACGGCAAATGGGAGAAGATCTTCAAGGTAAAACCGGAAGTATTTACAGCAGAAGAGAAGGCAGAGTGGATCAATCAGTTTGATGGCATTTCCATTGGATCAGATGCCTTCTTCCCCTTCAGCGACAACATTGAAAGAGCAAGAAAGAGCCGCGTAAAATATGTTGCACAGCCGGGCGGATCTGTAAGAGATCAGATCGTAATCGATGCCTGCAATGAGTATGGAATGGCGATGGCATTTACAGGAATCCGTCTCTTCCATCATTAAGAAAAAGGAATCAAAAGAAAATGAATACATACGAAAAATTACAGCACTGCCTGAAACAGGTTCGTGAGATTACGGATTTTGTTCCTAAGGTTGCCTTGGTATTGGGCTCCGGTCTTGGCGATTATGCAAAGCAGATCAAGCCTGTTTGCGAGATCGATTATCATCAGATCGATGGTTTCCCGGTTTCAACGGCACCCGGTCATGCAGGAAAGTTTATTTTCGGATATTCAGATGATGTACCGGTCGTTCTTATGAACGGCCGTGTGCATTATTATGAGGGATATTCGATTCAGGATGTTGTTTTGCCGATTCGTCTGATGGGACTTCTGGGAGCAGAGGTCTTATTTTTGACAAATGCAACCGGTGGAATCAACAAAGAGTATCAGGTAGGGGATCTGATGCTGATCACGGGACAGATTTCTTCCTTTGTTCCGAATCCTCTAGTTGGCCCCAATATCGAAGAGCTCGGCGTGCGTTTTCCGGATATGACTGAAGTATATAAGAAAGATTTGCAGGAGATCATCCGCTCTGTAGCAAGAGAGAATCAGATTCCTCTTCAGGAGGGCGTTTATGTCCAGACGACCGGCCCCAGTTATGAGTCTCCGGAGGAGATCAATATGTTCCGCATCATGGGTGCAGATGCTGTTGGCATGAGTACGGTAGTAGAAGCCATTGCGGCAAACCATATGGGCATGCGGGTCTGCGGTATTTCCTGTATTTCCAACAAGGCAGCAGGTCTGAATGAAGAGCCGCTTACACATGAAGAAATTAAGATAGCAGCAGATGCAGCAGCACCGAGATTCACGAAGCTTGTTACGGAATCCATTCAGAAAATTGCAGCTGCAATGTGATAATAGACAGAGAAGGAAATAAGATGAAGATCAGATTTTACAATGCAAGAATCCTGACCATGGATGATTCCTTTGACATTTTAGAGGGAGAACTCTGGGTAAAAGAGAATAAAATCCTCTATATCGGTGATGGCAAGGACACAGAAAGGATTCTGAAGGAAGAAGAAGGCGGAAGGATCGAATGGGATCGGGAAATTGATGTCAAAAGAAATCTCCTGATGCCGGGATTCAAGGATGCCCATACCCATACAGCGATGACCTTCCTGCGTTCTTATGCAGATGATCTGCCCCTGCAGGACTGGCTGAACAATCAGGTTTTCCCGAAGGAAGCGCTCCTTACACCGGAGGATATCTATTGGCTGACCAGACATGGCATTATGGAATATCTTACCAGCGGGATCACATCAGCCATGGATATGTATATGCAGACCGGACAGATCGCCCAGGCAGCAATCGACAGCGGTTTCCGTATGGTGCAGGTCGGTTCGATCAATGATTTTGGCGGAAGGGTTTCGGATTGTGAGAGGGAATTCCAGTCCCTGAATAATCTGCATGAGCTTTCCAGCTATATGTTCGGTTTCCATGCAGAATATACAACCAGCAGGGAGATCATGCTGGGATTGGCGGATCTGGCAGAAAAATATAAGGCACCGGTATGGATGCACAATTCAGAAACAAAGGCAGAGGTAGAGGGCTGTAAGGAACGTTATCATGGCCTGACACCGACCCAGCTCTTTGATGAACTTGGCATTTATAATTACGGCGGCGGCGGTTACCACTGCGTATGGATGGATGAAAAGGATCTTCAGATTTTCAAAGAGAAGAATCTGAGTGTGATTACCAATCCGGCTTCCAATGCAAAGCTGGCAAGCGGCATTGCGCCGATTCAGACCATGCTGGATATGGGCATTCAGATCGGTATTGGTACAGATGGAGCGGCAAGCAATAACTGTCTGGATATGTTCCGGGAAATGTTTTTGACAACTGCTTTGGCTAAGCTTAGGGGTATGGATGCTTCTGCGGTAGATGCAAGACAGGTATTGAAGATGGCAACGGTAAATGGTGCCAGAGCTATGGGCTTAAAGAATGCTGATGTTCTTGCGGAGGGCAAGCTTGCAGATCTGATCATGATCGATATGCGTCAGCCCAATATGCAGCCGGAGAATAATATTGTTAAGAATCTGGTATACAGCGGTTCCAAACAAAATGTGAAGATGACGATGATCAACGGAAAGATCCTTTATGAGGATGGCAACTTCTATACGGGAGAAGATCTTGATTATCTGAATCGTAAGGCCAATGAGATCATTCAGAGAATGATCTGTCAGTCCGGAGAAAATTAATATGCTTATGCATGTGGACATTTATACGGATGGAGCGGCCAGAGGAAATCCTGATGGACCGGGAGGCTACGGATGTGTGCTTCAATACCGGGACAGCGAGGGAAATCTTCATGAGAGAGAATATTCTGCCGGATACAAAAAAACAACAAATAACCGGATGGAGCTGATGGCGGCGATTATCGGACTGGAAGCTCTGACAAAAGCCTGTGAGGTGGATCTTTACTCTGACTCACAATATCTGGTCAATGCCTTCAACCAGCATTGGATTGATGGATGGGTAAAAAAAGGCTGGAAACGTGGAAAAAATGAGCCGGTTAAGAATAAAGAGCTTTGGCAGAGACTGCTTCTGGCAAAGGAAAAGCATCAGGTTTCTTTTCATTGGGTGAAAGGTCATGCGGGACATGAAATGAATGAACGCTGTGATCAGCTGGCAACTGCTGCGGCAGATGGCACAAATCTTTTGGATGATGATGGAAAAGACCTGAGAAATTGAGAAAATAAAGGCACAAAAATACCGGTCGTTGGGGAATCTTGACCGGTCTTTTTGTTTGAGGTGTTTCATGTTTGTAAATAATACTATTTACAACTAGTATTCTATCAAATACAAGTTAATTGTATAACAAAGAATGATGTTCCATCTTGACAACAAAACGTTGTATGATAAGGAAGAGATGGGTAATGATAGAGGAGGTGAGCCTTTTGATCAGTGATGTAATGATACATTCTTTTTTAACTTTGGCAAAGACCTTAAATTTCACGAATGCGGCAAAGGAACTTTACTTGAGCCAGCAGGCAGTGAGTAAGCATATATCAAGACTGGAGGAAGATCTGGAATGCCAGCTTTTTATCCGGGAGAGGGGCAATATTCAGCTGACGCAGGCGGGAGAGATTTATCTGGATGTTTTCCGCCATTATAAAGAGGGCATGGATATGGCCAAGATGCTGGTCAGAAAGCTGACAGAGGCAGAAGAAAAGTCAGTCAGGGTCGGATATCTGGATCTTTTGAATATCACACCGATTTTTTATCCGATTCTTTCTGCCTATAAAACAGAGCATCCGGAGATTCGTTTTGAATACCGGAGTGCACCGGACTGGCAGCTGCCGACTCTTTTGAAGGATGATAAGGTCGATATCGGAATCACCTTCAGTACAGAGTTTAAGGCATCGGAAACTTCAGAAGTGATTCCGATCGGCGTGGCAAGGGAAGTGCTTTTTGTTTCAAAGGATCATCCTTTGGCCAAAGAAGATGCAAGTTATAAGGATTTCAGGGATGAAACGGTTTTCTTCTCCCTTCCGCCCGGAGGAAATATCGATGTTCTCTTAGAAAGAATGAGAAATTATAATTTCCCCTTTGAGAATCTGGTTATTACGGAGAATATTCTTTCTTCCTGTACAGCAATCGAGATGGGACAGGGCGTTTCTTTTGCGATCGAACCCTGTAAGTTGATTGATGAAGATGTTTTTGCAACTTATCCGACGGAACGCTGGGTGGATATTGTGCTCGTGGCGAAAAAGGATAGTCAGAACAGTATGGTTCATGAGATCATGGATCTTGCCAGAGCTTATATGGCAGAAAAGGGAGAGCAGGAGCAGGCGGAGGAAGGATGAAATCAGGCTGGCCTGAATGAAGTTTCCTCTTGGCACTGGATAAAGCATAAGATTGAAGATGCATAAGTTGGCTGAAGTTAGCTAAGGTAATTGAAGCATGCTATGGGATAATTGAATCAGGCTACGGAAGCATGACTCCGAGCTGAATCAATCCATGGCATGCTTCGTTCTCTGTTCCTCACGTCGCCTATTCGCGACAGCTCCTGCGAAACTCGCGCTGCGCGCTCACTCAGGGCTTACGCCCTTCGGCCCCTTGGGCACAGTCGCCCGCTGTCGCTGGCATCCGTTTCGTCACGACGAGAGCCTCGCAAATCGCCATAGATTGATTCAGCCGGAGT
>CAVFAT010000002.1:0-41320 GCA_963620785.1 Bacteroidaceae bacterium
TAATTATGCTCTGCGTGTAATGGGGATATACCCTTCTTTCTATAAAAAAGCTTCGCAGGCTGAGAAGGTTGAGAATCTTGCAAACATAATCCACCACTAATCAGATAGGAAACATATGAATTTTGTTTGAAAAAAATCCCATGGAAAATAAATAGACAGGATTCCAAAGAAAGAAATCAGAAAAAAGTTTATAACATAGAAAAGCCAAAAGTAAGGAGAGGTCATTATGAGAAAGAAAATTATCAGAAGCAGATCCAAGAAAAATAGAATTGCAGCTGCGCTGCTTGCAGGCGTAATGCTGATGGCACTTACAGGATGTGGAAGCAGTACAGCTTCATCGGCAGAAGGCTCAGCGGGAAGTTCATCGGGAACTGCAGAATCTGCAGATGCATCAACGCTCAATCAGACAGATCATTTAAATATAGCGGTTCAGCCGATTCCGGGATATCTTCCCCTTTCCTTGCTGGAGAAAAATGGCTGGGTTGAGGAGGCTCTTAAGGAAGCCGGCTATGACAATGTAGAAGTAACCTATACAGAGTTCGAGTCAGGCCCGCCGGAAAATGAATCCTTTGCTTCCGGTGCGCAGGATATCGGTGTAATGGGAAATGTACCTACTATTTCTGCTGTAGCGGCGGGACAGTCCAGAAGCATCCTTGGTGTTGCCTATAACGGAGAAAAAACAGAAGCAATCCTGGTGCCGGAAGATTCAGAAATCAGCTCTGTATCTGATTTGAAGGGAAAGAAGATCGGCCTTGTGATCGGATCGATTGCACAGGATTTTGTAGAGCGTCTTCTGGATCAGGAAGGTCTGACAGATGGTGATGTAGAGCTTGTAAATCTGGCATCTACAGAGCAGCAGAACGCACTTGCAACCGGTCAGGTAGATGCCATTGCAGTATGGCAGCCGATGATTGCCCAAGTAGAGGCAGCAGGAAGCGGAAAGGTTTTGGTTGACGGAACAGGTATTTACAAGTGCGAAAACCTGATTTCCGGAAATACGGATTATATCAATGAAAATCCGGAGATTGTTCAGATCTTTATGGAACAGTATGCAAGAGCAGCCGCAGAGGTAGCTAAGGATACAGCCGGATATTCTGAAAAATTTGCAGAGAAATACAATCTGGATGCAGATATTGTAAATGCAACCATTTCGGATATGAATTTCCAGGTATCCATTACAGAGGAAGATATTGAGGATTTCCAGCAGACAGCAGACTGGCTCTATGAATCCGGTAATGTGAAGAAGCAGGTTGATGTAAAAGAAATTGTAAATACAACATTTTCAAATAGTGAAGCAGTTACAAGTACATTGGAGAAATAAAAGATGGAGCAGTATGGAAAGAAAATCGGAGCTTTTGCGGAAAGCCTGATCCTTTTGGTGGTCATTGCCCTGATATGGAGCATTTCCGGAGCAACCGGTCAGATCAATACGGTGGTAATGCCGTCACTCGGAACGGTAGTGAATACTTTTTGCACGGATCTTCTTGACGGAAGCTTGCTCTTTTCACTCGGAATCAGTATCAAGAGAGTATTATGCGGCTATCTGATCAGTGCAGTGCTTGGTATCGGACTTGGAATTATTATCGGTCTTTCCGTCCATATGCAGAGACTGACAAATCTGGTCATTCAGATCCTGCGGCCGATTCCGCCGATTGCATGGATTCCCCTGGTTATTCTCTGGATGGGAATCGGAGAAGGATCAAAGGTTTTCCTGATTTTCCTGGGTGGTTTCTTTCCGGTACTGATCAATGTAACGGATGGTATTCGCTATACGGACAAAAAACTTACAGAGGTTGCGGCTGTTATGGAAACACCAAAGCTGAAATATATTACCCAGCTTGTGATTCCGGCAGCGATGCCATCCATTTTTACCGGACTTCGGGTATCGCTTGGAAGCTGCTGGACCTGCGTTGTTGCGGCAGAGCTGGTTGCATCGACAAGTGGTATCGGTTATATGATTTCCAATGCCAGAAATTTCGGACAGATGGATGTCGTTATCGTCGGTATGCTGGCAATCGGTATTGTTGGCAAGATTATGGATGTGATTCTAAATAAGATCAGCAGTCATGTTTTGGCCTGGAATGAATAAGGGAGGACAGACCTTGTATACAAAATTTGAAGAAAAAAAAGAATATAAGGGCGTCTATCCGGCAGATGTTGATTTTCAGGGCCCTGCTTATATTCAGATACAGAATTTAAAAAGAAGCTTTCAAAAACAGGCAGAAAAGGGAAAGCAGAAGGAGAGCTTTGAGGTACTTTCCGGCCTTAATTTCTCTATTCTAAAGGGAGAATTTATCTGTATTGTCGGCGGAAGCGGATGCGGCAAGAGTACCCTTCTTCGTGCGATGGCAGGTCTTGACCCGGATTATGAGGGCAAGATTCTGATAGATGGTCAGGAGGTTCGGACGCCGAAAAAGGAAAGAGGAATGGTCTTTCAGGAAGCAAGGCTCTTTCCCTGGCTTACGGTAGAAGATAATGTGGTTTTTGCCTTAAATGAAGGCAACGAAAGTGAAAAAAGAGAAAAAGCCCGTAAGTGCCTGGAGCTGGTTGGACTTTCCGGATTTGAAAAAAGTCTTCCGAAACAGTTGTCCGGTGGTATGGCACAGCGTGCTAATATTGCACGTGCCCTGGTCAACAATCCCTATATTCTCTTTTTGGATGAGCCCTTTGGTGCATTGGACGCTTTTACAAAGATTCAGCTTCAGAATGAGCTTCTCAATATCAAGCAGAAGGAAAAAAGTACCATGATCATGGTTACCCATGACATTGAGGAAGCGGTTTATCTGGCAGATCGAATCATTGTAATGGATAAGAATCCGGGCAGAATCAAGGATATTGTGATCACAGATCTGCCGAGACCGAGAAACCGTAACGACTTGGAATTTGTTCGCCTCAGAAAGAAGATCTACAGTTATTTCTTTGAAAGAAAAGAAATAGAAGAAGACTATACGATTTAAGGAAATCAAAGAAAGTAAGAAAAGCGTTTTTTAAATTCGTTTTTATTATTTTATTCGGGAATAGAAAAAGACAGAAGGGATAGAAAAATGGGAATTGTTTTATCACCACAGGAAGAAAGAATCCAGGAAAATAAGGGAAAAATTATTTTTTACGGTGAGTTTGGAAAATCAAGAGCACAGAAGATCTATGACAGCTTTAGCGAAAGTAAATCTTATGTAGATGTAGAAAGAGCAAAATATTTTACAGAGTCCTTCAAGGAAACAGAGGGACAGCCTCTGCCGCTTCGCTGGGCGAAGGCACTCTATCATATTGCTGAATCGATTGAGGTTTATATCGAGGAGGATCAGCTGATCGTAGGAAGGGTAGGAAGAGCCGGAAAATATGGCTTGATCTATCCGGAGCTGGACGGCTGCTTCCTGGAGCAGTTTGTACATCAGGCAAAGGACAGAAAGGAATCTCCTTTTGAGATCGAAGAGCAGGATGTAAAAATTATCGAAGAAGAAATTGCTCCTTACTGGAAGGGAAAAACCTACTATGAGGAATTGTCCCAGTCTTTTCCGGAAGATGTTTTGAAAGTAACCTATGATCCGGAGGACCGTTTTTCCTCCCGCTATATTGTAAATGAATCCTCTGCCTGGCGTTCTGCCCTTCAGTGGGTGCATGATTATAAAAAGGGAATTGACGAGGGCTTTGCCGCAATCCGCCGTCAGGCAGAAGAGGCGATTGAAGAACTGGATGAAATGAATCCGCTTGATTCAGTAGATAAAAAAGCCTTTTATGAAGCTGTGAAGATCACCTGCGATGCTATTATTTTATGGGCACACAGACATAGTGAGAAGGCAGCAGAGCTTGCGGAAAAGGAAGAAGATCCGAAGAGAAAGGCAGAACTTCTGGAAATTGCGAGAGTTACCAAAAAGGTGCCGGAATATCCTGCAGAGAGCTTTTATGAAGCGCTTCAGTCCCAGTACTTTATTCAGATGTTCTCAAGAATTGAGCAGAAGACCGGAGCAACGATCTCAAATGGTCGTATGGATCAGTATTTATGGCCTTATTATGAAAAGGATCTGCATGCCGGAAAGATCGATGCGGAAAAGGCAAAGGAACTCTTCACCTGTGTCTGGCTGGGAATGGCTCAGTATCAGGATCTTTATATCAGTCCTGCAGGCGTGAAGTTTAACGAGGGCTATGCCCATTGGGAGGCAGTTACCATTGGAGGTCAGGATCAGAATGGAAATGATGCGACCAATGAGCTTTCCTATCTGCTTCTGGAAAATAAAAGAGAATTTCCTCTGAATTATCCGGATCTGGCGGCGAGAATTCATGCGGGATCACCGGAGAGATTTTTGCAGGCAGTTGCAGAGACCATTAAGGAAGGAAGCGGTTTCCCTAAGCTTCTGAATGATGAAGAAATCATTCCTTCCCTTCTGGCTCATGGTGCAGACTTTGCGAATGCAAGAGATTATTCTGTTTCCGGATGTACGGAAATCCGTATGCCGAATCTGGATACCTTTACCACAGCCTGCCCTTGGATCAACCTGGGATCCATCCTGGAGCTGACACTGAATAATGGACGCATGAAAAAATATGGGGATGAGCTTCTGACAATTGAAAGTGGTGATCCTCTTAGCTTTAAGAGCTATGAAGAGCTGGAAGAAGCCTTCTTTAAGCAGGAAGAATATATTCTCAAGCTTGCTTTTAAGCAGCAGTATATTGCAAACCGTCTGCATGCAAGACATTTTGCTTCACCCTTTGGATCGGCTCTGCATCAGCTCTGCATGAAGAATGGACAGGATCTTCACAGTGAGCATATCGAAGGCGGCGTTGATATCGGATTCTTTGATTTTATCGGATTCGGAACTGCGGCAGATTCTCTGGCAGCTCTGAAAAAGACTGTTTTTGATGATAAAACACTGACAATGGAGGAAGTTCTCAGAGCCCTGGATCGGGATTTTGAGCAGGATGAAATTGTTCGTCAGAGATTGCTGCATGCACCAAAATACGGAAATGATGATCCTTATGCGGATTCCATCGCGAAAAAAATCGACCGTTTCGGTGTTGAATTCGGAGAAGCTTATTCCAAATATCTGGGTGTTCAGATGGATCTTCGTTATGTATCCCAGTCATCCAATGTTCCCTTTGGAAGTGTTGTTTCTGCGACACCGAATGGAAGAAAGGCCTGGACTGCCTTATCAGATGGTGCTTCTGCCTCCCAGGGAGCAGACAGCAAGGGACCGGCTTCTGTGCTTCTTTCCAATCATCATACAAAGAACAGCGACCTGAAGAACCGTGCATCCAGACTTCTTAATATAAAGATGAGTCCGGCAAGCGTGCAGGGAGAAGCAGGAACAGAACGTCTCATCGCCTTCATCAAGGCCTGGAGAGATCTGAAATTATGGCATCTGCAGTTTAATATCATCAATCAGAAGACGCTTTTGGATGCCCAGAAGAATCCGGAAAATTACAGAAGCCTTCTGGTCAGAGTTGCCGGATACAGTGCTTATTTTGTACAGCTTTCACCAAATCTGCAGGATGATATCATTCTTCGAACAGAAAACGAATCCTTTGGTGCTTAAAGAATTTTAGCAGAAAGGGAGGCGCTTGCTTTGAAAAATAGTGGAATCGTTTTTAATATTCAGCATTTTTCGATCCATGATGGTCCCGGAATTCGGACGGTTGTCTTTCTGAAGGGCTGCCCTCTTCGCTGCAGATGGTGCGCCAATCCAGAGTCACAGGATCCTAATCCGGAGATTGCCTGGACAAAAGGGGAATGCATCGGCTGTGAAAGCTGCGTAAAAGGACTGCAGGAGCTTGGAACACATTTCGATGAGCAGGAAGGTCTCCTTTGGAAGAAAGAAATCAGACCGGAGGAAGAAACTGCGCAAAGCATCAAAAGATGCTGTCCATCAGAAGCTCTGCATGTGATCGGTGAAAGAAAAGGCATCGAGGAGATTCTGGATGAGGTAGAAAAGGACAGAACCTTTTATAAGACAAGTCATGGAGGAATGACCCTTTCCGGCGGAGAACCCTTGATGCAGCCGGAATTTTCCCTGGCTTTGTTGAAGGAAGCAAGGAAGAGAAAGATCCATACCTGTATGGAAAGTTCAGGTTTATCTTCCTGGGAAAAGCTAGAGCCGATTCTGCAGAATCTGGACTACCTGATCATGGATTTGAAATGCTTTTCTGAAGAAAAGCACAGAGAACAGACGGGAGTTGGAAATCAAATCATTTTGGAGAATCTGCAAAAGGCGAGAGAATCTTTTCCGGAACTGCCGATTTTGGTAAGGACACCTGTAATTCCCGGCTTTAATGACAGTGAGGAAGAAATTTCAAAGATTCTTAACTTTCTGGAGCCCTTAAGCTGTGAATATGAATTGCTGAAATATCATAGATTGGGACTGCCAAAGTATGAGTCTTTGCACCGCCCTTATCTGATGGGCGAGGCGGAATTATCAGATGGAGACTTTGAAAGAATAAAAAACTTTGCCCGGGAAAAAAGAAAATTAGTCCAGAATTAGGCAGAATGGTTTAAGGAAGATATGCCTTAATGAGTCTTTCCTTAGCAAAATAAAAGAAAGACGTTATGATCGAATAGAGTAGGTCATGACGTCTTTTTTTGCTGTCCGGAAAATTTCCTTCCTAATAAAAATAAATATTCCGTAAGGATGCGTAAAGGATGCCTACTGCGGCAGATAGAAAATGTGTTGCTAAAGCAGCCTGCCGCAGGCCCTACTTTAAAACTTCTCATTCTCTGGAAAGATGTGATAAAATTCGAGAGAAGAGAGAAGAGAGAAGAGAGAATAAGGCCAAGCGAAAAGATAAGAAAAATGACGATAAAAGAGAAGAAAAGGGGAAGGCAGGAAAAATAAAGAAATGAAAGAGATGAACTTGCGATTTGGCAGTATTGCCGCAATTTATAATGATATTAAAGGGGAGAAAAGCCCTAATCAGATGGAACTGTTGGAACGCTTTTTCCCTGGTTTGGTGATTAAAATAGAGGAGTCTGACGGAAATACGAAGACCCCTGCTAAATACGAGGATCAGGACTGTATGATCCATGCGGTTCGTTACAAGGGAAAGTTATATGCAGGTGACAGCAAAAGAGTTTCCCAGATCCTGGGCAGACTGATCGGCCTTGCAAAGGGAAATCAGGAAAAAGAAAGAAAAAGTGCAGAGCTTATACAAAAGCATGTGGCGAAATGCTTTAGTGAGGATATGGAATTGACACCCAATCTTCAGGCAAATATGCAGGATCTGCTGGCTTCCTTTTCCTTTGAGCAGAAGAAGGAGCTGAGGCATAGCCTGATGAAATTGCTGATTCTGCTGTCTGAACAAAGAAGGAGGCTTGGCGAAGAAAAAAGGGAAGAGCTCTTTGCCATGGATGATGAAGTGTTTGATGGCATTCTCTATAATGCGGCTTATCAGCTGAAGCTGGAATCCGATAAGGGACTTTGCAATGCTTATCTCTGGTTTTTGACAGGCGGTCTTCTTCGAAATGAAAGCGGAAGGGTGCTTCGTATGTATGACAGCTCTTTTATTGCAATTTACCGGCAGATGAGTGAGACAAATGAACTGGAAGATAAGCTTAATTTTATCTTTCATCCGGAAGAGTATGGGGCTTTTTATGCCGGAGATGATTTGGAAAAACAATTTCCCGGAATAGAATGGTATTGTGACGGGTGTAATGCTTATCTCAATGATCAGGAAGGATTCGATGATTACCTTCCGGAATGGATATGCAGCAATTGTGGCTATAGCAACAGACTGGAAATTGAGGAAATTTACGAGACGCGGGAGGATGCCCGTAATGGAACAGGTAAGATTGATCCTGATAAATTTTACGAGGCTTTAGAAATACGCAGGATGGAAATCGAAGAAGAAAAGAAAAAGAAGATGAAGGAAGAAAGAGAAAATGAACTATATTGAATTTGGCAGGGGAGAAAAGCCCTTTGTAATCCTACCGGGCTTAAGTATTCATAGCATCATGGCTTATGCCGAAGAAATTGAGAGCGCTTATGAAGGCTTTGCTGAAGTGTATAAAGTATTTGTTTTTGATAGAAGCAAGGAGTTGAAGCAGGGCACTAGGATTCGGGATCTGGCAGAAGATACGGCAAGGGCAATGAAGGAGCTGAAGCTTGAAAGAGCAGGCGTTTTCGGTGCTTCTCAGGGTGGTATGATAGCCCAGTATCTGGCGATCGATCATCCGGAATTGGTTGAAAAGCTGATTTTAGGGTCAAGCCTTTCCAGACAAAATCAAGTTTTTAGAGCAGTTGGCCAGGAATGGATTCGCCTTGCAGAAGAAAGAAAGGAGAAGGAGCTGATCTCTTCCTTTGTTGATCAGGTCTATTCGGAAAGAACACTTGCAAGCTATCGGGATATCTTGATTCAGTCAAACTTAGGCATTACAGAAAAAGAGTATGAGCGTTTTCTGATTCAGGCAAGATCCTGCCTGAGCTTTGATTGTTTTGATGAGCTTTCCCGGATAAAGTGTCCGGTTTTGGTTTTGGCGGCAAAAGGAGACAGAGTGACGACAGCAAAGGCGGCAGAAGAAACAGCAGAAGCTTTGCATAGCAGACTTTATCTTTATGATGAATCTTATGGGCATGGCGTTTATGATGAAGCAGCAGATTATAAGCAAAGAATGTTGGAATTTTTGAAATAAAGAGAAAAATTTATTTAGGTAAGTAAACAGGGATGTATACATGAAGAAAGAAAAGAAATTGCAGAAAAGACTGCTCTGTCTGGCTCTTATTTTTCTCTTTTGCCTTGGCAGTGCTTTTTCTGTTTCGGCAGGGAGTCTGTCGGCAGAGGATGCGGAAAAGCTTTCGGTTTTGAAAGGAAAAACGGCAGGCGTTCTGACCGGAACGCCTCAGGATCAGATTGTTCAGGAGAATATTGAGGATGTTAATCTGCAGTATTTTTCTACGGCAACAGATTTGGCTTTGGCGCTGCAAACGAAGAAAATTGATTTTTTTGCCATTTCAAGCGTGAATTATTACAATATGGCAGATCAATATCCGGAATTTGCTTATATCGATGTTTCCTTAGCAGAATATAATGTAGGAACGGTATTTCCGAAAACAGAAAAAGGAGATGCGCTAAGGAAAGAACTCAATGAATATATTGCAAAGATCAAGGAAAATGGAGAATTGACCGAACTGCAGGACTATTGGCTCTATCCGAATGACTGGCAGAATATTGATCTGCCGGAGAGCGGCGACAGAGGCCTATTGAAGCTGGCAACGCCAAATACACTGATTCCCTTTTCCTTTATGATTCATGATAAAAACGTGGGCTTTGACATTGCGATCATTGCCGGTTTTTGTGAGGAATATGGTTACGGTCTTTCAATTGATAATGTGGATTTTGCAGGGGCTTTAAGTGGCATTACGACAGGAAAGTATGACCTGGCAGCAGGACAGATTTCCTGGACTGCGGAAAGGGCTGAAAGTGTAAATTATTCGGATTTTTATTATACCCAGAAGATCGTTGCCATTGTAAATGCGGATGAAATTGACAGCCCTTACCTGGTCAGAGCAGATCAGACAGAAGAAAAGGCTGATTTGAAAGAAAGCGGCTTGTCATCCGACGCAAGCAGCAGTGGAGATGCGAAAGCAGCAGTATCGGCCGACGCAAGCGGAAAGTCAGGTCATGGCAATAGAAGCCTTGGAGAAAGAATTCACAGAACCTTGATTGAAGAAAAGCGCTGGCTTAGTATCGTCCACGGTCTTTTGGTAACCATGCTGATCACATTTGGCGGCTTTCTTCTGGCAAACCTCTTGGGGGCTTTTTTCTGTGCTATGAGTCTTTCAAAGAAAAAAGGCTTCAAGCTCTTGAGCAGGATCTACTCCGGTCTCATGCAGGGTCTGCCGATCGTGGTGATCCTGATGATCCTTTATTATGTAATTTTTGCACATTCCAAGATCAGTAATATTCTGGTTGCTGTGATTGGATTTGGTTTGGTCTTTGGCGCTTACATGGCTCAGCTTTTCGAAAGCGGGATTTCCGGCGTAGATCGGGGACAGACAGAGGCGGCCCTTGCGATCGGTTTTACAAGACGTCAGGCCTTTCATTGCCTTGTGATTCCACAGGCAGCCAGAGCTATACTGCCGGCTTATTTCAGCAATCTGATCAGCATGATGAAGGGAACTGCTGTAGTAGGCTATATTGCGGTTACGGATTTGACCCGGGTTGGGGATATCATCCGAAGCAATACCTATGAGGCCATCATTCCCCTTTTAACGATTGCGGCCATTTATTTCCTGATGACAGTATTGCTCTTTTTGCTGATGGGGCTGATCCAAAAAAGATTCTTTGCAAGGGGAAAAGACAGGGCATCTTTGAAATGGAAAAAAGGTGATAGTATATGATTTCAATCAGACATTTAAGAAAAGAATTCGGAAGTACGCTTGTATTAAAGGATATCAATGCGGAAATAAAAAAAGGCGATGTCATCTCTATCATCGGACCTTCCGGAAGCGGAAAATCTACCCTGCTTCGCTGTCTGAATCGTTTAGAGGAACCGACAGGAGGAAGCATTCTGGTTAACGGTGAGGATGTCGGACAAAAGGACTATCCCCTGCATCTTCTTCGGCAGAAGATGGGAATGGTTTTTCAAAGCTATAATCTCTTTCAGCATTTGAACGTAATTGAAAATCTGACCTTTGCTCCCATGAAGCTTCTGAAGCTGTCAAAGAAAGAGGCCTACGAAAGAGCGAGAAAACTCCTAAGGGCGGTGGGCTTGGAAGATAAGGAAGAAAGCTATCCGGATGAGCTATCGGGCGGACAAAAGCAGAGAATAGCCATTGCCAGATGCCTGGCCATGGAGCCGGAGGTCCTGCTTTTTGATGAGCCAACCTCAGCATTGGATCCGACTATGGTAGGAGAGGTCCTTGCTGTTTTAAAAAGACTGGCAGAAGGCGGGATGACAATGGTGATCGTTACCCATGAGATGCGTTTGGCCAGAAGTATTTCCAGCAGAGTTTTTTATCTGGATCAGGGAATTATTTATGAAGAGGGGAGTCCGGAAGAAATCTTCGAGCACCCTCAAAAAGAAAGAACAAGGCTTTTTGTTCAGGGACAGAATCTTTTCCGAAAGAACTTTTCTAAAAATGAACTGGATTATCTGGGGCTTATCAGTCAGATTCATGAATTTGCTGTAAAAAAGATGTTTTCACCCAGACTGGTTCATCATATTGAAAGCAGCACGGAATGGCTTTATTTAAAAACGATGCTTCCCTTGCTGGAGGATTCTGCAATCGTAAGCTTTGAGCTGGAGTATATCGAAAAAAAGGAAGCCTGCAGGCTCAGCTTTTCCTGGGAAGGGCCTTCTGTTGAAGCAGCTTTAGATCCGGATAAGCAGAAGACAGAGGCAGATAATCACCATGCATCGGATTTTTCCTACTCTTATCGGGAGGAAAAAGAGAATATTTTATCAGTAAGGGTAAATGCTGATTGACAAAGGGAAAGGTCTATACCATAATACTTATTAGTAAGAATTACTGATAAGGAGAAAGGGAGGAATAAGATGAATCAGATTACAGAAAAGATTTATTATATTGGCGTGAATGATCATGACATAGATTTATTTGAAGGACAGTATGATGTCCCTAATGGAATGGCTTATAATTCCTATTTGATCAAGGATGAAAAAAGCTGCATTATGGATGCGGTTGATATTCACAAGGCCGAGGAATGGTTGGCGAATATCGAAGAGCTTATGGGAGATGCTTCACCGGATTATCTTCTTGTTCAGCATATGGAGCCGGATCATGCAGGTTCCATTGAGATTTTTGCAAAAAAATATCCGGATGCTGTGATCGTTTCCAATAAAAAAGCTTTTGTTATGATGAAACAGTTTTTCCCAAATCTGGAGCTGAAAAATATCCTTGAGGTTGGAGAAAAGGACAGCCTGGAGCTGGGAAGTCATGTTTTAAACTTTGTTATGGCACCTATGGTACATTGGCCAGAGGTAATGGTTACCTATGACGCCTGTGATAAGGTTCTTTTTTCCGCTGACGGCTTTGGCAAATTCGGTGCTCTCGATGTAGAAGAGGACTGGGCATGTGAGGCCAGAAGATATTATTTTGGCATTGTCGGAAAATATGGCAAACCGGTGCAGACTCTTCTGAAAAAGGCTTCGGCTTTGGATATTCAGATGATCTGTCCTCTGCATGGCCCGGTTTTGAAGGAAAATCTTGGCTATTACCTCGGCCTATATGATACCTGGTCAGATTATCGTCCGGAAAGTCAGGGCGTTATGATTTTTTATACTTCTGTCTATGGCAATACCAAAAAGGCTGCAGAGATGCTTTGCCAGAAATTGACAGAAGAAGGCGTAAAGGCAGAAGCTGTTGATCTGGCCAGATCAGATATGGCAGAGTGTGTTGAGGATGCTTTCCGCTATGATACGATCGTGCTTGCTTCCCCGACCTATAATGGAGATCTTTTCCCATTTATGAGCTATTTTATTCATGATTTGTTGGAGAGAGATTATCAGAAGAGAAGAATTGGAATTATCGAAAATGGTTCCTGGGCGCCGGCAGCAGCAAAAGCTATTACAAAGGCCTTTGAAAAGAGCAAGGAAATTTCTTTCTGCGAAAATATCGTCAGCATCAAGTCTGCTGTAAATGAGGAAACAGAAGCAAAGATCAATGCCCTTGCAAAGGAGCTTGCAGCATCCTATCAGTAATATGAATAAGGCAAAATAGAGCTTGAAGGAAATTGTCTTTATAGTTTTAGCTTTTTTCTTTCAAATATTGTTTCACTTGATTGATTTCTTTGAAACTTGATTACAATTGATACAAAAGTCCGAAAGGGGCTGTCTCACGGTTTGTGCCTGTGAGGCAGCCTTTTTCTTTATGTGATGAAAAAGTTACAAAAACAAGAAAAAAAGGAATCTCTCATTTGTAATTTTTACCAAAAATTTGTCTTCATTTTTGGTGAATGTTTTTGACGGAAAATGATTGAATGTGAAATGAGCGGGGATTATAATAAGAACATCAGATGACGGAAAATGAACGGAAACGAACGGAAATGAAATGCATCGAGCAGAAGACAGAAAAGAATGCAGGAAGGAAGTTTCCGGAAAAAAGAAAGTTTCCAAATAAGAAAGAATTTTATTTGAAATCATTGGGAGGAAGAATGCTTTCAGAAGAAAGACAGAAAATCATCCTGGAAATGCTGGAAAGCAAGGGCTCGGTTGAAGGAACGGAGCTGATGGCAGCTTTGGATGCTTCTGAGTCAACGATCAGACGTGATTTAAACGCTATGGATGAAGCAGGCCTTCTGATCAAGGTTCATGGCGGTGCGATTGCAAAAACAAAGCAGGACTAC
The DNA here is from genome assembly GCA_963620785.1 of Bacteroidaceae bacterium. GTDB lineage: Bacteria > Bacillota > Clostridia > Lachnospirales > Lachnospiraceae > RUG14243. Next base: position 13,291 of record CAVFAT010000002.1, read on the forward strand.
ATCACAACGGATCGTGATCTGGAGCAAAAGAGAGTGCTTCATACAGAAGAAAAGAAAAAAATTGCTGCTTATGCGGCGAGCCTGATCACGGATGATGATTTTGTTTATATGGATGCCGGAACGACAACGGAGCTGATGATTGATTTCATCAAAAGTACGAATGCAACCTTTGTAACAAATGCGATCAATAACGCAAGGCTGCTTTCCCAAAAGGGATGTAAGACCTTTCTCCTTGGAGGAGAGTTCAAATCGGTTACAGAAGCCATTGTCGGAGAAGAGGCCATTACCAATATTGAGAAATATAACTTCACCAAGGGCTTCTTCGGTGTGAATGGTATTACGAAGAAGAATGGCTATACCACACCGGAGATCAAGGAAGCCATGATCAAGAAAAAGGCTATGCTTTCCTCAAAGGATGCCTATATTTTGGCTGACAGCAGTAAGTTTGGCGAGATTTCACCGGTTTGCTTTAATACGATAAGAGCAGCTGAGATCATTACCGACTTCTGTCCAAAGGAATTTGAGGAACTGGAAAATATCATTATAGCGAAATAGGAGGGGGCGAAATGGTTTATACCGTTACATTTAATCCATCCCTGGATTACATCGTCGATGTTCCGGATTTTAAAGAAGGAATGACCAATCGAACCAGCAAAGAGGTGATTTACCCCGGAGGAAAGGGAATCAATGTTTCGATTGTTCTCCGTAATCTTGGGATTGAATCTGTTGCACTTGGCTTTGCAGCCGGCTTTACCGGAGAAGAAATCAAGCGGCTTATGGCAGAGTCAGGCGTGAAGAATGATTTTATCACCTGTAAGAGCGGTATTTCGAGAATCAACTTTAAGATAAGAAATATCGATGGAACAGAGATCAATGGAATGGGACCGCAGATCAGTCCGGAGGAGATTGAAGCACTTTACAAAAAGCTTGATGGACTGAAAGACGGCGATAGCCTGATTTTAGCAGGCAGTATTCCGGCCTCTATGCCGGAGACTATGTATATGGATATTTTGGAGCATCTGTCCGATAAAAAACTGGACATTGTAGTAGATGCAACCAAGGATCTGCTGATGAATGTTCTGCAGTATCATCCCTTCCTGATCAAACCGAACAACCATGAGTTGGGGGAAATCTTCGGACGGGAATTAAAAAGCGAGGAAGAGCTGATCCAGCATGCGAAAAAGCTGCAGGAGCTTGGAGCCCGCAATGTCCTGGTTTCTATGGCCGGTGACGGAGCTTTGCTTCTCGCAGAGAATGGAGAAGTGTTCCGGGCACAAACACCAAAGGGAAAGCTGGTCAATGCGGTCGGCGCCGGAGATTCCATGGTAGCTGGTTTTGTGGCAGGCTTCAAGAAAAGTCAAAGCTATGAAAAAGCTTTTTATATGGGACTATGTACCGGATCAGCATCTGCTTTTTCCGAAAAGCTGGCAACCGAAGCAGAGGTAAAAGCACTTTTGGAACAGATCGGAAAGGCATAAAAGGCAAAAACAAAAATGCTGATTTGACCGCTACTTTTTAAGATAGGTAAGTAATAAAAAGAACTATATAAAAATGTAACAATAGGAGGAGAGCAATGAGAGTAAAAGATCTGCTTTCTGCAGTATCCATCGACCTGCATGGGACAGCTGCATCAAAAGAAGAAGCGATTAAGAAATTGGTAGATCTCATGGTTAAGAGAGGAAATATCTCAGACCGGGATGTCTACGAAAAGGGCGTTTTCTTAAGAGAGGAGGAAGGATCCACCGGAATTGGTGAAGGAATCGCAATTCCTCACTGCAAATCTGACACGGTAACTGCACCGGGACTTGCCGCAATGCTGGTACCGGGTGGCGTGGAATTTGATTCCTTGGACGGAGAACCGGCCGATCTCTTTTTCCTGATCGCAGCACCCAATACAGAGGATAATGTGCATCTTGAGGTTCTGAGCCGTCTTTCCATGCTTTTGATGGATGAGAAATTCCAGAGCGATCTGCGTAATGCATCCTCACCGGAAGAATTCCTTGCTGTAATCGATGCGGCTGAGAGTGATAAGGAAGAGGCAGAAGAAGCCAAGGCTGAGGCAGCAGCGCCAAGCAATGGCTATGATGTTATCGCTGTAACAGCCTGCCCGACCGGTATTGCGCATACTTACATGGCGGCAGAAGCCCTTGAAAAATCCGGCGAAAAGCTTGGTATTAAAGTAAAGGTCGAGACAAGAGGTTCAGGCGGGGCAAAGAATATTCTGACAGACGAGGAAATCAAAAATGCCAAGGGTGTTATTATTGCCTGTGATACAAAGGTTCCGATGGAACGATTCGCAGGAAAACACCTCCTCGAGGTAAAGGTAGCAGATGGTATCAAGAAGAGTGATGAACTGGTAACAAAGGCTGCTGCCGGCGAGGGTCCTATCTATACACCAGCAGATGGTGAAAGCAGCAGTGAAGAAAGCCATCAGTCAGCAGGCAGTATCGGACATCAGGCTTATACCCACCTGATGAGTGGTGTTTCCCATATGCTTCCCTTCGTCATTGGAGGCGGTATCCTGACAGCGCTTGCCTTCCTGGTAGATACCTTGATGGGATATGGTTCCATTGGTGCTGCCTTTGGTTCAGCAACACCGATTTCTGCTTTTCTGAAATACAATGGCGGACTGGCAATGGGCGTAATGGTTCCGGTTCTTGCAGGCTATATTGCCTACTCCATCGCAGACAGACCCGGACTTGCCGTTGGCTTTTTGGGCGGTCTTTTGGCAGCAAATGGAAATGCATTGGTATCCAGCTATGACTGGGGTGCAATGAACGGATTTGCCAAATTCGTAGAACGCTTTGCCTTTGTAGCAGATAATGGAGGTAATACGGTATCCGGTTTCCTCGGCGGTATTGCAGCCGGCTTCCTGGCGGGCTTTACCATCTTGTTCTTAAAGAAGATAACCGCGAATTTCCCGAAATCCTTAGAGGGAATCAAACCGATTCTGATCTATCCGCTGGTGGGAATGTTCATCGTAGCAGTACTCATGACCTTTGTTCTGAATCCGATTATCGGACTGATCAATACAGGTCTCAGCGATATGCTTACAGCCCTTTCCAATACAGGAATGATCTGGCTCTTAGGTTTGATCGTTGGTGGAATGATGGCTATCGATATGGGTGGCCCTATCAACAAGGCAGCTTATGTATTCGGTACCGGAATGCTGGCAACCGCAGCAGATTATGTTGCAGCAGGTGCAGCACAGACAGATCCCAAGGTTCAGGCCTGCTATATTGCGATGGCAGCAGTTATGATCGGTGGAATGGTTCCTCCGATTGGAATTGCCCTTGCCTGCATCTTCTTCCCGAAGAAGTTTACAGCATCTGAGAGAGAAACAAAGATCACCAATATCGTTATGGGCTGCTCCTTTATCACAGAGGGTGCCATTCCTTTTGCAGCAGCAGATCCGGGACATGTCATCCCTTGTACTCTGGTAGGTTCAGCAGTAGCAGGTCTCTTGTCAGCAAGCTTTGGCTGCACCCTTATGTCCCCGCATGGCGGCATCTTCGTATTTGCAACCGTTGGCAAGCCTTTAATGTATATTCTGGCATGGGCAGTTGGTTCTATCATTACCTGCGTCATGCTCGGCTTTGTAAAGAAGGATGCAGAATAAAAAATAAGTACAATAAAACTGGAGTTTTCTGAAAAAAGATAGGAAAATTTCACTTCCTGCTTTAAAATGAAAGAAAGTCAGCGAGTCCTTCCTATCATGTCCTTCATATCAAGAGGGGCTCGCTGTGAAATGTATTGTTTAATAAAATGAAACAGAGAGGTGACTGAAATGAAAGAAATTAAATATGTAATTACAGATCCGGAAGGAATTCATGCAAGACCGGCAAATCTTCTTGTAAAAAAGGCAGCTGGATATGCCTGCAAGGTAACAATTGCAAAGGACGGACGCGAGGTTGATGCCAAGAGAATTATGGGTGTCATGAGTCTTGCTGCAAAAAAAGATCAGGAAATTACCATTAAATGTGACGGCGAAGGCGAAGAAACAGCCATTGCTGAGCTTGAGACATTCCTTAAGGAGAATTTATAAGCGATGAATGTGCTTCACGGAAAAAGTGTTTTTTCAGGGATAGCAATAGGAAAGCTGTCTATTTATCAAAGCAAGGATAAGCTTGTAAAAAGAGAAAAGGCTGAGGATGTAAATAAGGAGATTGAACGCTTCAAAGAGGCAAGAGAACTTGCAAAGGAAGAGCTTTCTTCTCTTTATGAGAAGGCTTTGAAGGAGGTTGGCGAAGCAAATGCAGCCATCTTCGAAGTACATCAGATGATGCTGGATGATCTTGACTATGAAGAATCCATTATCAATATGATCCAGACCCAGGAAATCAATGCTGAGTTTGCGGTTGCAACGACAGGCGATAATTTTTCGGAAATGTTTGCAGCGATAGATGACGATTATATGAAGGCTCGTGCTGTTGATGTCAAGGACATTTCCAATCGTGTGATCAAGATCCTGCAGGGTGACAGAAATAATGAGGCGAAGTTTGATGAGCCGGTGATTCTGGTGGCAGAAGATCTGACCCCTTCCGAAACCGTACAGCTGGATAAGAGCAAGGTTCTTTCTTTTGTGACAAGATTGGGTTCCACCAATTCACATACCGCTATTCTGGCTCGTACAATGAATATTCCGGCTCTGATCGGGATTCATTTTACGGAGGATATGGATGGTCATCAGGCGATCGTTGACGGTGGAGAAGGAATTCTGATCATTGATCCGGATGAACAGACCCTGGCTGATTATCAGGCAAAAAAAGCAGAGCTGGATTATAAGGCGCAGCTTATCCTGGAGCTCAAAGGCAAGGAAAATATCACCTTAAACGGCAAAACCATCAATCTTTTTGCCAATATTGCAGGCGTTGGAGATGTTGCAAGTGCACATGCCAATGATGCAGGCGGAATCGGCCTTTTCCGTTCAGAATTTCTTTATCTCGAGAATTCGGATTATCCGTCTGAAGAAGAACAGCTTCGTGCCTATCGTACTGTCGTTGAGAATATGGCGGGCAAAAAGGTTATTATCCGGACACTGGATATTGGTGCAGATAAGCAGGTAGATTATTTCAAACTGGATAAGGAAGAGAATCCTGCAATGGGATATCGTGCGATCCGAATCTGTCTGGATCGAGTTGATGTCTTTAAGACTCAGCTGCGTGCTCTCTTCCGGGCAGCTTACTATGGCAATCTTTCCATCATGTATCCTATGATCATATCGGTTGATGAGGTTAGAAGGATCAAAGAAATCGTTGCTGAGGTAAAGACAGAACTGGATCAGGAAAATATTCCTTATGGAGAAGCAGAACAGGGCGTTATGATCGAAACACCTGCAGCAGTATTCATGAGTCGTGAGCTTGCAGAGGAAGTTGATTTCTTCTCAATCGGAACGAATGATCTGACCCAGTATATGCTGGCCTGCGACAGACAGAATCCGCATCTGGAAAATACGAATGATCCGCATCATCCCGCGGTACTTCGTGCAATTGAAATGACGATCAAAAACGGACATGCTGGCGGATGCTGGGTAGGCATCTGTGGAGAGCTTGCAGCAGATACTTCCTTAACGGAGACCTTTATTCAAATGGGAGTAGATGAGCTTTCTGTAAGTCCATCCCGTATTCTGCAGGTAAGAGAAGCCATTCGAAATAGTATGGCCTAATATGATATCAGCATGATATAAAAAGACAACTTCATTCTTTCTTAATAATCTTAGGGAGCCCACCCATTCGCATATGCGAATGGGTGGGCTTTTTATCATCTTTTCTTTTCTATTTGTCCGCTGGAAACCCTTATTCGGCAGTTAGCTTCTTGTAACATGAAAAAACAATGCTAAATTGTATAAAAAGAAAAGTGAAATTAAGTCAAAAATAAGAAAAAATACATAACAAAAGAAAAATAGGAGAAAAAAGGTATGAGAAAGAAATGCAATCAAAGATTTAAAAAGTTTTGTTCCGGTCTTACCGCTCTGACAATGTCCCTTTTGCTCTTACCTTCTCTGGTAATGGCAGATACGAATGCGATGGCAGGAAGTTTTACAGCAGATGAATCGGCGGATGCACCTTTGGTTTTAATTTCTCCGTCAAGCAATTCAGCAAATAAAAATGAGAACAATAATGAAAATGGCAATGGGAATGCAGAGTCTAAAAATAATGCAAATGCTATTTCTTTAGGGTCGGAAAGCTATGTAGCCTGGATCGGAGATACAGGGTATACCAGCTTAGAAGCAGCTGTAAATGCAGCAAGCAGTGGTGCTGTTATTCAGCTGGGCTCAGGAACATATACCCTTTACAATAAAGCTGCCGATGTAAAAAATAAGGATCTGACTTTCGTAGGTGTAGGAACGGGTGAAACAACTTGGCTGATCGGACCGAAGACACCGGATCCTGCAAAATTCGGAACAGAGTACAATAGTGATTACAGCTTCGATGTTCGTGATACAGATTATAAGGAAACGGTTACCTTCATGAATATGACTCTTCAGTCAGGAAGTAATGATTATCTTGGATTTGCAGGAACAGATAATACCGTTGTACAAAATTGTCTGATTAGCGGAAAAACCTTTTATTGGGGATATACTTCTGCGACTTTTACAGATACCATCTTTGATTGCCCGGATGGAGATTATGCGCTTTGGACATATTCCAGCCCGGTAATGACTTTTAATAGCTGTACCTTTAATACAAAAAATGGCAAGGCTGTCAATGTCTATACGGATTATAGTGCAGGTAAGTACAACATTACGGTGAATTTCAACAATTGTACGGTAAATGCTTCCGGCAAAACAAAGAAAACAGTCCTTAAGATTAACGACAAGAATATGGGAGGCTGCAAGTATATCATTAATATTTCCGGACATAATACAATCAACGGAGATGTAAAACGCAGTGCTTTCACCTGTTCCAGATGGTTTGGCTTTGATGAAGAGGCTGAGAATACAGGCAGGACAGATGTAACAATTGACGGAACCCTTGTTTATCAGAATGCAAAGATTCTCAATCATTCTGTAGATACGACATGTGACAAATATACAGAAGGCTATAAGGATAATGCCTTTGATATTACTTATGGAGAATGGTCAGAGCCGGTTGATGGTAAGATCAGCAGAAGCGTTAACAAGGTATGTCAGTATTGTGGTTATACAGAGGAGACGACCGAGACAAAGGCGGCAGTTAAATATGACAGCAATGGTGGCAGCGGAAGCAAGGATGACAGCTTCCATACAGAGGGTGAAGACGTTACCATCAGCGGAAGCGATGGTATTTCAAAGGATGGCGCTGATTTTGTAGAATGGAATACAAAGCCGGATGGATCGGGTACCAGCTACAAAGAGGGTGATCTGCATAAAATGACAGATTCTTCAGTTACGCTTTATGCGCAGTGGAAGGATAAGAATTCCTCTAATGATGATCAGAAAGATGATCAGAAATCAGATGATAATAAGAAGACTGATGAAGAAATCACTCCTACAGTATCGACAAAATATACTGTAAAGTATAACGCAAATGGCGGCGAGGGTAAGCAGGATGACGTTACTGCAGAAAAGGGCAAGGAAGTTAAAGTCCTTTCTAATGTATTTAAACGTCAGGGATATACCTTTACAGGCTGGAATACAGAGGCAGACGGCAGTGGAACTGCTTATGCAGAAGGAGATGCACTGATTGTGAATTCTGATCTGACTCTTTATGCACAGTGGAAAAAGAATGCAGGAGCAGCTACAAGCACAAAAGCAAGCGCAACTTCAGCAAAGACTTCTTCTTCCTCTAAATCTTCACCGAAGACAGGAGATCAGAATATGGAACTTTATGTTCTTCTTCTTCTGGCTGCATCTGCTGTAACAGCATTTGTATATAAGAAGAAAGCATAAGGAAAAAATATTTACTATATACAGACTGCTGTATAAGAAAAGTATTTTTTAAGAATTATTTTTAAGACTTATCATATTAGGACTTTCTACTATTGGTTTTCGATTAGTAGAAAGTCCTTCTTTTTACTTGCCGGATATATCGTGACTATGTTAACATAATATGGATATGAACATTGACAAGCGAAGGGTTCGAGGGTATGCTGCGTGGCTAAGCTCGGGCCCTTTTTTATGTAATAGAGAACTTCCTTCTTATTGCATAAAAAGCTTCGCGAGGATGCAATCAAATAGGAATCCTTGTTTCTGTTCAAAAAAAGTTGTAGTTAGAAAGGAAGGTGGTTGTTTGAAAATTTTGAACCCGAAAATGAAGGAAAAGATGCAGGAAGCAATGGTGGCAGTGGTTCCAATCATTTGCATCGTTCTTATTTTGAGTTTTTTCCTGGTTCCGCTTTCTCCAAGTATATTATTGAGCTTTCTTTTGGGGGCTGTACTTGTTATGGTCGGAATGATGCTTTTTACCCTGGGAGCAGAGGTTTCTATGACGCCTATGGGTGAAAAGGTCGGCGCCAAAATGACACAAAGTAAAAATGTTTTTATTATCGTTCTATTAGCCTTTATTCTGGGTGTGATCATTACCATTGCAGAACCGGATCTACAGGTTCTCGTTGAATTAATTCCCTCAGTACCGAACCAGCTGCTTATTATTGCGGTTGCAATCGGAGTTGGACTATTTTTGGTAGTTGCTCTGCTTCGTATGCTTTTGGGAATTCCCTTGTCACATTTGCTTTTGGTATTTTATGCATTGGCATTTATTCTGATGTTCCTTGTACCGGAGGATTTTCGAGCCATTGCTTTTGATTCGGGCGGTGTTACAACAGGACCGATGACAGTGCCTTTTATCATGGCGCTAGGTGTTGGTATTTCTGCAATCCGAGGCGATAAGCATGCCGCAAACGATAGTTTTGGTTTGGTTGCCTTATGCTCTATCGGTCCGATTCTAGCTGTTCTTTGTCTGGGAATGGTTTTTCACCCTTCTGAAAGCAGTACATATACCATTGAAAATATTCAGGTTGCCAATTCCGTAGAGCTTTGGCAGATGTTTGTGAAGGAGCTGCCTTCCTATATGTCGGAAATCGCTCTGTCCCTCTTGCCAATCGTTCTCTTTTTTGGTCTTTTCCAGATCATCAGCCTGCATTTAAATAAGAAGAATCTCTTAAAAATTGCAATTGGTCTGGTCTATACTTATGTTGGCCTCGTGCTTTTTTTGACCGGCGCGAATGTTGGTTTTATGCCGGCAGGAACTTATCTGGGCTATGAATTGGCATCTCAGAGCTATTCTTACCTTTTAATTCCGATCGGTGCTTTAATTGGCTTTTTTATTGTCAAGGCAGAACCGGCTGTTTACGTTTTGAATCATCAGGTAGAAGAGATTACAGATGGAGCTATTTCGGCTCGATCTATGGAAATCGGTCTTTCAGTCGGTGTGGCCTGTTCCGTAGCAATTGCAATGACAAGGGTTTTAACCGGAATTCCGATTTTATTTTTCCTGATTCCGGGTTATACGATTGCGATTGCCAGTTCCTTTTTTGTACCTAAGATTTATACAGCCATCGCTTTTGACTCCGGTGGAGTTGCGTCCGGACCGATGACGGCGACCTTTCTTTTGCCTTTGGCGCAGGGCGCATGCGTGGCAGTTGGAGGCAATCTTGTTGCAGATGCCTTTGGCGTAGTTGCTATGGTTGCAATGACACCCTTGATCACCATTCAGGTGCTTGGCATGATGCATAAGCTGCGTCATCCGAAGAAGGATATTCTTCATCAGCTGTCGGATTATGATGACAATGCGATTATTGAGCTGTAAGGATAGCCTTAGAAAGGAATTGAAATGAGTAAATTATATATGCAGGTAACCGTCAGCAGCCGAAAAATGGCGAAGCGTTTTACCGAATTTTATAAAGAAGAGGGGCTTGAAGTAGGCTTTATTTCTCTTGGACATGGAACAGCCTCTGATGAAATACTGGATTATTTCGGCCTTGACGGAATGGAAAAGAGCATTCTTTTTCATATTGTAACGGATTCCAAATGGAAGGAAATAAAAAGAAAACTGCGTTTGAAAATGCAGATTGATATTCCGGGTATAGGAATCGCTTTTTTGATTCCCCTGAGCAGTATTGCAGGTAAGAAGGAACTGAATTATCTGACCTGTGGCCAGGAATTTGTAAAAGAGGAGGAGAGCAGCTTGAAGGATACCAAATATGAATTGTTGATCGCTGTTTCCAATCAGGGTTATTCTGAGGTGATTATGGATGCTGCGAGGAATGTTTACGCGGCAGGCGGAACAGTGATCCATGCCCGCGGAACCGGAAGCCAGCTTGCAGAACGCTTTATGGGCGTCACCCTGGTTCCGGAAAAGGATATGATCTTTATTGTTGTTCGCAAAGATCAAAAAAATGAGGTTATGAATGCCATTATCAAAGAGGCCGGCAGAAATACCAAGGCCGGTGCAATCGTCTTTTCTCTTCCGGTTACAGATACTGCCGGTATGAGGATGATGGAAGAATTGGACGAGCTGGAAAAAGAAGATTGAGTTTTTGCCTTCTGATTGGTAAGATATAATAATAACAAGCGTTTTCCTATTGCATTTTCTGTGCAGGATGCTAAAATACATAGTAGACTAACAAAACACCTTAAGAAAGAAATGGAGGATACGAAAATGGGATTTTTAACAGGAAAAACAGCGCTGATCACTGGAGCAGGACGTGCCGTACTGAGTGACGGAAGATGCGGATCGATCGGATATGGTATCGCAACTGCTTATGCAAAAGAAGGTGCTAACCTTGTTATTACTGGCCGCAACATGAAGAAACTGGAAGATGCTAAGGCTGAGCTGGAAGAAAAATATGGCATCAAGGTTTTGGTAATCCAGGCTGACATTCATGCAGGAGGAGATAATGAGGCAACTGCCCAGAGTGTTGTAAAGCAGGCAGTTGAGACCTTTGGCGGCATTCAGGTTCTTATCAATAATGCCCAGGCATCTGCTTCCGGTGTTACACTTGCAGATCATACAACTGAGCAGTTTGACCTGGCAATGTATTCCGGACTTTATGCAGCATTCTATTATATGAAGGCCTGCTATCCATATCTGGCTGAGTCAAAGGGAAGTGTAATTAACTTTGCTTCCGGTGCCGGTCTTTTCGGTAACTTTGGCCAGTGTGCATATGCAGCAACCAAGGAAGGTATTCGTGGTCTTTCCCGTGTCGCTGCAAATGAATGGGGTAAGGATGGCATCAATGTAAATATTGTTTGCCCGCTTGCATGGACAGCTCAGCTTGAGCAGTTTGAGAAAGCATATCCGGATGCATTCAAGGCAAATGTGAAGATGCCTCCGATGGGTCACTATGGTGATGCAGAGAAGGAAATCGGCCGTGTTTGTGTTCAGCTTGCAATGCCTGATTTCAAATACATGTCCGGTGAAACCCTTACACTGGAAGGTGGCATGGGACTTCGTCCATAATCTTAAAAGTTTATCTGGCTTCTCCGATTTTTCGGAGAAGCCTTTTTTCGCATAGGATACTTCGCTTTTTATCAGATAAAAAAGGCTCCTCAGAAATCATACTGCGACGGAGAGGAAGAGTATCGCTTGGTGCGATCCGCCGTAGGTTATATCCTGTAAGCAGGAAGCTTCCTATGTATTGTATAAAATAAACAAAATTCGGATTAAAATAAGCAGAGAATAGCAATTTGCATATTTTTACGGTATAGTATAGGGTGAGTTTTTAAGGAGTGAGGGTATAGATATGAAAAACAAAGAAAAATATAGCTTAAAAGTATCTTTTTTACCTTTCTTTTTGCTGATGCTCCTGCTTACCCTTGTGCTAGGCATGAATGTTTTTGCGGCAGAGAGTGGTCAGACAGGAGAGGATTCATCTATTGTTCTGCTGAATGAAGAAAATACTTCTGGCAGTGAATACGAAGGAACTTCTAATACAGAAATGAAAGAAAAAAAAGAAAACGATTCGGAAGATATAGAAGACGATACGGAAAAGGCTTCTGAGAATAAGGACGAAGAAATAACCAAAGAGATAAACAATGATTTCTCTTCCGAGCCGGCTGTTATTTCAGAGGAGAATGGAAATGCCCTTCTTTCCGAAGAGGAGAGCAGCATTTGGCCGGGGTCGGAATACGCTTCTTATACCGGTCTTCTGAAAAATGAAGCAGACGGCAAAAGCTACTATATTCTGAATGGAAAAGTGAATACACAGGCGAATGGCCTTCTCAAGCTGAATGACGAATGGTGTTTTTTTGAAAATGGCATCTTGAAGGAATCAGAATCGAATCTGATCAATTTTTATGGCGGTTGGTATTATATCAAGAATGGTAAAATCGACTGGACTTATTCTACACTTGCCCAGGTAAATGCCAAAGGTACTTATTATTATGTAGAGAATGGCAAGATTAACTGGAACTTTACCGGTCTGAAGTATATTGATGGCACCTGGTATTATATCGAAAAGGGTGTTTGGAAGGAAAAGTTCAACAACCTGGTCAATCACTACGGTGGTTGGTACTATGTTCAGAATGGAAAGATCAATTGGAATTACAGTAATCTGGTTTCCTATAATGGAGGCTGGTACTATGTAAAGAAGGGACGGATCGACTGGACGTGTTCTACACTGGCCCAGGTAAACGGCAAGGGCAACTGGTACTGCATCCAGAAGGGAAGACTAAACTGGAATTATACAGGTCTTGCGCAAAATGATTATGGCTGGTTTTATATTTCGAAAGGAGTAGTTGATTTCAGCTACAATGGTCTGGTCAATCATTACGGTGGCTGGTACTACATCCAAAAGGGTTACCTGAACCGAAGCTATAGCAATCTTGTGAAATACAATGGCGGCTGGTATTACGTGAAAAATGGCCAGATCGACTGGTCTTATACCAGTTTGGCTCAGGTTGACGGTAAGGGTGCCTGGTATTATGTAAAAAAAGGAAGGCTTGATTGGACCTATACCGGCTTGGTCAATTTTTATGGCGGCTGGTATTACATTCAAAAGGGCGTGTTAAATTGGAATTACAGCGGCCTGGTTTATCACGGCGGTGGCTGGTACTATGTCGATAAAGGCAAGATCAACTGGTCTTATACGAATATTGTTTCCTATAACGGCGGCTATTATTACGTTGAAAAGGGCAGTGTAAACTGGGGCTATTCCGGTAAGGCAAAGCTGAATAATCAATATTGGTATTATGTCCTGAAGGGCGTAGTTCAAACCGGTCGTTTTCAGCTTTCAGACGGAAAATGGTATCAGATCAATCATTCGACAGGCGAATTATATGTGTCCAAGGCAGTGATCGCGATTGATGCCGGACATCAGTCCATCGTGAATACCGGAACAGAGCCGCTTGGGCCCGGATCTTCTGTCATGAAGAGAAAGGTTTCAACCGGTACAGCCGGATATGTAACCGGACAAACAGAATACAGCGTTAATCTGGCAATTGCCCTGAAGCTTCAGGAAATTTTGGAAGCAGAGGGCTATACGGTGGTCATGACAAGAACGACCAATGATGTCAATATCTCTAATGCAGAGAGAGCAGAGATCGCAAATAATGCAAATGCAGATGCCTTTGTCAGGATCCATGCAGATGGAAGTGATAATCATTCTGTTTCCGGAGCGACAACCCTTTGCCAGACAAGCTCTAATCCCTATAATGGATCTCTTGCTTCAGAAAGCTACAGCTTGTCTAACTATATATTAAACAGCCTTTCCGATGCGACGGGCTGCAGAAAGGTTGGCATCTCCCAGGTTGACAATATGACAGGAATCAACTGGAGTAAGGTTCCGGTTTCTATTGTTGAGGTCGGCTTTTTGTCAAATGCTTCTGAAGACAGCCTGCTTGCAACAGACAGCTACAGACAGAAGGTAGCAAGAGGAATCGCAAACGGAATTGAAGCATACATAAATAATAAATAAGAAATCATACAGAATAGAAGCGTACGTAAGTATTAATACTTTAGAAACATATAAATATAGAAGCACATATAAGTATTAATAATGACACCGGCGCATGAAAAAGCGTTCTTGCAGAACGCTTGGCGCCTCGTGCATCCCATCGCTTTGCTCTGGGATATATATATAGAAGCGTATAATCGTAATTATAAAAATATGAATAAGGAAAGAAAAAGAGGATGAAAAGGAAGAAGGTAAAAAATCTGCTTGTCAGCTTGAGTCTGGCCCTGCTGCTGGCAGCCGGCGGAGTGAGCGCTTATGCAGAAGAAGTAGGAAATCAGTTTGAACAATCTCTTGGAACGGAGCTGACGGTCGATTCTAATGAAGCAACAGAGAATCCGGCAGACGATTCTGTTGATTCGGCAGATGATGCAGTAGATGCCTCGACAGAAGAGAGCAGAATTAAGGTAAGTGACGATTCGGCAGATCTTTTTTCAAATGAAAGCTCTGAAAATTCTGTTGGAAATGAGCTGACAGGAAAAGCAGGTCTTACACCGTCAGAATCCGGTGATGCCCAGGAAGATAGCTTCCCGGGAAAGGACTATGCGAACTTTACCGGAATCTTAAAGAATTCGGTAGATGGAAAGAATTACTATATCCTTCAGGGAAAGATTTCCAAAGAGACCAATGGACTGATTGAGTATAATGGAAGCTTTTATCTGATCAAGGAAGGCCTGGTTGATGATAGTTTCTCCGGTCTGACGGCTTACAAGGATACGCTGATCTATTTAGAAAAAGGTATTCAGAATAAAGAATATAAAGGCGGCTGCGAAAAAGACGGAAAGACCTACTATGTACAGAATGGACAGGCAAATCTTTCGGCAAAGGGCTTATATCAGCTTGGCAGTGACTGGTATTATTTCGAAAATGGAACGGTAAACAGTTCTTATAGCAATCTGGTTTATCATTATGGCAGCTGGTATTATGTGCAGAAGGGTAAGCTGAATTGGAATTACAGCAATCTTGTGAAATACAATGGCGGCTGGTATTATGTGAAGAATGGCAAGATCGACTGGTCCTGTAATACCCTGGCTCAGGTAGATAATAAGGGCAAATGGTACTGTGTACAGAATGGCAAACTGAACTGGTCTTACACAGGACTGGCACAGAATGAACATGGCTGGTTCTATGTTGCAAAAGGCATCGTTGATTTCTCCTATAATGGTTTGGTTAACCATTACGGCGGCTGGTATTATGTGCAGAAGGGCAAGCTGAACTGGTCTTACAGCAATCTGGTGAAATATAATGGCAGCTGGTATTATGTCAAGAATGGCAAGATCGACTGGACCTGCAATACCCTGGCTCAGGTAGATAATAAAGGCAAATGGTACTGCGTACAAAATGGTAAACTGAACTGGTCCTACAGCGGTCTGGCAAAGAACGAGCATGGCTGGTTCTATGTTGGAAAAGGTATTGTTGATTTTTCCTATAACGGACTGGTGAAATATAATGGCGGCTGGTACTATGTTCAGAACGGCAAGCTGAATTGGAATTACAGCAATCTGGTAAAGTATAACGGCGGCTGGTATTATGTCAAGAATGGCAAGATCGACTGGACCTGCACAACCTTAGCCCAGGTCAATAACAGTGGTGCCTGGTATTATGTGAAGAATGGTGCAATCGACTGGACCTTTACCGGTTTGTCAAAATATGGCAATAACTGGTATTATCTTGAAAAAGGAAAACTGAATTGGTCCTATAGCGGACTGGCTTATCATTACGGTGGCTGGTATTATGTCAAGAATGGCATTCTTGACTGGTCCTATACGGGAATCACAAATTATAACGGTGGCATGTATTATGTAAACAAGGGCCTTGTCGATGCCAGTCGTAAACTGTCAAGAGGAATTGATGTCAGCCATTGGCAGGGAAATATTGACTGGGCGAAGGTGAAGGAAGACGGTATTACCTTTGCCATCATTCGCTGTGGTCATGGTCTTGGCAATCAGATGGTTGACAGAACCTGGGTACAGAATGTTGAAGCTTGTATCAAATATGGTATCCCCTATGGTATTTATTTCTATTCAGAGGCTTTGACTATGGATGAGGTCGATGCAGAGGCAAGTAATGTTCTTTCTCTGCTCAGCGGCTATAGTCCTTCTCTTCCTGTTTTCTACGATATGGAAATGGGCAGTCAGCTTGCGCTTGGTGCAGAAACCTGTTCTGCTTTTGCTGAGCGCTTTTGCAGTCAGATCAAGGCGGCTGGTTACAATGCAGGTTTATATGCATCTGTTAGCTATTACAATGATCTTTTCGGAAGTTTTGCTTCAAAGAGCGGATACTATCATTGGGTTGCAGAATGGAATAGTACCTGCAGTTATAAGGGTTCCTATCAGATTTGGCAGTATTCCAGCAAGGGAAGCGTAAATGGTATTTCCGGAAATGTCGATCTGGATTATTTTGTAAATTGAGAGAAGTTTTGGATAAGCAGTTAAGAAAAAAGTCTAGGAAGAGAGGGAGTATGCAAGCTAAAATCAAAAGATCAATTTCATTTTTTCTGGCGCTGATCTTATGCCTTGGTCTTACGCTGACTTCTGTGAGTGCAGCCGAGCTTTCCGACACGCAAGGCAGTAGTTTGGCTGGGCAGGAGCAGACGGCAGCAGAGGAGCAGACAAGGGCAGAAGAGGAAAAGAGTGAAGCACAGGAAGTAACTTCTTCCGAGGATAGCGATTCCCTTTCTTTTATTTCCCAGTCTTCTGAAGAAGGGAAAGATACAGAAAAGACGGATGATTCAGAGCCTGCAGTTTCCACTTTAAATTCATCAAATTCAAATGAAAAGTTTGCAGAAGAAAAGACAAATCTTCTGGGAAGCAGCATTTCAGGTGATGCAAAGAATAACCTGCTTTCAGACCAGACTTGGCCGGGAAGTGACTATGCAAGCTTTACCGGTATGCTGAAGAATCCGACAGACGGTAAGCTTTATTATATTAATAAAGGAAAAATCGCTGATACAACTACCGGCGTAGTTGAATATAATGGCAGCTATTATCTGGTTAAGAAGGGCGCCTTACTGGATAGCTATACAGGCTTATACAGTTATCAAAGCAAGCGGATTTACTTTGAAAAGGGCGTTCAGAATAAGAGCTATAAGGGAAGCTGCAAACAGAGCGGTGTGATCTATTATGTACAAAACGGTCAGGTTGACACCGGAATCAATGGTTTGAATCAACTGGATGGCAATTGGTATTATTTCTCAAGCGGAGCAGTAAATTCTTCCTATACCAATTTGGTAGAATACAAGAAAGTTTGGTACTATGTGAAGAATGGCCTATTAGACAGATCGATATCTACCCTTGCTCAGGTTAATAACACAGGTTCTTATTATTACGTAAAGAACGGAAGCATTGATTGGAACGCCAGTGGCCTGATCCAGCTGAATGGTAGCTGGTATTATCTGAAAAAAGGCGTTTATCAGGGAAGCTATAGCGGTTTGGTGAATCATTATGGCGGCTGGTATTATGTCGAAAAAGGACAGATCAACTGGAAATACAACAATCTGGTCAAATACAATGGCAGTTGGTATTTCGTTCATAATGGCAAAATTGACTGGTCCTATACGGCACTCGCCCAGGTTAATAACAGCGGAAACTGGTACTATGTACAGAAAGGCGCGATTAACTGGAATTATACCGGCCTGGTTTATCATTACGGTGGCTGGTATTACGTGAATAAAGGCGTTCTCAACTGGAATGCAAGCGGTCTGACAAGCTATCATGGCGGCTGGTATTACGTCCAGAATGGAAAGATCAACTGGAGCTATACTAATTTGGTCAAATACAATGGCACCTGGTATTATGTTCATAATGGCAAGATCAACTGGAGTGAGACGACATTAGCCCAGGTCAATAATTCCGGTATTTACTATTATGTAAAGAATGGAAAGATTGATTGGACTTATACCGGTCTGACAAAGTATAAGGGTAATTGGTATTATGTAAAAAATGGTTGGATGAACTGGACCTATACCGGTTTGGTGAATCACTATGGCGGCTGGTATTATGTGAAAAATGGCTGCTTGGATTGGAATGCAAACACTCTGGTTTCTTATAATGGCAAGGCCTATTATGTAAAGAAGGGACAGATTGACTGGTCTTATACCGGCAAATTCACCTATAACAACATCCAGTATAATGTGGTAAAGGGTGTTGTGGATACGCTCTTGATTGCACATGCCGCCCATGATGAGAATAATGCATATCGAAATGGTCAGGCAGGAGATCAGACCGGCACCGAGGTTTATATCAGAGAATGGTATAGCAGACCTTGGAATTATGTGTTAAGATGCAATGATGCAACTGTGGCAGAACGATTTGCCTATGCAATGGAAAGAGCTGCAAAAAATGATCATATCGGATATGATATGAATAATCGAAATACCCTTTATAAGGCTGCTTCAAGTGTAGGCTGGGATCCGGGACTTGTTACCTCCGATGTGGAGTGTGACTGCAGTTCTTTGGTTTCGGTAGCTTTGATCTATGCAGGCATTTCTGAGAAACTTATGTATCAGGGAGGAAACTGTCTGACGACCCATACATTAAGGAATGTTTTGACTTCAACAGGTCTTTTTACGGTTTATTCGACATCTGATTATACGGATACTTTTGTGAATTTAAAACGAGGTGACATACTTTTATATGAAGGACATCATACAGCGGGCGTTATTGGTTATGAATCATTCTAAGAAGGTAAGATTAAATAAAAGAATAGCAGCATTTTTTCTGATTTTTACGATGATATTTACCTGTCTTCCTTTTCAGCAGATTGCTCAGGCGGCATCAATAACGGAGACAACAGAATCTGCGGATGCTACTGTGACAGATAATAAGCTTGTCACGGGAGAAAAAGAGAAAAGCAATGAAATTACAGGTCAGACCAAGGCAGAAGAAAAGACAGATGAGGATACAGGAGATGCATCCGGAGATGCAGTAATTGATACGGTCTTTATCGGCGATTCTTATGCCGGAGGCTGGAACAATAATCTTAAAAGATATGATTTTGAGCATGCCTGGCCGGTCTATGCTGCAGAGTATTTAAATACAGAGAATTATATCTGCAAATGGCATGGGGGAACAGGTTTTGCAAGATTTTATGAGAATACGGATTTTCTTACCCTTTTAACGGATGCAGCAAATGAGATTTCTGATAAATCAGCAGTAAAAACTCTTGTGATCTGCGGCGGTTATAATGATTGCTGGTATGATTACGATACCCTGAAAGCAAAGGTGGCAGAGACAATTGCCTATGGAAAGAGCAGTTTTCCGAATGCTACGATTCTGATTGGTATGGTTGGTGCAGATGGCAGTAATACAGCAATTGAATCAAATCTGATGACGGTAACGAGAAAGGCCTATGCAGATGCTGCAGCAGAGGCAGGTGTTTATTATCTGACAAATGGCGAGTATATTTTGCAGAATGAAGAAAATGTCTGGACATATGGTGACCCCTTCCATCCGAATGATCAGGGACATCATGCGATAGCAAAATATATTGCCGCAGTACTGAATGGCTATACAATAGACACAGATAAATTAAAGATCCAGTATCATTCTAATATTAGCAATACAACAGATACTGTTGAAACGCAGGAAATCGATAAGAGTACGACAGCAGAAAAACTGGCGTCTAAGGATTTATTTGATGATATCATTCAGAAGGATTTTGCGAATGCCACCTTTTTGGGTTGGTCAAAGCTGAGAAATGCCCAGATCGGAGAGTATTTTTCTGCTTCTCAGATCACAGCAGAATGGATGTCACAGAATTATCCGCTCGTTAATTTATATGCGATTTGGGCAATGGCTTCAAAGCCGAACTTTACCGGTGTTCTGAAGGTTGGAGATCAGCTTCTTTATTGTGAGAACGGTGTTTATCTTCCAAACTATAAAGGAATCATATTTGATGAGGATACTTTTTGCAGATATTATATAAAAGACGGTAAGGTGGATTCTACCTATACCGGACTGCTTTTTGACAATAACAGCGGCAATTGGTACTATTTTGAAAATGGTGTCGGCAATACCTATTATACAGGGCTGGTGAATCACTATGGCGGCTGGTATTACATCCAGGAAGGCATCTTAAATTGGAATTACAGCGGTTTGGTTAGTCATAACGGCGGCTGGTATTATGTGAAAGAAGGTGTCGTAGATTTTACCTATAATGGCCTTTATCAGTATAACGGTACATGGTACTATCTGCAGAAGGGAATGATCAACTGGAATTACAGCAATTTGGTCCAGTATAAGGGCACTTGGTATTATGTCCATAATGGCAAGATCGACTGGTCTTACAATACCTTGGCACAGGTAAATAATAAGGGCAACTGGTATTGTGTAAAGAAAGGAAAGATCGACTGGTCTTATACCGGACTTGCGCAGAATGACTACGGCTGGTTCTACGTTAAGAAGGGTGTCGTAGACTTTAGCTTCAATGGGCTCTGTCAGTATAATGGCGGCTGGTATTATCTCCAGAATGGAAAGATCAATTGGAGCTACAGCAATTTAGTACAATATAAGGGCACCTGGTATTATGTCCATAATGGAAAGATTGACTGGTCTTACTCTACTCTGGCAAGGGTAAATAACAGCGGCAATTGGTATTATGTGAAGAATGGAAAGATTGACTGGTCTTATACCGGACTTGCTTCAAATGAAAGCGGTTGGTTCTATGTTAAGAAAGGCGTCGTAGACTTTAGTTTTAACGGACTTTATCAGTATAATGGCAGCTGGTATTATCTGCAGAATGGAAAGATCAATTGGAACTACAACAATTTGGTTCAGTATAATGGCGGCTGGTATTATGTTCGAAACGGCAAGATCGATTGGACCTATACCACCTTGTCACAGGTAAACGGAAGTGGCGGCTGGTATTATATTCGCAAGGGAGTGATTGACTGGACTTATTCCGGTAACTATACCTTCCAGGGTAATCAGTATCAAATTAAAAACGGAATTGTGGTTGGATATGCTGGAAAAGCATATCCAATTGCTGTATTCATTGGTGATTCCTATGCTGCAGGTTATAGTGCAGACCTGCCCTATCTTGATAAAGATAATGCCTGGCCAGCTCTGACAGCTCAGCTTTTAAACTGCAAAGGCTATATTGTTAAATCAAAGTCCGGAAGTGGTTTTGCAAATAATCCGAACAATGTGAACTTCAAAAGCCTTGTTTCGGATGCAGCGAATTCGGTAAAGAACAAAAATGATGTTGATCTGCTTGTAATTTGCGGTGGCTACAACGATTCTTATTATTCCTATGCTACGGTAAAAGCAAAAGCAAAAGAAACGATTGAATATGCAAAAACCGCTTTCCCTAATGCCAGAATTATGGTTGGTATGATTGGCGGACACAAGTCGGATACTTCCAGAGAGGCAACCTTGTTAAGCTCAACGGTGAAGGCTTATTCCGATGCAGCAAATGAGACAGGTGTATACTATCTTTCCAATGCAGAGTATGTTCTTCAAAATGCAGATAATAATGTTGGATCAGATTCCCATCATCCGAACGCAAAAGGACAGCAGCTGCTGGCAAATTATATTTCATCTTCTGTAAATGCCTGCTATCGTGACAGTAATTCTATTAACATTAACTATTACTCAAATTATGAGAATAGTAATCGTACTTATTCTGTTCAGATAAGTAAGGATGCGCAGGGACAGAAGATCGCTTCAAAAGATGTCTTTAAGATGGATTTTGCGAATGCAACCTTCCTGGGCTGGTCAAAGCTAAAAGATGCGGTAAAGGGAGACTATTCTTCCGGAAGTACGATCAGTACAGAGTGGGAGAAAGAAAATTACTCTCAGGTTTCTCTCTATGCAATCTGGCTTCCAAGCTGCAGTGCGAATTACAGTGGTTTTATTAAGAAAACAAACGGCATGATCTACTATCAGAATGGTAAGCTGGCATCTTCTTATACCGGTTTTGTTTCGGATGATAGCGGCACACAATATTATGTAAAAAATGGTTTTGTTTATTACAGCTATTCCGGACTGACCAAGGTCAATGGCAGCTGGTATTATGTTGAGAAGGGTGCTAAGAATACAAGCTACAGCGGTCTGGTAGAGTACAATGGCGGTTATTACTATGTTCAAAACGGCTATCTGAACTGGAACTATAGCAATTTGGTTTATCATTATGGCAGCTGGTATTATGTTCGCAATGGCAAGGTTGACTGGTCTTACAGCACCCTGGCACAGGTGAACGGAAGCGGAAAATGGTATTACGTGCATAACGGAAAATTAGACAGATCCTATTCCGGCTCCTACCGTTACTTAGGAAAAACCTATCAGGTGAAAAACGGAGTTGTCGTTTAAGAAAACAGATAAGTGCATTTCCGGGATTTTGATTCGGGGCTGCTGTACAGGCAAAGGCAGTGCAGCAGCCCCGAAGACGTAAGAAGCCTGTAGGAAAAATGAGAAAACGCAAGAGAGATAGGATAGGAAAGGAAAAGGGATGAAGGCAAGTAAAGTATCTGTTCAGACACATAGGCCCGGGAAAATTATTTTTTCTCTTATTCTTTGTATAGGCCTTTTGGCAGCCCTTGCTTTTGGCCTGCATTATTATAAATACTATATCAAAAATGATTGGACGGTTATTTCTTATCCATCTGTTACAGGAGGACAGACCCAGTTTTATACCGTGACGGACAGGCAGGGACATCTGGTCATTATTGATGGCGGATATGCAGATGATGCAGAACAGATCAAAAGTATTATTGCTAATTTTGGCAATCATGTAGATGCATGGATCCTGACCCATCCGCATCCGGATCATGTAGAAGCTTTTGATACGATTATGGCGGATTATCCAAATGTCGATATCAGCATTGATCATATTTATGTGACGCCGGTTCATGAAGAGCGCTATAAGGAAACGGCAAAAGATTATGATAACTACGGTACCTATGAAATCTATTCCAATCTGATCTCACAGATGGATAATGTAACCGCCTTGCAGGCAGGAGATGAGCTTGATCTGATCGGATTGAAGATGAAAGTTCTGCATGCCTGGGACGATTCGGTTGACCGGTTTGAAAATAATCTTTGCAACAATGGATCTTTGATGTTTAAGCTTTCCGGAAAAGAAAAAAGCATGCTTTTTTGTGCCGATACCCAGTCTGAAGTAGAGAATGAAATCATTGCTGCCTATGGTGACGAGCTAAAAGCGGATTATGTTTCCTGTGGACATCATGGCAACTGGGGACTGACAAGTGCTTTTTATGATCTGGTTGATCCGGAGGTCGCTTTTATGGATTGTCCTTCTTCCATTCTGGAAGATGAAAGCGGGAAATACGATGCCCCACAGCTTAAGGCCTACTTTGATGCAAAGGGCGTTACAGTCTATTCTTTTGAAGGCGGTCAGCATTCTGTGGTTTTGAAATAGGCTTTACAAAATTGTTTGAATCGTTTAATATATAGGATGTTAGATATTACTATTAAAAGTTAGGTAAAACCCGATTATGAGCAGAACAACTATTGAAAAATCAAGAGAAGACTATCTGGAAGCGATCCTGGTATTGATCGAGAAGAATGGCGCCTGCAGGCTGACTGATATTGCAGAGCATTTGAATTATTCCAAACCTTCTGTCAGTGTTGCAGTTAAGAAGCTGGAAGAACAGGATTTCATTCAGAGAGATGATTGGAGAATCCTTCTGACAGATGCCGGCAGGGAGCTTGCTGAAAAAACTTATAAGAAGCACAAATTTTTCACGGCTCTTTTTGAATCCATCGGCATTCCGGATGAGACAGCAAAAGAAGAGGCCTGCCTTATGGAGCATATCATCTGTGAAGACAGCTTTGCAAAAATGCTGGCTTACTGGAGCGACGATTTAAAGGCAAAAGGATATGAACTATAGGCTATAAGTAGAGAAGCTGGGCGCTATAAATAGAAGCCCATGAACTTTAAAGCGAAAAGTTATAAGTTGTAAATAGAGAAAATACAAATACAAAAAAGCCAAGGGAGGACGGATGCGGTTCTCCCTTTTAGTATTTTCTAACATTGCTTATTTTTTACTATGTTTGCTTATTTTTTGCTATGAAACTTTAATTTTTACTTTTCTTTGAAAAGAACTATAATAAACGAAATGAGAAAGAATACATGAATACAAGGAGGTATTTACAATGAAGTGGAATAAATTAGCATTATTTGCAGGTGGAGTTTTATTTGGTACAGCAGGCGTTTCTATCCTGAAGAGCAAGGATGCCAAGAAGGCTTATACCCAGTGCACAGCAGCTGTTTTACGAGGCAAGGATGCTGTGATGAAAACAGGCACAGCCTTAAAAGAAAATTGCGAAGATATTTATGAGGATGCTTCCGATATCAACGAAAAAAGATATGCAGAAGAGGAAGCACGTAAATTAGCTGAAGCAAAGGCTACTGTAGCTGCATATGAGGAAGCTGCTGCAGAAGAAGCAAAGGAAGACTAATTATATAAGCCGAATCTCAGCCGACAGCACCATATGGTCTGCCGGCTGTGTTTACATTGCAGAAAATGATTAGAAAAGAGATAATTTAAATGAAATATATCATCTGTCATGAATCTTCAAAAAAAATAAGAGTTCATATGGCAAAATACCGTATGAGCATGCATGAGGCGGATATTCTTGAATATTATCTGAAGGATCAGGCTTGTGTAGTAGATGCCAAGGTTTATGATCGAACCGGTGATGCCAGCATCAGCTATAAGCCCGGAGCAGAAAACAGAGAAGCCCTTCTTCATGCTCTCGAGCTTTTTTCTTATTATGATGAAAAAGCCCTTGAGCTTGTGCCGGAGGAAAGTGGCCGGGAACTCAATCGCCAATACCAGGAAAAGCTGGTTTGGAAGATTGTCGGAAGAGGCTTCCGTAAGCTCTTTTTCCCGGCTCCTTTGTCGATCGCCTGGACGACTATTTCCTCTGTTCGCTTTATTTCTAAGGGCATTGCGTCTTTGGTGAAGGGAAAACTTGAGGTATCTGTACTCGATGCAGCGGCGATCACGGTTTCCATTCTCAGAGGGGATTATGATACCGCATCCTCTGTGATGTTCCTGCTTGATATGGGTGATATTCTGGAGGAATGGACCCATAAAAAGAGCGTCGGTGACCTTGCCAGATCCATGTCCTTAAAGGTAGACAAGGTTTGGATGAAAACTGAGGCCGAGGATGTATTGGTTAGCGTAAAGGATATCAAGGTTGGCGACGAGATCTATATCCGTACCTCAAATGTGATTCCTTTAGATGGCGTCGTTGTAGATGGTGAGGCAACCGTAAATCAGGCTTCGATGACCGGTGAATCAGAGCCGGTTTTCAAGGAAGCAGGCGGTTATGTTTATGCCGGTACTGTTGTGGAAGAGGGCGAATGCCTTGTTCGTGTTACAAAGGCTTCCGGCAGCGGAAAATACGATCAGATTGTTAAAATGATCGAGGATTCTGAAAAGCTTAAGTCAAATGTAGAAGCAAGGGCTTATCATTTGGCGGATAATCTGGTGCCTTATTCCCTGGTAGGAACAGCCCTGACTTATCTTTTGACCAGAAATATTTCCAAGGCAATTTCCTTCCTGATGGTGGACTTTTCCTGTGCTTTGAAGCTTTCTATGCCTTTATCTGTGCTTTCGGCAATTCGGGAAGCAGGTAATTATAATATTTCCGTAAAGGGTGGCAAATTCCTGGAGGCTGTTGCAGCTGCGGATACCATTGTTTTCGATAAGACTGGTACCCTGACTCATGCAACTCCAACCGTAGTAGCAATCGAAACCTTTGGCGGAGTCGATGAGGAAGAGGCGCTTCGTATCGCAGCTTGCCTGGAAGAGCATTATCCGCATTCGATTGCAAATGCAGTCGTGGATGAGGCCTTGAAGAGACATATTTTGCATGAAGAAATGCATTCGAAGGTACAGTATGTCGTTGCACATGGAATTTCTTCTTTGATTGAAGGAAAGAAAGCCATTATCGGAAGCTATCATTTTGTCTTTGAAGATGAAAAATGTATCGTTCCGGAAGGAGAAGAAGATAAGCTGAACAATCTTCCGGATGAGTATTCTCATCTTTTCCTGGCAATCGATGGTGTCCTTCTTGCTGTTATCTGTATTTTTGATCCCTTGAGAAAGGAAGCTGCCGAGGTAATCGATAAACTGCATGATCTGGGAATTTCTAAGGTATGCATGATGACGGGAGACAATGAAAGAACGGCGGCTGCAGTTGCAAAATCTCTGAATATTGATGAATACCATGCCGGCGTATTGCCGGAAGAAAAGGCACTCTTTATTCAAAAAGAACATGCCCTGGGACGTAAGGTCATCATGGTTGGCGATGGTGTAAATGATACACCGGCCTTGTCTGAGGCAGATGCAGGCATTGCAATTTCGGACGGAGCGGCAATTGCCAGAGAGGTTGCGGATATTACGATTTCTTCCAGTGATCTCCATCAGCTTCTGATTCTGAGAGAGCTTTCAACTGCCCTGATGAATCGTATCAATCACAATTATCATTTCATCATTGGTTTTAATGCCATGTTGATTGGCCTGGGCGTTGCAGGCATTCTTCAGCCGGCATCCTCAGCTCTTCTGCATAATGGATCTACGGTTATGACGGGACTGCGCAGTATGACCAAGCTTCTTGATGAAGAAAATGAAATGAAAAAAATTGAGAAGAAATAGAGAAAGATAAAAAAACAGTGAAATAAAAAGAAAAAAAGGAAGCAGATTTTATGACATGACTTTTCCGAAAGGGAAAATCGCCTTAAAAATCTGCTTCCTCGTTTTTTTGTTGAATTTTATCGAATAGGAAATTTTCTTTTAGAATATGAGCTTTTCTCTTAGAATACCTGCTTTTCTTTTAGAGTACGAGCTTGCTATTGACCTATTCGAGTGTCATAGAAGTTTTGTCAATTCATTATTTCTTGGATTCTTCAATAACAGCCTGCAGGGTTTCATAGGCTTTTCCGGAATCAATCAGTTCTGCCGCAAGCTTAACGCCGTCTGCGATAGAAGAAACTGCATTTGCAGCATAAAGAGCACAGCCGGAATTGAGAAGAACAGCATTTCTTTTTGTTCCCTGAATTTTGCCCTGCAGAATATCACGGGTAATCTGTGCATTTTCTTCGGGATTTCCACCGACAAGCTCTTCCTTTGTACCACGGCTAAGACCGAAGTCCTCCGGCTTAATTTCAAAGACACGGTAGAAGCCATCCTTTAATTCACATATCGTGGTTGCAGCGCTGGCGGATACTTCATCCATTCTGTCCTGTCCGTATACAACAAGACCATGTTCTACGCCGAGAGAGGAAAGTACCTTTGCAACCGGTTCTACAAGTGCTTCATCATAAACGCCGAGCAGGAAATATTCCGGCTTGGAAGGATTTGTGATCGGTCCTAAAATATTGAATACGGTACGGAAGCCGAGTTCTTTTCGGATAGGGCCGACATATTTCATGGCGGAGTGATATTTCTGGGCAAACATAAAGCAGAAGCCGGCATTTTCCAGCATGCTAAGGCAAAGGGACGGATCCTCCTGGATATTTACGCCCAGAGCTTCCAGGCAGTCTGCGGTTCCGCAAAGAGAGGATGCTGCACGGTTTCCGTGCTTTGCTACCTTAACGCCGCCTGCTGCCACAACCATGGCAGAAGTAGTTGAGATATTAAAGGTATGGGCATTGTCTCCGCCTGTTCCTACGATTTCCAGAACCTTCATTCCCGGATGCGGAACCGGAGTTGCCAGCTCACGCATAGCATAGGCACAGCCGGAAATCTCATCAATGGTTTCAGCCTTTGTGCTTTTGGTAGAAAGTGCCGCAAGAAAAGCAGCGTTTTGTGTAGGGCTTGTCTGACCGCTCATGATCTCATTCATAACCGTTTTGGCCTCTTCATAGGTCAGATCCTCTTTTGTTACAATTTTGATAATTGCCTCTTTTATCATTTTTCTTCCTTCTTTCCTTAAAATTCACGCAAGTCATGTGCCGTGCCCCCTTTATGGAAAACGATGAAAAATTGGTATTCGGCAGATGCTGCGAAGTATGTCTTTTATTGCACTTTATTATAGCAGAAGATTAAAGTACAAAAAAAGTATAGGGTGCAGTATAATAAAAGTCAATTCAATCCTTGCATAAAGAAGGATAAAGTAGGAATTAGATAGGGACATCGGCGCATTAAAAAAGCGTTCTTTCAGAACGCTTGGCGCCTTGTGCATCC
>CAVFAT010000002.1:41414-151514 GCA_963620785.1 Bacteroidaceae bacterium
TGGGATATATAAGAGAAAATGAAGGAGTAGATAGAGAAAATGGAAGAAGAGGCAGGAGAGATGCTGAAAAGCTGCAGACTTTGTCCTCGCGCATGCAGAGTAAATCGAATGGAAGGAGAAAAGGGCTATTGCGGAGCAGGCCTTCAGATGCAAATTGCAAGAGCAGATCTTCATTTTTGGGAAGAACCCTGCATATCAGGTAAAAACGGTTCTGGAGCTGTCTTTTTTTCCGGATGTAACCTAAGATGCCTCTTTTGTCAGAATCACGAAATTGCCAATCAGCTGAAGGGAAAAATCTTTACAGCACAGGAATTAGCGGAAAGCTTTCTGGATTTGGAGAAAAAAGGCGCCAATAATATCAATTTGGTCAGCGCAAGCCCTTATCTTCCCCAATTGATCCTGGCGATCAGACTGGCAAAAGAAAGGGGACTGCAGATTCCTCTTGTATATAATTCCAGTGGATATGAATCGTTAGACGCCCTCCGTCTTCTGGATGGACTGATTGATATTTATTTGCCTGATTTTAAATATATGGATCGTCAGATGGCGAAAGAATATTCCAATGCAGCAGATTATCCGCTCATAGCGAAAAAGGCAGTGGAGGAGATGGTTCGGCAGACAGGCGGCGAAAAAACAGAATTCAGCGAAGATGGGCTAATGAAAAAGGGTGTGATCGTTCGCCATTTACTTATGCCCGGACACGTCAAAAACGCAAAGGCGGTTTTGGACTACATTTATTCATCCTTTGGAGATGCTGTCTATATCAGTATTCTTCAGCAGTATACCCCTATTTTGTCGAATCCAAGGATAAAGGAGGATGCCCTTCTTTCCAGAAGGGTTACAAAAAGAGAGTATGATAGGCTGCTGGATCATGCACTGAAGCTTGGAATCCAAAATGCCTTTGTCCAGGAAAGGGGCGTAGCCAAAGAAAGCTTTATCCCCTCCTGGAATTTGACTTAATTTATGATCTTTTTATGTCATGATCTTTTTCTTCTGTTTCTCGGTTTTTGTCCTTTTGCGGGAGCGGTTTTCTGTCCTTTTGCAGGAGCGGCTTTCTGTCCTTTTTTCCTGCTGTAATGCATTTTTCTCGGAGGGATCAGACAATTCTTTTCAAAGCCGATCAGATCCTCCCGTCCGGCCTTTAGGAGGGCTTCCTTTACCAGGTCATAATTTTTCTCATCCCAATATTGAATCAGGGCTCTCTGCAAGGCTTTTTCATGCGGATCCCTGGCAATATAAACTTCCTGCATGGACAGGGGATCGATGCCTGTATAGTACATACAGGTTGAAACCGTACCCGGCGTAGGGTAAAAGTCTTGTACCTGATCAGGCTTTACATGATGCGATTTCAGATACAAGGCAAGCGTGATCGCATCTTCCAGCCGGCTTCCCGGATGGGAGGACATGAGATAGGGAACAAGATACTGTTCCTTGTCTGATTTTTTATTTGATTTTTCGAAGGCTGCAATAAAGCTTTCATATACGGCATTCTTTGGTTTCCCCATTTTCTGCAGTACATGATCGGAAACATGCTCAGGCGCAACACGAAGCTGGCCGCTGATATGGTATTTGCAAAGCTCATCCAAAAAGCTCCTGTCCGGATCGGCCATCAGATAATCAAAACGGATTCCTGATCGGACGAAAACCTTCTTTACCTTTGGAAGTACCCGAAGCTTGCGGAGCAGTTTCAGATAATCGGAATGATCTACCTCAAGATTTTTGCAGGCTTCCGGAAAAAGGCATTGCTTCTGCTTGCAGGCACCATATTGATTCTGTTTTTGACAGGCGGGACGGCGAAAATCAGCGGTTGGTCCGCCTACATCATGGATATAGCCCTTGAAATCCGGATCCTGGGTCATTTTTTCTGCTTCCTTCAGAATAGAGGCATGTGATCTTGCCTGAATGATTCTTCCCTGATGGAAGGTCAGGGCACAAAAATTACAGCCGCCATAGCAGCCCCTATTTGAGGTGATACTAAACTTGATTTCCTGAATCGCCGGAATTCCGCCATCCTTTTGGTAGATGGGATGATAGCTTCCTGCATAGGGAAGATCATAAATATCATCAAATTCCTGGGTCGTCAGGGGCAGGGCGGGAGGATTCTGCACGACGCAAAGCTTTTTGTCATAGACCTCGTAAATCGTTTTTGCCTGATAAGGATCGGTATTTTCGTGCTGAATCCGAAAGCTTTCGGCATAGTTCTTTTTGTCGGACTTGATCTCTTCGAAGGAGGGAAGTTTTATTGCATCATAAATGGATGCCTCATCCCGGGTTTTATAAACCGTTCCCCTGATAAATGTAAGATCAGCTACATCTATACCGGAGGCTAAGGCATCTGCGATTTCAATGATGCTGTGTTCGCCCATTCCATAGGAGATCAGATCTGCTCCCGAATCCAGAAGAATGGAGCGTTTTACCGAATCGGCCCAATAATCATAGTGACCCAGCCTTCGGAGTGATGCTTCCAGACCGCCTATGATCAGGGGCGTTTTCTTGTAGGTCTGCCGGATCAGGTTGCCATAGACAATAACTGCACGGTCAGGGCGAAATCCTGCCTTTCCTCCCGGACTATAGGCATCGCTATGACGTCTTTTTTTGGCAACCGTATAATGGTTGACCATGGAGTCCATATTTCCGGAGGAAACAAGAAAGGCAAGACGTGGCTCGCCAAAAACCTGAACAGAGGAAGGATCCTTCCAATCCGGCTGGGCGATCATTCCAACAGAATAACCGTAAGCCTCCAGTAGCCGGCAGATAATGGCCGGACCAAAGGAGGGGTGGTCGACATATGCATCTCCGGAGATATAGACGAAATCCGGCTGTTGGATCCCTCTTTCGAGAAGCTCTTCTTTCGAGATGGGAAGATAAGCAGAGCGATCTGCAGAAGGAGTCTTATTTTCTTTGCTATGATTGCCGGACCTGAAATTTTCTTCCGCTTTTTTTGTATGATTCTTTTTATTTTTTGTATGATTGTTTGAACTGTATTTTTTCATACTCATAAGTTTATGCTGACAGTATGGAAAAGTCAAAAGGATGATGGTAAAATATATCGGATTAAAAAGAGAAAAAAGGAGCGCATCTATGCTAAATCAATTTTCCAGAACGGAGCTGCTTTTTGGCAAAGAATCCATGGATATCTTAAAAAAAAGCAGAGTGGCTGTATTCGGTATCGGCGGAGTCGGAGGCTATACGGTAGAAGCACTTGTCAGAAGTGGAATCGGTGAATTCGATCTGATTGACGATGACAAGGTTTGTCTTACCAATCTGAACAGACAAATTATCGCTACCAGATCCACGGTTGGCAAATATAAGGTGGACGTGATGGAAGAGCGAATTCATGATATCAATCCGGATGCTATTGTCCATAAGCATAAGTGCTTTTATCTTCCCGAAACAAGAGATCAGTTTGATTTTTCGGAATATGACTATGTTGTAGATGCGGTAGATACCGTTACGGCCAAGCTTGATATTATTATGCAGGCAAAGGCTGCAGGTGTTCCGATCATCAGCGCCATGGGAGCCGGCAATAAAATGAATCCTGCTGATATGGAGGTTGCAGATATCTACAAGACCAAAATGTGTCCTCTTGCCAAAGTCATGAGAAGGGAATTAAAAAAGAGAGGGGTAAAGAAATTAAAGGTCGTCTATTCAAAAGAAAAGCCCCTTCGTCCTTTAAATGACATGGCAATCAGCTGTAGAAACCACTGCATTTGCCCGCCGGATACCCAGCATAAGTGTACGGAAAGAAGAGATATTCCGGGTTCAAATGCTTTTGTTCCTTCCGTAAGCGGCCTGATCATAGCCAGCGAAGTTCTGAAGGATCTTACCAGGGAAGCATTTTTGAGAGCACGTGAGGAGGAGACGAGCAGTGCAGTTTCGATGTGATGAATGTGCTTATTTTGAATATGATGAAGACGAAGAAGCCTATTTTTGCTCTGCCGATATGGACGAGGATGATGTGGCGAAGCTTTATGAATCCAAATATGCCACTTGTCCTTTCTACCGCAACGGTGATGAATATGCAGTCGTAAGGCATCAGTTATAAATAAAGACATCAGCTGTAGAAAAGCGATAGAATAGAATAAATATCAGAAAAGAAATCAGTCAGATAGAAGACATTAGATAGATAGAAGTGAAAAAAATGAGTCAGCAAAAGACACCGACCGTGAAGATGGATATGCTTCACGGTCCTTTATTGGGAAAAATCATATTGTTTGCTCTGCCGCTTGCGGCAGGTTCCATCCTCCAGCAGCTCTTTAATGCTGTGGATGTGGCAGTGATCGGACGTTTTTCGACCAATCAGGCTTTGGCCGCCGTTGGAAGCAATGCACCTGTAATTACTTTAATTTTAAATCTTTTTGTAGGAATTTCGGTCGGAACCAATGTAGTGATCGCAAACCTGATCGGACAGGGGAAAAGAGAAAAAATCTCTGATGCGGTTCATACGGCAATTCTGGTTGCGATGATCAGCGGTATTTTTTTGCTCCTTTTGGGACAGGTTATTGCAAAGCCCCTTCTTTTGATGATGGCAACACCGGAGGATGTTATTAATCTTGCAGTTTTATACCTGCGTCTCTACTGTCTGGGAATGCCCTTCATTATGCTCTATAACTTTGGTGCATCTATTTTAAGAAGTGTCGGAGATACCAGAAGACCCATGTACTGCCTGATCCTTTCCGGTATATTAAATGCGCTTTTAAACCTTTTCTTTGTTCTGGTGCTGCATATGAGCGTTTCGGGTGTTGCAACGGCAACGGTCATTTCTAATATTGTCAGCAGTATGCTGGTTCTGCACCTTCTAAAGAAAGAAAAGGGAGAAATTCACCTTGATCTGAAAAAACTGCATATAGACAGAAAATGCTTGAAGCAAATGCTGCGGATCGGCCTTCCGGCCGGTATTCAGGGAATGGTATTTTCCTTTTCCAATGTTTTGATTCAATCGGCAATCAACGGCTTTGGTTCGGATGTCGTAGCAGGATCAGCGGTAGCAGTTAATTTTGAATATATCTGCTATTTTATGATCAACGGCTTTAATCAGTCGGCAACTACCTTTATTGGACAAAATTATGGGGCAGGACAACTCGACCGTTGTAAGAAAATCTGGATCATCTGCTTTTTCGGCGGAATCGCTTCCTGCGCTTGTCTGAATCTGTCTTTCTATCTTTTAAAGGATTATGTGGTTGCCCTATTCACAAGTGATGCCCTTGTTGCAAGCTATGCCTTTTTGCGCATGCGGCATGTACTTTTGCTGCAGGGACTTGCCGCGACCTATGAGGTCACAGGCGCTTCATTGAGAGCTTATGGCTATTCCATGACACCATCTGTTTTAATGATTTTCGGTACCTGCCTTTTGCGGATTGCCTGGATTTATACGGTCTTGGCAAAATTTCATAGCTATACAGTACTTTTGTGGGTCTATCCCTTTACCTGGATCGTTACAGGAAGTCTGCTTGTAATCAGCTATTTTATCCTTCTTCACAGAATTCAAAAAAAGCTCTCATATTAATCACAGTTTAGACACAAAAATCTTACAGAATGGTTACAAGGCAATTAGATATAAGAATTTTGAAGGATGGTGGATTTATGATCAACAGAAAACTATTGACATTGGCACTTGGTACAGCTATGGCGGCTTCCCTTGTTTTTACAGGTTGTGGAAGCACAAGCACTGACAGCAGTTCCTCTGATGCAAGCGGAAATGCTGCCTTTGCATCGGGTGATGCTTCAGGTGCACCGGTAATGCCTCTGGAATCCGGAGATGCTATGGGCCAGGGCGGACCGGACGGACAGGCACCGGACGGACAAGCCCCTGATGGCCAGGCTGGTCCCGGAGGAGAAGCACCAGACGGACAAGGCGGTCCCGGAGGACAGGCGCCGGATGGACAGGGCGGCGGTGGCTCTTCCCAGCCGGAAAGCTATGATGCCAATACCGAATATACAGAAGACAGCAGTGTAAGTAATGAAAGCATAGAATCTACCGGTACAGATGAAAATGCCATACATGCTTATAATGGAGCCACGGTTTCTATGAAGAAAATGAGCATCAGCAGAAATTCAAGTGACTCAACAGGAGGAGATAACTCCAGCTTTTACGGAGTTGGTGCTGCTGTCCTGGAATCAGACGGAACGGCATATATAGCTGATTCTACGATTACCAGTGATGCGGCAGGCGGAGCAGGTGTTTTTGCTTATGGAGACGGCACGGTTTATATTGCAGATTCTGATATTACAACCAAGCAGGATACCTCAGGCGGAATTCATGTAGCAGGCGGCGGAACACTCTATGCCTGGGATCTGAATGTAGAAACCAGCGGGGAATCTTCTGCTGCAATCCGTTCGGACAGAGGCTCCGGCACCATGGTTGTAGATGGCGGAAGCTATACTTCAAACGGAACAGGATCACCGGCTGTTTATTCAACTGCAGATATTACCGTAAATGATGCGACTCTGACAGCAAATGGTTCGGAGGCAGTCTGCATTGAAGGTCTCAATACCCTCAGACTTTTTGATTCTGACTTAACCGGCAGCATGTCTGACGATGACAGAAACGATATCACCTGGAATGTCATTCTTTATCAGAGCATGTCCGGTGATTCGGAAGAGGGAAATTCTACTTTCGAAATGGTAGGCGGCAGTCTGACAGCAAATAATGGCGGCATGTTCTATACAACCAATACCGAATCCACCTTTATTCTGAATAATGTTGATATTAGCTATGCGAAGGACAATGATTTCTTCCTCCAGTGCACGGGCAACAGCAATGAAAGAGGCTGGGGCTCAAGCGGCAAGAATGGTGCGACCTGTAACTTTACAGCCATTGATCAGGAAATGGAAGGCGATGTGATCTGGGATTCCATCAGTAAGCTTGATTTTTACATGACGGATGGCAGCAGCCTGACCGGCGTTTTTGTGAATGATGAAAGCTGGGCCGGCGAAGGCGGAGACGGATATGCAAATCTTTACATTTCCAAGGACAGCAAGTGGGTTGTTACCGGAGACAGTACTTTGACCAATCTTTATAATGCAGGAAGCATTGTAGACGAAAACGGAAAAAGCGTAACTATCAAGGGTAGTGACGGAACCGTCTATGTAAAGGGAAGCAGCAAATACACAGTCACTGTAGAAAACTATAAAGACAGCGTTGATCTGAGTGGAGCTTCTACATCCGACACTTTTGCTGATTATCAAGTAGAAAAACCATCTGAGCTGGAATAATTTCCTAAGGGAAGAGATCTACAGGCAGTCTTTTCCGGGAAGCATTCCTGCTCATAAAGAGAAAGATCCGATTCAGACTTTTGTTTGATCGGGTCTTTCTGCAGTCTGTATGGAAAGCTGTTTCAATGTTTGTTATAATACTAATTTGAAAAAATATGCAAAGAAGGTATGAAAATGACAGCTATAAATGAAAATCCATTGGGAGCAAAAGCGATACCGGCTCTTTTGAAAGAATTTGCCATTCCCAGTATTATCGCGATGCTGGTAAGTTCCTTATATAATATTGTGGATCAGTTTTTCATCGGACAAAGTGTAGGCTCCTTGGGAAACAGTGCAACGAGTGTTTATTATCCGCTAACCATTGCCTGCATTTCCATTGCCCTTTTATTTGGAATCGGAGGTGCTTCTGCCTTTAACCTTGCAATGGGCATGGGCAAAAAAGATATTGCCGGCTACTATATCGGTAACGCAGCAAGTGTGATGGCTATTTTGGGCTGCGGGCTGGCAGTTTTTTGTCTGATCTTCGCAGATCCGATCCTTCGCTTTTTCGGCTCTCCGGCTGAGGTTCTTCCCTATGCCATGACCTATACCAGAATCTGTGCCATCGGATTTCCTTTTCTGATCTTTTCTGCCGGTGGCTCGCATTTGGTAAGAGCAGACGGAAGTCCCCGATTCTCTATGTATGTGAATCTGACCGGTGCCATTATCAATACCATTCTGGATGCTCTTTTTGTATTCGCCTTTGGTTGGGGGATGGCCGGTGCAGCTTTGGCAACCGTAATAGGACAGGTGATTGCCGCCTATATGGTATTTCGTTATCTTCGAAATTATAAGACGGTTAAACTTGGTAAAGAGAGCTTCTTCCCGCAAAAACAGTATGTGCTTCGTGCCATGAGTCTGGGAACGGCTTCCTTTTTCAATCAGGTTGCCATGATGATCATGGCAATTGTTTTGAATAAGAGTCTCAAGTACTATGGCAGTATGTCAGAATATGGAGATTCTATCCCAATCGCGATTTCAGGTATCGCAACCAAATGTATGCAGGTGATCATGGCATTTGTCATTGGGATTTCTCAGGGACTGCAGCCGATCGCCAGCTTCAATTACGGTGCGGCTCAGTATAAACGTGTAAAAGAAGGATATTTCCTTGCACTTCGTTCCGGTGCTGTCATATCGATTATTGCTTTTCTCCTTTTTCAGGCTTTTCCGAGACAGATCATCGGTATTTTCGGAGATGGAGGAGAAGATTATTTCCGTTTTGCGATTCATTATATCCGGATTTTCTTCTTTTTTATCTTTACTTATTTTATGCAGCCGATCACCTCAAATTTCTTTACGGCAATCGGTATGCCGCAAAGGGGTATCTTTTTATCTCTAACCAGGCAGATTGTTTATTATCTGCCCCTCTTGCTGATCATCCCGATCTTTGTCGGAATTGACGGTATTATGTATGCTGGCGCCCTTGCCGATCTGGCAGCCTTCATTACCTGCCTCTTTGTTGCCTGGGCTGAAATCAGGAAGCCGAAGTATAAAGAAAATACAGGAGAAAAAAATGAGTGAAATTAAAATTTTAGTCGTAGATGATGAAAGCAGAATGAGAAAACTGGTTAAGGACTTCCTTTCCCGTGAAGGGTATCAGGTTCTGGAAGCAGGAGATGGCGAAGAGGCTGTCGATGTCTTCTTTGCCCATCAGGATATCAGCCTGGTCATTATGGATGTCATGATGCCGAAGATGGATGGCTGGTCAGCTGTACAGGAAATCCGTCAGTATTCTAAGGTGCCGATCATCATGCTGACGGCCAAGGATTCTGAGAAGGATGAGCTGAAAAGTTTTGACCTGGGCGTAGATGAATTTATTTCCAAGCCCTTTTCACCCAAGATCCTGATCGCCAGAGTCCAGGCTATTTTAAGAAGAAGTATCGGAGAGGTAGCAGAGGATAAGCTTTCTTATGAGGGGATTGTGATTGATAAATCGGCTCATGTTGCATCGGTAGATGACTGCAAAATTGACCTTTCTGTAAAGGAATTTGAGCTTCTGACTTATTTTATGGAAAATGTTGGGATTGCTCTATCAAGAGAAAAAATCTTAAATGCTGTCTGGGATTATGATTATTTCGGAGATGCGAGAACAATTGATACCCATGTCAAAAAGCTTCGTTCCAAAATGGGCGAAAAGGGTTCTTACATACAGACGATCTGGGGAATGGGCTACAAGTTTGAAGCAAATTAAAGTTTGAAAGGATCCGGTGATCCGGAAGATGAAATGAAGCATTCTATTATAAAAAAATATACGTTTACTTTTGTTTGTCTGCTTGCCTGTACCATTTTAATCATTGTTGCCTTTTTCGGAATCGGTTTGGAGCGGGTTTATAAGCAGGAAAGGTTAAAGACCCTGATCCGTGCCTATGAGATGATCGAAAATGCGGCACAGAATGATGATCTGAATTCCGAAGACTTTCACCTTGAGCTGGAAAATGCAATAGCCGGAAGCTCCATGTCAGTAGTGGTTATGGATGCAACCGGACAGGCGGTCACCTATGTCGGCGGCGATTCCAAGATGCTGACAGAGCAATTTTATGATATTCTCTTTGGTGAAAAGGAAGATACCAGAAATATTGTCTCCGCAGATGCTTATAAGATTCAGGAATCCAGAGACTGGCGTATTGACGGAAGGAATATGGTATTATACGGTTCTCTTTCCAATGGTGATCTGGTCCTTTTAAAATCAGCGGTTCAGTCCATGAGTGAGAGTGCAGAGATTTCTACCAAATTCATGATTTCTATCGGTATCATCATGATGATTTTGGGTTGTCTGGTCATTTACTTTATCACCAAAAGAATCACAAATCCGATTTTGGAACTCTCCGATATTTCCAAGAAGATGGCAGAGCTTGATTTTTCCGTAAAATATACGCCCCACGAGGACAATGAGATCGATCATTTAGGGGAGCATATGAATGAACTGGCAGAAAAACTAAAGGAAACCATTTCCGAACTGAAAACGGCCAATAATGAAATGAAGCTGGATCTGGATCGAAAAGAGCAGATTGATAAGATGAGAACCGATTTCTTATCCAATGTTTCCCATGAATTGAAAACACCAATTGCTCTGATTTCAGGATATGCGGAAGGCTTGAAGGAAGGAATCTCGGATGATCCGGAGGATCAGGCTTATTATCTGGATGTTATCATTGATGAAGCAGAGAAGATGAGCCATATGGTAAGCAAGCTCCTGAATCTGAATCAGTTGGAATTTGGTGCCAATGAGATTGAAATGGAGCAGTTTGATATTACAGAAATGATCCGGAGCGAACTCGGTTCTATGCAGATCATGACAAATTCAAATGATATTCATGTTCGTTTTGATCAAAAGGATCCCATTTATGTTTGGGCAGACCAATATAAGACAGAAGAGGTCCTGACCAACTATCTGAGCAATGCGGTTCATCATATCTCAGGGGAAAATATTATTGTCGTTTCTTTGAAACAAAAAGAAAGCTGTGTCAGAATTTCTGTCTTTAATACAGGTAATCCGATTCCGGAGGAGGATCTGGATCGCTTATGGGAGAAGTTCTATAAGGTAGATAAGTCTCATTCCCGCCAGTATGGTGGTTCCGGCATCGGCCTTTCCATTGTGAAGGCGATTATGGATGCTTTCCATCAGGATTATGGCGTTTGCAACTACGAAAACGGTGTGGAATTTTGGTTTGAATTAGATACAACAAACGGTAAGCAGGAGGAGAAGGAATGATTGCAATTGTAGATTATGATGCAGGTAATCTGAAGAGTGTATCAAAGGCTTTGGATGCACTTGGACAGGAAAACAAAATTACCGGAGATCCAACAGAAATCCTTTCAGCAGATAAGGTGATTTTGCCGGGAGTCGGTTCTTTCGGCGATGCAATGACACAGCTGAAAAAACGCGGTTTGGATCTTGTCTTAAAGGAAACTGCAGAAAAGGGTACT
This sequence comes from Bacteroidaceae bacterium, assembly GCA_963620785.1. Classification (GTDB taxonomy): domain Bacteria; phylum Bacillota; class Clostridia; order Lachnospirales; family Lachnospiraceae; genus RUG14243. The sequence goes on from CAVFAT010000002.1 coordinate 52,596, forward strand.
CCTCTGCTTGGCATTTGCCTGGGCCTTCAGGTTCTTTTTGAAAGCAGTGAGGAGTCTCCGGGTGTAGAAGGACTGGGCATTTTAAAGGGACATATCCTGAGAATTCCGGATAGTGAAGGTCTGAAAATTCCTCATGTCGGCTGGAACAGCCTTCACCTTCAGAATAATGGCAGACTTTTTCAAGGTCTGAAAGAAGACAGCTATGTTTACTTTGTACATTCCTACTATTTAAAAGCAGAAGAGGAAGAAATTGTAAAGGCAACGACGGAATACGGGGTAAGGATCCATGCTTCGGTTGAAAAGGGCAATGTATTTGCATGTCAGTTCCATCCGGAGAAAAGCTCTACAGTAGGAGCAAATATCCTGACAAATTTTGCAAAGCTGTAAGATAGCTGCAAAAAAAATATTTGCAGAGAGATAAGAAGAAAAGGAAAATTTCTATGTTTACAAAGCGTATTATTCCCTGTCTGGATGTAAATGACGGCAGAGTGGTAAAGGGTGTAAATTTTGTTAATCTGATCGATGCAGGTGACCCGGTTGAGGTTGCAAAGGCCTATGACCGGCTGGGAGCGGACGAAGTGGTCTTTTTGGATATTACCGCTTCTTCCGATCATCGCAATACGGTTGTTGATATGGTAAGACGAGTAGCAGAAAATGTCTTTATTCCTTTTACGGTAGGCGGCGGAATCCGTACGGTTGAGGATTTTCGTGCCCTGCTTCGAGAAGGTGCAGACAAGATTTCAGTGAATTCTGCTGCCATTGATAATCCCAGGCTGATCTCGGATGCGGCTGATAAATTCGGCAGCCAGTGTGTGGTGATCGCAATTGATGCCAAAAGAAGAGAGGATGGCTCCGGTTGGAATATCTATAAACATGGCGGACGATTGGATGTTGGCAAGGATGCCATTGAATGGGCGATCGAAGCAGAAAAGCTGGGAGCCGGGGAAATTCTTCTGACCAGCATGGACTGTGACGGAACCAAGGCCGGCTATGATATGGAGCTTACCCGGACGGTTGCGGAGGCTGTCGGCATTCCGGTCATTGCTTCCGGCGGCGCCGGAACAAAGGAACATTTTTATGATATTCTGACAGAAGGCAAGGCAGATGCTGCTTTGGCGGCTTCTCTTTTCCATTTTAAGGAGCTGGATATCATGGATCTGAAAAATTACCTTGCAGAAAAAGGGGTCAGCGTCAGAAGATAAGGAAAAAGAGAAGATGGCTGCAATTGAAAATGACTGGCTTCCTGCCTTAGAGGGAGAATTTAAGAAGCCTTATTATAAGGAACTTTATCAATTTGTAAAAGATGAATATACAAAATGCAGAGTCTATCCACCTGCGGATGAGATTTTCAATGCCTTTCATTTTACGCCTCTTTCTGAGGTAAAGGTATTAATCCTCGGCCAGGATCCTTATCATGAGTATCATCAGGCGCACGGTCTTTCCTTTTCCGTAATGCCGGATCAGGCCATTCCGCCTTCCCTGCAGAATATCTACAAGGAGCTTCAGGATGATTTGGGATGTTATATTCCCAATAACGGCTATCTGAAGAAATGGGCAGACCAGGGTGTTTTGTTATTAAATACAGTCTTAACTGTGAGAGCACACCAGGCAAATTCCCACAAGGGACACGGCTGGGAGGAATTTACGGATGCTGTGATTCATGCAGTCAATGATCAGGACAGGCCCATTGTCTATATGCTTTGGGGCAGGCCGGCACAGCAAAAGATTCCTATGCTGACCAATCAGAAGCATCTGATCTTAAAAGCACCGCATCCAAGTCCCTTATCTGCCTACCGTGGCTTTTTTGGCTGCAGACATTTTTCCCAGGCAAATTCCTTTTTGGAGGAAAATGGGCAAGCCCCAATCGACTGGCAGATAGAGAACCTCTCTGCACTGTAAAGGCTTTAGACTTTACAAGATGCCTGAAATATTGTAGGATAACAAGGTTAGTGTGACTTTATTTAAAAATATTTAAGGAAATCCTGCTGAAAAGAGCATTTTTTTAGCAAATTGGTTTTAAAATTGTTCTTAGTAAAATAGATAGCATTAGAGAAAAGCATAACAGATAGGAAAAAAGATGAGAAAACAGGTTGTGGCGGTCGTTGGCAGACCGAATGTCGGAAAGTCTACATTGTTTAATGTGCTTGCCGGCAGCAGAATTGCAATTGTAGAAGATACGCCGGGCGTGACAAGGGACAGAATCTATGCAGATGTCAGCTGGCTGAATCATAATTTCACCTTGATCGATACAGGCGGTATTGAACCGGATTCCCAGGATATTATTCTTTCCCAGATGAGAGAACAGGCACAGATCGCGATCGATACGGCAGATGTCATTCTCTTTCTGGTAGATGTAAGACAGGGATTGACGGATGCGGATTCTAAAGTAGCGGATATGCTCAGAAGATCGCATAAGCCGGTCCTTTTGATCGTAAATAAAGTAGATGACTTTAATAAATTCCAGGCTGATGTCTATGAATTCTATAATCTTGGAATTGGAGATCCGATTCCGATCTCGGCAGCATCCAGACTCGGCATCGGTGATATGCTGGATCAGGTCATTTCTTATTTCCCGGAAGAGGATGAGAATGCAGAGGAGGACGAGCGTCCAAAGGTTGCTATTATTGGTAAGCCTAATGTAGGAAAATCCTCTATTATTAATAAGCTGGCCGGTGAAAACAGAGTTATTGTTTCCGATATTGCAGGAACGACCCGTGATGCCATCGATATGGAGATTGTTCATAACGAGCAGGAGTATGTCTTCATTGATACAGCCGGTATCCGGAGAAAGAACAAGATTAAGGCCGAGCTGGAGCGTTACATGATCATTCGTGCCGTTACGGCAGTTGAAAGAGCCGATGTGGTTCTTCTGGTGATCGATGCAACCGAAGGTGTAACCGAGCAGGATGCAAAGATTGCCGGTATTGCCCATGAGAGAGGCAAGGGTATGATCATTGCCGTTAACAAATGGGATGCTGTTGAAGGCAAAAATGATAAGACGATTTATGAGCAGACAAAGCGTATTAAGGAAACCTTAAGCTTTATGCCCTATGCAGAGCTTCTTTTTATTTCGGCAAAGACCGGACAGAGAATGAACAAGCTCTTTGATCTGATCGATGTTGTTATGCAGAATCAGACCCTGCGTATCGCAACCGGTGTCTTGAATGAAATTGTGGTAGAAGCAACTGCAATGCATCAGCCGCCTGCAGATAAGGGTAAGAGATTGAAGATTTTCTATACAACAGAGGTATCGGTAAAACCGCCTACCTTCGTTATTTTCGTAAATGACAAGAAGCTGATGCATTTCTCTTATCTGCGTTACCTTGAAAATCAGATCCGTGAGACCTTTGGCTTTAAGGGAACGCCTTTGAAATTTATCGTAAGAGAAAGAAAGGATAAGGAATAATGGCAAGATTGATCTGCCTGGCAATTGGATATCTTTGCGGATTGTTTCAGACCGGATATTTCTATTCCAGAAAAAAAGATTTTGACCTTCGTGCAAACGGAAGCGGCAATTCCGGCACAACGAATACGATCCGTACCATGGGCTGGAAGGCGGGAGGCATCGTTTTCCTTGGAGATGTAGCTAAGTGCTTCCTGGCAGTATTTCTTGTCTGGCTCATTTACCATAAGGTAGACACCGTCGATTTAAAAATATTGCAGATTTATGGAGCGGCAGGCTGTATTCTTGGACATGATTATCCTTTTTACCTGAATTTTAAAGGCGGCAAGGGCATGGCTTGTACAGCCGGCATGATCGGTGCGGTATTGCCGATCATGATTCCGGTGGAGCTGGCTGTTTTTCTGATTCCGGTTTTTACCACCAGATATGTTTCCTTAGGCTCCATTCTTGTTTCCATCGGACTGCCGCTTTTTGCAGGTCTTTTTCATTCTGCAGGCTGGCTTTATGCAAATGGAAGGCACATGACAGAATTTATTCTTATCTTGTGTGCAATCGCTGCCTTGAATATTTTCCGGCACCGTTCCAATATCGTAAGATTGCTTCATGGAAATGAAAATAAAATTGGAGGCAAGAAAAAAGCATAAGAAAAATCGGAAATTCCCAGTTGGATTTTCCGGATCAGGAGGAAGTATAAATGGCAAAAGTGGGAATCATCGGAGCAGGAAGCTGGGGTGTAGCACTTGCAACAGTTTTAGATGAAAATGGACATGAGCTGACCGTCTGGTCTCTTTTAGAGGATGAAGTAAATATGCTCAACAAAGAACATGAGCATAAGAGCAAACTTCCGGGCGTAAAGCTTTCTGAGCAGATTCTTTTTACCACGGATCTCGAGAAAACAATTAAGGGAAAGGATCTCATTGTTCTTGCAGTTCCGTCCCCTTATGTCCGCAGTACAGCGAAAAATATGCGCCCTTATGTTACGGAAGGACAGATTATTGTAGATGTAGCCAAAGGAATTGAAGAGAATTCCCTCATGCCAATGACAGAAATCCTGGCAGAAGAGATTCCTTTTGCGGACGTTGCTATTTTATCCGGCCCCTCTCATGCAGAAGAGGTAAGCAGAAAAATGCCGACAAGCATTGTTGCCGGTGCAAGGAAAAAGGCAACCGCAGAATACGTGCAGAATCTGTTTATGAACAGTTATTTCCGTGTCTATACCAGTCCGGATGTGCTGGGAATCGGCCTGGGCGGCTCTTTGAAAAATGTCATCGCCTTAGCAGCCGGTATGGCAGATGGTTTGGGCTGCGGTGATAATACAAAAGCGGCCTTGATCACCAGAGGAATCAAGGAAATCAGCAGATTGGCAGAAAAACGCGGTGCTTATGATGAAACCGTTATGGGTCTGTCCGGTCTTGGCGATTTGATCGTTACCTGCGCCAGTGTACACAGCCGAAACAGAAAGGCAGGCTTTTTGATCGGTCAGGGTAAGAGCATGCAGGAGGCGATGGATGAGGTGCAGATGATCGTCGAAGGTGTTTATTCTGCAAAGGCTGCCAGAAAGATGGCTGAAGCCTATGGAATTGAGCTTCCGATCATTGATGAAGTAAACCGGGTTCTTTTTGAAGATAAGAATGCAAAAGAAGCTCTTTTGGATCTGATGCAGAGAGACAAAAAGAAAGAACATACGATTTTAAAATGGGAAGCCTAGAAGAAAAGGAACTGAAAAATGAAGATCGAACTGAAGAAATTAAATGAAAATGCCGTTTTGCCTTCAAGAGGCAGCAAGGAGGCAGCAGGCTATGATCTCTATGCTCTTTCAGATCAGCCGATTGAGATTGAACCGCATACAACTGTAATGGTAGGAACAGGACTTTCTCTTGCAATACCGGACGGTTATTTTGGCGGTGTTTTTGCCAGATCAGGAATGGCTTCCAAAAGGAGTCTTCGTCCGGCTAACTGTGTGGGCGTAATCGATTCTGATTACAGAGGAGAGCTCATGGTTCCCGTCCATAATGACAGTGAAGAAAAGAAGATCATTGAAGCAAAGGAAAGAATTGCCCAGCTGATCATTCTTCCTTATCTTTCTGTTGAATTCGACGAAGTAGAAGAGTTGGATGAAACAGCCAGAGGCGAGAGCGGCTTTGGCAGCACAGGAAGCAAATAAAAAATAAGACTCGTAAAAGAAAAGAAATCCCAAAATCCCAATTCATTCATTTGAATTGGGATTTTTTTAAATAAGTGTTGACATTGTTTTGTGTGGGGTGTATCTTAATCTATGAAGAAATTAGCACTCCAATTAAATGAGTGCTAACAACAAAGAAAAAGACCACACAGAAGTGATTCGGTATTCAAATGGACGATAAGTTAGACGAGAGAAAAACAAAAATACTGAATATTATTATCAGGGAATATCTTCAGAGCGGTGAGCCGGTTGGATCAAGGACGATTTCCAAGGATCCTGATCTGAAAGTCAGTTCAGCCACCATCCGAAATGAAATGTCGGATTTGGAAGAGATGGGATATATCCTGCAGCCTCATACCTCCTCCGGAAGAATTCCTTCCGACAAGGGCTATCGTTTTTACGTTGATAATATGATCCTGGAACAGGATCGGGAGCTTTCCCATATCCGTAAGAAGATGGATGAGCAGGCGCAGAAGACCGACAAAATGGAGAAGCTCCTTCAGCAGGCCGTAAAGGCTTTGGCAGAGCAGACCAATTACACCTCCATTGTTTCGGCACCTTCCCTTTCCGGCAGCAAGGTTAAATTTATTCAGCTTTCCAATGTAAGCAAACGCAACATTCTTGCGGTTATTGTTTTGGAAGGAAACCGGGTAAAAAATCAAATGCTTCGGGTGAATGAGGATATCGATAATGAATCTATTCTCAAGCTGAATATCCTTCTGAATACGAACTTGAACGGTCTGAACCTGGAACAGATCAATCTGGGTACCATTTCCAGTCTGAAGGAACAGGCGGGCATTCACAGCGGCGTTGTCAGCGACGTACTGGATCTGATCGTAGAAGCGATTAATGAGGATCAGGATCTGCAGGTTTATACAAGCGGAACGACAAATATTCTCAAGTATCCGGAGCTTTCCGATAAGCAAAAGGTATCCGATCTTTTGAATACCTTCGAAAGCAAGGAAAGCCTGACTGAGTTGATTTCAGATTCCATCAATCCAGAACACGAAACCGGCATACAGGTTTACATTGGAGAGGAAACTCCGGTAGAGGCCTTAAAGGACTGCAGTGTTGTAACTGCAACCTATGATTTCGGTGATAATGTGAAGGGCATGATTGGTATTGTCGGACCCAAACGAATGGATTATCAGAATGTAGTCGACAATCTGAATGTAGTCAAAGAAAAACTCGATGAGGTTTTCAAGGCAAAAAGACTGGAAACCTCCGCTAAAGATAATGAGTAAATGAGGTGAGCATAAGTGGCTGAAGAAAAGAAAGTTGCTGCCGAAGCAGCAGAGGATCTTGAAGAAAAGGATCCGAAGACAGAAGAGCAGACAGAGGATTCTGCAGAAACTGCCGAAGCTGAAAAAGCAACAGACAAAAAAGATAAAGAAGACAAAAAGGGCTTTGGCAAAAAAAATAAAAAGGACAAAAAAGATGAGCAGATCGCTGATCTGACAGACCGGGTGCAAAGACAGATGGCTGAATTCGATAATTTCCGGAAACGTACCGAAAAAGAAAAGAGCCAGATGTTTGATATGGGAGCAAAGTCCATTATCGAAAAGGTACTCCCGGTTATCGATAATTTTGAACGCGCCCTGGCAGGAGTGGCAGAGGATGCGGCAGAGGATGCTTTTGTTGATGGAATGAACAAAATCTATAAACAGATGTTCCAGATGCTTGAGCAGGCAGGTGTCACACCGATTGAAGCAGTCGGAAAGGAATTTGATCCGAATTTCCATAATGCAGTTATGCATGTAGAGGATGACAGCTTCGGTGAGAATGAAATTGTTGAAGAATTCCAGAAGGGCTATATGTATCATGAAAGTGTCATAAGACACAGCATGGTCAAGGTAGCCAATTAATAATAGAACTTAGTTAACAGCAGTAATGATTTTATAAAGGAGAAATGATCATGAGCAAGATTATAGGTATTGACTTAGGTACAACAAATAGCTGCGTGGCAGTTATGGAAGGTGGTAAACCGGTCGTTATCGCAAACACAGAAGGTGCAAGAACAACACCCTCTATCGTTGCTTTCACAAAGAATGGAGAAAGACTGGTAGGTGAGCCGGCAAAACGTCAGGCAGTTACAAATGCAGAAAAGACCATCACATCAATCAAGAGAGAGATGGGTACAGATTATAAAGTAGACATCGACGGTAAAAAATTCTCTCCGCAGGAGATTTCATCCATGATTCTGCAGAAGCTGAAAAATGATGCGGAAGCTTATCTTGGCGAGAGCGTATCAGAAGCAGTTATCACAGTTCCGGCATATTTCAATGATGCACAGCGTCAGGCAACAAAGGATGCCGGCAAGATCGCAGGTCTTGATGTAAAGCGTATCATCAACGAGCCGACAGCAGCAGCTCTGGCTTACGGACTGGATAATGAGCACGAGCAGAAGATCATGGTATATGACCTTGGTGGTGGTACCTTCGATGTGTCTATCATCGAGATCGGTGACGGTGTCATCGAAGTACTTGCAACATCAGGTGATAACAGACTTGGTGGTGATGACTTTGACCAGAGAATCGTAGATTGGATGATCTCTGAATTCAAGGCAAAAGAGGGTGTAGACCTTTCCGGCGATAAGATGGCTATGCAGAGACTGAAAGAAGCAGCTGAGAAGGCAAAGAAAGAGCTTTCTTCTGCAACAACAACAAATATCAACCTGCCTTTCATCACAGCTACAGCAGAAGGTCCGAAGCACTTTGATATGGATCTTACAAGAGCTAAATTTGATGAGCTGACACATGACCTGGTTGAGAGAACAGCAACTCCTGTTACAAACGCTCTGCGTGATGCAGGACTGAATGCATCTGACCTGGGACAGGTCCTTCTGGTTGGTGGATCTACCAGAATCCCGGCTGTACAGGAAAAGGTAAAGGTTCTGACTGGCAAAGAGCCCTCTAAGAATCTGAACCCGGATGAGTGTGTTGCAATCGGTGCTTCCATTCAGGGTGGTAAACTTGCAGGTGATGCAGGTGCCGGCGATATCCTTCTTCTGGATGTTACTCCGCTGTCACTTTCTATCGAAACAATGGGTGGCGTTGCAACTCGTCTGATCGAGAGAAATACAACCATTCCGACAAAGAAGAGCCAGATCTTCTCAACCGCTGCAGATAATCAGACAGCTGTAGATATCAACGTTGTACAGGGTGAGCGTCAGTTTGCCAAGGACAACAAGTCTCTCGGACAGTTCCGTCTCGATGGTATCCCGCCAGCACAGAGAGGTATCCCGCAGATCGAAGTTACCTTTGATATTGATGCAAACGGTATCGTAAATGTTTCTGCAAAGGATCTTGGTACAGGTAAGGAACAGCATATCACCATCACAGCAGGATCTAATATGTCTGATGATGAGATCGATAAGGCAGTAAAGGAAGCTGCTGCTTTTGAAGCACAGGATAAGAAGCGCAAAGAAGCAATCGATGCAAGAAATGAAGCTGATTCATTTGCATTCCAGACTCAGAAGGCACTTGATGAAGTTGGCGATAAGGTTGACGCTGCAGATAAGACAGAGGTTGAGGCTGACCTGAACGCACTCAAGTCTATGCTTGAGGCTCATCCGAATGCAGATGAAATGTCTGATGCTGAGATCGACGAAATGAAGGCTGCCAAAGAAAAACTGATGAACAGTGCACAGAAGGTATTTACAAAGATGTACGAACAGCAGGCAGCTCAGCAGCAGGGTCAGGCAGGTCCGGGACCGGACATGAATGCCGGACAGACAAGTGCAGGCGGAAACGATGATGATGTTGTAGATGCTGACTACAAAGAGATCTAAAAGAAGATGGCAGAACAGAAAAGAGATTATTATGAGGTTCTCGGCGTTGATAAAAATGCCGATGATGATACAATCAAAAAAGCATATCGTAAGCTGGCAAAAAAATATCATCCGGATATGAATCCGGGCGACAAGGAAGCCGAAGCAAAGTTTAAGGAAGCTTCTGAAGCCTATGCCGTGCTCAGCGATAAAGAAAAGAAAGCAAAGTATGATCAGTTTGGCCACGCTGCCTTTGATGGCAGCGGAGGGGCCGGCGGTTATGATTTTTCCGGCATGGATTTTTCCGACATGTTCGGTGATATTTTCGGAGATCTTTTTGGCGGCGGCTTTAGCCGCGGCTCCAGGTCAAATCCGAATGCACCCAAAAGAGGAGCAAGTCTTCGGGCCAGAGTTCATATTTCTTTTGAAGAGGCAGTTTTTGGCTGCGATAAAGAAATCGAACTGGTTCTAAAGGATGAATGTAAGAATTGCCATGGCAGCGGTGCAAAGCCGGGTACTTCTCCGGAAACCTGCAGCAAGTGTAACGGAAAGGGCCGTGTGGTTTTCAGCCAGCAGTCTCTTTTCGGTATGGTTCAGAATGTGCAGACATGTCCGGATTGTCAGGGCTCTGGTAAGATCATTAAAGATAAGTGTCCGGATTGTTACGGAACCGGTTATATTTCTGCAAAGAAACGTATCAAGGTCTCCATTCCGGCCGGTATTGATGATGGACAGAGTGTAAGAATCCGTGAGAAGGGAGAGCCTGGAATCAACGGTGGCCCGAGAGGAGATCTTCTTGTAGAAGTCAATGTTTCCAGACATCCGATTCTGCAGAGACAGGATATGGATCTGTTCTCAACTGCACCCCTTAGCTTTGCCCAGGCCGCTCTTGGAGGAGAAATCAAGCTGACTACGATTGATGGCGATGTTTTATACAAGGTAGAACCCGGTACACAGACCGATACCCGTATTCGTCTGAAAGGAAAGGGTGTTCCTTCCCTTCGCAACAAAAACATTCGCGGTGATCAGTATGTAACCTTTGTCATCCAGACGCCAAAGCATTTGAGCGCTGAAGCAAAAGAGCTCTTAAAACAGTTTGATGCACTTACCGATGATTCTCTTCACAGTAATTTTGATCTGAATGAAGAAAAATCTGACGATACAAAAGAAAAAAAGCGTCATTTCTTTGGAAAAAAAGATAAATAATATGCAAGAGTTGCTGCATGAATATGTAGCAGCTCTTTTTTCTGTAATCTAATAGCAGAAGAGCAGTCACTTATGTTATAATTCAATATTAGTGTTAGGAAATGCGGCTTAAAGCAGTGCTTCCTTCCCTTGGTAAATGAACTATTTCTTAACTATTGAACGGAGATTCTATGCAAAGAACCTTTTTACCGGACGAGATTCTGATGACACTCGATAAACCGGATCGTTACATTGGAAATGAAATAAACAGTATCTATAAAGATCCGGCTACGGTAGACATTCGATTTTGTATGTGTTTTCCTGATGTATATGAAATCGGAATGTCTCATCTTGGCATCCAGATCCTTTACGGTATGCTGAATCAAAGAGAGGATGTTTCCTGTGAAAGGGTTTATTCTCCCTGGGTAGATCTGGATAAGATCATGAGAGAAAAAAATATTCCTCTTTTTGCCCTGGAATCCCAGTCTCCTGTGAAAGATTTTGATTTTCTTGGTCTGACCATTCAATATGAAATGTGTTATACCAACATTTTGCAGGTCCTGGATTTGGCACAAATTCCTCTTTTGGCAAAGGATAGGGGAGAAGATATGCCGATCGTGATCGGTGGAGGCCCCTGCACTTATAATCCGGAGCCAATCGCTGATTTCTTTGATCTTTTCTATATCGGAGAAGGGGAAATCAGCTATGATCCGTTGCTAGATCTTTACAAAGAAAAAAAGAAAAGCGGCATGAGTAGGGCTGACTTCCTTTTAAAGGCCGCCTCTATTCCGGGTATTTATGTGCCTTCCCTCTATCGCGACACTTACAATGAGGATGGAACGCTTGCAAGCTTTGAGCCCGTCTGTCCAAAAGTGCCAAAGACAGTGAAGAAGGTCGTAGTTACCGATTTTGATCAGGTATATTATCCGGAAAAGCCGGTCGTTCCTTTTATTAAGGCAACCCAGGACAGGGTTATGCTGGAGATTCAGCGTGGCTGCATCCGTGGCTGCCGTTTCTGCCAGGCCGGTATGATCTATCGCCCGAACCGGGAGAAAAATGTCGAAAAGCTGAAGGAGCTTTCCCTCAAAATGCTTGCCTCTACAGGACACGAGGAAATTTCACTTGTTTCCCTGAGCACCAGCGATTATAAGGAATTGGAAGAGATTATCGATTTTATGCTGGATGATCTGAAGAAGCAAAGGATCGAACTTTCCATGCCTTCCCTTCGTATTGATGCTTTTGCCTTAGAGCTGATGAAAAGAGTAAAGGGTGTAAACCAGAGTTCCCTTACCTTTGCACCTGAGGCCGGTTCCCAAAGGATGCGTGATGTGATCAATAAGGGACTTACCGAAGAAGATATTCTCAACGGGGCAGGACTTGCTTTTGAGAGTGGATGGAATAAGGTAAAGCTTTACTTCATGCTGGGACTTCCGGGCGAGACCGACGAGGATGCAAGAGCAATCCCTCAGCTTGCGCAAAAAATTGCGGAACGATATTATGAGCTTCCCAAGGAACAGAGGGAGAGGAAAATTGCCATTACCATGGCAACTTCCTTCTTTGTACCAAAGCCCTTTACACCTTTTCAGTGGGCAAAGCAGCTGGAGCCCAGAGAATTTCTGGATCGTTCCCATGTGGTTGCAGAAAGCCTGAAAGAGCAGATGAATCAGAGGAGTATTACCTATCATTGGCATGAATCCGATACTGCTCAGCTGGAAGGTGTACTGGCCCGCGGAGACAGAAGAATGGGAAAGGCAATCCTGAAAGCTTACCAGAAGGGCTGTATTTATGATGCCTGGGCAGAATACTTTGATTATGATAAATGGAAAGAAGCCTTTGAGGAATGTGGACTGGACTTTGCCTTCTATACGACGAGAGAAAGAACAAAGGATGAATTATTCCCCTGGGATTTTATAGATTGCGGTGTCAGCAAGCGTTTCCTTTGGAAGGAATGGGAAAATGCTATGGCAGAAAAGGTAACACCGAACTGCCGGGCAGAGTGCAGTGGCTGCGGAGCGGCAAAATACGGAGGAGGTGTCTGCTTTGAAAATCAGGGTTAAATTTTCAAAACATGGTCCGGTAAAATATGTCGGACATCTGGATATGATGCGCTACTTCCAAAAAGCAAATCGCCGGGCAAAAGTCGATATTTGTTACTCTGAAGGATATTCTCCCCATCAGATCATGTCTTTTGCCTCTCCTTTGGGGGTTGGAATGGAATCTGATGCAGAATATTTTGATATGCAGCTGCACAGCAGTCCTTCTACGGAAGAAGCAATCAATAATTTAAATGCGGTGATGGCCGAAGGCATCGTGGTAACCGACTATGTTCTGCTGCCGGATACAGCCAAAAAGGCTATGACGGTTACTGCTGCTACGGATTATGAGCTTCGCTTTCGAAAGGGACATGAGCCCCTGACAGAAGAGGGAGGACTTCCGGATAAACTAAAAGCTTTTCTTTCTCAGGAAGAGATCCTTATTCTGAAGAAAACGAAGAAAAGCGAGAAACTTACAGATATCAGACCTTTGATCTATCAGGCAGAATGCTTTATTGCAGAGGAAGCAGATGACAGATATGAAAAGACCGGCCTTCGTTTTCGTCTCGCATCTGAAAGCGGCAAGAGTTTGAATGTGAAGCTTTTCATGGAAAGTCTTTACCGTTTTTGCGGCAGGGAATATGACCCTCTGGCTTATCAAACCACTCGAAAAGAGGTTTACATGAAGGCGGAGGATGATACCTTTTTGCCCTTAAGTTCAGCCGGAGAGAAGCTGCTGGCGCCTCTGACAGAGGAAGAATGATCACAAAAGGATCCTATAAGGAGAAGAATCTTATGAAATGGAAAAAATATACCATAGATACGACAACAGAGGCTGAGGATTTTTTGAGTGCCATGCTGGATGAAATCGGCATTGAAGGAATTGAAATCGAAGACAATATTCCTCTTTCTTCCGAAGATACGACGGCTATGTTTATTGACTTCCCGCCGGAGCTTCCCCCTGATCAGGGACTGAGCAAGGTTAGCTTTTATCTGGATGCAGATGAAGATCACAGGGAAATCCTGGAAAAAGTAAAAGAAGGAATTGAAGAACAGAGGCTCTTTGTAAATGTCGGCAAGGGCACGATCAGTGAATCCGAGACAGAAGATTTGGATTGGATGAATAACTGGAAGGAGTATTTCCATTCCTTTACAATTGATGACATCCTGATTAAACCAACCTGGGAAGAAATTGAAGAGGAAAACAAGGGCAAAACACTGATTGAAATTGATCCCGGCTCTTCCTTTGGAACAGGAAAACATGAAACGACCCAGCTCTGTATTCGTGAGCTGCAAAAATATATCACTTCTGACAGCCAGGTATTAGATGTCGGCTGTGGAAGCGGCATTCTTTCTATTGTAGCCCTGAAGTTGGGTGCCGCACATGTTACCGGTACGGATGTAGATGTGAACTGCATGACTTCAACTGCGGAGAATTTTGAGGTAAATCACCTTCTTCCCCAGGATGGCAGCTTCTATGCGGGCGATCTGACTACAGATCAGGCCTTAAGAGATGAGGTTGGCTACCATAAATATGATGTAGTTGTTGCCAATATTCTGGCAGATATCATTATTCCTATGGCAGATGCACTCTACGGTACCGTAAAGGAAGACGGCATTCTGATCACTTCCGGTATTATTGATTTTAAGGAAGAGGCTGTAAAAAATGCCCTTCTCGCAGCCGGATTTGAAATTGTTTCTGTCGGTCATCAGGGAGAATGGGTCAGCGTTACGGCAAGACCCAAAAGCTAAGTAGTACAAATATAGGATCGATTTGCCAAATTGCAATCGATCATAGTCAATAAGGAAAAAGATATGGATCAGGTTTTTGCTGAAGATGAAAATTTTGCAGATGGTCTGGTGCGAATTGAAGGCGGAGAATACCGGCATCTGAAAAACGTTCTTCGAAAGAAGGCCGGAGATGAAGTACGCATTTGCAGAAGGTCGGGCGGTGCCTATATTTGTAAGATCGAAGAAATTACAGATGAGGCAATTTTTGCAAGAATAGAGGATATGGAAGATGATTATGCTGAGCTCTCATCCCGTATTGTTCTCTTTCAGGGACTGCCTAAGGGCGATAAGATGGAGTGGATCATTCAAAAAGCGGTCGAGCTTGGTGCGTCTGAAATCGTTCCCCTTGCCATGAAAAACTGTGTTGTTAAATTAGATGAAAAAAGAGCCGCAAAAAAGGTCAGCCGCTGGCAGAGCATCGCAGAAGCAGCGGCAAAGCAGTCCAAAAGAAGCCTGCTTCCCAAGGTGCATGACATCATGAATTTTTCAGCAGCTTTAGAGTATGCAAAGGAGCTGGATCAGGTTTTTCTTCCCTATGAACATGCCAGGGGAATGCAGGAAACAAAAGAAGTCCTTTCCCAACTGCAAAAGGGAGAATCAGTCGGTATTTTTATCGGACCGGAGGGTGGCTATGATCCCAAAGAGATCAAAGAAGCCGCAGAAATTGGCAAGGTTATTTCTTTGGGCGGACGCATTCTGAGAACGGAGACAGCCGGTCTGACGGCCCTGTCCATTTTAATGTATCATATTGAACTTTTATCATAGATTTGGAGAATAAATAAATGGAAGCCTATCTTGACAATTCCTCTACCACACGAATTTCTGATCAAGTGTTAGAGAAAATGATTCAGGTTTATCGAGTTGATTACGGAAATCCCTCTGCCATGCACAGCAAGGGCTTTGATGCTGAAAAATATATCAAAGAAGCAAAGGAAATCATTGCCGGCAGTCTGAAGGTTTCTCCCAAGGAAATCTTCTTTACTTCCGGCGGAACGGAATCCAACAATCTGGCCATTATCGGAAGCGCCATGGCAAACAAACGTCTGGGCAAGAAAATTCTTACAACACCGATCGAACACCCATCTGTCGGAAATACCGTAAACTTTCTGAAGGATGAAGGTTTTGAGGTGGACTACATTCCGGTCGATGGACAGGGCCTGCTTGATCTGAAGGCCTTGGAGGAGATGATGACATGCGATACCATTCTTGTTTCTGTCATGCATGTCAATAACGAGATCGGCAGTGTACAGCCGATTGAAGAGATTGGAAAAATCATTAAGAAAATCAATCCTTCCGTTGTCTTTCACGTAGATGCGATTCAATCCTTTGGAAAATTTCAGATCAGACCGAAGAAAGCCGGAATTGATCTTTTGTCTGTCAGCGGACATAAAATCCACGGTCCAAAAGGAGTTGGTTTCCTTTATATCAGGGAGAAAACAAAGATAAATCCATTGATCCTCGGCGGAGGTCAGCAGGATGGCATGCGTTCCGGAACAGAAAACGTTCCCGGAGTTGCCGGTCTGGGGCAGGCGGTAAAAGAAAGCTATGATCACTTCGATGAAAAGATTGACCGTTTATATGAGCTTCGTGAGTATTTTGTCGGAGAGATTCAAAAATTAGAAGGCTGCTATGTAAATGGGCCTTCCGGAAGAGAAGTCGCACCCCAGATCGTGAGTGTCAGCTTCGAAGGGATAAGATCAGAGGTTCTGCTTCACAGTCTGGAAGAAAAAGGTATTTTTGTATCTGCCGGATCTGCCTGCTCTTCCCATAAGAGAGCACCCTCGGCAACCTTATCAGCCATCGGTATTCGCAAGGATCTTCTGGAATCTACAGTCAGATTCAGTTTCAATCTGGAAACAAGCCGGGAAGAGCTGGATTATACACTTGCTGCAATCAAAGAACTGCTGCCTATGCTGCGTCGTTATGCAAGGCATTAATAAGGAGATAAATTATGTATCAGGCATTTCTGATTAAATACGGAGAAATCGCAATTAAGGGCAAAAACCGCAAAATGTTTGAAGAAGCGCTGGTTCACCAGATCAAATATGCCTTGAAAAAGGCTGAGGGTCGTTTCCGCGTCAGAAGAGAACAGGGACGAATCTATGTAGAGGCTCTGGAAGAAGACTATGATGCAGACGAGGTGATCTCCTATCTGCAGACGGTATTTGGTATTGTCGGCATTTGTCCCGTTCTCCTGACAGAGGATCAGGGCACAGAGCAGCTTGGAAAGGATGTCGTTGATTTTATCCGGGAATGTTACGGAGAAAATCCCGATTTTTCCTTTAAGGTAAATGCCAGAAGAGCCAGAAAGAACTACCCTCTGAATTCTATGGAGATCAATGCCTTTGTTGGCGAAAAGGTTCTGGATGCTTTTCCGGAAACCCATGTAGATGTTCATCATCCCGATGAAACGATCTATGTCGAGATTCGTGAACAGATCTGTATTTATTCCAAGATCATTCCGGGTCCCTGTGGTATGCCTGTCGGCACCAGTGGAAAAGCCATGCTTCTTCTTTCAGGCGGAATCGATTCTCCGGTTGCCGGTTATATGATCGCCAAGCGTGGCTGCAAAATTGATGCCACCTATTTCCATGCGCCTCCTTATACCAGTGAGAGAGCAAAAGAAAAGGTTGTTGACCTTGCTAAGATCATTTCCAAATATGCAGGACCGGTTTATTTGAATATTGTTAATTTCACAGATATTCAGCTTTATATTTATGACAAATGCCCCCATGATGAGTTAACGATCATCATGCGCCGTTATATGATGCGAATTGCAGAGCATTTTGCAAAGGAAGGCGGAAGCCTGGGATTGGTAACCGGTGAAAGTATCGCCCAGGTTGCTTCCCAGACCATGCAGTCACTTGCCTGCACCAATGATGTCTGCACCCTGCCGGTTTACCGTCCTCTGATCGGCTTTGACAAGAATGAGATCATTGAGCGTTCGGAAAAAATCGGTGCCTATGAAACCTCTATTCTGCCTTATGAAGACTGCTGTACTATTTTTGTTGCAAAGCATCCGGTTACCAAGCCTAAGGTAGAAGTGATCCGCAAGTCTGAGCTGAAGCTTTCCGAAAAGATCGATGAGCTTTATCAGGCTGCAATTGACAGCACACAGACTCTGCTTGTAACTGAGACAGAGGTAAGAGAAATCAGTCCTTCTGCTGAGAATAAAAATGCAGAAGAGGAAGACGGGGTTATCGAATTAAAATGAGATATGCCGCACTTCGTAATTTAGGCTGTAAGGTAAACGCCTGTGAGACAGAGGCCATGCGGGAAATCTTGGAAAATGACGGCTATGAGATCGTTGATTTTTCAGAAAAAGCAGATGTTTATGTCATCAATACCTGTACGGTCACACAGATCGCAGACCGCAAATCCAGGCAGATGCTGCATCGGGCAAGACGTTTAAACCCGGATGCCATTGTCATTGCGGCAGGCTGCTATGTAGAATCTGCCAAGCTGACCGGAGAAGAGGATGACGCCGTAGATATTTATCTTGGCAATAATGAAAAGGGCCGTTTGCTTGAGCTGATTGCCCGTTTTCAGAAGGAACATTCCACCATACGGTCTACGATTGATATCAATAAAGAAAAAGAATATGAATCCCTCCCAATCCATGTTTCGGGGGATCATACCAGGGCCTTCCTGAAGATTCAGGATGGCTGCAATCGCTTTTGCTCCTACTGCATTATTCCCTATGTCAGAGGAAGAATTCGCAGCAGCAGGCCCGAGGAAGTAATCAAACAGATTGAAGAGCTGGCTGCAAATGGAACAAAAGAGGTTGTTTTGGACGGGATCCATCTGACCAGCTATGGACAGGACCTTTCTACAGATTTGATCAGCCTTTTGAAAGAAATTGAGCAGATCGAAGGGATCGAAAGAGTTCGTCTGGGTTCGATTGAGCCCAACTTCATTACCGAGGAATCGGCAGCAGAACTGGCTTCCTTAAAAAAGCTTTGTCCTCACTTTCACCTTTCTCTTCAAAGTGGATGTGATTCTGTTTTAAAGAGAATGAACCGTCATTATACGACAGCGGAATTCGAACAGATCTGTGAAATTTTGAGAAAGTATTTCGATCAGCCGGCTTTAACGACAGATATCATTACCGGTTTCCCGGGTGAGACAGACGAAGAGTTTGAAGAAACCTATCGCTTTATGGAAAAGCTTTCTTTCTATGAGATTCATGTTTTTCCTTATTCGGTAAGGAAGGGAACAAAGGCGGCTTCTATGCCGGGACAAAATACCAAAAAGACCAAAAGCGAACGCAGTGCCCGATTACTTGCCCTGACAGAAAAACAGAAAATAGCCTATGAAGAAGCACATATCGGGAAGAGAATATCTGTTCTGATTGAAGAAAAGGGTCTTGGCCATAGTGAAGAATATCTCTATGTGCATGCCAATGGACAGTCTGGTGAAATTGTCAGTGGAATTTTATGCAATCAAGGGGATTATCTTTACTTATCAGAGTAAATACGCTAGAATAATGTATCATATTGTAAAAAAATTAACGTGTGAGGATATATACTATGCAGGACATGAATCATACACAATTTATTGACCTTCATAAAATACAGGAGCCGGAGGTTGGCGACATTCTTAAAAAGGTCTATCTTGCCTTGACAGAGAAGGGATACAACCCGGTAAACCAGATTGTCGGTTATGTCATGAGTGGTGATCCGACTTATATCACCAGCCATAACAATGCCCGCAGCCTGATCATGAAAGTAGAACGTGATGAGATCGTTGAAGAACTTCTTCGTACCTACATCAATGTAAAGTATAAATAATGATGAGAATACTAGGATTGGATTTCGGCTCAAAGACCGTAGGGGTTGCAGTCAGTGACGGACTCGGCCTTACCGCACAGGGAATCGAAACGATTTTTCGTAAAAAAGAAAGCAAGCTTCGCCAGACCTGTGCCAGGATTGAAGAGCTGATTGAAGAATATCAAATTGAGAAGATTGTGCTTGGTTTTCCCAAGAACATGGACGGAACCTACGGAGAGCGTTGTGAAAAAACACTTGAATTCAAGGATATGCTCGAAAGAAGAACCGGGCTGCCGGTTGAGCTGGAAGATGAGCGTCTGACAACGATTTCCGCAGAAAGAGTCCTTATGGAAGGCGGCGTACGTCGTGAGCACCGGAAGGAAAGCATCGACACCATTGCCGCGGTTTTTATCCTGCAAACATATCTTGACCGTCTGAATTCTGACAGATAAGAGATAGAGGAAAAGAAATGGAAAGAATAGATTTTATCGATCCGATTAGTGGTGAAGCAGATTCCTATTATGTACTGGAAGAGACCGTTATCGGTGGAACAACCTATCTTTTGGTTACAGTAGAGGAGTCCGAGGATTCGGATGCTTATATCATGAAGCAGATTATGGCTGAGGATGATAGCTGTACCTATGAGATTCTTGAGGATGAAGCAGAAACAGAAGCAATTTCCAAGGTTTTCATGGAAATGCTGGAGGATACGATAATCGAATCATAAAGCAAACATACACCGGGCGATTTTTCGGAAAGGAAGGAACTCCTATTTTCTTTTTTTTCTGAAGGATTGTCCGGTCAAATTTACGCGGATAAAAGTCAGATACGACCTAAAAGCGGATTTGATTCAAAACGCGTAAGGAGAAAGAAAGAGAGGAAATTTTTGAAAAACACAAAAAAATCTAAGCTTCGGATCATCCCTCTGGGCGGACTTGAGCAGATCGGAATGAATATTACGGCCTTTGAGTGTGATGACAGCATCATCGTAGTAGACTGCGGTCTGGCTTTTCCGGAGGATGATATGTATGGTGTCGATCTGGTCATCCCTGATATCACCTATCTTTTGGATAATATTGACCGCGTAAAAGGTTTCTTTATTACCCACGGTCACGAGGACCATATCGGTGCGATTCCCTATGTATTAAGAGAAATTAATGTTCCGATTTATGCAACAAAGCTGACAATTGGTTTGATTGAAAAAAAATTAAAGGAACACAACCTGATCAATAACGTGAAAAGAAAAGTTGTAAACTTTGGTCAGTCTATCAATCTTGGTTGCTTCCGCGTGGAATTCATCCGCACCAATCACAGTATTTCGGATGCTGCGGCTCTGGCGATTTATTCACCGGCAGGTACGGTTGTACATACCGGAGATTTTAAGGTGGACTATACACCGGTTTACGGAGATGCCATTGATCTTGCCCGTTTCGGAGAGATCGGCAAAAAGGGTGTTTTGGCAATGATGTGTGATTCTACCAATGCAGAGCGCCCCGGCTTTACCCAGTCTGAAAAGACAGTAGGAAAAGCTCTGGATACTATCTTTAATGAGAATCAGGAAAAGAGAATCATTGTAGCTACCTTTGCTTCTAATGTGGATCGTGTGCAGCAGATCATCAATACTGCCTGCAAATACGGAAGAAAGGTTGTGGTAGAAGGCCGCAGTATGGTCAATATCATTGAGATTGCACCGGAACTCGGTTATCTTCAGATTCCGGACAATACCCTGATTGATATTGAGGAAATGAAAAATTACCCGGACAACAAGCTGGTACTGATCACAACAGGCAGTCAGGGAGAGTCTATGGCAGCCCTGTCCAGAATCGCTTTTAATATGCATAGAAAACTGGCTATTTCAACCAATGATCTTGTTGTATTCAGCTCGAATCCGATCCCGGGCAATGAGAAATCCGTAACAAAGATTATCAATGAGCTCTATCGCAAGGGAGCAGAAGTTATCTTCCAGGATACCCATGTTTCCGGACATGCCTGCCAGGAGGATATCAAACTGCTTTATTCCCTGGTAAGACCCAAATATGCAATCCCCGCACATGGAGAATATAAGCATCTGGTTGCTCAGGCGAAGCTGGTTCATGAGCTTGGCTATGATAAGGATCATATCAAGATCCTTCAGTCCGGTGATGTTCTGGAGATCAGCGATGAAGGAGCTGAGGTTGTCGATAAGGTTCAGGTTGGCAATATCTATATTGACGGCTTAGGAATCGGAGACGTTGGAAATATCGTTCTTCGTGACCGTCAGCATCTTGCTGAAGACGGTATCATTATTGTTGCCATGACCTTAAATTCTGCCAGCTGTGAGATCCTGGCTGGACCGGATATCGTCAGCAGAGGATTTGTTTATGTAAAAGAATCCGAGAGCCTGATGGATGAAGCAAGAGCTGTCCTTGATAAGGCAGTCGATGACTGTATGGCGAAACGGATTACTGACTGGGGCAAGATCAAGAGTGCTGTAAAGCAGTCACTCAGTGATTTTGTATGGAAGAAAACAAAACGTCGTCCGATGATCCTTCCGATCATTATGGAAGTTGATGTATAAACTATGGCCGGAAAAAGAAAAAAGAAAAAGGGATGGGATATCATTTTCCTGAAGTGGATATTAATTCTTTTGATCGTTGCCCTGTTTTCATTTGGCGGATATGCGATTTGCTATACCATATTTGCCGATGAGCCAATGGCAGCAGACAGCTCTCAGGGAGAGGATATCACCGTCCGGATCAACAGCAGTATGTCTGACCTGGATGTTGCAAAGGAATTAAAACATAATGGACTGATCGATAATGCCTATATCTTTTTTGCCCAAAGCAAAATTTTTATAGATTCCGGCGCTTCCATTCAGCCCGGCACTTATAAGCTGAATACAGCTATGGATGCCGAGGAAATTTTAGAGCAGCTTACAACTCCCAATGAGGAGGAGTCGACAAATTCTTCAGAAGGAACAGACGGTACATGATTATTGATGAAAGGCTTGCAACCTATCTGGATTCTCTGAATCAGGATAATGCAGCTTACTTGAACATAATTGAAGAAGAAGCACTTTCTCAGCAGGTTCCCATCATCCGTAAGCAGATGCAGAATCTGCTGAGATTCTTATTAACCCTGCATCAGCCCCACTCCATTCTGGAAGTCGGAACAGCGGTTGGCTTTTCTGCGCTTTTGATGGCAGAATATGCCCCTGATGCGCATATCACAACCATTGAAAAATACGAAAAAAGATTTCCTGTTGCCGAAGAAAACTTTCGCAAGGCAGGCAAGGAAGATCAGATTACCTTTCTGAAGGGAGATGCTTCTGAAATCCTGAAAGAGCTGGATGGCAGCTATGATCTGATCTTCATGGATGCCGCAAAGGGGCAGTATATTCATTTTCTTCCGGAAATTTTCAGGCTGATGCATCCCGGTTCCCTTTTGATCTCCGACAATGTTCTGCAGGACGGCGACATTTTGGAATCCCGTTTTCTTGTCAGCAGGAGGAACCGGACCATTCATTCCAGAATGCGGGAATATCTTCATGAAATCACACATAATAAGGAATTGGAAAGCGTGATCCTTCCGGTAGGAGACGGAGTCAGTCTTTCCATTAAGAGGGAATGTCCATGAGAGAAATCGAATTATTAATTCCCGCAAATAATCTGGAGGTGCTCAAAATTGCAGTTACCTTTGGTGCAGATGCGGTTTATATCGGCGGCGAGGCTTTTTCCTTACGCGCCTCTGCCAAAAATTTCAATAAAGAGGATATGATGGAGGGAATTGCCTTTGCCCATGCACATGGTACAAAGGTATTTGTTACTGCAAATATCCTGGCTCACAATCAGGATTTGGAAGAAGCAGAAGCTTATTTCAAAGAACTGGCCGAGATAAAGCCGGATGCACTTTTAATATCGGATCCGGGTCTTTTTATGATTGCCAAAAGGGTTTGTCCCCAGATAGAGCTTCATATCAGTACCCAGGCGAATAATGTCAATTACGGTACTTTTTTATTCTGGCATCAGCTCGGTGCCAGTCGTGTTGTCTGCGGAAGAGAGCTTTCTCTAAAAGAAATTTCTGAGATCCGCAGTCATATTCCGGAGGAAATGGAAATCGAAGCCTTCGTACACGGTGCAATGTGCATCTCTTATTCCGGAAGATGTCTTTTGTCCAACTTTATGACGGGCAGAGATGCCAATCAGGGAGCCTGTACCCATCCCTGCCGCTGGAAATATTCCATTGTAGAAGAGCAAAGACCGGGAGAATATATGCCTGTCTATGAGAATGAAAGGGGCACCTATATTTTCAATTCCAAGGATCTTTGTATGATCGAATATCTGCCGCAAATGTTGTCTGCCGGTATTGATTCTCTTAAAATCGAGGGAAGAATGAAGACGGCTCTTTATGTAGCGACTACAGCCCGTACCTACCGCAAGGCAATTGATGATTATCTGGAATCTGAAGAAAAGTACCGTCAGAATATGGAATGGTACCGCAAGCAGATTGCAAGCTGTACTTACCGAAAGTTTACAACCGGATTTTTCTTTGGAAAGCCGGATTCGGATGCCCAGATCTACGATTCCAATACCTATGTAAAGGGATACACCTATCTTGGTCTTGTCGAAGAGATCACAGAAGAGGGCCTCCTCAAAATCACACAAAGAAATAAATTTTCAGTAGGAGAGCAGATTGAAGTGATGCAGCCGGATGGCAAAGATCTAATTTGCCGGGTAAAGGCAATCTATGATGAAGAGCATCAGCCCATGGAGGCAGCACCTCATCCCAAACAGACCCTTTATGTAGATCTTGGTCTTGATCCGGATCAGGTCTCTGTATTTGACATACTCAGAAGAGAAGAAGAAAGCTGAATTTTGGAGTAAAAATATGGCAAAAAAACAATCCTATGATGCAGACAGTATTACCGTCCTCGAGGGGCTTGAAGCTGTGCGGATGCGCCCGGGCATGTATATCGGTTCTGTCTCAAGAAAGGGCTTAAATCATTTGATCTATGAGATCGTAGACAATGCGGTAGACGAGCATCTGGCCGGTTTTTGCGATCATATTGATGTTATTTTGGAAAAGGACGGT
Source organism: Bacteroidaceae bacterium (assembly GCA_963620785.1). GTDB lineage: Bacteria > Bacillota > Clostridia > Lachnospirales > Lachnospiraceae > RUG14243. The sequence goes on from CAVFAT010000002.1 coordinate 76,798, forward strand.
AGCTGTACGGTAGAGGATAACGGACGAGGCATTCCGGTAGATCTTCATAAGAGCGGCATTCCTGCTGCCCGGGTGGTATTTACAACCCTGCACGCAGGCGGTAAGTTCGATGATTCCGTCTATAAAACCAGTGGCGGTCTGCATGGAGTAGGCTCTTCTGTCGTAAATGCTCTTTCTACTTATATGGATGTTGAAATCAGCAGGGAGGGCAGTATTTTTCATGATCATTATGAAAAAGGTATGCCTACCCTGGATTTAGAAAACGGCATGCTGCCCATACTTGGTAAAAGCAGACGAAGCGGAACCAAGATCAATTTCCTGCCGGATCCAAGTATTTTTGACCGCACAGACTTCAACGAAGATGAGGTCATGAGCCGTATGCATGAAACGGCCTATCTGAATCCGAAGCTGAGTATTCATTTTGAAGACAGGAGAAAGGATGAACTGCTGGTAGAAGATTATCATGAGCCGGATGGTATTATCGGTTTCGTAAAGGAGCTGAATAAAAATGCCGAGGTTCTTCATGATGTTATCTATTACAGCGGTGATGCCGAGGGAATTCATGTGGATGCAGCTTTTCAGTATACCAACGACTTTCATGAGAATATTCTTGGCTTCTGCAATAATATTTATAATGCAGAGGGTGGAACTCATCTGACCGGTTTTAAAACGGTCTTTACCTCTGTCATCAATTCCTATGCCCGTGAAATCGGTGTATTAAAAGAAAAAGATGCCAATTTTACCGGATCTGATATCCGAAATGGTATGACAGCTGTTATTTCAATCAAGCATCCCGATCCCCGTTTCGAGGGTCAGACAAAGACCAAGCTGGATAACCAGGATGCAACAAAGGCTGTTTCCAAGGTAACCGGTGATGAAATACAGCTCTACTTTGATAAGCATCTGGAGACCCTGAAAAAGGTGATCGAGTGTGCGGAAAAGGCCGCAAAGATCCGTAAAACAGAAGAAAAAGCAAAGACGAATCTTCTTACAAAACAGAAGTTTTCCTTTGATTCAAACGGTAAGCTGGCTAATTGCGAGAGTCGTGATGCCAGCAAGTGTGAGATCTTCATCGTAGAGGGAGATTCTGCGGGAGGCTCTGCTAAAATGGCAAGAAACCGCCTCTATCAGGCAATTCTTCCGATTCGAGGAAAGATTCTCAACGTAGAAAAGGCTTCTATCGACAGAGTTCTTGCAAATGCAGAGATCAAAACGATGATCAATGCATTTGGCTGTGGCTTTTCAGAGGGATACGGCAATGATTTTGACATCACTAAGCTGCGCTATGACAAGATCATTATCATGGCCGATGCCGATGTTGACGGTGCTCATATCAGCACCCTGCTCCTGACCCTCTTTTACCGTTTTATGCCGGAACTGATCTATGAAGGACATGTTTATATTGCCATGCCGCCTCTCTATAAAACGCAGCCGGCAAAAGGCAAAGAAGAATACCTTTATGATGACCGGGCACTGGAAAAGTATCGCAAGACTCATACCGGCAAATTTACCCTGCAGAGATACAAGGGTCTTGGTGAGATGAGTGCGGATCAGCTTTGGGAAACCACTCTGGATCCGGAGAGAAGAAAACTGAAAAAAGTTGAGATTGAGGATGCCCGTATGGCATCTGATGTCACATCTCTTCTTATGGGAAATGATGTTCCCCCTCGAAAAGAATTCATTTATAAGCATGCAAATGATGCAGAGCTTGATATTTAAGGCATTTGCATAGGAGTATATAAAAAATGGCAAAACAAAAAGAGTTTGAAGAGGATATCATTCGCACCGAATTTTCGGAGATCATGCAGAAATCCTATATTGATTATGCAATGAGTGTCATCGTAGCCAGAGCCTTGCCGGACGTAAGAGACGGTTTGAAACCGGTACAAAGAAGAACCCTCTACGACATGCATGAGCTCGGTATCCGCTATAACCAGCCCTACCGTAAATCGGCCCGTATTGTCGGTGATACCATGGGTAAATATCATCCCCATGGTGACAGTTCCATTTATGATGCCCTGGTTGCAATGAGTCAGGAATTCAAGAAAGGGCAGCCTTTGGTCGATGGGCATGGCAATTTTGGCTCTATCGAAGGAGACGGAGCTGCTGCCATGCGATATACCGAGGCGAGACTGCAAAAGCTTACCCAGGATGCATTTTTGTCTGATCTCGACAAGAATGTCGTGGATTTTGTTCCCAACTTTGATGAAACAGAGAAGGAACCGGAGGTTCTTCCGGCAAGAGTTCCCAACCTTTTGATCAATGGCGCGGAAGGTATCGCTGTTGGTATGGCAACCAATATTCCGCCTCATAATTTTGCGGAAGTAACCAAAGCCTTTAAATACTATCTCAAGCATCCTAAAGCGGATCTGGAACGCTTAATGGAAATCATGCCCGGGCCGGATTTTCCGACCGGCGGTATTGTCATTAATAAAGATGATCTTCCGGAAATTTACAGAAGCGGACAGGGTAAGATCAAAATTCGGGGAAAGGTCTCTGTCGAGCCCCTAAAGGGTGGAAAGGAACAGATTGTCATTTCCGAGATTCCCTATACCATGATCGGTGCCGGTATCGGCAAATTCCTGAATGATGTATACAGTCTTGTCGAAAGTAAGAAAACAACTGATATTACGGATATTTCCAATATGTCCTCCAAGGATGGCATTCGCATCGTAATTGAGCTGAAAAAGGGGGCTGATGCCAATAATATCATCAATCTCCTCTATAAAAAGACCAGACTGGAGGATACCTTTGGCGTTAACATGCTGGCTGTATCAAATGGTAAGCCGGAAACCATGGGACTGCTTGCTATCTTCGAACAATGTGCAGCCTTTCAGTATGAAATTCAGAAAAGAAAATATTCGACCCTTCTTGACCAGGAGTGGGAGAAGAGTGAAGTGCAGGAAGGCCTGATCAAGGCCTGTGATGTCATCGATCTGATCATCGAGATCTTAAGAGGCTCCAAAACACTGGCGGATGCAAAGGATTGTCTGATCAATGGCAATACCCAAAAGATCAGATTTAAATCCAAAGAATCAGAAAAGGCAGCAGCTCAGCTTCGTTTTACAGAAAGACAGGCGAAGGCCATTCTGGAAATGCGTCTTTACCGTTTGATCGGACTGGAATTGGATGCTTTGATCAAGGAACATGAGGAAACCCTGAAAAAGATCGAAACCTATGTAGATCTCCTGCAGAACAAGGAATCTATGACAGCCTTGATCATCAAAGAGCTTTCCTCTTATGAAAAAGAATACAGCCGTCCGAGACGAACCCTGATTGAAAATGGGGCAGAAGCCGTCTACAAGGAAAAGGAGATTGAAGAACAGCCGGTTATTTTCCTGATGGATCGCTTTGAATATGCAAAGACCATTGATCTTTCTACATATGAAAGAAACAAGGAAGCGGCAAATAATGAATTTAAGTATATCTTTGAATGCATGAATACAGGCCGGATTTGTCTCTTTACGGATCTGGGTCAGCTTCATACGGTAAAGGTTATGGATCTTCCCTACGGAAAATTCCGTGATAAAGGAACGCCCTTGGATAATGTCAGCACCTATGACAGCTCAAAGGGAGAGCTCCTTTGCCTGACTTCCTTAAAAGAACTGGAAGGCAAAAAAATGATCTTTGCCAGTGCCCAGGGCATGACCAAGCTGGTTGACGGAAGTGAATTTGATGTAGCCAAAAGAACGGTTGCTTCTACCAAACTGAATGATGGCGATAAACTCCTTGCCTGTGATATTGTTTCCGAGGGAGACAGTATTGTTTATCAGACAAAAAGAGGCATGTTCCTCCGGGTTCCGGTAGAAGAGATACCGGAAAAGAAAAAAGCAGCAGTCGGTGTCCGCGGTATTCGTCTGGCGCCGAATGATGAAGTAACTGATATCTATATTCTACACGCGGATGACAGCGAGATGAAGAGCATTGAATTTAAAGGAAAAGAGATTGTTCTTAATCGCCTTCACTTCGGCAAAAGAGATACGAAGGGTGTCAGAAAATAAAATAAATTCATACTTTCAACCCCATTTTTCGTTGTTTTTACCATAAATTGTGCCGGGATTTTACAATTTTTTGTTTTTGTCAAGAAAATAACCTTGCCAAACATAAAAGAATCGTTGTTTTGTACAATTTTTTATGGTAAGATAGCCGATGTGTCAATTAATGTATTAACAAAGGAGGAATTTGATTCATGGAAGGCATTATGTATGCAGCTCCAATCCTTGCGATCTGTGCGCTTCTTTTTGCAGCAATCAGAGCAAAGAGCATTTCTTCACAGGATGAAGGAACAGATCGTATGAAAGAGATCGCTCACGCGATCGCCGAAGGTGCAAGAGCATTCCTTACTGCTCAGTACAAGATTCTTGTCGTATTTATCGTTGTTCTCTTTGTATTGATCGGTCTTGGAATCGGTAACTGGATTACAGCAATCTGCTTCGTAATCGGTGCAGTATTCTCAACTCTTGCTGGATTCTTCGGAATGACAGTAGCAACAAAGGCAAATGTCAGAACAGCAAATGCCGCAAGAACAAGCGGTATGAACAAAGCACTTGCAACCGCATTTACAGGCGGTTCTGTTATGGGTATGTGCGTAGTTGGTCTGGGACTTCTCGGCGCCAGCCTTATCTACCTGGTAACAGGCAATGTTGATGTAATGTTTGGTTTCAGTTTAGGTGCATCTTCAATCGCTCTTTTTGCCCGTGTTGGTGGTGGTATCTATACAAAGGCAGCCGATGTAGGAGCTGACCTTGTAGGTAAGGTAGAAGCAGGAATTCCTGAGGATGATCCCAGAAACCCTGCAACAATCGCTGATAACGTTGGTGACAACGTAGGTGACGTTGCCGGAATGGGTGCCGATCTGTTCGAGTCCTATGTAGGCGCAATCGTTTCAGCTCTTACTCTTGGTCTTCTTTACACAAGCACAAAGGTTGAGGGAGCAGGTGTTATTTTCCCGCTTGCACTTGCAGCATGCGGTATCCTTGCTTCCATCATTGGATGCTTCTTCGTAAGAGGAAAAGAGGGCGGAGATCCTCACAAGGCTCTGAATACTGGTACTTATACAGCATCTGTTCTGGTTGTTATCGCATGCATCGTTCTCAGCCTTAGCCTTATGGGCTCTATTATGCCTGCTGTAGCCGTTATTTCCGGTCTTGTAGTTGGTGTAATCATCGGTATCGTTACTGAAGTATATACATCTGATGAATATAAGTCAGTAAAGAAGATTGCAGAGCAGTCTGAAACAGGTTCTGCAACCAACATCATTTCCGGTCTTGCTGTTGGTATGAGATCTACAGCAATCCCGGTACTTCTGATCTGCGTAGCAATCCTGATTTCCTATTCTGTATGCGGACTTTACGGTATCGCACTTGCAGCAGTAGGTATGCTTTCTACACTTGGTATTACACTTGCAGTTGATGCTTATGGCCCGATCGCAGATAATGCCGGTGGTATTGCAGAAATGTCCGGACTGGACGAAAGTGTACGTGACATCACAGATAAGCTTGACTCTGTTGGTAATACAACAGCAGCTATGGGTAAGGGCTTTGCAATCGGATCTGCAGCACTTACAGCACTTTCCCTGTTCGTTTCCTATGCTCAGGCAGTACAGATGGATAGCATTGATATCCTTCAGCCGAGAGTAACAGTCGGACTCTTTATCGGTGGTATGCTTCCCTTTATCTTCTCTGCAATCACTATGGAAGCTGTTTCAAAGGCAGCTCATCAGATGATCGAAGAGGTTCGTCGTCAGTTCCGTGAGAACAAAGGCATCCTTGAGGGAACTACTAAGCCGGATTACAAGTCCTGCGTAGCTATTTCTACAACAGCTTCTCTGAAGGAAATGCTTGTTCCGGGTATTCTTGCAGTTGTTGTTCCGCTTGCTGTTGGTATCGTACTCGGTACACAGGCACTCGGCGGTCTTCTTGCAGGCGCACTGGTTACAGGTGTACTGATGGCAATCTTTATGTCAAATGCCGGTGGTGCATGGGATAATGCAAAGAAATACATCGAGAGCGGCGCTCACGGTGGAAAAGGCTCTGAGCCGCACAAGGCAGCAGTTGTTGGTGATACTGTAGGTGATCCTTTCAAGGATACATCAGGACCTTCTATCAACATCCTGATCAAGCTTATGACAATCGTATCTCTTGTATTTGCTCCGCTTTTCCTTTCAATCGGAGGTCTCTTCTAGTCAGAAGAAATATTTGATACATTGAATCCTAAGGGTTCATCGTACTTTTGTACGATGAACCCTTATTTACATTTCTTCTTTTGTGTAGTAACATCATTTTAGTTGTAAATCAGAAGAACGAGGTAAATACATGTTAACGGAACAACTTGTAAACTGCTTCCTGTCTGTTGTAAAGAACGGAAGTTTTACCAAGGCTGCGGAAGAGATGTTTCTTACTCAACAGGCAGTCAGCAAGCATATAAAAAAACTGGAACAGGAGCTGGGAACAGACCTACTGGTCCGAACCACCAGATCCATTCATCCTACGGAGAACGGAGAGCTTTATTATCAGATGTTTCTCAAATGGAAAACGGAGCTGGATACATTGAAGGAACAAAATGCCAGCTTCAGTGAAAAACATAAATCATTAAGAATCGGTATTCTTCTATATATGATCAATGGCAAGGTACCCTATGTCGTTCATGAAATGAAAAAGCTGCATCCGGAATATCAGATTTCCATTATTCATGATGACGGCATCAGCTTATATCGAAGACTGATGGATAACGAAGTAGACCTTGTCATCACCTATGATCTCTTTATGCCCCAGGAAAAGGAACTGAAATATAAGGTTTTTGGTCATGCAGAGCGACAGCTTATGCTGGCTAAGGCACATCCTCTGGCAAAAGACGGGCTGGATCTGATGGAGATGGAAGATATCAATATGCTTCTCTTTATCAATAAAGGAGAGAGCAAGGCGCAGTCCATGAAAAAGGCGCTTCAGGAAAGAATTGATCTGGGTCTGGGAAATGGTCCTGTCCGCCTTTTTCATACCATGGAAGAGGTGAATCTTATGACTGAGCTGGGAGAAGGTTTTTCCTTAAATTCTGATACAAGCATGTTTTCCTCCAATCCCATGATCCGTTATTATTCTCTGAACAAGAAAACAACGATCATCGGTGTCTGGAAAGAGAAAAATTCCAATCGTGTTCTGAAGGACTTTTTCCAGGCTGCAAATCATATCTTCGGCGGTACCGAACAGATTATTGCCGTAGAGTAAAGTATAAAAGAGCAGAGAAAAATAGCGCTTGAGAGAAAAGAGATTATAATAACAACTTGCGGGTTGTTATTATAATCTCTTTTTTTGTTTGATATAGAGGTATTCGATTGTTATGATATATACATAATGAATCCAATTAAGGGCTTTCCTTGTGCTTATTTTGGTGAAATTACATAGAAAGGAGATAAAATGGCACAATTTACAACTGAGCAGCTGGTTACCCGTTGGGAAGATCAGCGTGCACTTAAAAATCTTATGGGTAAATATGCAAACTGTGTAATTTTGAACAGAGAAGAAGTGATCTTCGAGAAGTTCTGGAGCACAGAAGATGATATTTGTCTTGCCTTCAATGATGGCGCTTATATCGGTGCAGATGCAATTCAGGCATATTACCAGGCAGAAAGCGATAGAACAAGACTTGTTGGCAAACTTCTGCAGAAACGCTTCCCTGAAGAACTTGGCAAGCTTTCCGATGAAGAACTTTATGGAGTAGGACCTTTCAAGGTTCGCCCGCTCGCTTCACCGGTAATCGAAATTGCAGGAGACGGCAAGACAGCAAAGGGACTCTGGCATTGTCAGGGTGCTTACAATGAAGTAGAGACAGCAGGACCTGTTGCTTACTGGACCTGGGGCTATTTCGCAGTTGACTTCATCAAAACAGATGATGAATGGAAAATCTGGCACCTGCAGTATGTAAATGATATTGATTCTGTCTGCGGTCAGAGCTGGGGCAAGCCGATCACACCATATCCGGATCTCCCGGAATTCGCAGAACTTGGCGATTTCAAATATCCGGAATATACAAAGAAGGTTACTGTTCGTGAGCTTTATACTCCGACCCGTCCTCTTACAAGAACACCGGAGATTCCGCAGCCCTATGATACATTTGCAGATACCTTCAGTTATGCAATTTAAGGAGGGATGAAAAGTGGCAAAAGAATATACTGACGAAGAACTGATCATCCGTGTAACTGACATGGAGGAAGTAAAGAAAACTGCTTACAAGCGTGTATACTACAACGCAAACGAAGACCGTGCCAAAGAGCTTGAAGATCTTTGGGTAAAATCCGAGGAACTTCAGAAAACAGCTTCCTTCGGCAAAAACACAGGTTTTTATGTTGGCATGGATGAGATCAAAAAATACTATGTAGATCATCATCTTGAAATCAGAAAGCAGCAGCTTGCTGAACTTTCTGCAGCAAATGCAGAAATTGAAAACAAAGAAGAGAACCTTCATCTTGGTTGTCTGGTAAACCATCCGATTTCTACCGGACTTGTTGAGATCGCAGAAGACGGCAAAACAGCAAAGGCTCTTTTCTACAGCATTGGTCAGGAAACAACTGCCTTGGCTGATGGTACTGCAGAAGCTATGTGGCAGCCGGGCAAAGTTGCTTATGACATGGTTAAGGAAGACGGAGAATGGCGTATCTGGCATCTTGTAGAGGCAAACGACCTTTTCGGCGAAGCAGGTGAGGATTACTCCAAACAGGAAGTTTATCATAATTATGAGACCAATCCGATCGATATCGAATTCGGTACACCGACTGTTCCTGTCATCACCCATAATACTGATTTTAACTGGTGGGATAATTATCCGACACCGCCAGAACCCTATGAGACCTGGTCTGATGAGATCAGCTATGGTCCGGAGGGATACAAGAGACCGAAGAACTATGGTCTTGATTCAAAGGAAGGAGGTAACTGGCGATGAAATCAAATTTAAGCTTACATGAAAGAATCCGTAATGCAAATGCTTCACAGCAGGTTGAGAATGTAAAGGCTCGTCATACTTACCTTCACGGACGTGCAGATGCAACAGGAGAGTGGGCAGAGATCTGGTCCCGCAGCGATGACTGCTCCTGGGCACATGCTTTCGGACGAATGAGAGGATTTGATCAGGTTTGGAAGGGATCTGTTGCCGATTACGATAAGATGGCTATGGAAAATGCTGTTGAGCTGATGCCGCTCTATCCGGAAACAACAGGAAAGGATCCGCGTCCTCTGATGGAAGCATCTGTTCATACACTTCTGACCGATGTAATTGAGGTTGCAGAAGATGGTATGAGTGCAAGAGGCTCCTTCATCACACCGGGTATGATTCATTCCTGCCTGACTACAGATAAGGAAAAATACTGCAATGTGCTCTGGGAAAGATATGGCTCTGACTTCGTATGCGAGGACGGAGAATGGAAATATCTTCATGAGCATGTTTGCCCGGATATTCTGACCAAGCTTGACATGTTCAACTGGGCAGCAGAGGAGTATGCAAGAATCACGGCTCCTGTAGTAGAAGAAGCGGCTCCGCCTACACTTGGTGATCCGCCAGCCTGCGCAGATCCGGGACCCATGCATCATCCGTATTCCGTTATCTCTCAGCCGCAGAACACAGTTCCGTGGCCGGAGCCTTACAAAACGCTCGATAACGACAATACCTATACTCCTTTTATTGGAAAAAATGCACATCTTGAAAAATAGTTGTGAATCGTGCAATTACTTGCGCGTTTACAACCCTATCATTTAAAATAGGGGTAATAGAGACAGAGATGTAATAACCTGTATAGGAATTTTTCTATATGACAAAGAAAAGCTTCAGGTGCCGGGGAATCACCTGAGCTGCATAGCAGGATCCTTAGCGGGAACAGATATATTCTGCTTTCGCTAAGGATTTAGCTGTTTTTCTATTTTTTACATCGCTGTCAAGGGGAACAATTGAGGAGGTGTTTTTATGTTTACTAACGTATTCATTTCTGCCATTTTCGTTATTTTGGCAGTTGTGATCTTTATCATTCTCTGTTTCAAGGGAATGCACACCGGAATCGCTGCTCTGATCGCAACCTTGATTGCAGCTTTCGGTTCTACCAATACATTTTATGTATCTATATTTGAAACCTTTCCGGCCGGAGTTGCTTCTCTGGTTCAATTGATGTTTTTTGTATTTACGGCTTCCGGACTGCTCGGCTTCCTGATGGAAGAAACAGGCTGCTCCAAGGCTGTAGGCAAAACTATGATCAATCTTTTGGGAACGGATCGTGCCTGGCTTGCAATTACAGCAACCGCTGTTATTTTGATGCTCGCCGGTGTCGGAACCTTTATTTTCGTTGTTGTTGTCGTTGCCGCTCCTTTGATGAAGGGTGCTAACCTTCCGCGTAAGGTCGGTATGATCGCAGCACAGGGTATTGCTCCGGCAATTAACTTCTGTATGCCGGTTCCAAACGTTCCGGGTTCTCTCCCAAATATGTTTTTGGGTACCAGCCTTTATTCTGCTCCGGTTCTTTCTATTGCAACCGGATGTCTGGGCATTGTTCTTTTTGTAATCTATCAGATCCATCTGGTAAAGGATGCCCGCAAAAAGGGAGAAGGCTATGACGGAGAGGATGTCGAGCTTGACCTGGATAACGAAGATCTTCCGAGCTTTGCAAGTTCTGTTCTTCCGCTTATCTGTGTTGTAATTTCAGCAATTGTATTCAGCAAAATTACTTATATGAACAATACTTATACCACCTGGTCCAATCAGCTGGTTGCTCTGGCTCAGTTTGTCGGAGTTCTTGTTCTTGTTCTTCTGCATTTCGGCCGCTGCAAGAAAATCGGATTTATTCGCATTCTTTCTGAAGGCTGTACCGGTATGTGGGGCTTCTTGCTTCTGGCAGGATGCGTATATGGCTTTGGACAGGTTGTAACCTCCTGTGCGGCAATTACACCGATTCAGGAAGCAGTTCTTCAGCTTAATATCAATCCATATATCACAGCTATGATTTCTGTTGCTGTTATCGCAGGACTTTGTACAGATGGTATTTCCGCAATGATGGTTTGGCTTCCGATGTTCGGACAGACCTATCTGGATATGGGTGTAAACCCGGGTGCTTTGAGAAGACTTCTTCTGTGTACAACACAGACCTTCGATTCACTGCCACATGCACAGTCTGTTGCAAATACACTGGGTGTATTCGGATTAACACACAAGCAGGCTTACAAGGAACTTTTTGTTACAACCGTCATTTTCCCGACGATCTTTTCTATTTTCTGCTGCATCTGCTGTATTGTTTTCTACGGCGTTTCATAAAGCAGAAAGACAATCTATTCCCCGAAAACTCCGGGGCCGGCTTCGGCCGGCCCTTTTTTTATCGTATGGGAAACATCCGCAAGGAGTAGAGAAGTATGTTTCATGAAAAAAATCCATATGTAAGAGCACTTTATATTATTCTGGTGCCGATCGTATTATTAATTATTCTTTTAAATTCCGGATGGCTGCAGAAAGTTCTGCCGGCCGCTTCCGTCAATCAGATCAGCTATAGCGTGGTTGATTATGATTACTATTATTTTGACTACTATAACCGCTTTCTGGAGGAAAATAGCGAGAATCTTTCTGAGCAGGGCTATGATTCCTCTGTTTCCAACGGACAGCAGGAGTATAACGATAGCATGACCTGGAGAGATTATTTCCTGGCAGAAGGAGAGAAGGAACTGGCTGAAGCAAGATATTTTTATGATCTGGCTACATCTGCCGGCTATGAATTTTCCGAGGATGAACTCTTACCGATCACAGAGCAGCTGGATGAAAACGAGACAATCCGATCCACCTATGGATTAAAGGAAAATAACTTTTATATTTCCTATTACGGACGAGGCATGGACGAAGATGCTTATATGGAGCAGCTGACTCTCTCTGTAAAAGCAAACGCATACAAGAATTATCTGATTCACAGCTATCAGCCCTCCGAAAAAGAACTGACTGCTTATTTATCTGAACATTCCGAAGAGGATTATCAAACCCTGTCTTTAAGCGTGATCACTTTGGATGCAGAAACGATCCGAGGGGAAGCTTCCTCTGATTCTTCTACACAGGCTTTGGGAGAGCGACTTTCCCGCCTGGAAAGTCGTTATCAGAAAGGAGAAAGCTTTTCTGATCTCCAGTCTGCTTTTTCCACGAAAAAGCTTGGCGGATCAAGCGGAAAGCTTACAGATGCAACGAGAGCAGATCTTCCGGAGATGATCGCAGATGCACTTCTGACAGATCAGAATTCTATCGAGATTGGAGATAGCTATGCTTTTCTCGATGAGGAAAATGCCATCGCATATTTTGTTCTGGTTGACGGTCTTGGAGAATCCGGTTTAGAAAAGGAAGCTGCCATAACACTTGGAAAGCAAAAGATAGAGGATCAGCTCGCAGAAGCACTTGCAGGAGATTACAAGGTAAAGCGCAATGCACTTGGAATGCTGCTTTCTGCAAATTAAAAGGGGAATGTCATGGGAAAAAGAAAAGGTTCAAAACCACAATATAAAAAGGTGACTCCGAAAAGTCAAAGCAGCTCCGCCGCAATTGATAAAGAAGAGGAAAAGAAACGTTCAAATATAGCCAGAAATTCCACAATTATTACGATTTTTGTTGTTCTTGTTCTGGTAATTTCTTTTGCCGGCAGGTGGATCTATGCCATTCAGAAGAATTATTTCGGTACCTTTGTCGAAGTGGATTTCAGTGCCCAGGAGGCTCTGGAAAATATTGATGGTCTGACTCCGACAAGTGAAGAAGCAGAGCTTCTTTTGCCTTATCAGACCGGTTCGGATTTATTCAAGGCATCCCGCCTTTGTGATGAGGTAAGTATGACGGCAGATGACGGTATTTCGCTTCAGGGCTATCTTTACAATGAAGGAAGCGATAAAACCGTCATTGTCCTGCAAAGCTTTGGACGCAGCGGCAAAGAGGATTTTCTTCCGATTTCAGATCTCAGTCAGGCATATGGATGCAATTTCCTTCTCCTGGATGCCAGGGCAAGCGGAGAAAGTGAAGGAGATTATTTCAGCTATGGCTATCATGAACAAGAGGATCTGGCCAACTGGATCAGCTGGGCGGATCAGAAGCTCGGAAAGCAAAGCTATCTGATCTGGGGCATCGGGGCTGGTGCGAATACTGCTATTTTTGCAGATGAAAACAGCCTGCTGCCGGATTCTGTTGCCGCGATCGTCGCAGAGAATCCCTATGCTTCCCTGCATGAGCTGGCAAAAAAGAACATTCGTCAATGGTATACCCTTCCGGCCTTTCCCTTTTTAAATGCGATTGAACTTAGAGTTAAGCTTTCCAAGACGGATTTTACCGTAGATGATGTGAATTTAGAATCTGTGCTTTCCAATACACCGGAGGAGATTCCCCTCCTTTTTCTCAGCAGTGACGATGATCAATATATCCAAAAGGAGTTTACGATGGAAGCCTATCAGCTTTTCAAGGGAGAAAAGGAGCTGATCTGCGGCAGTGGCAGCCATGGTCTGGTTTATGTAGAAAAAGAAAGCGACATTCTTTCCTGGATTGAGAAAAATTGGAAGTAACTTCCTCTGCTTTTGCCAAATTCCTTTCACCGGCTCTTACTCAAGCGGATTTTAGGGGATGCAGAATGAACAATCCCAGGTTTACCAGAATAATTGTCACAAGCCATGAAAGGGGAAATGCATGATATAGCATTGGAAGCGTGGAATGGCTTCGGAAAGCTGTGCAGATCCAGATGATGCGGAAGGCACAGCTTCCGATCATTGTACTGACAGCCGGATAAAGGGCATGACCGCTGCCACGCAGAATACCTGCCGGTATTTCGTAGAAATTGCAGATTGGTTCAAAGAGCAGGATAGAAAGAATACGCAGGCCGGCAGATTCGATTACCATGGCTTCCGGTGAAAATAAAGATGAGAAAAAGTCACAGAAAAGAACAATTGCTGCAATCGGAATACTGCTGCAGATCGTGGACAGCAGCAAAGAGAACAGCAGGATAGACCTGCAGCGTTCTTTCTGTCCGGCTGCATAGTTCTGACTGCAAAAGGTAGTTGCGCTCTGTCCAAATGCTGTGATGATATAATAGGTAAAGTATTCAAAATTCATAGCAATACTGCTTCCTGCAATTGCAGCTTCGCCAAAAGTGTTGACAGATGCCTGTACAAAGAGATTGGCAAAGCAAAATACCGCACCCTGAATCGCAGATGGAATACCGGTCTTCAGGATATTTATGACAATACACAGAGAAAAGTCCTGTTTGAAGAAGTGAAGTTTTGGTCTGCAAAGGCGAAGACGAAAGAGCGTATCCTTTCTCAAACGGCTCAAAAGAAGAAATGCTGAAAGCATGGTAGAAATATCGGTAGCGAAGGCAACACCACTGACGCTCATACGAAAAACAAGTACAAAGAGCAAATTCAGTCCGACATTTACCATTCCTGAAAATACAAGCACCAGAAAAGGATAAGAGCTGTCACCACGTGCTCTTAATACGGAAGCTGCAAAATCATAGAGCAATAAAAATGGATAGCCCAGGAAATAGATACGTAAATAAAGCTCCGCTTCATCAAGGATTGGCGCTGGCGTCTGAATCAGCTGCAACATGGGTCTTGCGAATATTTGTCCCAAAAACAAGGCGATGATGCCGATCAAAATGGCCAAAAGAATGGCCGTTTCTACCAAAGCGGGGATTTCCTTTGTATTCTTTCTCCCAATCTGATTTGCAAGCAAAATGTTAGCACCAATGGATAAACCGGAAGAAATCGTAACGATCAGTGCAATCATTTCTGTGTTTGTCCCTACTGCTGCAAGGGCATTCTGATTGCCAAAATAACCGACAACGGCGGTATCTGCAGCATTAAATAGCTGCTGGATCATACTGCTCAGTGCAATTGGCATGGTAAAAAGCAGTATCTTTCCGGTTAATGGCCCATGCAGCATATCCATATCTTTTCTTTTTAAGTTCATATTCACACACTCCCAAATCAATCTTGTACTATCATAGAAGAGGTTGTAGAATCTGAATAGCGAATATAATGAATAGTTAAAATCGAGAAATAGAATGGATTAAATATGGAAAATCCTTTATTGAAGTACCTTGCCTTTGTCAAAACAGTAGAATGCGGAAGTTTTACCCGTGCAGCCCAGGAGCTTGATTATGCCCAATCCTCCATCAGCAAAATGGTTGCAGATTTGGAAAAGGAATGGAAGATGACACTCTTAGAACGAAGCAAGAGCGGTGTCTGCCTAACGTCTGCAGGAGAACAGATTCTGCCCTATCTGCGCAAAGTTCTGAACGATCATCAGGAGTTGGAAGGACAAATCTGCAGAATAAATGGGCTGGAGAGCGGTCTTGTCCGCATTGGCAGCTTTGCCAGTGTAGCGATCAACTGGCTCCCGAACATCTTTTCTGCTCTCCAAAAAGACTATCCCGGCATTGAATATGAAATCCTGCTTGGCGACTATGATGAGATCGAGCAATGGATCATGGAAGGACGGGTAGACTGTGGCTTTCTGCGTTTTCCGACCCTTTCTCAATTTGATACCATTTTACTGAAGCAGGATGAGTATAAGCTTGTTCTTCCGTCAGGGCACAGCCTGGCAGAGAAGGAAAGCATAGAGATAGAAGCATTAAATAATATGCCCTTTCTCCTGCTGGAACATGGCGGAAAAACAGATGTTTCCGACCTTTTAAAAAATGCGCATGTAAAGCCGGATATTCGATTTACAACATGGGAAGATTTTGCAATTTTGGCTATGGTAGAAAAAGGAATGGGCGTCAGTATTCTGCCGGATATGATCCTGCAACGCATTCCGTACAAGGTCGAGATTCGCTCCCTGCAAAAGCCCTATTACCGGTCAATCGGTCTGGCTGTCAAAAATCAAAAACTCCTCACACCGGCTGTAAAAAAATTCATCGACTATTTGCCATTTCGAACAAATACAGCAAATATAGAAGAATAGGGCTGCTGCAAAGGCAGCCCTATGATTTTCCCTATAGACGAATTCTTAATATTTTGCGATAATACTTAAATATGTGAAATTACAGGAAGAGGAGTAAAGCAATGATATTTCGCAAAGCAGCCTTGTCTGATATTCCATCGATTCGACATCTTTGGCAAAAGGTTTTTGAAGACGAGGATTCCTATCTGGATTTGTATTTTGATGAGCTTTTTCAGGCTGAGACGACCTGGCTTGCCGAAACAGAAGAGAAACAGATCGTTTCTATGAGCATTCTCTATGAGCATCAGGATTTTCTCTGCCAGGGAGCTTCTTTTTCAAGCTGTCCCTGTGTTTATGCAGTAGCCACAGATCCTGCCTATCGGGGACATGGCTATGCGATGGAATTGATCCGTATGCAGCTGGAAGAAGTCGATCAGTCTGAAAATATTCCCCTGTCCATGATCGCACCTGCAGACAGAGGACTGGCTGATCTGTATTCCGAAAAGTTTGCATATAAGGATGCCTTCTATGCCGACAAAATGGAATTTCGTCCCTATGATTTTTTGATTTCAGAAGAAAATATCCCAAAGGATTTGATCATCAAAGAATTAGCCGCTTCGGATTACAATCAGATTCGTGAGATTCTTCTGGAAGGGAAGGATCATTTGGTCTATCGGGATACCCAGCTTTCCTTCCTTGAGAAATCCTTTAAAGAAAAGGGAGGCGGACTTTTTGAAATTCGTCGTTCTTTTGCAGGAGATTCTCTGCGAGCCGGTATTTTTGCCCTTGAAAGACTCTCGGAGGAACGTGTCAGAATTCATGAACTCCTGCTGCCGGAAGAAAGCCTGCTGGATGCAATGATGAAGATTCAGGACAGCTTTCATTCACAAAAGTATGAAGTCAGAATGGTTCCCTGGCTTGATCGGGAAAAGGTCGAGCTTCTTTTGGAAGAAGGCTATCTAGGCGCCTTTCTGGATTTAGGTCCGGCACCGATCGCCATGCTTCGAGGCAAAGATGGGCTTCCTTTTGACCAAAAGATCAGCTCCATGTGTTATGCCGCTTTTATTTTTGATTAAGACAGTCAGGTGACAAAATGGCAAAAAAATTAGTATTAATAGATGGTCACAGCATCCTGAACCGGGCTTATTTCGGTCTTCCGGATCTGACCAACTCAGAAGGTCTTCATACCAATGCGGTCTATGGCTTTCTGAATATTCTCTTTAAAATATTAGACAGTGAACAGCCGGATTATCTTACGGTTGCTTTTGATCTGCATGCGCCCACCTTTCGACATAAAATGTTCGAGGCCTATAAGGGTACAAGAAAGCCCATGCAGCCTGAGCTCAAAGAGCAGGTTCCTTTGATTAAGGAAATGCTGAGAGCTATGGGAATTGCCCTTGTCGAAAAGGAGGGCTATGAAGCAGATGACCTTTTAGGAACCCTTTCTGTTCAGGCAGAAGAAATGGGTCTGGATGTCAAGATTGTTTCCGGAGACAGAGATCTTCTCCAGCTTGCCACCAAAAAGGTAATCCTTTTGATTCCTAAAACCAAAAAGAACGGTACCGAAATTGAAGTCTATAATGAAGACGACGTAAGAGAGAAGTATCTGGTCTCTCCCAAGGAATTTGTCGACGTAAAAGCTCTTATGGGGGATACTTCGGACAATATTCCGGGTGTAGCCGGCATTGGCGAGAAAGGGGCGACCAAGCTAATCGCCCAATACCATTCCATTGAAGAGGTTTTTGCTCATATTGAAGATATTAAACCCGCAAGGACCAAAAATGCCCTGGTTGGAGCAGAGGAGATTGCAGCCTTATCCAAAACTTTGGCAAAGATTAATTGCAGCAGCCCGATTCAGTTCGAACCGGAGCAAGCACTTTTGAAAAATCTTTATACAAAAGAAGCTTATGATCTCATGAAAAAGCTGGAATTCAAAAATTTCCTTCCCCGCTTTTCCGAAGAAGCAAAAGGCGATCCTTTGGAAGGAAAGATTTGTCAGCTTTCTTCTTTTGAGGAAGCGAAGCTGCAGATAGAGGAGAAAAAAGAGGCGCTTTTTTCCCTCTTTCTTCTGCAGGAAGAGGGCAGTGAAGGACTTTTCTGGTGTACGGATCCAGACCATATTTTTTATATCCCAATCAGCTCCGGTCTGCTTCTGGATGGAAGCATTTCTACTGCACAGGCAAGGGAACTGCTTTTCCTTATGCTGTCAAATGCAAAAGAGCTTCTTTCCATGGATATAAAAGCTCTTCTGCATTTCCTTGGAATTGAACAAAGCATAAAGGAAGAAGAAAAGGCAAAGCTTTCTGATATCAGGATAGCTGCCTATCTGCTGAATCCCCTGAAGGGCAAATACAGCTATGACGATATTGCCTCCGAATATGGCGATTTGATGCTTCCGGCCAGGGAGGATTTGATTCAGAAAAAAATGGATCCGACTCTGAAAGCGGAAAATCTGATCCGCTATGGCTCCGCCCAGGCATATGGCATTTATGCAGGCTGGGAGAAAGTCTACCAGGCTCTGAATGAGCAGGGACTGAAAAAGCTGTATGATGAAATCGAAATGCCTCTCGTATATACCCTGGCTTCCATGGAAGCCTATGGCATCAAGGCGGATCCATCTGCCCTTCGTGATTACAGTGATCAGCTAGGCAAATCCATTCTCCTTCTGGAAAAGGAAATCTATCAGCTTGCCGGAGAAAAGTTCAATATCCTTTCTCCCAAGCAGCTTGGCAATATTCTTTTTGAAAAAATGCAGCTTCCAAACGGAAAGAAAACCAAAACAGGCTATTCCACGGCAGCAGAGGTTTTGGAAAAGCTCGCTCCGGATTATCCGATTGTCGAGAAAATCCTGAAATACCGCCAGCTTACCAAGCTGAAATCTACTTATGCGGACAGCCTGCAGAATGATATTGCCCCTGATGGCCGGATTCATACGACCTTCCATCAGACGATTACAGCTACCGGCAGGCTCAGCTCTGCAGATCCTAATCTGCAGAATATCCCCATTCGGGATGAGCTTGGACGGCAGATCCGAAAGGTCTTTGTTCCGAAAGAAGGCTTCTGCTTTATTGATGCAGATTATTCTCAGATCGAACTGCGCGTCCTGGCACATATGTCGGGAGATGAAAATCTGATCGAGGCCTACAATGAGGCACAGGATATTCATAGCCTGACTGCATCCCAGGTATTTCATGTACCGCTTCATGAGGTAACGCCTCTGCAGCGAAGAAATGCCAAGGCGGTTAATTTTGGTATTATTTACGGTATCAGTTCCTTTGGCTTAAGCCAGGATCTTTCGATTTCCAGAAAGGAAGCCCAGCAATATATGGATCATTATTTTGCTGCCTATCCAAAGATCAAGGCTTTTCTGGATGGCTTGGTATCATCTGCAAAGGAAAGCGGCAATGCCCAAACTCTTTTTGGCCGGATCCGTCCTATGCCGGAGCTTTCCTCAAGCAATTTTATGCAGCGTTCCTTCGGTGAACGTGTAGCCATGAATGCACCGATTCAGGGAACAGCCGCCGATATCATCAAAATTGCCATGAATCGGGTTTATCAGAGATTAAAAGATGAACATTTAAAATCAAGACTGCTTCTGCAAGTGCATGATGAGCTTTTGATCGAAGCCGCAGAAGAAGAAAAAGAAAAGATTTATCAGATTCTGCAGGAGGAA
Source organism: Bacteroidaceae bacterium (assembly GCA_963620785.1). Taxonomy (GTDB): domain Bacteria; phylum Bacillota; class Clostridia; order Lachnospirales; family Lachnospiraceae; genus RUG14243. The sequence goes on from CAVFAT010000002.1 coordinate 96,389, forward strand.
ATGACCCATGCTGCAGATTTAAAAGTAAAACTGGAGGTTGATATCAATGAGGGTAAAAACTGGTACGAAGCAAAATAATGCAAAGGCCGTCAGCAAGACAAAGATTATCGGGATAACCGGAGGAATTGGTGCCGGAAAAAGCCTGGTTCTGGATTATATCAAAGCAAATTACCGCTCCCGTATTTTGCTTACCGATGAAATCGGAGAGGAGGTTGTTGCACCTGGAGGAATGTGCTATACCAGATTAAAGCAGCTGCTCCCCAAGGAAGCCTTCGACAAAAAGGGATTTATGAATAGAGAGGCTGTTTCCAAGCTGATGTATGATGATCCTGATCTGAGACAGAAGATGAACGATCTGATCCATCCTGCAGTCGGCATCTATCTTGTAACCGAAATCGACAAGGAAAAAAGGCATGGCCTTCTGGATTTTGTGATCATTGAATCTGCCCTCTATGATGGAAGTGGCTTCGCCACTCTCTGCGATGAGGTCTGGTCTGTCAATGCCGATACAGAGGTCCGCAAAAAACGTCTGATGGAAGATCGAGGCTACAGTGAGGAAAAGGTAGACAGCATCATTGCCAGTCAGGCTGCTTATGATAAGATGAGAAAGCGTCTTCCGGTACAGATCGATAATAATGGAGACTGTGAAAAGACTTATGCCCGGATTGACGCAGAAATGAATCGGATCAAACCCGGCGCAAAGAGGGAAGCCTGAAGATGGAAATGATGAGCATTGCCAGTGGCAGCAGCGGCAACTGTATTTACATCGGTACAGATCATACCCATATTTTAATTGACGCCGGCATCAGCGGAAAAAAAGTCGAAGAAGGTCTGAACTCTGTCGGACTCAGTGCAAGAGATATCGATGCAGTCTGTGTCACCCATGAGCACAACGACCATATTAAAGGATTGGGCGTTTTAGCCCGCAGATATGGACTGCCGATCTTTACCATGAAGGAAACCTGGCAGCAGATTCAAAAAATAAGCTCTGTCGGCAATATTTCCCAGGATCTTTTCGTAGAAATCAAAGATCAGATGCCCTTTATGATCGGAGATATCCGGCTGAAAGCCCTTCCAATTGCTCACGATGCAGCTCACCCGGTTGCATATATCGCAGAAAGTGAAGAGCAGAAAGTGGGCGTTATTACAGATCTTGGAAGCTATGATGAAGAGCTTACCTCCGAATTGAAAAATATGGATGCACTTTTACTGGAGGCAAATCATGATATTCGTATGCTGGAGATGGGGCCTTATCCCTATCTTCTGAAGCAAAGAATTCTCGGAGATCACGGTCATTTATCAAATGAAGCCTCCGGACGATTGCTTGGAGAGCTACTTCATGATAATATCAAAGCAGTTTTTCTTGGTCACCTGAGCAAGGAAAACAATTATGAAGCCCTCGCTTATGAAACAGTAAAAAGCGAGATTACCTTAGGAGACAATCCTTACAAGGGTAGTGATTTCAAGATCACGGTAGCAAATAGGGATAAGCCAACACAAATGGTTCGAATATAAGACCTATAGGAAAGGACAATTCAAATGGAAACAAATCAGAAGAAAATCATTATTACTGTAGTCGGAAAGGATTCTGTAGGTATTATCGCAAAGGTTTGTACTTACCTTGCCGATAACAAAATCAATATCCTTGATATTTCACAGACCATTACAGGCGGCTATTTCAACATGATGACCATCGCAGATCTGACCGGCTCCGATAAGGCTTTTTCCGACTGTGCGGATGAGCTTGCCGCAATCGGTGAGAATATCGGTGTCAGAATTCACTGCCAGAAAGAAGAAATCTTCGATATGATGCATCGTATCTAAGGAGGCCCTCTGTCATGATCAATATTTTTGAAGTAAATGAAACAAATAAAATGATCGAGTCCATGAACCTCGATGTCAGAACCATCACCCTGGGTATCAGTCTTTTGGACTGTGCCGATGCAGATCTAACTGCCTGCTGTGATAAAATTTATAAAAAGATCACCACTGTAGCAAAAGACCTGGTAAAAACAGGTGAAACCATCGAAAAGGAATATGGTATTCCGATCGTCAATAAGCGAATCTCCGTTACACCAATTTCCCTGGTCGGCGGATCCTGCTGCAAAAGTCCGGAGGATTTTGTGCAGATTGCGCTTACTCTGGATAAGGCAGCAAAAGAGGTTGGTGTCAACTTCCTGGGCGGCTATTCAGCTCTTGTAGCAAAGGGTATGACAAAGGCGGATGAAATGCTGATCCGTTCCTTGCCAATGGCTTTTCGTGAAACAGACCGTGTTTGTGGCTCCGTTAATCTTGCAACCACCAAGATCGGTATCAATATGGATGCTGTGAAACTGATGGGTGAGATCATTCTGGAAATTGCAAAAGGCTCAAAGCTTCCGGACTCCGGAGATGCCATGAAACTGGTTGTATTCTGTAATGCACCGGATGACAATCCCTTTATGGCCGGTGCCTTTCACGGTGTAACCGAGGCAGATGCGATTATTAATGTTGGCGTCAGCGGCCCCGGTGTTGTAAAGAGTGCTCTTGAGCAGGTAAGAGGAGAGAACTTTGAGGTTCTCTGCGAAACCATCAAGAAAACAGCCTTTAAGGTAACCCGTGTTGGTCAGCTGGTTGCCCAAAGAGCTTCTTCCATGATGGGTATTCCTTTCGGTATTGTTGACCTTTCCCTGGCACCAACACCTGCCATCGGAGACAGTGTTGCTGATATTCTTTGTGAAATCGGTCTGGAATATGCAGGTGCCCCGGGTACAACAGCTGCACTTGCCATGCTGAATGATCAGGTTAAGAAGGGCGGCGTTATGGCTTCCTCCTATGTTGGTGGACTTTCCGGTGCCTTTATTCCGGTCAGCGAGGATGCAGGCATGATCAAATCTGCTGAGCTGGGTGCCATCACCCTTGAAAAGCTTGAGGCTATGACTTGTGTATGCTCAGTTGGTCTTGATATGATCGCCATTCCGGGTGATACCAAGGCTAGCACCATTTCCGGTATCATCGCAGATGAAATGGCTCTGGGTATGGTCAACCAGAAAACCACTGCCTGCCGTCTGATCCCGGCAATCGGTAAGAAGGTAGGAGAGCAGGTACAGTTCGGCGGACTCTTCGGGTATGCACCGGTCATGCCGGTTAATCCTTATTCCTGCGAGGCCTTTATCAATCGCGGCGGAAGAATCCCGGCACCGATTCACTCCTTCAAAAACTAAGGGAGGCGGAGAATTCTGCAAGCAGGATTCTTTCTTCTGTAATAGGATACTTCGTTAATAGAATACTTTCTTCCTATTGCGCAAAATGATATGATCATATGGACAGACCGGATTTAACCGGTCTGTCTTCTTCTGTCATAAAATCTTCTGTAAGAAGAAAGAATGTGCCTTGATATATTTCCTCCGTCTGCGTTGGAGCACATCAAGTTATATGATTACTCTCTGATATCCGGACCTTTATGCAGCACCTGTAGCTAGACAAGCTTTTATAAGAAATATGCAAAATTCAATCAATTCAAGTACAAAAACAGAATTCCAGGAAGGTCTCATGGATGGGATTCCCATTGCTCTGGGCTACTTTGCCGTATCCTTTTCTTTTGGCATCCTTGGCTCTTTGGACGGTCTTTCCATCTGGCAGACAACCTTGATTTCCATGATGAATGTCACCTCTGCCGGTCAGTTTGCCGGCCTTACGATCATGGCAAATCTTGGCTCCCTCCTGGAGATGGCCCTGACACAGCTGGTCATCAATCTGCGCTATTCCCTGATGTCGATTTCCCTTACACAAAAAGTAGATGAACACTTCAGGGGCATCTGGCGCATTTTCTTTTCCTTCTTTGTTACCGATGAGATCTTCGCCGTAGCCAGTGGACGAAAGAAATCTGTCAGCAGACTTTATTTTTTCGGACTGATCAGCCTGCCTTACTGGGGCTGGGCCTTAGGAACCCTCTTTGGTGCTATCCTGGGTGATGTGCTTCCTGCTCTGGTGGTAACCAGTCTCGGAATCGCCCTCTATGGCATGTTTATTGCAATCGTAACGCCTGCTGCCAGAGATCAGAAAAATGTACGGATCATTGTTCTCCTTGCCATTGCTATTAGCTGTGGTCTGCATTATCTGCCCATTTTAAATCAGATTTCAAGCGGATTTGCCATTATTATTTCTGCAATTCTTGCCTCTGCAATTGGCGCTTTTCTCTTTCCCGTCAATACAGATGAGATGGATGAAGAGAAAGCTGAGCAGGAGAGCAGTCCCTGTGATGAAAAGGAGATTATTTCATGAATATCAAAAGCTTTTTCCTTTACCTTTTTGTTATGGCTGCGGTTACCTATTTGGTTCGCATGATTCCTTTCATGCTTTTCAATGGAAAGATCAAAAACCGGTTTTTTCAATCCTTTTTGTACTATGTTCCCTTTACAGTTCTTAGTGCTATGACCTTTCCTGCTATTTTATCTGCGACCGGTTCTTTGCTTTCTGCCTGGATCGGTTTGGCCGTTGCCCTGCTTTTGGCCTTTATGGATCAGGGACTGATCAAGGTTGCCCTTTTTGCAAGTGCAGCTGTTCTGATTACAGACCTTATTCTTTCCCTTTTCTAAAAATTGAAAAAGAAACTGTAAATTTAGACTTTTTTTCATCATTTATTGCCTTTTTTTTCTGCAAAGACTATGATAAAAAGAGTAGTTTTGCTTTATGTATGAAAAAAATGAAAAATGAAAGGTTAGGTAAAAACAATGGAAAACGAATACGCAAAGGCATATCAGCAAAAGCTAACTACAGCAGACCAGGCAGTTCAGGTTGTCAAATCCGGCGACTGGATCGATTACGGCTATAGTGCCGGTACTGCAGATTTGCTGGATAAGGCTCTTGCAAAAAGACTGCCCGAGCTTCATGATATCAAAATTCGCGGTGGTAACGCCATGAAAAAGCCTGCTGTTTTTGACGTAGAAAATGCAGCAGAGCATATGTGCTGGAACTCCATTCATATGAGTGGCATTGAAAGAAAATATATTAATAGCGGACTCACCTATTATGTACCGATCCGTTATTCCGAGCTTCCGAGTTACTATCAGTATATGGATCCGATTGACGTTATGATGTTCCAGGTTGCTCCCATGGATAAGCACGGATATTTTAACTTTGGTCCCCAGGCTTCTCATTTGGCAGCAGCCGTAGCCCGTTCAAAGGTGATCATTGTAGAAGTAAATGAAAAAATGCCTGTCTGCCTGGGCGGCTTCAATACCGGCATTCACATCAGCCAGGTTGATATGATCGTAGAAGGAGAAAATCCTGATCTGCCGGCTCTTTCCTCTAAGGAAGCTTCGGATACAGATACTGCCATTGCCAAATTTATCTTTGATGAAATTCCGGATGGAGCCTGCCTGCAGTTGGGAATCGGCAATACACCGAATGCAGTTGGTTCTATGATCGCTGAATCAGATCTAAAGGATCTGGGTGTTCATACCGAAATGTATGTAGATGCCTTTATGAAGCTGACGCATGCCGGAAAGATTACCTGTGCTGAGAAAAATATCGACAAGGGACGTCAGGTCTATGCCTTTGCAGCCGGTTCCTCTGATCTTTATGATTTTATGGACCAGAACCCTGCATTGATGATGAATTCGGTTGACTATACCAATGATATTGAAACCATCCGTCAGCTTGATAATTTTATTTCTATTAACAGTGCGATCAATCTGGATCTTTTTGGTCAGGTTGGTGCCGAAACAAGCGGTCTTCGCCATATCAGCGGTGCAGGCGGACAGCTTGACTTTGTTATGGGTGCTTATCTTTCCAAGGGTGGAAAAAGCTTTATCTGTCTCCCCTCTTCAAGAGTAGATAAGGAAGGCAGGAGAAGCTCGAATATTCTGCCCACTATGCCGGTCGGTACTGTTATGACAGACAGCAGAGCCAATACCATGTTTGTCGTAACGGAATATGGAAAGGTATGCCTTAAGGGTATGTCAACCTGGGAGAGAAGCGAAAAGCTCATTTCCATCGCTCACCCTGATTTCAGAGATGATCTAATCAAAGAAGCTGAAAAAATGCATATTTGGAGAAGAAGCAACAAAATATGATAAAGAAGCTGGGCAAAGGGATCGGTATTGTTCTGGCAATACTGATCCTTTTATTTATAATTTTAATAATCCTTTTAAGTATCACAGAATTCAAGCCTGCCGATAAAGAAAGTATTGCGATCAGCAGCAGTTCCGAAGAAAGTGCAGATGCCGTAAGTCTGAATAAAGACTATAAGCTGGTTAGCTGGAATATCGGTTACTGCGGCTTGTCCTCAAGTGCAGATTTCTTTATGGATGGCGGAAGCCATGTCAGGGAAAACACTGAAAATCAGGTCTATGACAATCTTTCAGCTGTAAATCTCTTTCTAAGTGAGGAAAATCCTGACTTTATTTTCCTTCAGGAGGTAGATAAGAGCTCCATGCGTTCCTATGGAGTAGATGAAAGTGCTTATCTGGCCGGAGGCCTAAGCAATATGGATACCGCTTTTGCGGCGAACTATAAGTGTCTCTTTATTCCTTATCCCTGGCCGCCGATCGGTTATATTCATTCCGGAATTATGACCTTTTCTAATGTAACACTGCAAAGTGCGGAAAGAATTCAGCTTCCCTGTCCTTTTTCCTGGCCAGTAAGACTTGCTAATCTCAAACGCTGCCTGATGGTAAGCCGGGTTAAAATTGCGGATTCTGACAAGGAGCTGGTTCTCGTTAATCTCCATCTGGAAGCATATGATGATGGAGAGGGTAAGGCCAAACAGACCCAGATGCTGAAAGAGCTTCTTCAGGAAGAAGCCGCCAAAGGAAATTATGTGATTGCAGCAGGAGATTTTAATCAAACCTTCTCCAATGTTGACAGTTCGGCTTATCCGCTGATTGACAGCAGCTATTGGCAGGCCGGAGAGATCGATGTTTCCGAGTTTGATTCCTCCTGGCAATTCTTAATGGACAATTCTGCCCCCAGCTGCAGATCCCTGGATAAGGCATATCGATCTGCCGATAAGGAGAATTTCCAGTATTATGTGATCGACGGCATGATCCTTTCCGACAATATTGAAGTCAAGGAAATGAAAACCGTTGATCTTGATTTTGAACACAGTGACCACAATCCTGTCACGCTTCGCTTTTCTCTTAACTAAGGAAAATGCCCTTAGAAAAGGATAAATTCAGAAATGCAGAATAAAAGAAATGCTGATTAGGTCAGCATTTCTTTTGTGTCTCGGTGAGCTTTTTGCCAGGCGAAATCCTATTAAAACATTACAAAATGTTGTAAAGAAAAAATACTTGACATCAGATTCTCCCATGTGTATTATAGTATAGGTTCGCAGTGGGGAGATTTTATATGGAAAAGATTGTAAAACAGGGTCTCTTGTACGACTTTTACGGTGAGCTTTTGACAGCACATCAGAAACAGATTTATGAACAGCTGGTCTATGATGATATGTCATTGAGCGAGATTGCCGATGAAGCCGGCATTACAAGGCAGGGCGTACATGACCTGATCCGCAGATGTGATAAGATTCTTCAGGGTTATGAAGATAAACTGCATCTTATGGAACGTTTTATGAAGGCAAAGGAAGCCATTTCCGATATTCAAATAAAATGTACCGCATACCGTGAACAGAAGGATGCGTCCTTGATCGATGAGATCGAGGCAATCTCAATCAAACTTTTAGAGGAGCTTTAAATGGCATTTGACAGCTTAACTGAAAAACTTCAGAACGTATTCAAAAACCTTCGCAGCAAGGGAATGCTCACAGAAGCAGATGTGAAAACTGCTCTGAAGGAAGTCAAGATGGCTCTGCTTGAGGCGGATGTAAACTTCCGTGTAGTAAAACAGTTTGTCAAATCTGTAGAAGAAAAGGCAATCGGTGAGGATGTGCTTGGCGGCCTGAATCCGGGTCAGACAGTAATCAAGATCGTAAATGACGAAATGGTCAGCCTTATGGGCGGTGAGACCGTAGAGCTCAAACTGAAGAGCTCGAATGACATGACTGTCATTATGATGATGGGTCTTCAGGGCGCAGGTAAAACAACAACGGCTGCCAAGATTGCCGGCAAAGTCATGAAGAAGGGCAGAAAACCTCTTCTTGTGGGGCTGGATGTATATCGTCCTGCCGCAATTGAACAGCTCAAAGTAAATGCCGAGAAGGTTGGTTCTGAGGTCTTTACCATGGGAACCGATCAAAAGCCGCTTGATATTGCCAAGGCTGGACTTGCACATGCAAAGAAAGTCGGCTGCAATGTCGTTATTCTCGATACAGCAGGACGTCTTCAGATTGATGATGCCATGATGCAGGAGCTTGTCGAGCTTAAGGAAAATATCAACATTGATGATTGTCTTCTGACCATTGATGCAATGACAGGTCAGGAAGCAGTTAATGTGGCCAAGGCCTTTGATGAACAGGTCGGTATTGACGGTGTTGTTCTGACCAAGATGGACGGCGATACCCGAGGTGGTGCAGCCCTTTCTGTAAAGGCTGTAACCGGAAAGCCAATCTATTATGTTGGTATGGGAGAAAAGCTTTCAGATCTGGAGCAGTTTTATCCGGATCGTATGGCTTCCCGAATCCTCGGCATGGGTGATGTGCTTACCCTGATTGAGAAGGCGCAGGAAGATTTTGACGAAGAAAAAGCCAGAAATCTTGAGCAGAAACTGCGTAAATCCCAGTTTGGCTTTGATGACTATCTGGATTCCATGAGTCAAATGAAGAAGATGGGTGGCATTGGAAGCATTCTTTCCATGATGCCGGGTGTCGGCGGAGCTGCAACAGAACAGCTTGAAGCTGCTATGGATGAGAAGAAACTTGCGAGAATTGAGGGCATTATTTATTCTATGACACCTCAGGAACGTTCCAACCCGGATCTTCTCAATCCCAGCCGCAAAAGACGAATTGCCAAGGGAGCAGGCGTAGATATTTCCGAAGTAAACCGCCTGGTAAAGCAGTTCGATCAGATGCGTAAGATGATGAAAAAAATGGGTGGAACAAAAGGCATGAGCAAGATGCTCGGCGGTGCATTCGGCAAAAAAGGAAGATCAAGATTTCCTTTTTAGCATAGATTAAATTTTAGAAAATCAAATTCAGGAGGACAAGATAATGGTTAAGATCAGATTAAGAAGAATGGGTAAGAAGAAGGCTCCTTTCTACAGAATTATTGTTGCAGATTCCAGATCTCCGAGAGACGGAAGATTCATCGATGAGATCGGTACATATGATCCGACAAAGGATCCGAGCGAGTTCCACGTTGATGAAGAAGCAGCTAAGAAATGGCTTGCAAATGGTGCTCAGCCGACTGCTACAGTTGAAAAAATCCTTAAACTTGCCGGCATCGAAAAATAATAAGAGGTGTTCAGATGAAGGAACTGGTAGAAGTTATTGCCAAGAGTCTGGTAGAACATCCGGATGAGGTTGTAGTTTCCGAAAGTGAAAAAGGAAAATCTACGATCGTTGAGCTTCACGTAGCTCAGTCCGACATGGGTAAAGTAATCGGCAGACAGGGACGAATCGCAAAGGCAATCCGTTCCGTAGTAAAAGCTGCTGCTGCAAAAGATGACAAAAAAGTTATCGTTGATATTGTTGACTAATCGGCAATAAACACTTGAGCCGGTCGAAAGGGTTTTGGCTCTTTTGACCGGCTTTTCTTATGTAATAGGAATGAAACATAAAAAAGCTCCGTGAGGATGCGCCAAGGAATATTTTTTGTTTTGACTAGGAATTTTTCCTATTCGATAGAAAGACAAAAGCAGTAAATAAAAAGAAAAATAGGACCGCATATGACTTATAATAGAGACGAATTATATCAGGTAGGTGCCATTACCAATACACATGGCATTAAGGGTGAAGTCAAGGTATTTCCCATGACAGATGATGTCAACCGTTTTAAAGGAATGAAGGAAATTCTTCTTGATACAGGCAAAGAGATTCTTCCTCTTGAAGTAACTTCGGCCAGATCACAGAAAAATCTTGTCATTCTTAAATTCAAAGGAATTGATTCCATCAATGACATTGAAAAATACAAGACCTGCGGTCTCTATGTAACAAAGGAGAACCGTGTTCCTCTTGCAGAGGGAGAGTACTTCATTGCAGATCTGATTGGCTGCAATGTTTTTGCAGAGGATGGAGAAGATCTCGGACAGATCACAGGCGTCCTGCAAACCGGAGCAAATGACGTTTGGGTTTGCAAAAAAGAAGGATCTCCGGAGCTTCTTCTGCCCAAAATTCCAGATTGTATTCTGCATGTCGACATTGAAGGAAGACGCATCGACGTCCACCTCATGGAGGGATTGCGCTAATGAAATTTTATGTCTTAACCTTATTTCCGGAATTGATCGATCAGGTTGTTTCCAGCAGTATCATAGGCCGTGCCATTGCCAAGGGTGTCATTTCTGTAGAGGCTATTAATATTCGGGATTACTCTGCTGAAAAGCACAAAAAAGTAGATGATTATACCTATGGCGGAGGTGCCGGCATGTTAATGCAGGCACAGCCTGTTTACGATGCCTGGCTCTCTATTGTAGAAAGAATCGGACATAAGCCCAGGACCATCTATCTGACGCCTCAGGCTGCTGTATTTAAGCAGGCCCAGGCCAGGGAATTTGCCTTAGAAGAAGATCTGATTCTTCTTTGCGGCCATTATGAAGGCATTGATGACAGAGTGCTGCAGAAGATCGTTACCGATTATGTTTCAATCGGAGACTATGTTCTGACAGGAGGCGAGTTGCCAGCGGCTATTCTGATCGATGCAATCAGCAGAATGGTTCCGGGCACCTTAAGTAATTCCTCCAGTGGTGAGGACGAATCCTTTTCCAACAATCTTCTGGAATATCCGCAGTATACCCGTCCGGAGGTATGGATGGGAGAGAGCGTTCCGGAAATTCTTTTGTCCGGTCACCATGCAAATGTAGAAAAATGGAGACAGGAACAGGCCTTACTTCGAACAAAAGAAAGACGCCCCGACCTTCTGGTAGAGAAGAATCCGGAAGAGAAATAATAGAGGAGAAAAATGGAAGAGCATCTTCAAGATAAACTGATAAGAACCCTGGATCATTCTGCAATTTACATCCGTATGCTGATCAAGTGGTCTTTTCTTGCCCTGATTTCAGGAAGTATCTGCGGTCTGATCGGCAGTGCTTTTCACTATGCAGTTGACTATGCTACAGAAATCCGCTCTGCCCATAGCTGGCTTATTTTATTTCTTCCACTTGCCGGTCTGCTGATTGTTTTTTGCTACAGACGCTGTGGTGTAACAAAGGATGAAGGCACCAATCTCGTCATTTCCTCTATTCGCGAAAAACATGATCTGCCTGTAAATATGATCTTTCTGATCTTTATTGGTACCGTTCTGACCCATCTTTGCGGCGGATCGACCGGCAGAGAGGGAGCCGCTTTGCAGATTGGCGGAAGTACCGGTTCGCTTCTGGGTCGTATCTTCCATCTGGATGAAAACGAAAAAAAGATCATTACCATGAGCGGTATGAGTGCCCTTTTTACCGCCTTATTTGGTACGCCTCTTGCTGCATCTGTATTTAGTATGGAGGTTATTACCATCGGTATGATGCAATATGCTGCCTTTCTTCCCTGCATTGTTGCCTCCATGGTCGCTTATGCTATTTCCTCTTATCTCGGAGTTTCAGCCTTTTCCTACAGTATTAGCTCTATTCCGGATATTTCTCTTATCATGAGTCTTAGGGTTCTTGTCATTGCCGCCTGCTGCTGTCTAACCGCTGCAGTCTTTGTGAAAGGCATGCATTATACCACAACACTCCTTAACAAGAAAATACCAAATCAGTATCTTCGCGTTGTATTCGGCGGCATTCTCGTTGTTCTTTTGACTTTTCTTTGCGGTAGTACCGACTATAACGGAGCCGGCATGGAAATGATTACTGCTTCCTTCACCGGAAGCCTTGCATCTTATGCCTTTCTCCTGAAAATTCTATTTACCGTTATCACCATGAGCAGTGGCTTTAAAGGGGGAGAGATTATCCCATCCTTCTTCATCGGCGCATGTCTAGGCAATGTCATTGCCTCCTTTCTGGGCATGGATCTGTCTTTTGGTGCGGCAATCGGCATGATTTGCCTTTTCTGCTGCGTCGTCAACTGTCCGACTGCTTCAGTTCTTATGAGTATAGAGCTATTCGGTTCTACCAATGTACTCTACTTTGCCTTTGCATGTGCTGTCTGTTTTCTTTTGTCCGGCTATTTCAGCCTTTACAGCAGCCAGGACTTTGCCCTTGCAAAAAGACCGCTGCCCATAAAAAAGAAGAAGGAATAAAACTTACACGAATCAAAATTTTTGGATGAATATACAAGTTTATACAGACCGGATGCGAAACATGTATCAAGAAGATCAGAGCGTTTTTCATGAAACCCTGAATTTTCTAAAGAGCATACGGAATCCTAATTCGTTTATTTTAGCCTAGTGCATATGGAGAAGAAAACGCCCCATATGCACTTTTCTTTTGGTGCGTCTGGCAGTGCACGTTTCTACTGGGTGAAAGTACCGAATCCATCCTATAGCGGGAAGGATATAGCCGAAAGCAAGGCGGTGCTGAGTACTTAGGAGTCAGCAGATGTCATAGTAAGCCAAAATGAATGAATAAATGCAAAGAAAACTGCCCGCAAAGAGATAGCGTGGAATGCAAAAGATATGTGAGAGGACGTCGGTTGGTTAATAGCTAACGTGCATGTTTTATTAAAAGATGCACGTTAGCTATTGACGATGTAAAGTGCTATGTGATAGTATATTTGTGGAAGAGCGAAAGGAGTATCAGCCATGTTGGAGTATATTAAGAATCGCGTCGATGATTTTGACGTTAAAAACTTTGTAAATGAACTGGCTAATGCCTCCAAAAATCTTGGGATTTTGGAAGCAAAAATAGATTCTTATCAATTTAATAGTATTCTGATTCCTATGTTACAAAAGAAGGAAGCAATTTCTTCTATGTATATTGAAGGAACTCAGACGACGATAACAGATGTCCTGAAAAATGAAATATGCCCTCAACCTAGTGACGAAAAAATCCAGCTTGAAGTCAGAAATCATGTTCAAACTTTAATTTATGGTGCAGAGTATCTGCGAGCAGGAAAGTTTACCCATACTTTTATGAAACAGATCCATTCTTATATGATGACTGGAATTATTGCTCCAGGACTTGAAAAAACACTTGGCAAGTACAAAATCAAAGATAATCAGATTAAGAGTTCGACAGGTGCTTTAGTTTATACTCCGCCAGGTGCTTCTGAAACAAAAAAGTATATGGATGAATTACTTACCTTCATGAATAACACAGAGGACGAACTTAATCCGCTTATCAAGGCAGCTATGATACATTCTCAGTTCGAGTCTATTCACCCGTTTTCAGATGGCAATGGTCGTATAGGACGTGTATTGATCAGTTTGTACCTTTATAAGGCAAAAGTAATTAATTTCCCCTTCTTTTATCTCAGTGAAGCAATTAATATGGATAAAGCTGTATATTATCAAATGCTTACCGATTCAAGAACAAATTCTCTTGATGAGTGGATTGGTTACTTTCTTCGTAAAATTAATATTCAAACAAAAAAGCACATTTCATATATTGATGATTTGAATGCACTCTACACTAAAACAAAGAATACGGTTAAAGAGTGTATCAACAGTCCGAAGTTTGATGAGATTATTGAATGTCTGTTTACATATCCTGTTCTGAATGCAAACACTCTTGAAGATGAACTTTCCGTATCACATGGACAGGCGGTTCGATATCTGAATGTACTTGAAGATAAACGTGTACTTCATGGAGATGATCGAAAGCGCGGAAAAACATTCTTTTTCCTAGAACTTATTGATCTAGCTAGAGGAAATTAAAAAGTAAGAATAAAGAACAAAAGAAGGTGATGCCTTATGAATGTAAAAAATAAAACGCATTGAAAAGCTGTTGCCACAGCAAATCAATACGTTCTATAGCTCAGATATGTTATTACATAACTAAGATTAACCATCTAGACAATAACATATCTGTCCTAAATCGTCAATTGACGTAAGTTACAAAAAACAGGGTAATTATACCCAATTCACCTGCATAAGCAGGAGAAAGGACAGATAATGCAAGCAATAAATAGTTTAGCAGATTTGTTTAAAACAATAAATGATCTCTATACGCTTTTGGACGGTAGAATTAATTTAGATGCTGAGGGGTGGCCGATTTTTCAGAAAGACCATTTCCTTAACGAATGGCCGGAAGACATGGTTACATATGTTAATCGGAAAAATAAATTGATTATTGCCAGAAATAAGACCCTTCTTTGCCATTTTGCAAGCGACACTCAAAATTACAGACGATTTTCAAAGATTATGAGCGATATCAAGGAGTATCGACAATATTTAGGCACGGTATTTCCAGATATAACGGTAACCAAAGATATGGATTCTGAAATGCAGGAATTGATATTGCTTGCGAATCAGCTATATGCTGCGGTACTCGCCGTAAATAATATTAAATTGGTAGCCAATACACGTTGCGGTTCAAGGCAAACACAAAAATTTTTTCGTCATATTCCACGTAATGTGATTTGGGCATCCAGTTTTTTGGGATGCCATAAGACTTCATCCCCTTCAGAAACCGCTGAGTATATAAATAAAATCTTAAGTCTAATGCCAAGTAAACTTATTATTTACGGAAAGCAAGATCCAACGGTTAATGACCAGCTTGATGCCCTAGGAATTAATTACAGGTATTATGAAGATTTTCATCAACGAAGTAAGAAGGAGGCTATATAATGGCGGATTATAAAGCAGCTTATTCAGATATTTCAAGGGACTATATTGAAAATATTGTTCCATCAAATTCTGTTGATCAGGGGCGCTATGACCGGAGTAAAGCTCGTGAAGCAGCACACAATGATACGTGGATGAAGCAAAAAGTAAATCTTAATGAAATCGTTGATAAATTCGTCCCGTCAATTGAGGAATTTGTAGAACAGCATTCAGAAGGTGGCGTCAAATATAATTTTGAGGGAGAACGATATATCGTTAAATGCGATAAAGTTGCCGGATATTTACGCATTTATGATAAGCAAGAAAAGTCATATTGTCTTTTGGACGGAACTCCGAGCAGGGATAATTCAAAAACTCACTTCAAAATCAAACGACGGGAGGAAATGTAAAATGTATTTACGAGTAGCTTTAAATAAAGAGTCAGTTCATTATAATAACCCTATTGCCTATTCTTATATCGATGGACCCAACAGCGAAGAATACTATTTTGATCAAACAGTTGCTGACGCCCTTGAAAAGGATGGTTTTCTTACAGAAATGTGGGATAGATTAGATGCTCTTTTTGACTGGGGGGACTGTGACTTTTTCCTCCCAGATAAATGTCTTGTCTTTAAAACTTGGCTGGAATCGCGTTTGCAAAAAGAAGTAAATTCGGATATTAGACCTGTTTATGAAGTGATGCTTGACTACGCAGAAAAA
Organism: Bacteroidaceae bacterium; assembly: GCA_963620785.1. Taxonomy (GTDB): domain Bacteria; phylum Bacillota; class Clostridia; order Lachnospirales; family Lachnospiraceae; genus RUG14243. Next base: position 111,835 of record CAVFAT010000002.1, read on the forward strand.
GCTATTGCAAATAATACAGGGATTTCCTTCGATTTTTGAGGTATAAAGCAATGAAATCAACCTATAAGCTTCTAAATATCTATCTTGATGGAAAATTATTACCAGCACAGGTTCCAAAGATAGTAGATGCTGCATCGGTGCGTGAATGCTGTGAACTTGAAGATGAAATAACTGTTTTTGATTTTCCAGTTTGTCGTCGAAAGATATCGGGAATAAAACTTTTGTCATATCAGTCGGAGGCAGACATTCTTAACTTAATAGGTATACTTCCTGACTGCAAGGAGTTAATAATTTTTTTGGATTATAATTCTACCGCAAAGATAGCGCATAATTTATTCTTAAAGAGAGTTCTTCAAGTGGTCTCTTTAATTATGACGCATTACCCTAATTTGTCCATAACATTTGTTGGAGGTGATGCAGATAGAAGTAATATAAAATCTCTTTACAAAACCTACAAACATATCCTGTAATCGTTTATCTATTCTAAAAAAAAGTACATTTCCTCTGAATTCTTGCAAACCGCAGACTCTTCAGGGAAATGTACTTCTTTTTTAATTGCTCTGAATCAGAACTTTAGAACTGATTCAGAGCTTTTCTTTGTTTACGCTTTTTATTTATTCAGAAATATAAAAGAGAATAACATCAAGCTTTCTTTAGATTCTTATTTGCAGTAGAAAGCATCAGCTTAATACGGTTCAGCTGATTTACCTCGCTTGCACCGGGATCATAATCAATGGCAACAATATTTGAAGTCGGATATTCATGACGCAGTTTCTTGATTACGCCCTTGCCAACAATATGATTCGGCAGACAGCCAAAGGGCTGGGTACAGATAATATTGCTGCAGCCGCCTTTGATGAGCTCGATCATTTCTCCGGTAAGGAACCAGCCTTCTCCGGTCATGTTTCCGAGAGAAACAATCGGACTTGCATATTCGGCAAGCTCCTTAATATGTGCCGGCGGCTGGAAGCGCTCTGACTTTGCCATTGCTACAGCTGACGGCTTTCTGAGCCACTCTAAAAGCTTAATTCCAAGATTGCAGAGGCGCTTTGACTTCTTACTGAAGCCCAGGTTATCTGCCTTGAAATTCGCCGTATAGAAGCTATAGGAGAAGAAGTCCAGAAGATCCGGTACAACTGCCTCTGCGCCTTCCTGTTCAAGCAGGTCTACAACATGATTATTTGCTCCCGGGTAGAACTTCACCAGAATTTCTCCGACAACACCGACTCTCGGCTTAACTTCATCTGTAATCGGAAGATGATCGAATTCCTCTACAATCCTGCGGCACATTTTCTTATACTGACCGAAGCTTGGTGCTTTTTTAGCAGTAAGGATCTCAATACATTCCTTTTTCAGCTTTTCGTGAAGGGCATTGGCTGCACCCTTTTCCTTTTCATAAGGTCTTACCCGATAGAGACATCTCATAAAGACATCACCCCAAAGCAGACCAAAGATGCCGCGCTTTAAGAGGGGCCAGGTGATCTTGAAGCCCGGATTTCCTTCCAATCCGGATACATTGAAGGAAATAACCGGAATATTGCTGTGACCGGTACGCTCCAGAGCACGTCTGATAAAGCCGATATAGTTAGAAGCCCTGCAGCCGCCACCAGTCTGGGTAATAATAATGGCTGTCTTGTCCAGATCATATTTTCCGGATAAAACCTCGCTCATGATCTGTCCTACAACGATCGTAGAAGGGTAGCAGGCATCATTATTTACATATTTCAGACCCACATCAATGGCTGTACGATCCGGTACATCCGCAACGACAATGTTAAAACCACTGGCATTAAAGGCCGGCTCAATCAGTTCAAAATGGATGGGAGACATCTGCGGACAAATAATGGTATATTTATCCTTAAACATCTGCTCCGTGAAAATCTTCCGGTCATATGCGGTAGAAGAAACTACACGTTCTTCTCCCTTTTCCTTCTTGGAACGGATAGCCGCCAGAAGAGAGCGGACTCTGATCTTGGCTGCACCAAGGTTATTGACCTCATCAATCTTCAGACAGGTATAAATCTTTCCGGATTTGCGCAGGATATCATTTACGCCGTCTGTTGTTACTGCATCCAAACCACAGCCAAAGGAATTCAGCTGGATCAGATCCAGATCATCCCTGGTCTTCACATAGTTGGCCGCAGCATACAGTCTGGAATGATACATCCACTGATCAAGAACGATCAGGGGCCGTTCAATCTGTCCCAGATTGGAAATGGAATCCTCTGTTAATACCGGAATGCCAAAGCTTGTAATGAGCTCAGGAATACCGTGATTGATCTCAGGATCCAGATGGTAAGGACGGCCGGCAAGAACAATACCATGCTTTCCGGTCTTTTCGATATAATCCAGAACCTCTTTACCCTTGTCCAGAATATCCTGTCTTTCTGCTGCCTGCTCATCCCAAGCCTTTTTGGCAGCAGAACGAACCTCCTCTGCTGAAATGCCAAATTCTTCCTTAAATACCTCAACAAGACGGTCAGAAACCACCTCATAAGAGGTCAGGGCTAAGAAAGGATTGAGGAAACGAACCTGTCCGGAAGTAATCTCGTCTACATTGTTTTTGATATTCTCTGCATAGCTGGTAACGATCGGGCAGTTATAGTGATTGTCTGAATCGGTAAATTCCTGTCTTTCATAAGGAATACAGGGGTAGAATATAAAGTCAACCTTCTGCTTGATCAACCAGGCGATATGGCCATGAGCCAGCTTGGCAGGATAACATTCCGACTCGCTCGGAATGGATTCGATTCCCATTTCATAAATTTTGCGGGTTGTCCGCGGAGAAAGCACAACCCGGTATTTTAATTCTGTAAAGAAGGTATACCAGAAGGGATAATTCTCATAGAAATTCAGGACACGGGGAAGACCAACTGTTCCCCTTACAGCTTCCTCCTTGGAAAGCGGCTTATAGCGGAAGAGCCTCTGCAGCTTATATTCAAAGAGGTTGGGAACCTTTTCCTCCTGAGAGATTTCTTTGCCTGCACCACGCTCACAACGGTTTCCGGTGATGAATTTTCTACCGCCTGAGAACTGATTGATGGTCAGAAGACAGTTATTGGTACATTTTCCGCAGCGTTCCAGTTCCGTATGATATTCAAGAGAAAGAATCTCCTCGATTGGCAGCATAGTCGTTTCCATGCCCTGCTGGTAACGTTCTCTTGCGATCAGTGCAGATCCGAAAGCACCCATAATACCGGCAATATCAGGACGGATGGCTTCTACACCTGCAACCTTTTCAAAGGCACGCAGGACTGCATCATTATAGAAGGTTCCACCCTGAACAACGATCTTATTGCCAAGCTCGGCAGCATCTGCCAGCTTAATTACCTTAAAGAGGGCATTCTTGATTACAGAGTAGGAGAGACCTGCAGAAATATCAGCAACACTTGCTCCTTCTTTCTGTGCCTGCTTTACCTTGGAATTCATGAATACGGTACATCTGGTGCCCAGATCAATCGGATGCTCGGCAAAGAGAGCCTCATGGGCAAAATCCTCAACAGAGAAATTCAGCGATTTGGCAAAGGTCTCAATAAAAGATCCGCAGCCGGAGGAACAAGCCTCATTCAGCTGTACACCGTCAACGGCTCCGTCAGCAATCTTGATATATTTCATATCCTGACCGCCGATATCCAGAATGCAGTCCACCTCCGGCTCAAAGAAAGCAGCCGCATAGTAATGAGCAATGGTCTCAACCTCTCCCTCATCCAGCATGAGAGCGGACTTCAGAAGTGCCTCACCATAGCCGGTAGAGCAGGAATAAACAATCTTACATCCCTTTGGCATAAGAGAGTGGATCTCCTTCATGGCACGAATGGTTGTAGCCAGAGGACTTCCGTTATTATTGCTGTAGAAGGAATAAAGAAGCTCTCCCTTTTCTCCTACAAGAGCAACCTTTGTTGTTGTAGAACCTGCATCAATACCAAGATAGAGATTGCCGCTGTATTCTGCCAGCTTTCCCTTGGTAACAGAATCCTTGTCATGACGGCCTCTGAATTCCTGATAATCCGCGTCATCTGCAAAAAGTGGCTCCATACGGGCAACCTCAAAGGACATTTTGAGATTTCCCTGCAGCTTTTCCAGGATAGAATTCAGCTCACGAACCGAATCCTCCTTATAGTTCATGGCAGAACCTGCTGCCGCAAAAAGATGAGAATTTTCCGGTACGATCGTATGCTCCTCGTCCAATTCCAGTGTCCGGATAAAGGCCGCCTTCAGCTCAGAAAGGAAGTGAAGGGGACCGCCGAGAAAGGCAACATGACCGCGAATCGGCTTGCCGCAGGCCAGACCGGAGATTGTCTGATTGACAACCGCCTGAAAAATAGAAGCCGAAAGGTCTTCCTTTGTTGCGCCCTCATTGATCAAGGGCTGAATATCTGTTTTTGCAAAAACACCGCATCTGGCTGCGATCGGATAGATCTCATGATAGGTCTTTGCATATTCGTTCAATCCGCCGGCATCTGTTTGCAGAAGAGAAGCCATCTGGTCGATAAAAGAACCTGTACCGCCGGCACAGATTCCGTTCATACGCTGCTCTACATTACCATTTTCAAAATAAATGATCTTGGCATCCTCGCCGCCAAGCTCAATGGCAACATCGGTCTGAGGGGCAAAATGCTCCAGGGCAGTAGATACAGCGATAACCTCCTGAGTAAAGGGAATTCCCAGGTGATTAGCCAATGTCAGTCCACCGGAACCGGTGATTACCGGAGCAACCTTGATCTCTCCCAGCAGCTGCTTTGCATCGTTCAAAAGATCTGTTAAAGTTTCCCTGATATTTGCAAAATGTCTTCTGTAATCGGAAAAAATAAACTTATCCTTTTCATCCAGTAAGGCAACCTTTACCGTTGTGGATCCGATATCAATTCCAAGCTTGTAAAAATCACTACTCATAAAAATTTTCCTTATTTATCCTTATTTTTTGATCTGATCATCCTCTATTTGTCTCAATGACAAATTTATGAAATCCGCCTGTATCTCCAAGAAGCGCTGATAAATTTTCTGCTTTATCGGCTGTTCTTTCCTATTTAATATAGAAAGCTAGTCACAGGCAGAATGATATTATATCCCAAGCACATCTAAAATTCAATCTTTTCTTAGGGAAGAAGCTCCCACAAAGAGCTACAATATCCTGTATCTGTTTTTTTCTTAGCTACAAAAGAGAGTGATTCTCTTTGTATTGGATTGACAAGCTCCATCCTTAAAATTATAATTATTTATCGTATGTATCCGCATGCATACAGGGAGAAGTATGAGAGAAGCTGCGGCATACAAAAGAGGTATTTTATTTATGATTTCTAAACTGGAGCAGAAGTTTGGCAGATATGCCATTCCGAATCTCACGATGTATCTTATCGTTTCTTATGTAATCGGCTACGTCCTTTCTTTTATGGGGACGAATGTCCTTTACTTCATTGCCCTGGAACCGGGATTGGTTCTTCATGGACAGATCTGGCGGCTTGTGACTTGGATCTTTATGCCGCCCGGATTTTCAAGCGTATTTATTATGTTCCTCATGCTCTTTATTTTCTACCAGTTTGGTACGATCCTGGAGCGAACCTGGGGCGTTTTCCGTTATAATCTATATATCTTTTCCGGAATTTTTCTTACTCTCATCGGAGCATTCATTGCAAAATTCATCCTGAATGCGCTGGGAATTTCCTTCCTTTCCATGAGCTACAACACCTATTACATTGCAACCTCTATTTTTCTGGCAGTTGCTGCAATGTATCCGGATATGGAGGTCCGCCTCTATTTTATTATTCCGATCAAGTTCAAATGGGCCGCGCTCATTGACGTTGCCTTTCTCGTATACGGCTGTTTTACGGCTGCAAAGACCGGCTCGGTATCAACAGTCGTTATGATCGTAGCTTCCCTGCTCAATCTGCTGCTTATGCTTCATCTGATGAAGAATGCATCTCCCTACCGGAGTTCCCAGAATGCAAAGCGCAGAAGAGACTTTCAGGCAAAAATGAATGCGGGACGGCAGCAGAATTCCTACACTACCGCATCCGGCCGCGTTACCAAGCACAAATGTGCCATCTGCGGCAGAACTGAATTGGACGGAGATGATCTGGAGTTTCGTTTCTGTTCCAAATGCAACGGCAATTATGAGTACTGTCAGGATCACCTCTTTACTCATCAGCATATAAAATAAGTTATCAGGAGAGAAGTATTATGGCTGAAGCAAAAGAATCCAAAAACTTTATCAAAAATATCATTGATACCGATATCGCGGAGGGACGCACCCAGAAGGTCGTAACCCGTTTCCCGCCGGAGCCGAACGGCTACCTTCATATCGGACATGCCAAATCCATCCTTTTGAATTACGGACTTGCTCAGGAATATAATGGAGAATTTCATCTTCGTTTTGATGACACCAATCCAACCAAGGAAAAGGTAGAATTCGTTGATTCCATTAAGGCAGATATTGAATGGCTCGGAGCGGACTGGAAGGATCACCTCTATTTTGCATCCGACTATTTTGACAAGATGTATGAATGTGCCCTTCTTCTGATCAAAAAAGGTCTGGCTTATGTAGATGATTCCACACCGGATGAAATCCGTCAGATGCGAGGAAGCCTGACAGAAGCAGGAACAAACAGCCCCTACAGAGAGAGAAGTATCGAAGAGAACCTTTCTCTCTTTGAAGCAATGAAAAATGGCGAATTCGAAGATGGTGCCAAGGTTCTTCGTGCTAAGATCGATATGGCTTCACCGAACATCAACATGCGTGATCCGATCCTTTACCGAATCAGCCGTATGACTCACCATAATACCGGAGATAAGTGGTGCATTTATCCCATGTATGATTTTGCCCATCCGATCGAGGATGCTATTGAGGGAATCACACACTCCATCTGTACCCTGGAATTTGAGGATCACAGACCCCTTTATGACTGGGTCGTTCGTGAAACTGAATGGGAAAATCCACCCAAGCAGATCGAGTTTGCGAAGATGTATCTGACCAATGTCATCACCGGCAAAAGATATATCAAGCAGCTTGTAGAGCAGGGAATCGTTGATGGCTGGGATGATCCGAGACTGGTTACCATTGCCGCTCTGAAGAGAAGAGGATTTACACCCGAATCTCTCAAGACTTTCGTAGAACTTTGCGGCATTTCCAAAAGCAATAGCTCTGTTGATTATGCAATGCTGGAATACTGCATCCGCGAGGATCTCAAGATGAAGGTTCCGCGTATGTATGCTGTTCTTGATCCGGTGAAGCTTGTCATCGATAACTACCCGGAAGATCAGGTAGAATATTTTGATGTTGTAAACAATGTAGAATGCGAAGAACTCGGCAGCAGAAAAGTTCCTTTCTGCAAAGAGCTTTACATCGAGAGAGAAGACTTTATGGAAGAGCCGCCCAGAAAATATTTCCGTCTCTTCCCGGGCAATGAGGTTCGCCTCATGAATTCCTACTTCGTAACCTGTACTGGTTTCGAAAAGGATGAAAAAGGCAATATCACAGTTGTACACTGCACCTATGATCCGGAAACCAGAAGCGGAAATAATTTCACTGCCCGTAAGGTAAAGGGAACCATTCACTGGGTTTCTGCAAGACATGCCGTTCCGGCTGAGATTCGCCTCTATGAGAATATCGTAAATGAAGAAGAAGGCGTTCGCAATGAAGACGGCAGCCTGAATCTGAACCCGAATTCTCTTACCGTGCTGAAGGAATGCTATCTTGAGCCGAATCTTGCTGATGCCAAAGCTTATGACAGCTTCCAGTTTGTCAGAAAAGGCTATTTCTGCGTTGATGCAAAGGATACGACAGAAGACAAGCTCGTTTTCAACCGAATCGTGTCCATGAAGAGCTCCTTTAAGCTGCCAAATTAAGACTGGTCTTTTTTGAATGTCAAGACTCTTTCTTTCAAAAATTTCTGTTAAGATAAAATAAAAAAGAAAAAAATAAAAGAAGGAGGATAGCAAAAATGAAAAAAATGATTTTTACCATAGGAAGACAATACGGCAGTGGCGGAAGAGCCATCGGCAAAATGCTTGCCGAAAAGCTGGGAATCCCCTTTTATGACAGAGAACTTCTGACTGAAGTAGCTAAGGATAACCCCTATTCTGAACAGATTCTGGAGAGCTTCGATGAGAAGCCAATGAAGAGTCTCCTTTACTCCATCGCAATGGGAGCAGGAGGAGCCATTGGCAATCCGGCGATGCCGATTTCTGTACAGGCTTATCTGGCTCAGTTCCAGACCATCAAAAAACTTGCTGAAGAATCTGAGAATGGCTGTGTTTTTATCGGCCGTTGCTCGGATTATGTGCTCCAGGACAGAGATGATGTATTATCTGTATTTATTAAGGCAGACTTAGACTACCGCAAGGAGCAGGCCCAGGCATACGAAGAAAGCCCGATAGCCAATATTTCCGATAAGATCCGCAAGATCGACAAGAACCGTGCCGGCTATTATGAGTATTACACGGAGCAGAAATGGGGCAATGCCGACAATTATGATCTCTGTCTTGACAGTGGTCTGATCGGTCCGGAAAACTGTGTGAAATTGATCTGTGAATTTGCTGAAATGATGTCCTGAGATTGTGATTTTTTTGACAAGTTCGGCATTATGTAAAGCCATTCCGGTTAAAGTCAGAATTTTTTTGTAAATAAAGCTTTATCAGCCAGCTAATGACTTGACAAGTGGAAAACAATTTTCGTATTATTAATTAGGTTAAATAAATGTTTTTTAGCATCTTATTTAAATAATATCAGGAGGTAATGTAACAATGGCACTGAAAGACTTATTCCGTATGGACGGAAAAACAGCAGTTGTATTCGGTGGTGCAGGTGGACTTGGCGAAGCAATCGCTCGTGGACTTGCAGCATTCGGCGCTAACGTAGTTGTAGCCAGCAGAAGAGAAGAAGCCCTCAAAGAGGCTGTAGAGGCAATCAAGAAAGATGCTGATACAGGTGTAGAGGTAACTTACAAGACATGCGACACAACAAGCGAAGAGCAGGTAGTAGCAGTTAAGGATTTCGCAATCGAGAAATTCGGTAAGGTTGATATCCTTGTTTGCTCACAGGGCTTCAACAGAAAGCATGAAGTAGTAGACTTTGATATGGCAGACTGGGATGCAATGTTTGAAACAAACGTTAAATCCGTATTCGTTTGCAACAAAGTATTCGGTAAATACTTCAAGCAGGTTAACAAATATGGCAAGATCGTTGACGTAACATCTGTACGTGATCAGATCGCTACATTCCCGGGCGGCGGAAACGCTGGCTACTGCGCAACAAAGGGTGCTCTGACATCTATCATCAAGCAGTGTGCTACTGAGCTGGCACCGGAAGTAACTGTAAACGGCATTGGACCGACAGTTACACTTACACCGATGATGGAGAAGATCGTACCGGAGCAGGCTGTTAAGGTTGGTATCCCGGCTGATCACCCGATGGGACGTATGGCACTTCCGGATGATATCATCGGCGCTGCTGTATATCTTTGCTCTGATGCTTCCTGCTATCATACAGGCCAGGTTCTGTATCCGGATGGCGGACTTCTTTGCAAGGGTTGATAATGCCTGAATTTTTTTCTTAATCATAAAATGACTGCTGTGTGAGCAGAAAGCAATTTTTCTCACGCGGCAGCCGTTTTACGGTAAGAAGAATTTCATATATTACATTATTTCTAATTTATTCATTAAGAAAGGATGATAAAACGCCATGATGAAGAACAAATTAGTCGATAAAGAGGAGATCATGTCAAAGTTTTTTGACGGAATGACTCTTATGATCGGCGGCTTCGCTTGCTCAGGTGTTCCTCGCGAACTGATTGAGCTCGTAATTGAAAGCGGAGTAAAAGACATTAAGCTTATTTCTAACGACGCAGGTGATCCTAACCTTTGCCAGGGTCGTCTTTACCATGAAAACCGTGTAGCTGAGTGCTGGCATTCTCACGTAGGTCTGAATCCGGAATTCGGTGAGCTCGCAGCAAAGGGAGCTGTTAAGATCCACATTACTCCGCAGGGAACTCTTGTTGAGAAAATTCGTTGCGGTGGTGTTGGTGCCGGCGGAATCCTTCTGAGAGCAGGTTATGGCACAGGCTGCGATTTCACAAAGGAAAGACAAACTGTAGAAGTAGACGGCAAGGAATGGTTTATCGAGACACCGCTTCATGCTGATGTAGCTCTTGTTCGTGCAAGAAGAGCCGATCTCTTCGGAAACCTCACATACAGAGGAACTATGGACAACTACAACTCTACAATGGCTATGGCAGCTGACTGCACAATCGTACAGGCTGATCACATCTGTGACATCGAAGAAATCCCGATGGATACCATTCGTACACCTGGCGTATTTGTAAATATGATTTTAGATGAGCAGAGGAGGTATAGCTAATTATGGAAATGAGCCATGGATCAGGACAGACCCTGAATGACAAACAGGCTATGGCCAGCAGAATTGCTAAATTCTTTAAATCTGGCGATATTATCAACCTTGGTATTGGCGCTCCTCTTCTGGTTGCAAACTATGTAGAAGATGGCGTTCTTATCCATACAGAGAACGGCTGTGTTGGTGTAGGCCAGCAGGTTAGCCGTCAGGATCCGACCATCCCGGAGAAGACTCAGCTTGAGTCCTTCACAAATGCTGGTGGTATTCCTTTTATGCCGGTACCGGGCGCTATGGTTATGAGCCACGCTTTATCTTATGCGATCATTCGTGGTGGACACCTTAACGCTACTGTTCTTGGTGCTTTCGAAGTATCTGAGACAGGTGATCTTGCTAACTGGTTCGTTCCGGGCAACTTCGCAGGAATGGGCGGAGCAATGGATCTTTGCCAGGCAAAGAGAGTTATTGTTCAGACAACACACTGCACAAAGAAGGGTGCTCCGAAGCTGATTCACAAGTGTACACTTCCGCTGACCTGCAAGGGTCTTCTGACAGATGTTGTTACAGAGCGTGCAGTATTCCAGTTTGTTGACAACAAGATGTACTTAAGAGAAATCCGTGAAGGATATGATCTTGAGAATATCAAGAATAACACAGAAGCTGATTTCATCGTTCCGGATGATCTGCTTACAGATGTTGTTTACTAATTTTTTGTTTTGAGTATCAAAGAAGGTACCGGCAAAAGGTACCTTCTTTATACATTTTTAATCTGGTGATTTGATATGAGTAATTATGATGTAGAAGAATTAAGATCTCGCATACAGAAAGTTATCGATGAAGAGATCAACCCCACGCTTTTAGAGCATCGAGGATGGATCGAGCTAGTTGATATTTTCCCGGAGGATCGTGCCATTAGCGTAAGATTCAGGGGAGAGTGCAGTGTATGTCAGAAGATTGATGATGACCTCGAACAGCTCGTAATTCCTCAGATCAGACATAATATAAGAGAAATCAGGCATGTGGAAATTGACGATGACCTTGATCCCGATGTATGGGAGATGGCGAAGAACCTCTTTTCACATAAGAACCAGGAGGAAAGGACATGATTTTTGACGCAAAACATGAGATGATCAGAAAGCTTGCTAGAGAGTTTGCTGAGACAGAACTTGCACCGCTTGCAAACGAAGTTGACTCTACTGGTGTTTATCCGGAAGACCTTTGGAAAAAGGTTGCAAGATACGGCTTCACAGGTATCACAATTCCGAAGGAGTACGGCGGAATGGGATCTGATTACAAGGCTCTTGCTATTGTAATGGAAGAATTCTGTGCAAAAGACGTTTCTGCTTCATCTCTGATTATGGGCAACTCACTTTCAGGTGCTCCTTATCTGTACTATGGTACAGAAGAGCAGAAACAGAAATACCTTGTACCGCTTGCTAAGGGCGAGAAGATCGCATCATTCGGTCTGACTGAGCCGGGCGCAGGCTGCGATTCAGGTTCTGTTTCTACTACAGCTGTTGAGGATGGCGATTACTACATCCTGAATGGTCGTAAGACATTCATCACAATGGCACCGCTTTGCGATTACTGCGTAATCTTCGCTAAGACAGACCTTAAGGCTGGTACTCGCGGAATCACAGCTTTCATCGTAGAAAGCTCATGGGAAGGCTTCTCAACAGGTAAGCCGGAAGAGAAGATGGGTATCCACGGATCCGTTACATCTGATATCATCCTTGAGAACGTTCGCGTACCGAAGGAGAACATCCTCGGCAAGATCGGCAAGGGCTTCAATATCGCTATGAGCATTCTTGATGCCGGCCGTGTAACAGTTGCTTCTCAGTCACTTGGTACAGCAAAGGGCGCTCTTGATGAGGCTGTTGCTTACTCCAAGGAGAGAGTACAGTTCGGCAGAGCAATCTCCAAATTCCAGAATACTCAGTTCACACTGGCTGACATGGCTACTAAGGTTGAAGCTGCTAGACAGCTCGTTTACAGTGCTGCTGACAAGCTTGATCACCATGAGAAAGTTACAACAGAAGCAGCTATGGCTAAGTATTTTGCATCAGAGACAGCAGTTGAAGTTGCTAACAAATCACTCCAGATTCACGGTGGTTACGGATACATGAAAGAGTACGCAATCGAGAGAATCTACAGAGATGCTCGTATCTTACCTATTTATGAAGGTACATCTGAAATCCAGAAGTTAGTTATTTCACGTAATGTTTTAGCTGATTAATAAATAGGAGGATAACATGAAGATTTTAGTTTGCGCAAAACAGGTTCCGAACACCAAAAATGTTACAACAGATCCTGTAACAGGAACAATTAACAGACAGGGCGTAGAGTCCATTCTTAACCCGGATGATGCGAACGCTCTTGAGGCTGCTCTTGCAATCAAGGATGCTGATCCTGAAAACGTTCATGTAACAGTTGTATCCATGGGACCGGATCAGGCAAAGGAAATGCTCGTTGAATGCCTTGCTATGGGTGCTGATGATGCAATCCTTCTTTCCGATAGAAGATTCGGTGGATCTGATACATGGGCTACATCCAATGCAATCGCTGCAGGTATGGCTAAGGTTGGCGATTTCGATCTGATCCTTGGCGGCCGTCAGGCTATCGACGGTGATACAGCACAGGTTGGACCGCAGATCGCTGAGAAGCTTGGCGTTCCGCAGGTTACATATGCTCAGAAGATCACAGTTAACGGCAAGACAGTTACTGTTGACAGACAGCTTGAAGATGGATATGAGACAATCGAAATCCAGATGCCTTGCATGATCACATGCGTTGCTGAACTGAACACTCCGCGTTACATGAACATTGGACGTATCATCGATGCTTATGACCAGGCTGATAGAATTCAGACATGGACATTCGATGATGTTGATATTGTTCAGGAAGAAACTGGTCTTAAGGCTTCTCCGACAAACGTATTTACTTCCTTTGCTCCGGCTCCGAAGGGTGCAGGTGTGATTCTTGAAGGAACAGATCAGGAGATGGTTGACCAGCTTATGGCAAGTCTGAAAGAGAAACATTACATCTAATAAGAACAGCTTAATGGAGGTTCAATAATGGCTAGAGTTGCAGTTGAAGAAAAAGGCGCTTGGAAAGGCGTATGGGTCTTTGCTGAGCAGAGACAGGGCGAATTAAATAGTGTTGCCATTGAATTACTTGGTGAAGGTAAGAAACTGGCTAACGATATTGGAACAGATCTTTCTGCAGTTCTTCTTGGTGAGAACGTAGGAGATATCGCTAAAGAACTGATTGCTTACGGTGCAGATAAGGTTTATGTTGCTGATGATGCACTTCTGAAGAATTACACAACAGATGCTTATACATCTGTAATCTGCCAGGCAATCGATCAGTATCAGCCGGAGATCGTTCTTCTCGGTGCTACACATATCGGACGTGATCTTGGTCCTCGTGTTGCTAAGAGAACAACAACAGGTCTTACAGCTGACTGTACACACCTTGACTATGATACAGACAAATACATGGATTTCCTTGCAGGTATCACATCTGCTAAGGTTCCGCAGCAGAGAGTTGACCAGAACAAGGACAACCTGAAGATGACACGTCCGGCATTCGGCGGTAACCTGATGGCTACAATCATCTGCCCGTCAACTCGTCCGCAGATGGCTACTGTACGTCCGGGCGTTATGGACAAGGCAGTAAGAGATGACAGCCGTACAGGCGAGATCATCAACCTGAGCTATGATCTTACTGAAGCAGATATCCGTACAAAGGTTATCGAAATCGTAAAATCCACAACAAAGAGAGTTAACCTGACAGACGCTGAAATCATCGTTTCCGGTGGTGCAGGTCTTGGAAGCGCTGACGGCTTCAAGCTGATGGAAGAATTTGCTGAGGTTGTTGGTGGTGTCGTTGGTGCCAGCCGTGCAGCTGTTGATGCAGGATGGATCGACAATTCTCACCAGGTAGGTCAGACAGGTACAACTGTTAAGCCGAAAATCTACTTCGCATGTGGTATCTCCGGAGCTATCCAGCACCTTGCAGGTATGCAGGATTCCGATATCATCGTTGCAATCAACAAAAACGAAATCGCTCCGATCTTTGATGTAGCTGATTACGGCCTTGTAGGAGATCTCTACAAGATCGTTCCGCTTCTGATCGAAGAATTCAAGAAACTGGGCTAATCGTTTGAGGGGACGATTTTAGTCCTGATACGATAGCAAAAAGTATAAGCAGATATAGCGGGGGGTGTCTTTGGCATTGCCCGCTGTATCTTTAAATAATGTTAGTTTGAGGATTATAGAGAAATGACAATAGAACAGTTTAAATCAAAAAGAACGCTGATCTTTATTGCAGCGCTGATTGCGACCTTCTGTGCCGGCTTTGGTTACTCCTGGTCCATTCTGCAGTCTGCAATTATGGCAGATCACGCAGATTGGTCTCCGTCAGCGATTGCACTTACATATACAATTCAGGTAGCAGTATCCTGCCTTGGACCGATTCCGCTTTCACCGATCATCACAAGACTGAATGTTAAGCAGAACATTCTGGTTGGTGGTATCCTCTATGGTATCGGCCTTTTCTCCTTTGGTTTTGTAAGCTCTCTGCCCTTATTCTACATCTGCTATGGTGTAATTTCAGGTGCAGGTGTTGCTTTTGTTTATCCGCAGATGATGTCTTACTCTGTAAAGGTTCTTCCGGATAAAGGATCTCTTGCTTCCGGATTCATGGCTGCAGCTTACGGTTCAGGTGCTGTAATCTGGGCTCCGGTTGCTAACATGCTCATCAAATCCAAGGGATTTGGCACTACAGTATCTATTCTTGGCGTGATCTTCCTGGTAGCGATCGTTGCTATGAGCTTCTTCCTGGCAGATATTCCGGAAGGCTACATGGAATCCTTCAAAACCGCAGCTACAAAGTCTGATGCTCCTGCAAAGAAGACAGCTCCGGACAAGACAAGAGGAGAGATGATCAAAACTTCCACATGCTGGATCATGATCGTTGGCTATTCTCTGGCTCTTACATCCGGTATGCTGGCAATCAGCCAGGCTAACGGTATCATTGCCAATACAGCCGGCGGTTCTATCGCAGCTAAGGCAGCTCTTTGTGTATCTGTTGTTACACTTTTCAATACACTGGGCCGTCTTTTCTGGGGAACTGTTTCTGCAAAGACCGGTATTTACAATGTTATGATCATGTGTGCAATCGTAGCAGCAGTTTGCATGGGTGCGCTTGCTGTTATTCCGAGCGGAATCGGCATCGTTATTTTCCTTGCCCTGACAGCTTCCTGCTTCGGTGGTTTCGCAACCCTTCTGACACCGATGACAGCAGATTTCTTCGGTTACAAGAATCTTTCCATTAACTTTGGATTCATGTATATTGCATTTGGTGTTGCAGCCCTGATCGGACCGCGTCTTGCAACTTCTCTTGTTACCAAGGATGCGAGCGGAGCAATCATCAGCTACTCCACAGCTTATGTCATTGGTGCAATCCTTTCTATTATCGGTGCTGTATGTGCAGTTATTCTGAAAGGAAAATACAAAAAAGTTCAGTCTGCGAACTAATTGTGCTATAATACAAAATGTAATTTAGGAAAAACAGTCAATTTGGCTGTTTTTTCTATATTGGGAGAATAGTCAAAAATTTATCAAAAAAATAAGGAAGAAGGTAATTACCATGGGATTTAGAGATGATTTACCAAAATATGATCTTGCCGGCAAAACAGCAATCGTTACCGGTGCTGCACAGGGTATCGGCTATGAAGTAGCAGGTATGCTCGCAGCTGCAGGTGCTCAGGTTGTTATTGCAGATCTGAACGATGAGCAGAGCAAGAAATCTGCCCAGGCTCTTGTTGATGAAGGCTTTGAGGCAATCGGTATCGGAACAGATGTTTCCTCCAAGGAGAGCGCTCAGAACCTTGTATTGAAGACCGTTGAGAAATTTGGTAAGATAGACATACTGATCAATAATGCAGGCGTTACAATCGATGAAAAGCCTATTCTTGAAGTAACAGAGAAGGAATGGGATTTCGTTCAGAATGTAGACCTGAAGGGCTTCTACTTTACCTCTCAGGTAATCGCTCAGCAGATGAAGGATCAGGGTCATGGCGGAATCATTGTAAACCTTGCTTCTGCAGCAGGCGTTATGACACCTAAATATGTTTCTGTTTACGGTGCAGCCAAGGTAGGTGTAAGACATCTGACCGGTATCATGGCAAAAGAGTGGGCTCGTTGGGGCATCCGTGTAAATGCTGTAGCTCCGGGCTATGTAAAGACTCACATGATCGACAAGATGGTTGCAAACGAGAAGAACAACGAAGTTGTTATGAAATCCATCCCGATGCGTCGTTATGCTGAGACAAAGGATGTTGCAAGCGTTATTCTTTTCCTTGTAACAGAGGCATCTGATTACCTGACCGGCGTACTGATCCCGATCGACGGCGGTATGATGGCTTAATTTTCCAAAAAGCCATTTCAGGGTCTTTTATACAATCCCTTTTAACGGTATAATCAAAGAGGTAATAACGGCTTATGCCGTGTTACATATAGTAATTATTAATTTTTAAGAAAGAAGGAAATGTGAAATGGACAGAACTCCAGTAATTGTGGCTATCGGAAGATCAGCCGTACAGCGTTCCAAAAAAGGTGCATTTGCAACAACTCACCCGATTGAAATCTGTAATCAGGTTTTAAGAGGTGTTCTTGCTCAGGTACCGGAGCTTGATGTAAACGATATCGAGGACCTTGTATTAGGTTGTGCTTCACATGTTAACCAGTGTTCACAGAACATGGCTAAGCTTGTTGCTCAGAGAGCAGAGCTTCCGAAGACTGTTTGCGGACAGACAATTAACCGTTTCTGCTCATCAGGACTTCAGGCTATGGCTACAGCAATGAACGAGATCGTTGCAGGACAGGGTGATGTTATGATCGCCGGTGGTGTTGAGTCTATGTCAATGTGCTACGGCCCCTATCCGCGTGAATTCCAGGATGACTGGCTTTTCGAGCGTGATGATGAGATCGCTGGCTACATGCCGATGGGTATCACAGCTGAGAACGTAGCAAAGAAATATGGTATCACAAGACTTGAGATGGAAGAGATGGCTCTTCGTTCTCACACACTTGCTGCAAAGGCTCGTGATGAGGGCAAGCTTGCTCCGTCTATCATCCCGGTTAAGGTTACAAACCCGGCTGGCGAAGAAGTTGTTGTAGATACAGACGGTGGTATCCTGAATACAACTCTTGAGAAGATGGCAGGCATGAAGACATGCTTCGTTCCGGAAGAGGAAGGCGGACTTGTAACAGCTGCTACATCTTCACAGACATCTGATGCTGCTGCATTCGCAGTTATCATGACAATGGACAAAGCTAACGAGCTCGGCATCAAGCCGCTTGCTAAGATGCTTGGCTTTGCTGTTGCCGGTGTTGAAGCTAAGTACATGGGTCTTGGCCCGATCGAAGCAGTTCCGAAGGCACTTGAAAGAGCTGGACTTACTCTTGATCAGATCGATGAGATCGAGCTGAACGAAGCTTTCGCTTCTCAGGCAATCGCTTGTATCCGTGATCTTGGACTGAACATGGATATTACAAACCCCTACGGAAACGCTATGGCACTTGGTCACCCGATGGGTGCAACAGGTATCTTCCTTACCTGCAAGATGCTTGATTACCTTCGTGACAATGACAAGAAATACGGTATTGTTACAATGTGTATCGGTGGCGGTATGGGTGCTGCTGGTGTATTCGAGCGCCTCAACTAATCCAAACTGACTGAAAGCAAAGAGAAGCAGTCTATCTGTTTCTCTTTGTTTTTATGACCTGATAGAGGCAGGCAGAAAGTCCTGCAGGCAGGTTCTTTTTACAAAATAAAAAAGGAGAAAAACGACAATGAACGCAAAAGACATCAAAAAAGTAGCCGGCATCGGCGGCGGCGTTATCGGCGGAAGCTGGGCCGTACTTTTTGCAACAAAAGGTCTTGATGTAACACTTTATGACATCAACGACGACTGCATCGCAGCTGACAAGAAGACAATCGAAGGCAACCTTGATTTCCTTGCAGCAAACGGAGCAATTGCAGACAAGGCTGCTGTAGAAGCTAAGATCAGCTATACAACAAATATGGAAGAAGCAGTAAAAGACGCTCAGTTCATCCAGGAGTCTGGTCCTGAGAGAATCAACATCAAGCAGAGCATGCTGGCTCAGATCGAAGAATTTGCACCGGCTGATGCAATCATCGCTTCTTCTGCATCCGGACTTCCGATCGGACAGATTACAGAGAAGGCTGAGCATCCGGAAAGATGCATCGGTGGACATCCTTACAATCCGCCTCACCTTATCCCGCTTGTAGAGCTTACAAGAAATGAGCATACAACTGATGAAGTAATCAATACTGCTAAGGAATTCTATGAGCTCCTCGGCAAGGAAGCAATCATCCTGAAGAAGGACTGCCCGGGCTATATCTGCAACAGACTTCAGCTCGCTGTATTCCGTGAGATGGTTGACCTTGTTGAAAGAGGCGTTTGCACAGTAGAAGAGGCTGATAAGGCTCTTACCTTTGGACCGGCAATCAGATGGGCAATCTTTGGTCACAACATGATCATGCAGCTTGGCAACAAGGATGGTCTTAAGGGCATGATGGATATGCTGGCAGGTGGCTTCAACCTCTGCGGCGATATCGCTAACTGGGACAAGATTCCTGAGGATTACGGCGATAAGGCTCAGGCAGAAATGAATGAGATCATGGCAAATCTTCCGGATGAAGTTGGTCACACAAATGAAGAAATCTCCAAGTACAGAGATAAGATGCTGATCGAGATCCTGAAGCTTCACCACAAATTCTAAAGCACATTAACTACAATTCATTGTTGTAGTGAACTTGGAATTCTAACTTTCTTTTCTCGGGTGACATGCTATAATAGTTACAGGTTAACAACCTAAGAATTGTTAATATGTTCGAAGGAGGAACAACAAATGGGAAGATTAGATGGTAAAGTAGCTATCGTTACCGGTGGTAACTCTGGTATCGGTAAGAAGACTACAGAGCTTTTCCTGAAGGAAGGCGCTAAGGTTGTCATTGCCTGCAGACGTAAGGAAGAAAACGACAAGACTGTTGCTGAGCTTTCACAGTATGGTGAGATCACAGCAATCGAAGCTGACGTAACTATTCCGGCAGACTGCCACAAAGTAGTTGACTACACAATCGAAAAGTACAATGCAATCGATGTACTTGTAAACAATGCAGGTATCGCTGACAAGCATCGTCCGATCAACACATGTGATGAAGAATGGTATGATCATGTATGCAAGGAAGATCAGTACTCTGTATACTACATGAGCAAATATGCACTTGTTCAGATGGAAAAGCAGAAGAAGGGTTCTATCGTTAACGTTTCTTCTATCGGTAGCCAGGGTGTTGCAGGTATTTCCTACTCTGCAGCAAAGGCAGCTGTAAACGCTATGACAAAGAACATTGCTATTTACTATTCTGCAACAGATATCCGTTGCAACGCAGTAGGACCGGGACCGACTCCGACTCCGCTGAACGCACCGGAAGCAGCAGCTACTTTCGATGCTGACTTCGCAGCTCTTTGCGGCAAGCACATCGATATCACACTGCCGGAATCTGATGTACTGGATCAGGCTTATGCAATTCTTTACTTTGCATCTGATGAAGCAAAATCAGTTACAGGACAGATTCTGTATGTAGATCACGGTACAACAATGTACTAAGAAGATGCTGGCAATCTGCATTTTTCTAAATTGATCGCTTAAGAATATGACCTAAAGGCGGGGAATTCGGATTCATTCGAATTCCCCGTTTTTTAATGTAATAGGAACCTTCCTTAAATAGGAAACTTTCTTCCTATTACATTAAGAAGGTTCCGCGAGCATGCACACTCGCGCGAAGAGAAAAATTATGAATAACACGAACCCAACCCATTACGAAATTGAAAGAAAATTCTTAATCCGGATGCCGGACATAGAAATCCTGGAAGAGAATCCCAATATCGAAAAGATTCGCATCAGTCAGACCTATCTGCAGGCGGGAACTGATCCGCAAAGAGAAGCTTTCTCTGTTTCAGATCTTCCTGCTTCAGGTAAAAAGCTCGATTTAAACGAAGATACGGATTTAAGCAAAGATACGGATTTAAAAAACGAAGATACGGATTTGAAGGAAGAGACAGGAGCATCCCTTGAGACAGAAGCAGATCTTTCTGGGAAAAGCAGTAATCGAAGAATCCGCAAATGGACGGAGAAGGGCATTACAAAATACATTTATACCTCAAAACGCAAGCTCTCCGCCATAAAAAGGCTGGAGACCGAATTTGAGATCAGCCAGGATCTCTATGAGAAGCTCCTTTTGGAAAAGGATCCGGATACCATCAGCCTGGAAAAGAGCCGCTACCGGATTTATGAAGAAGGCTTTTGCTTTGAACTTGATATCTTCCCTTTTTGGACAAAGCAAGCCTATCTGGAAGTGGAACTTCCTTCTGAGGACACAACCTTTCCGCTTCCCTCCTTTATTCATGTGATTCGGGAAGTGACAGAAGAGGAAGCCTACAGCAACTATGCCTTAGCCCATCAGATTCCGTCGGAAGACTTGCGGATTCTAAAAAAATAAGGTAGTATATTAAAGTTAATTGCAGTCGCAGAATAGACCGATTTTATTCTGCAAATCTAACTTTAATTTAATGAGGTATATATTATGGCTTTACTTGACCAGTGGAGAGCAATTGCATATAACACCGAAACTGACCCGAGGGAACTCGAAGCCTTCTGGCAGCGTTATTTTGCATTGGAAAAAGGCGTTTATGAACAGCTTCTTGCTGATCCGGATACAGAAGTGAAGGGAACAGTAAAAGAACTTGCAGAAAAGTATGATCTGGAAGTGATGGCTATGGTTGGTTTCCTTGATGGTATCAACGACTCCCTTGTTACTCCGAATCCAATCGAAGAAATGGAAGAGGATACAGAAGTATCTCTGAAATTCGACAAAGAACTCCTTTACAAGAACATGGTTGAAGCTAAGGCTGATTGGCTTTACAACCTGCCCCAGTGGGAAGCAATCTTTGATGAAGAGACCAGAAAGCGTCTCTACAAGGAGCAGAAGAAAGCAAATACAATCGTAAAAGGAAAGAAAATCTACCCGAACGATCCCTGTCCCTGCGGATCCGGCAAAAAATACAAAAAATGCTGTGGTAGAAAATAATCATTCTTAAACGGAGAAAAAAATGAGTAAGACACCATTTGTAACCAAAGAAACTCTTGAGAAAATCGCTCAGCAGTATCCAACTCCCTTTTATCTCTATGATGAAGTGGGCTTGAGACGCAATGCTGAAGCAGTAAAGAAGGCATTTTCCTGGAATCCGGGATTTCGTGAGTATTTCGCAGTGAAAGCAACACCGAACCCTGCCCTTCTTGCCCTCTTTAAAGAATACGACTTCGGAACAGACTGTTCCTCTATGACAGAGCTCATGCTCTCTAAGGCATGTGGATTTGAAGGACATCATATCATGTTCTCTTCAAATGAGACCCCTGCCTCAGAATATGCATATGCTGACAAGATCGGTGCTATCATCAATCTGGATGACTTTACCCATATTGAATTCTTGGAGCAGACCCTCGGTCACTTCCCGGAGACCATGTCTTTGAGATTCAATCCAGGCGGATATTTTAAGCTTGGAAATGATATCATGGACAATCCTCAGGATTCCAAGTATGGCTTCACCAAGGAACAGATCATCGAAGGCTACAAGATTCTGAAAGCAAAGGGTGTTAAGAATTTCGGTATTCATGCCTTTTTGGCCAGCAATACCGTTACCAATGACTATTACCCGGCACTCGCTAAGATTCTTTTTGAGCTGGTTGTTGAAATTTCCAAGGAAACCGGCTGTCACTTCTCCTTTATTAATCTGTCCGGCGGCGTAGGTATTCCCTACAAGCCTGATCAGGAGGGCAATGATATCCTGGCAATCGGAGAGGGCGTACACAAGGTATACGATGAGGTTCTTGTACCGGCAGGTATGGGAGATGTAGCGATCTATACCGAAATGGGACGTTTCATGGCCGGCCCTTACGGTGCATTGGTTACAAAGGCCATTCACGAAAAGCATATCTACAAGGAATACATCGGTGTAGATGCCTGCGCAGTGAATCTGATGCGTCCGGCAATGTATGGTGCTTATCATCATATTACTGTTATGGGTAAGGAAAATGCTCCTTGCGACCATAAATATGATGTTGTCGGTGGTCTTTGCGAAAACAACGATAAATTCGCCATTGACCGCATGCTTCCCGAGATTGAAATGGGAGACCTGCTTTTCATCCATGATGCAGGTGCGCACGG
Source organism: Bacteroidaceae bacterium (assembly GCA_963620785.1). Lineage (GTDB taxonomy): Bacteria > Bacillota > Clostridia > Lachnospirales > Lachnospiraceae > RUG14243. The sequence goes on from CAVFAT010000002.1 coordinate 134,495, forward strand.
CTTTGCAATGGGCTATAACTACAACGGTAAGCTTAAGTCTGCAGAGCTTCTCCTGAAGGAAGATGGAAGTGTAGAAATGATTCGTCGTGCAGAAACACCAAAGGATTACTTTGCAACCTTTGACTGCTTTGATATCTTTGATAAGATTCCCTTTGACGAACTTTAATGCTCTTTTTTAGAGTATAATTCATATAAGGATCATTTAAGAAAAGGCCTTTATTGGCTTTTTCTTAAATTCATCCTTGCATAGAAGCGTATTCTATGGTAAAGTCTATTGGTAACCTTGCTGGATGAGTGCAGAAGCGGTTACCAGAACAGAATAAGCCGGTGTGTCGGAATTGGCAGACGAGACAGACTCAAAATCTGTTGTGCTTACGCTCGTGTGGGTTCGAGTCCCACCACCGGCATTTCTCTAAAAAGAGCTTAGTCTTCATGACTAGGCTCTTTTTTCGCAGTAAAGATTTCATTCTTAAATTTTGCTTTTTCTTTTGCCACAAATTCAGTTGATATTCAGTTGATATCTTGCGGTATATTTTCTTCCCTCATCAGTCACATAATCGATAAGCATATTTTTCATATACTATTATCTATAGTAGATTTTTTTTGTATTACCTTTGTAAAATACGTTCCACCCCCCCCCACTTTCTATGGTAAAATAGAGTCGTTTAGTATATATTTCACAAAAACTAAATTTCAGATATATCAAATACTAACAAAGGAGTGTGTTGTATGAATGCTAAGATGAAGAAATTCTTATCCGTCTTACTGGCAGCCTCAATGACTCTGGGAAGTATCAGTTCACTTTCCACTGCCGTTACGGCAAATGAACTGACAGACCAGACGGAGACAAGCAGTCAGCAGGATGAAGCAGTATCCTATGATGACAGTCAGAACAATTCTGACAGCACAGCTGTTGAATCCAGCATCGATGATGCTTCTACTGAAGGAGAGAATGATCTTACAGATTCTTCCCAGACAGAAGAGGGGACAGACAGCTCTGCTGCCAATTATGCCAACTCTGATGAGTCTACTGAGAATAGCTCTGCTTCCCAGCCATTATCCACAGTAAGCGAGAGCGGATCTGCAGCCTATGATTCCCTTTCTGCTGTTCAGCTGGATGAGAATGGTAACATTCTCTATGTAAGAGCAAGCGCCGATCAGGGAGTTCTTCCTGAAGGCAGCACTTTTACTGCAAAGCTGGCAGATACTGCAGAAGAGAAGGAGAAAGCAGATACTGCAGTGACTGCAGTGAGAAAGACAGACGAGCTTCTCGCAGATTCTTATCTTCTGGATCTGACCTTCCAGGACGCAGAGGGAAATGCCATTGAACCAAATGGTGAAGTTACTCTGACTCTTGGTCTGGTTGATACCGGAAGCTTATCCGAGAATGCTTCCTCTGCGGTAAAAGCAGCACTTTCTGAGCAGATCATGGCAAAGGTAAAGGCTTCTGTCACAGTCTCCGATGAAGAGGCTTTGAAGGAGCAAACAGCCCAGGCCCTTGAAGAGCAGTCCATCAGCTATCAGCTCAGCGACCTCTCTTTGTCTCTTTATCATCTGACAAGCAATGCTGATCTCTCTCTTTCCGCTTCCAAAGTGGAACTGAAGGACAAAGACAGTGACAGCGAAATGACAAATGCCGGCCTGATCTATAGCGGAAAAGTCAGCAGCTTTTCCCAGTACCAGATTGAGCTTGTCAAAAAAGACAGCTATGCCCAGACGGTAAATGAGATTAGTAAAGCACTGATTTCTGCTTTTTCACCAGCAGTTGTTGAAGAAGAGAATAATGAAGATGGCGGACTTGCTTTCTTATACAGAATCCAGAACTCTGACACGGTGAATATTAGCACCATCGTTTCCGGCTTGCAGGAATCTGCCGGATTCCCATCTGACATCAAAATCATTTCCGGAAGCTGCTCTGACAGCAATGTAACTGTCAACGGAAGCGGACTGAGCCGAAGCTTTACCGTTCCGGTCGGCGGCGACAGCTATGCCATCACCCTTTATGATGAGGATGGCAATTTCTATAGTGTAAATCTCTACTCCGACCTTCCTAAGATAAGCACAGCTGATTCTACAAGCTTTACCATTAATTGGAATGATAATGGCGGAAATGATGAAGCCAATCTGGTCAAAAGACCTTCCTGGTCTGATATTCGTGATCTCTATGAAATCCAGTATTCCATCGACGGAGGAGAGTATCAGACTCTTAGTGCAGACTCTCTTTCTGCTTATGGATTGGACAGCATTCCGACTCTTGATCCGGATACAGACTCCAGCCTGACTACCTGGGCCTTTACTCTGGAAAATCTGCCAAGCAGCTACACCGAAAATCTTGGTGACGGAAAGCAGACACACAGCATCAGCTATGCAATCAAACAGACTTCTGTTCCGGAGGGGTATGTCAGTGATGGCTCTACTTCTCTGATTGAGATGAATGCTTCGATTACCAATACAGTTCAGGTTGCCTATCAGGCAAATATTGTTTGGAAGGACAATAATAACGCCTACACTACAAGACCTGTAAGAAACGATATCGATAAACTTCTTGCAAACGGCACGATCAAGCTGATGCGTTACGTTGCCAATACTTCTGCAAAGCCGGTAGATATTACAGATAGCATTACTTCTGCTAACTTTGCCTTTGTCGATAATGAAGATGGATCAGTGAGCATTTCCCTCGTGAATCTTCCTTCTTATTGCGCAGAAGAAGACAATTACGGAGCACCTTATATCTACTCTATTATTTTAAATCCGCAGGTTAATCCGGATGCCAGCACCAGTGGTGATTCCTATATTGGCAGCTACAGCAATGTAGACAATTATGCTTCTTATACGACTGCCCTCTATAACGGCGGTACGCTGACAGAGCTCCTGAGCAATACGATAGATTTTAGTTATAGCAAGACCTGGTCCGATAATAATAATAATAATAATAGACCGGATGCCTATTTCTATTTCTATGTGGCAACGGAAGATGATGTCACAAGCGGTTCCTTTAATACCAATAAGGCATCTGCTGTTGCGGGCTACTCTACTGTTAATGTTGAAAAAGAAGACGGAACCTATACCGTCTGTACAGACCTTCCTAAATATAATGACCAGGGTCAAAGACTGGTTTACTTTGCCATTGAAAAAGGCCTTAGCGGTGATTATATTTCTGCTGTAAACAATGCTTCAGGAGATGCCAGCCAGGATGTAATCGATGTATTTGATGCAATCAAGGGTTCCTATCTGGATCGGGATAATGGCGTATATTATCCGAAATATCTTCTGAACGGCGGCAGCATCGACAACAAGCTGTCTGCTACAACAAAGGCAGAAGTAAGCAAGACCATCAACGCTTCTGCTATGCAGGAAATGAATGGAGCAGAGGTAAACTTTGTACTTCAGAAAATGGTGAGCCAGACGGCAGAAGATGGCAGCATCAGCTATCAGTGGATCAATGCCAGCCAGGGCGATCTGGATGGCCATGACAACAGCGAAAGCGGAGATGTTACCCTGACCCTGGATGGTTTCCGTGCAGAAAGCATGACCCAGACCGGCAGCAGCCCGGATCTAAAAAAATACAATGAAGCCGGCGAAAGCATTATCTATCGCTGGAAGGAAGTTTCTGTTTCCCTGAACGGCTCTGAAACAAAAGAACTGACCTGGGATGAAAGCAATGTATCTCCCGATTCCATGACCTATGAAACAGCCGAAGCAGTTTCTATCGGTAAGTATGCACCGGGTATTGGAGGTGAGATGGTTGATTTCTATCTCACAGGAGAGAGCACTACAGTTGTTAACGGCAACGGTTCTAGCCAGACAACCATAAGTAACGATATCAATGCACCCTATCTTTTGAAGATTGATAAGACCTGGTCGGTTAACGGTGAAAATGTAACCTCTAAACTGCCGGATACAGCTTATGCCATCTTTGAAGTTTATGATGCAGACGGCAATGTCGTAAAAGATGAAGAGGGAACTCCGATTCAGATCACCTTAAATGCCGCTAGCCTGAGTCAGGATGGCAGTAAATGGGAGATGATCTACAAGGATCTTGAGCGTTTTGATGAGGAAGGCCGCGAATACACCTACAGCATCAAAGAAATCAAGCTGTCTGACGGCGGATATCTGGATGGGCAGGGTGAAAGTGGCAAATGGAGCAAAGAAACCACTTACTCTATGGCAGTTGCTCCTACCAATGCAGAAGGCAAAGCAGACGAAACAGCCAAAGAACTCATTGCCAATGTTTCAAACTATTATGTAGATGGACCCGGAAATTCCGTATATCTTGCTGCTCAGAAGATTTGGAAGGATGACGGCGATCTGATCAGCCGCAAGCCTGTTACAGTCGGTATTTATTATATCGGCGAGGACGGCTATGGTCTTGTTGATACCATGACGCTGACCGATTCCGGACTCTGGTATAAGAAAGCCCATATAAGTTCCGGCACTTCTTATTATCACTATGCAGATGGACAGTGGACCGCAGCCGGAACTCTGCCCGAAACGATCACGCAGGACGACTTTCTGATCGTCGAGCTGGGTACCGGTGATACAGAAGCTGTCACAGTAAGCGATGCAGAAGGAAAAACAGATAAAAGCATCTATTTCCCCTCAAGCGCAACAACCCTGGCAGAAATGAATTTCGCAGGCAATGTGGATGATGATATCTCTCTGAATCCTCAGAATTGGCGAAACTATTTGGAATGGTCGGAAGAAGATCTTTCTGCTCTGAAGAATAGCATCAGCTCCTCCGACACTGAGCTCGGTCTTCTTGCGGATGATACTTATGATACAGAAGGAGATTCTAACTATACCTATTCCATTAACGAAAGAACCGGTTATATTGGTTATGCCGAAATGGATGGTTATATCATTACCGACACCCGTATCGGCAAGCTCAACCTGGATCTGATCAAGACCTGGGCCGACGGCGGTGAGAACAGAACAGGACACTTTGCCCTTTATCAGAATGGCAGTGATACCCCTGTCTTCGAATTTGATCTTGGTGTCAACCATGATGTGAACCCACTAGGAAAGGTGATTAGTTTTGTTGAGAATAGTATCGAGGATATTTTCGGTATTTCACTTGACTCTTCTTCCTCCTCCGGATCCATTACAGGATTACGTGGTGCAAGCTATCAGATTACAGCCAATACGGAAGTAAACAAGCAGACTAATCTGGATGAAGTAACAAGCTATGAGATCCAGCTTAAGCATCTTCCAAAATATGATGAAAACGGTGTTCTTATCAGCTATAGCCTGAAGGAGACCGCGATCTATGATGGCAGTGGAGATGCTGTTGAGATCAAGAATGGTTCTGCCACAGTAGATGGTCTCACTTATTCCTCCTCCTGCAGTCTTGATACAAGCAAGGGAGAGAATGGAACCGTTTACGGCAAGCTTCACCATACAAATGACTGGACCTACTGGAGAGCTAGCAACAGCCTGACCGGCAGCTATAACTTGAACTTCTATAAGGTATGGTATGACGATGCTGATGAAACAGACCAGCGTCCGAATATTTATTTTGATATTTACCGTATATCCAGCAATGTATGGATCAACAATAACAGATATACCTTAAAGGACTGGCTGGAAAGTGACAGCCTCTGGAAAGAGACCTCCTCTTTAGGAACCTTCTCCACGCAGGAAGCAGCTTTTTCTTCTCTTTTCAGCAAGTATTACTCAAACTCTGCTACCTGGTCTCAGATTGCAGAGAAGGTCACAACCATTACCGCTGACCGTTACTATGATGCAGCAGGAAACAAATACCTCTGGTCAATTGATGTCGGCAGCGTGGCACAGTACGATGAGGATGGCTATCCTTATATCTATTTTGCGATTGAGAATGGTATTTCCAAAGACTCCGCCTACTATGGCAATGAATTCTACGGAAATATGAGCTGGGATGCATTGCATGTCAATACAAGTGATTCGGCTACAGCAAAAGAGACTTATGATTACTATAGTTATTCAAACTATAAAGAACATGAATCTAACTCCCTTCTGGTTCTGTCGGATGGTGTACATAGCAGAAATGGAGATGCAGGTGCTTACTATTCCAGAACGATCGTAAATGAGAAGCAGGAAAGCCGTACTATCAGTGGACGAAAGATCTGGAATACGATTCCCTTCTCTGTTGATACGGATGATCTGCCCACAGTAAAGATGGCACTTTACCGTTCCACAACACCGATTAATAAGGATCAGGATCTGAGCGAATATACCCATTCTCAGATGGAGGAATGGATTAAGGATTCTTCTGCCGAAGAAGTAGCGGAATTCACCCTGCATGATACGACTGCAGGAGATTATAGCTTTACCGGCTATACCTACCGTATTAAATACGAGGATCTGGATCATGACGGTGAGGCTGATACCCATACTGTTTATGATGCAGACGGTAATGAAAAGACGGTCAAAACCGAACTTGCGAAATACGATCCTTACGGCAATGTCTACTATTATTATGCGATCGAGCTTGGTGATAAGGATGGCAAGCAAATCGAGGGCTACCAGGAGAATCCAACCTATAATGCGGCTTATTTCTATCTGACCAATACATATGATGTAACAAAGCAGCCTTATGTTAAGATTCAGGTAGGCAAGAACTGGACCATCAGTGATGAGGCTTTAAATGAAAATCCTGACCTTACGGTAAAAGATCTGTCTCCGGTAGATATCACCTTATATGCCGTCATGCAGGACGAAAATGGCAATCCGATCGGAAAAGCGGTTGAAATGCAGACCATTACCTATGATCCTGCTGCAGAAGATACTTCTGCCTATGACAGCTTTACGATCGATGAGGAAAGTGGATCGATCTACGCAAGCTTCAGCAAATTTGAAGCCGTTAATTCGACAATTCCTTACTATGCCCCCAACGGAAGACCCTTCCTTTTCTATGTGACAGAATCTTCTGTAAAGGGTTATGACAGTACGATTACAATAGGAGATAAAAGCTATCCTGCTTCAGACCAGACAGATGCTGAAAAGCGTCACTATATCAATCTGGAACTGAACGAAAAGGACAGTACTTATTACAATGCAAAGGATGAAACGCTTGCCTTCAACAATACCTATACAGGTGAGCCGACCATTTCCTTTAACCCGGTGAAAAAATGGGCAGATGCCTATGTAGATAACAGTGCTTATCGTCCGGCAAAGATTCGTCTGACCATCAGCCGAAGTGCAAATGACAAAGTAGATAAGAGCTGGAGCAGAAGCATCACCTTCAGCAAAACAACAAGTAATGCATCTGCCACAGAATGGACGGTAGACAACAGCGACCCTTCTTCCGATGAAGTCGATGCACTGAAGAATCTGCCCAAATATGACACTGCCGGCAATACATATCGCTACTATATCTCCAAAGAGGAATTTTTGGATGAAAGCGATCAGCTGATCGGTACCGCTAATGCAGCAAATGATCTGATCGGCGATTATCAGATGATTGAGCAAAACACAGACAATATCAAGAATAAGCTGAATAACTCTGTGACGATTCAGCTGAACAAAAATTGGTACTACCAGATAACAAATGCCAGCACATCTGATGCCGGCGAAAAGAGCTTCACCTACGATCAGTTTATAAAACTTCGTGAAATGAATGCTCTGCCCTTAAAAATGAAATTTGTCGTTGAACGCTCAACTGATGGCCAAAACTGGTCAAAAGTCAAAGCATCAGAGATAGATAGTGATCATAAGATCACCCTTGACGAATCTGATGTCATTGGCTACGAGGTTGATCTTAACAGTATTACAGAGGATACTTTTGCTTCCCTCTTTAATACAAAAGTAAAGTGGGAGAATCTTCCTGCTGCAACAGTTAATGGCAGTGACTACCAGTATCGTGTCAGTGAGATTCTTACCTGGAAAAATCTTGACGGATCTGAGGTAGATATAAGCTATAACAATGGCGACGAAGCATATGGCGTAAAGAGTACGATTACGAGCAGCACCTTTACTGCTCAAGACGAAAATGGCAGCAAAACAACAAGCTATACCATAACTGCCAAGAACCTCTTAAAAACCAGAAGGGCACGTCTGGCTAAGGAATGGATTGATAATGGTGGACGTGATCATACGAGACCTGCTTCTCTTGAAATGACGATCAGCTCCAAGAATGGTTCACATACCTATACGCTGAATACCAGCGATGATGCCGAAGCAGATATCAAATATGATGCTGATGGAAATATCACTTCCAGCACCTATTATTCTGATTATTTCCTGCTTCCTGACTGGTTCAGTGATGCCGACCTTGAAAATTATTTTGATGTTAGTGAAGGCAAAATAACAAGTGCTGAATATGAAGCATCAGATGTAGCTTGGTCTAAAATTGAAGAAAGGGATGGATCGATCAGCTATATTGCGAAGATCACAAATACGCTTAAAGATGACAGAAAGACCATCACACTTTCCGTACGAAAGAAATGGAATGATAAGGCTGATTGGGAGAAAACACTCCGTCCAACAATGAAATTCACGCTCCAGTATTTAAAACAAGGAGGCAATAAGAATAACAATAGTGACTGGATCTCTATGACGAATAGCGGAGACAGCAACATTGCAAACTTCACTCTGATTCCGAAAGATGATGATTATACTCCGCAGGCATCTTATGAAGTTACGAAAGATGCGACTCTGCAAGACTGGATGTACTGGAAATACCTGAAGAAATACTGGGATACTCCGTCTATTGACGGAAAATCCGAATTGATTTCCTACCGTGTCATTGAGGAAAGAGCGGATGGACAAGCTATTAGTAATAGCAGCTATGTCTGCAATGGTGGCAATGTGCTGAGCAAGAACCCTCTTGTTTACGGATACACCTTTAATGTCGAGGATGGACAGAGTCCTGCTGCAGGTACAATTGAAAATAAGATTGAATACAAGAAGATAAGTATCAAAAAAGCTTGGCAAGAACAGAGTTCACAGAAAGCCATCGATAATAATAAGATAGCAGAACTTGTTAATCTAAAGGCTTTACCGGAATACATCAGATTCCACATCACATATCAGGATTCGAAAGGAACCGAGTATACATTTGAGCAAACGAATTTGGAAATCGACCTTAAAGTTACAGATCTTGCAAATGCAACTGCAGATACCAGCGTTAGTCTGCCTCGCTATGATCAATACGGCGGAGAAATTCAGTATACGATTTCGGAATACCAGATAAAGTACAAGGGTGGAGACTGGCAGGATGCCAATTCTAGTGGTCTTAGTTTTGAAACAAAATCAAACATCAAAACCGGTTCCACGGGTACTACGGTGACCTTCACCAATACGCTTTCTACGACAGAGCGAAGTCTGACCAAGAGCTTTATTGATGAAAATAACCGTGACGGACTGCAGGGAGATGTTAAGATTCAGCTTTATCGGGACGGTGAAACCTATGGCGATCCGATTACACTGAATGCAGCTAATAACTGGTCCTATACCTGGACTCTGCTGCCTCTGTATCAAAATGATGTAAACGGAAGTTATTCTGACTACACCTATAAAGAGGTAAGCATCAACGGTAAAGCCGTCAGTGATTCCGGCTATCACTATCTCTTCGATCTTAAAGTTGACGGTGATAGTACAAGCGGCAAATTCAGCTGGGATGATGCGAATAATACAGGCAGTGCAAATCTGACGAATATACATAGTCCTTACCGAGGCACAATTACAGCTTCCAAGAGCTGGGATGATCTGAGTAATTACTATGGCAGCGAAGCTAAAGTTTACCTTGCTTTGCAGTACAAAAATCCGACTACAAATAATTGGGAATTTGTAAAAGCAAATGCAAGTTTTGATGAAAATGGACAGTATGTTTGCGCATCCGGAGAGACAACTCCGATCGCTTATACAAGTTCCGCTCTGGTTCAGTCCGTAAGCAATGCAAGTGAAAAGGCAAGCTGGGATAATCTTCCTGTTAATTACAACAATAATGGAAGAAGCAGCAAACTGACCTACAGAGTCGTTGAGGTAACAGCTGAGACAAAGGATCGTACAAGTCCGACTGTAAAGGACTCTAATACGATCGATGGATATACTGTAAACTACCCTGAGGATTCTTTTGCAAAGAACAATCAGGATAATCAGAAGCTGAGCCTTACTGTCAAAAATACCTTAGTTAAGCAGACTGCTTCGATCAGTAAGATCTGGTCAAATGAAGGCAGCTGGGCAGATGCTGTTCGTCCTGATAGCCTCCTCATTAAGGTTAACTGGACACACGGAAGTCAAAGCGGATCCGGCCTTCTTCTTTCCGATGGCACGACGACAGCCGTTGGAACAGAGAACAATCCGATCACGCTAAATAGCAGCAATAGCTGGAAGAGCAGTGATTTTTATCTGCCTCTCTATGACATGGATGGCAATGCTTACAGCTATACCATTACCGAACAATATAAGTTTGGAAATGCAGTGATCAATAAATCCGGCTACAATATGGATCTGTCGATTACAAATGCTAACAGCAAGTGGCAGATCTCTAAGGTCTCCGGAAGTGAGAATACATGGACTCTGTCTTTGAAGGATACGACTTCAGAAGCTACCGATAGCAAGCTTTCTCTGACTGCAAGTAACAGCCTGATTTATGGCAACTTAACCGTAAGTAAGATTTGGAATGACGACCAGAACCGAGAAGCAAACAGAAAGGACATTACCGTTCAGCTTTATCGTGATGGCGTCGCCTTAGGAAGTGAGATAGAACTTACTCCTGCTAATAACTGGAGCTATACCTGGGATAAACTTCCGGTATACAAGCAGAATGGAAGTGATAAATCAAATTATACAATTAAAGAAACAAATGCAGAAAGCGACTGGAATGTAACCTATAGTCCCGCAACTGCAGAATACTCTGAGACTACAGCTGCAAGCAGCGGTATTGATTTGAATGAGAATCAGACCAGCTCTGCAAGTATTACAAATACGATTTCGCCAAACTACTTCACAGTATCCGCCAGCAAGGAATGGGAGGATGCAAATGACCGCTACAATGTATCGGCAAGCTACCTCTATGTGAAGCTTCAGTATTCAACGGATCAGGTAAACTGGTCAGATGTAGAGCATGCAGACAGCAAGGATGCTTATGCAAATAGCTATGCAGATGGCAGTAAGGTTTATACAACAAGCAGTCTGATTCAGAAGATTCAGATTCAGAAGATCGGCAATGTTCGTACCAGTTCAATTGTCAACTGGGAGAATCTGCCTGAAAAGGTACGTACGACAACTGATCCGACAGGCGGAAGCTCGGCTACCGTTTATTATCGGGTAGTAGAATGCAATTCTCCTACAGAAGGAGAGGATGCTTCCGATATCAATGCACATTATAATCAGTCTTCAACGATCGTATCTTATGCTTCGGCTAGCAGCGATGCAGGCTCTGTAAAGACAGCTTCTATCACGCTGACCAATAGCCTTCCGATGGGAAGCCTTTCCGTAAAGAAGTTCTGGAATGACAGCGATTCATCACTTAGACCGGATAAGGTTGAGGTTAAGCTCTATCGTAAGATGGATCCTAATGATGACAGCAGCTGGAGCCTTCTTGAAACACAGGAGCTTGTAAAAGCTTCTGCAGTAAGTGATCCATGGACCTATACCTGGGAAAATCTGCCGCTTAAGGATAAGAATGGTAATTTGATTCAGTATAAGGTTGAAGAAGCAAGCACCATCAATGGCTACACTGTAAGCTACCAGACAAGCACAGGTTCTTGGGTAGACTCACCGGTGGCTCTCACTTTAACTGAGGACCAAACCGTAACAAGCATGATTAAGAATACGCAGGCGAATGGAAGTATCAGCGTAGATAAGATCTGGTCTGGTGACAGCGGTCTTGAAAGTGAACGCCCGACAAGCATTACTTATGAGCTCTATCGGAGTGATAATCTGTCTACGCCTTACAAAACGCAGACTGTTACTGTTGGACCAGACGGAAGTGCTTCCTATACCTGGAATAATCTTCCGGTCTACAACAAGGATGGAAACGCCTTTACTTACAAGGTGGTTGAGCAGGCAGTCAACGGATATGAAAGCAGTTACAGCAGCAGCTATCCGTCAAGTGCGATTGTTCCTGATAATAACAACGTCACTTTAGACAATAGCAGCAGCTCAGCCAGCATCACTGTTACAAATACCTTAAAGACAGCTCAACTGAGAGTTATCAAAAAATGGCTGGATGAGGATGACAGAGATCAGATGCGGCCGGCAGCAGAAGAAAATGCAGGTATCAGCGTACAGCTTTACCGTGATGGCAAAAAATATGGTAATCCGGTAACGATTTACCAGCAGGCTTCAGGTGATGCAAATACCTGGGCATATGAATGGACGAATCTTCCTTATTATCAGACAGGCAGTGCAAGTACTCCTTCTGTTTATTATGTAGAGGAGACTTCAGTTGATGGATATACATGCATTTATAATGACGGAAGTGCAGATTATTCAGATGCATCGCAGTCAAAGGTTAGTCTAATTCCTGATACCACACAGGAGCTGATCATTAAGAATATTCATACTCCGAAGAAGACTTCACTGACCGCCGCAAAGGTATGGGATGATCAGTCTGACCTCTTTAGCAAGAGACCTTCTTCTATCTATCTGACCCTGATGTATCAGATAGATGGATCAGATGACTGGGCTCTTGTTACACAGGCAGAAGCAGTCAGTGCAAGCGGCGAAGATATTCGTTATGCAGACGGCGGTGTTCATACAACAAGCAAGGTGATTCAGGAAGTGCAGAGCTCCTATGAGCAAAACGGCAATCGCCAGACAGCAAGCTGGGAGAATCTGCCGCAGACAGTACTGGTAAATGGCGTAAGCAAAAAGATCAGCTATCAGGTATTTGAGACGGACGCAGAAGGAAATGCAGTCGGTAAGTCAGCAAATGGTTATCGCGTAAGCTATGACAGCGCTTCCGGAGATGCTTCCGGGGATGCTGATTCTAGTCAGACCATCACCAACAAGCTGATGACAACAAGCATGACCATCAGCAAGAGCTGGAAGGGAGATGAGAGCTGGGGTGATATCACCCGTCCTTCCAAGATTACCTTCCTGGTAGAATATTCATTAGACGGCGGAGAAAGCTGGACGGCTTATTCTCAGACCGGCGAAGATGCAATCTGCATAGACGGATATGTCAGCATGAGCGGAGATAGTCAGGGTGCTTGGCAGGATATTGTATTAAATGATCTGCCTCTCATTACAGAGGACGGCACATACTATCAGTACCGCGTAAGTGAATACAGCGTCGAACTCAATGGACAGACGATTCTTTGTCTAAGCCAGGATGCTGCTTCCAAAAATGACACGCTTACCGGCGATGCAGAAGAAGACACAGAAGGAACAAGAAAGATCTGCAGCAGGGCAGGCGCCTATGATGCGGAGATTACAACAAAACAAAATGATAACGAGGCCTGGTCCGTAACGGCAATCAACAGCCTGGCTACAGGAAGCATCAGCGTAAGCAAGACCTGGGCAGACGGCAATGATCGTGATGGATTAAGACCGGGTAGCATCGACCTTGAGCTTCACCGACTTGATAAGATCGGTGATACGGAATATGATGAGGTCATCGACACGATTACGATTGAGGCAGAAAATGACGGCAGCTGGCCGACCTACACCTGGGAGCATCTTCCGATCTATTCGAGAGACGGTTCCGGAAAGGCAAGCTACTATGTCAAAGAAGCCGATACGGATCATTACAGCAGCAGCTATGAAGCAGGCACAGAAAAGGTGCAGTCTTCCATCCTTGATGCGGCTGGAAATGTACTCGATACCCTTGCAGACCTGACCGGACTTGATCTGCTTCAGATAAAGACTGGCGGAAAGACAGACCAGGCTATAAGCTCTGCTGCAGATGCGGCAAGCACCATTAGTGCAGATGCAACTGCAGCCATCAAGGTAACCAATACACATGAAGTAAATACATTTACGGTTACGGCATCAAAGATCTGGGATGATAATGCAAACGCAAGAGGCTTAAGAGACTCCAGCGTAAGCTTTACCCTTCAGTACAGTCTGGATCAGGGTAAGACCTGGCAGAATGTAAGCAAGCTGGAGGAAAGTGAGATTCCGGATGCAGCAGAAGATCAGGGCACTAAGGTATGGACCAGCTCTGATGTGACACAGACGATTTCCGGCAAGATGACTGATTCCGAATGGACAGGCTTCCGCTGGGAGAATCTGCCAGCTCATGCTTTAGATGCAAATGGCAAATCTGTTGAGGTTCAGTACCGGGTAACAGAAGAGCTAAGCAAGAACACAAGTGCAAATTATACCGTAACGGAAGGAAGTATTCTTACCTATGGCAAGTCCGAGGACAAGATTGCATCCACCTCCATTACAAATACGGTAAAACCGGAAGATCCGGTTAATCCGACAACTCCGGATAATAACAATCCAAAAGATTCTGCGAAGACTGACTCGACTACAAATACGGGTAGCACTTCTAAGAACGTAAAGACCGGAGATGATTCTCAGTATATCCTTTGGGCATTGCTGATGACGGGTGCATTTGTTTCTATGCTCTATACCAGTGCTCGTTACAAGAGGAAAAAGAAGGAGGACTGAAAAGCTTAATTTCTGGCCTAATTTCTAGTATGGTTACTCGCATGGTTACTATGCTGCATATTACTGTGATGCATAGTTACCAGAATAATTACCAGCGTAATTGCTGGATGAGGGCTTTTAAAAACCAAGTGCTCTAAGTGATGCAGGCAGGCGATACGAAAGTGTCGCCTGTCTGTTTTTCTTTTTTATTTATTGGTGGATGAGCTGTATCGATGAATGTGGCATACTGCTAATAATTTTTCGCAAATTCAATGTGGTGCATTTATGAATGTGGTGCATTGGTGAACTTATGAATGATGGGATTGAGGTGAATAGGTGACAGTGAATGAATAAAAAAGAAGCATCTTCCTCCAGGGACCGCTCGCGCTTAGTACAAAGCGTAGCGGTTCTAAACTCACATCGCCTGATCGGCGTGTTCGTTAAGTACCGACGCTTTGTTATGTCCCTTTCCGGAAGATTGCTTGCTTTTTTCTTCCCTACTTCATCACTCTCGCCTTCATTATCTTCCGGCAAATCACAACTACAGCTCTCTTATAACAGAAGCAGGCCATTCCGACACACTACAGCATCCAGAACATATCCATGAGAACTGCAGCGTAAGCGTTCTCTAAAGTCGCTTACGCACAAAGAAATTTTAGAAAATCTGCAATCTTGTCTTCGTCTATTTCATGAAATATCATAGTAGTTTTAGTTTTAAGAAATTTTATATGCATTAAATCATCCCTTCCGCAATGTGGTTATAACCACATACATGCTATACTCTTTCCAATATAATTACCTCAGAAAGACAAGATTAGAGAAAAATTAGAGAAAATCCGGACGGCAAAATAGACGGTAACCGACAATTATTAAAATTTTAAGGAGGTATTCATCATGAATTACTCAGATTGGAAAGATAAGCAGCAGAAATTTAAAACAATTGATGTGCGTGGCATTCAAGGTAATTTTTTCCCTGGACTCAAAAATCAAGCCATATCCCTTGCGGTCGGAGATGGAATTGAGATTGTGCAGTCTTTTGATCCGATTCCATTATATGAAGTCATGGAGGAACTTGGATTTGAACATTACACCGTGCAAAAAGGCGATGCAGAATTTCACGCGTACTTCTACCGAACTGAGAAAAAGAATGCGGAAAAAGACATTCCCATGCGCCCGGCGGCACTTACAAATATGCCGCTGATCGATGAAAAGCTTGGCGGTATTGCAGTAAATTTCTGGGATCTCACCTGGAATGATGAAAAGCGCTATCTTCCATATGAGATTCGCTTGTTGCTTTCGCTCACAAATGCAGTGGGTGCAGGAAGGATGCGTCAGGCAACGCGAGAACTGGTCAAGGCATATATTCACGGGCTTGACAGTGCTGCATTAGATGATGTGTTTGAACTTTTGGCATGGAATCAGGGAATCGGCTATTTTAGCAGTGAGATAGGACCATCCACCCTCTTTGCAGCATATAAGACCATCAAAAATATGGAGAAGCAGGGAAAAGAACGCAGTCAGATCTACGAAACTTTGAAGGAAAAATTCGGTGAGAAGAATCCGGATGTAAAAGTGCAGTAAGGTGGTAAAATCATAAGACGAAACGCTTCCACTGGAAAAAACAAAAAACTTTTACCCTAGTCAAATAGCTTACCAGATTATATTAGGACTTCCACAAAAGGCTAAAATATGCCATTTGTGGGAGTTTTTTGTTATACTGTATGCGTCATTCTAGAGACGCTTACGGCGTTCTTTGGCGGTGGTTCGCTTGGTTGCCAAATAAAACACATGGGAAATAGTACTGGAATAGCCACGACGATATCCGGATAGATGTTTAAGGTTGGCTTTATGGATAGGCGGGATGCTTTACGCGAGACTTTTTGAAGGCGTTTGGGTTAGTTGAACCTAATATACTTAAATAGGATAATTCACATATTCGTGTGAAAAAGTGCCAGGGATGCACAGACATTCAAAAGGGTGGTGTTCGCTATGTCAAAAAAAGCTACGGAATTTCAGAAAAGGGCAATGAGCAGGGTCTACCGTGGACGGGAAATATTCAAGCCCTTGAACACGGGATGGATTGATGAAAATGTTGCCTGCGTACGCGAATGGGTGGCTAATATTTTCTTTTACCGCAAAGTGCTTTATCGCCTGTACAAGCTGCCGTCGGTCACTATAAACAATGAAAAACAGCTTTTGCATGATGACCAGGTGCTGGACATTTACGGCGTCAAGATAGAGTGCTTTCTTGTTCCGGGCCATACATGGGGACACATGGTGTATCTCATTGATGATAAGTATCTCTTCACCGGTGACAGGCTTTGCTCGCCGTTTAAGAAAAAGCCCCATGATCCATCTGCCCCATATGACGCTTATGATGAATCTGACGACACCGAGGAAAAGGCAAAAAGTGGATATCTGAAGGGAGTGGGACGATATATTCTGGTATTTTCTCATCCTCGGCGAGGGGCTGGGGCTGTTCGACCTTCTGGTC
>CAVFAT010000003.1:0-40787 GCA_963620785.1 Bacteroidaceae bacterium
TGGAGTGCTTTCAGGCTGGATTGTCCTGGGAATGCGTCCTCAATAAAAGGGATGCATTCCGTGAGGCCTTTGATGGCTTTGACTTGGAGAAGGTCTGTGCCTATGATGAGGCCAAGCTGGAAGCCCTACGGAATAATCCCGGTATCATCCGCAATCGTCTGAAGATACAAGCTGCTGTTACCAATGCACAGGTATTTCGCGAGATTCAGCAGGAATACGGCAGCTTCTCAAATTACCTCTGGCACTGGACGGACGGCAAAGTAATTTATGAAACGGGACGGACAAGCTCGGAGTTATCCGATGCTATATCCAAGGATTTGAAAAAGCGCGGCATGAAGTTCGTGGGGACTACGGTCATCTACGCCTATTTGCAGGCAGTAGGGGTCATCTATTCTCATGAGACGGGATGCTTCTTAGCACATCGAGAGTAAGAAGCATGACAGTGCTGCAGGTGGGATGAAAAATCGAAATTTGTGGAGAACTATCATGCAGATTGATTTAACCCAAGGCTCAATTACAGGGACCATGCTGCGCTTTGCAGTGCCTATGATCTGTGGAAATCTTTTGCAGCAACTATACAATATTGTGGATACACTGATTGTCGGACAATATCTGGGAGCCAATGCCCTGGCAGCAGTCGGTTCAGCCTATAGCTTAATGACCTTTCTTACCTCTATCTTCCTTGGACTTTGCATGGGAAGCGGAGCGGTTTTTGCAATCCGCTATGGTGAGAAAAATATAGATCGCTTAAAAGAGGATATGTATGCTGCCTTTGTCTTGACGGCAGGATTGACAGTGCTCATAAATCTCTTTGTTTTCTGGAAGCTGGATCTGATTCTGCATTTTCTGTCGGTGCCGGAGACGGTCTATCCTCTCATGCGCAGCTATTTGTGGGCGGTCTTCTGGGGAATTGCGGCAACCTTTCTATATAATTATTATTCGTCCCTGCTTCGTGCAGTAGGAAATTCCGCCGCACCACTATTCTTTCTGGCGATAGGAGCGGTTACGAACATTGTATTGGATCTTGCCTTTATCCTTCTCTTCCATATGGGGGTAGCGGGAGCTGCCTGGGCTACGGTAATCGCACAGTGGATAACGGGAATTGGAATTTTGATCTATACCAAAGCAGGCTGTTCCTGGCTGAAGCTGGAAGACCGGCATAAGCATCTGAGCAGAGAAAATATCAGTGAAATCGCAGGGGCATCTGTACTTACCTGTCTGCAGCAGTCTGTTATGAATCTTGGAATTTTGATGGTGCAGGGGCTGGTAAACAGCTTTGGTACGGTGGTTATGGCGGCCTTTGCGGCAGCGGTTAAGATTGATTCTTTTGCCTACATGCCATTACAGGATTTTGGCAATGCCTTTTCTACCTTTATTGCCCAAAATTATGGAGCCGGAAAGAAAGACCGTATCAAAAAAGGGATTCGTAGTGCGGTTTTAACAGCTGTGCTTTTTTCCCTGGCAGTATCGGTTATTGTTGTAGTCTGTGCAAAACCGCTTCTTCTGATTTTTATCCATGCCGATGAGACGCAGATTCTGGAAGTGGGGATCTCTTATCTGCGTGTGGTCGGAGCCTTTTACTGCGGCATCGGAATATTGTTCTTATTGTATGGACTGTATCGGGCAATCAACAGACCGGCTCTTTCCCTGGTACTGACGATTATTTCCCTGGGAACGAGAGTCCTTCTGGCCTATCTTTTGTCTGCAATTCCTGCGATTGGGGTTACCGGTATCTGGTGGGCGGTTCCGATCGGCTGGTTCCTTGCTGACACTGCAGGAATCGTATACTATCTGCTGTATTACAAAAGAAAAAGAGAATATTGATTCTGTAAACGCTGGCCAATGGCCGGCGTTTTTATCTTATAGGAACTTCGTTTCTATAAGATAAAAAGGCTCCGCAGGAATCGCACTGCAGCAGATTTTTTCCCTATTACATAGAAATTGCAATCTTTACAATCCTTTCACAAAAGCTTGAGACGACTTTGATGGAAGGGAAAATGGGCTTTTGTTATCCTTTTAAAAGTTGCTGGGGAAAAAGACAGCACGAAGGAAGAAAGGAGTAAGCGCAATGCTTGAACTTGAACATATACAGAAATCATTTGATGGCACACCGGTGCTGAAGGACATTTCCATTCAGGTCGAGGAGGGAGAGATTGTTTCCATCCTGGGCCCCTCCGGCTGTGGCAAGACAACTCTGCTGAACCTGATCCTGGGAATTACAGACGCTGACGGCGGTGTGATTCGCTACAATGGCGAGGATCTGACCCATACCGCAATGGAAAAAAGAGGCTTTAATATTGTTTTCCAGGATTATGCCTTATTTCCCAATCTGAACGTGGAACAGAATATCGTCTATGGCCTGAAAAACAAGCCGGGAATTTCCAGTAAAGAAGAGGTTGAGGAGCTGATCCGGCTTTTGGATCTGCAGGAGCATCTGAAGAAAAGAATCGACCAGCTGTCCGGAGGCCAGAAGCAGAGAGTGGCACTGGCCCGTACCATGGTGATGAAACCGAGAATCCTTCTTTTGGATGAGCCGCTTTCCGCCCTGGATGGTGTGATCAAGGAATCCATTAAGGACAGGATCAAGACCATTGCCAGAGAATTTCATCTGACAACGATTATCGTAACCCATGATCCGGAAGAGGCTTTGACCCTGTCAGACCGCGTATTGATCATCAATCAGGGAAGTATTGCCCAGTATGGACAGCCTTCGGAGATCATCGAGCAGCCAAAGGATGACTTTGTTCGTAAATTCATTCTCAATCAGCTGGAGATCAAGCGCAACAATATTTACGCCCTTTTCGGTGCAGCCAATCTGAATGAAGCTGCCTATGCGAGGTGCGTATGAAGCAGCGTAATAAGGGGCTGATGCTGATCTTTCTTTTGTTGGCCCTTCTTTTTGCAGCCTTTTTGGTCATTCCGGTTATCCGTCTTTTGTTCAAATCCTTTTGGACAGGCAGCGGTTTGAGCCTGGAATATTATCAGTCTGTTCTGACCGGAAAGCATTTTGGACAGATTCTGGCAAACAGCTTTCTCGTTTCTGCGGTATCTGCCCTGCTGGCAGTGCTGATTGCCTTTGTAATGGCATATACTGTGCATTACACCAAAATTCCGGAGAATGGCAAAAAGCTTGTGCAGGCGATCGCAGTACTTCCGATGTTTCTGCCGACCATTACCTATGGTTTTGCCATTATCTATTCCTTCGGAAAGCAGGGACTGATCACAAGATTATTCGGGCATCAGTTATTTAATATCTATGGCTTTGGCGGTCTTTTGGTCGGATATGTGATCTATACCATTCCGGTTGCATATCTCCTGATCCACAACACCATGAGTTATGTGGACAAAAAGACCCTGATCGTTTCGAAAGCGATGGGAGATGGCCCGGCTTCCACCTTCTGGATCGCTGTATTAAGACCCCTGCTGGGAACCCTGGCAGGTGCCTTTATCCAGACCTTTTTCCTCTGTTTTACAGATTTTGGTATTCCGGCCTCTGTAGGCGGAAAATATGATGTGATCGCGACAACCCTTTATAACGAAATGCTGGGAGGTATTCCGGATTTCAACAGAGGGGCGGTTGTATCGGTTATTATGCTTTTGCCTTCCATCGTGAGTATTCTGCTCTTACATTATCTGGAACGTTATAACATTCGCTATGACCGGATCAGTGATGCAGAGCTTCGGGCAAATAAGCTTCGGGACAGAAGCTGGGGAATGAGCTGTGCAGTGCTTTCCCTTCTGGTAATTGCCATGTTTACCGTTATTTTCGTAGTGCCATTGGTAGAAAGATGGCCCTACAAGACGGCTTTTACCCTGGAACATTTCCAAAGTGTATTTGCCGATAACGATCTTCGAACGGTATATCTGCATTCTTTAGGAATGGCAGCTTTGACGGCTTTGTTTGGTACAGTCATTGCCTATGGAGCGGCTCTGATCACGGCAAGAAGCAATCTGCCGAAAGCCTGCAAGAGCACGATCGAGTCCATTGCCCTTGTGACCAATACGATCCCGGGCATGGTAATGGGTCTGGCTTTGATGTTCAGTTTTTCGGGAACTTCCTGGCAGAACAGTTTCAGGCTGATGATCCTCTGTAATATTGTGCATTATTTTTCAACCCCATATTTGATGATGAAGAATTCCCTTTCCAAGATGAATGCCGGTTGGGAGACGACCGGTATGCTGATGGGAGACAGCTGGCTGAAGACCATTCTGAGAGTGGTTACCCCCAATGCGGCGTCCAGCCTGATCGAGGTATTCAGCTATTACTTCATCAATTCCATGGTAACGATCAGCGCCCTGGTATTTATCACAGGAGCAAAGACCATGGTTCTTACGACCAAGATCAAACAGCTGCAGTATGTGAATAAATATAATGAAGTATTTGTTCTTTCGATTTTGATCCTGGCAACCAACCTGCTTGCAAAGGCCATCTTTTCATGGCTTGCAAATAACCCTGCAAAGGGAAGTAAAAAATGAGAGTATCAGAAAGGAAAAAAGAGACAATTATGAAAAAGAATCGAATCCTGGCATTAGGTCTGGCAATGACAACTGTCTGCGGACTCTTAGCAGGCTGCGGCAGCACTGCAGCAGACAGCACAAGCAAGGAAGCAGGAAGCAGCGAAAGCGCACAGGCAGAAGAGACATCTACAGGATCCTCTTCCTCAGACGAGAAGGTTGTAATTTATTCCAATGCGGATGATGAAGCAATTACAGCTATGTCAGATGCTTTGGATGACAACGGATACGAAGGCAAATATGTATTTGAGACCTTCGGTACTTCAGAGCTTGGCGGAAAGCTTCTGGCAGAGGGAACCAATCTGGAAGCAGATATGGTAACCATGAGTACCTTCTATCTGAAGAGTGCCCAGGAACAGAACAATATGTTCCTTCCGCTGACTTTTGATGTGAATACATTAGAGGAAGTGCCGGATTATACAGCTCCGATCACATCTCAGGAGGGAGCAATTATTGTTAATACAGAGCTTCTGGAAGAAAACAATCTGCCGACACCGACCTGTCTGAAAGATCTGGCAGATCCGGTTTATTCCGGCTATCTGGCAGTAACAGATGTAAAATCTTCTTCTACAGCATGGCTGCTTCTGCAGGCGCTGATCTCTGAGTATGGAGAGGATGAAGCACAGACAATCCTTGGTCAGATCTATGAGAATGCAGGAGACCATATCGAGTCTTCCGGTTCTGCACCGCTCAAGCTTTGCGAGGATGGTGAAGTTGCAATTGGATTTGGCTTAAGACATCAGGCAGTTGCTGCCAAAGAAGAAGGCCTTCCGATCGATTATGTAGATCCGACAGAAGGAAACTTCTCTCTGACAGAGTCTGTAGCAGTATTGGATAAGGGCGATGATACCAATCCTCTTGCAATGGAAATGGCAGAATGCATCATCAAGAACGGCCGTGCCGAGCTGCAGTCCTACTATCCGAATGCACTCTATGAAGGAGAAAGTTCAGACAGCAGCAACAAATCTGCTTATCCGAAGACCTTCAGCGAGGAGCTGACCTTTGAGCTCTATGAGCATCATCAGGAAATTTCCGAAGCTGCAAAACCTTGATAAAAATATCGGGAGGGGCGCGGTAAGCGTCCCTTTTCGTATCCTATGGGCGGAAAAAGAAGATTTGTCCATAGGATACGAAAGGGTTAAGGCCCGTATAAAGAAAGGAAAAGGAGAAATTCGATATGAAAAAATATAAATTATTGACACCGGGACCGCTTACGACAACGGACACTGTAAAGCAGGAGATGCTTTTCGATCATTGTACCTGGGATGATGATTATAAGGAGATTACCCAGCGAATCCGCAGAGGCCTTCTGAAATTAGGCCAGGTAGAGGAGCCGGAATATACAGCTGTTCTGATGCAGGGAAGCGGCAGCTTTGGTGTGGAATCTGTTTTGACCAGTATCGTAAAGAGAGAGGACAAGGTCCTGATCGCGGCAAATGGTGCTTATGGTCTTCGTATGGTGGATATCTGTCGTCATGCCGGCGTGAACTATGTCGTTTATAAGGAATCAAACAAGAAGCAGCCGGATGCAGACAAGATTGCAGAGCTCTTGAAAAAAGATCCGATGATCACACATATTGCTATGGTACATAGTGAGACGACCAGCGGCATTTTGAATGATATTGAAGCAGTTGGAAAAGTTGCAAAGGCAGCAGGAAAAATCTTTATCGTAGATGCCATGTCCAGCTTTGGAGGCATCGAGATCCCGATGAAGGAATGGGGGATTGATTTTCTGATTTCCAGTGCCAATAAGTGTATTCAGGGTGTGCCGGGCTTTTCCTTTATCCTTGCAAATAGGGAAAAGCTGCTAGAAAGTGAAGGCTGTGCCCGCTCACTTTCACTGGATCTTTATGATCAGTGGAAAGGCATGGAAGAAGGAGGCGGAAAATGGCGTTTTACTTCTCCGACCCATGTCGTACTTGCTTTTGCCAAAGCCATGGAAGAGCTGGAGGCAGAGGGCGGCATTCCTGCAAGACATGCCCGTTATGATCAGAACCAGAAGCTTTTGACAGAGCGCCTCGGCGCACTTGGCTTTCAGCCTTATCTGGATCCGGCAGTCCAGGGACCCATTATTACAAGCTTCTGCTATCCGGAAGGAAAAAGCTTTTCTTTCCAGAAGATGTATGACTATATCAAGGAAAGAGGCTATGTGCTCTATCCGGGCAAGGTAATGGAGGCAGATACCTTCCGTGTGGGCAACATCGGAGAGATTTATCCGGAAGATATTGAGAAGCTGGCAGTGATCATGGAAGAATTTTTGAAGGAGGCAGAAGCGTGAAAACAAAGCTTGTAATTTTGGATTGGGCAGGAACAACAGTGGATTATGGCTGTTTTGCACCGGTAAATGCCTTTGCACTGGCCTTTGCGTCAGCAGGTCTTAGCCCTAGTGTGGAAGAGATCAGAGAGCCCATGGGTATGCTGAAAAGAGATCATATCCGCAGGATGCTTTCTATGGAGAGACTGCAGAAGCAGTGGATAGAAAAATACGGAAGCGAGCCGGACGATGCAGCGGTAGAAAGAATTTATGGCGTTTTCGAGGAATCTCTGATGAAGAGCCTGAAGGATTATGCAGGGCCAAAGCCGGGAACAGTAGAAGCAGTTGAAGAGCTTCGGGGAATGGGCCTTCTGATCGGTTCTACAACAGGATATACAGATGCCATGATGGCAGTTGTGACAAAGGGAGCAGCAGAGCAGGGCTATGAGCCGGATGCCTGGTTTTCTCCGGATTCGGTAGAGGGTCTGGGACGGCCTTATCCTTATATGATTTACGAGAATATGAGAAACTTCCAAATGCAATCTGTAGATGAGGTGGTAAAGGTCGGAGACACGGTTTCCGATATTAAGGAAGGCAAAAATGCCGGTGTCAGATCCCTGGGCATCCTGGAGGGCAGCAGTGTCCTTGGCCTTTCTCAGGAAGAGTATGAGGCCTTATCTCTTGTGGAAAGAGAATCTCTTTTGGATAAAGCAAAGAAAAAAATGCTGGAAGCCGGTGCAGATGATGTTCTGTTAAGCTTAAGAGACTTGCCGGATTGGCTTAAAAAGAATGACTAAAAAGTAAAATGTGAAAAAGATAACAATATCAAGCGACTAATTGTGCATATATGCACAATTAGTCGCTTGAAACTTGTATAGAAGAAGTGATTAGTCGGAGGAAAATCTAAGCTAGAATATTTTTGGGATAATGAAAAGGGAGTTTACTCATTGTTTATATCAATTAAATGAAAGAGAGCAGTTTTAAAATGAACAGATGGGAAAAACTTCAAAAAAAAGAAGGGCCGAAATTTGTACCTGAATTCGGACCCTTATCAGGAATTCGTGTATTGCTGAACGGAACCGTTGTTGCGGCTCCCTTTGCGGCAACCATGATGAGCGACTATGGAGCTGAGGTCATTGCACTGGAGAGACCGACAACAAAGGGAGATTCGGCAAGACATCAGGTTCCGCAGATTGAAAATGGAGAGAAGCATATTTCCGGAGCCTGGCTGCAGAATGCAAGAAATAAGCTGAGCTTTACCCTGGAAACAAACCTGAAGAAGGTACCGGAGTCCAGGGAAATCTTCCTTTCCCTGATCAAGCAGGTGGATGTCTGGATCGAAAATATGGTTTGGATTGAGAAGCTGGGATTGAGCGATGAGATGCTTCTGGAGGTAAACCCTAGACTGATCATTTGTCATGTCAGCGGTTTTGGTACACCGAGATTCGGAGGAACAGAGCATGAGCTCTCCAGAGCGCTCTATGATCCTTTGGCCCAGGCAGAGTCAGGCTGGAATTATCTGCAGGGCTTTCCGGATAAACCGCCTTATTATGCCCAGCAGTATATCGGTGATTATCTTTGCGGACTTTTTGCTGTAAACGGTATTCTGATGGCTTTGAGAAACCGGGAGAAGACAGGAAAAGGTCAGATCATCGATGCCACTCTGGTAGAGAGCTATATGAGGGTCATGGATGATAACTTCCCCCTCTGGAGTGAGATGCATTTTCAGAAGGAACGTCAGGGCATCAAGCAGACCCGTTTTCAGCCGGCCAGACTTTATCTTTCCAAGGAAGGAAAATACATTAACCTGGGTGCTTACGGCAAGAACTCTTATGAGAAATGCCTGAAGGCCTTTGGCTTTGATCTGGAAAAGTACAGCTATGAGGCAGCAGGAAATTCCGAAGAAGCAGTGAATAGTGAGCTGGGTGTAGAGCTGGATACCCTTTTTGACCAGTGGTTCAAGTCTCATACCGCTACAGAAGCGATTGATATCTTAAGAGACCTTGGAATCGCAGCATCCGTTGTCATGAATTGCGAAGATGTCATGAATCAGGAACACTGGCAGCTGAGAAAGGACTGGGTGAAATATGAGGATCAGACCCTGGAGAAGGAAGTAACAGCCTTCGGTTTTACGCCCAAGCTCTCAGAGACACCGGGACAGGTTTGGAGAGGGGCGCCAAGACTGGGTCAGGATACGGAAAGGATCATGAGAGAACTTCTGGATTACAGTCAGGAGGAAATAGAGGCGCTGAAAGGAAAAGGCGTAATCGACTAAGGAAAGGCTGAAAGTCTTTTTAAGGGAAAAAGAGCAAGAGAGCGGAAGAAGGGATAAAGGAGGCACTTTATCTCTTCTTTTCACTTTAGTATGCTATAATAAATGCATTATGATAAGGTACATTGCTTGAGGAGAAAATCTTATGCATACAGAATTTTTAATGGGTAATGAAGCCATTGCGCTCGGTGCCATCGCGGCCGGCGTCAATGTCGTATCCGGATATCCCGGAACGCCTTCGACAGAAGTCCTGGAAACCATTTCAAAAAGAAATCCGGGGAATATTTATGTCGAATGGTCTGTAAATGAAAAGGCAGGAATGGAAGTGGCGGCAGGCGCTTCTCTTGCAGGAGCCAGAAGCCTGGTGACCATGAAACAGGTGGGACTGAATGTTGCTTCGGATCCTTTGATGAGCCTGGAGTATATCGGTGTAAAGGGCGGTATGGTCATCCTTGTTGCGGATGATCCGGGCCCCATTTCTTCCCAGACGGAGCAGGATACCAGAAGTTTCGGCAGCTTTTCCAAGGTGCCGGTATTTGATCCTTCCTCTGTAAGGGAAGCCTATGAGATGATTCAGGAAGCTTTCGACTTCTCAGAAAAATATCATACGCCGGTCTTCCTTCGTCCGACGACCAGGATCGATCATGGCTATGAGTCACTTCCGGTAAAGGATCCGGAGGAATATCAGCAGCATGCGATAGAAGGCTTCGTCAAGGACTCCAGTAAATGGGTTATTTTTCCCAGACTTTCTATTGTCAATCATGCAAAGATCGAGGAAAGAAATCTGGAGCTGAGAGAGACCCTTTCTGACTATGAGAGAAATTACATTTTGCCGGCAAAAGGCTATCAGGGCAGGATCGGTATTGCAACGCATGGCATTAATTTTGCTTATACGGTGGATGCATTAGGAGCAGAAGTCTGTCCGAGGATTTTGAAGGTATCCACACCTTTCCCCTTCCCGGAAAAGACCGCTCTGGAATTTCTGGAAGGACTGGATGAGGTGATCTGTATCGAAGAGCTGGATCCGGTCATTGAAAGAGCCCTGATTCAGATCTGTGGCAAATATCATCTGAAGGTAAAGATCCGGGGCAAGCTGACCGGAGATGTCAAAAAATCCGGAGAAAACAGCATCGATTATGTAAAGGAAGTGCTTTCTTCTGTCCTCGGTCTGCCCCAGATTCAGAAGGAAGAAAAGGAAGGCGCAGTCTGTCCGCCTCTTCCGGTCAGACCGCCGGTTCTTTGTGCGGGCTGTCCCCATAGGGCTTCCTTCTATGCCGTAAAGCAGGCAATGAAGGGAAAGAAGACCGTTTATGCCGGAGATATCGGCTGCTATACTTTGGGCAATGCCCAGCCTCTGGATATGACAGATACCTGCCTTTGCATGGGAGCCGGCATTACCATGGCTCAGGGTATTGTCCATGCAGAGCCGGATACCAAGGCCTTTGCCTTTGTGGGAGATTCGACCTTTTTTGCATCCGGTATTACAGGCACTGTGAATGCCTTCTACAATCAGGCGAATATGGTACTGGTTGTGTTGGATAATTCCACAACAGCTATGACTGGTCATCAGCCGCATCCGGGAACCGGCAAGACCATGATGGGAGAGATCGTAGAGAAGGTCAGCATCGAAAAAATCCTTCGTGCGATCGGTATCAAAAGGGTGGAGACCTTAAACCCACTGGATCTGGAGGAATCGGTAGAGGCAATTAAGCGGATTGCGGATGAACCGGGCTTAAAGGCAATTATCTTTAAGTCTCCCTGTGTTGTGAAGTTCAAACCGAAGTCAGGCAAGGCAAAGGTGGATCCGGAAAAATGCATCGGCTGTAAGCGCTGCATCAATGAGCTTGGCTGCCCGGGACTGATCCTGGATGGCAAGAAGGCGGCAATCGACAGCAATCAGTGTACCGGCTGTACCCTTTGCGAACAGATTTGTCCGGTCAATGCAATCTCGGGAGGTGGAAAGAATGAGTAAGAATATCGTCTTCTGCGGAGTTGGCGGACAGGGTACGGTTCTGGCCTCCAAGCTGGTAGCAGATGCGGCAATGAAGGAAAATATCCATGTCATGACAGCAGAAACCATTGGCATGGCACAGAGAGGAGGAAGCGTCTTTTCTCATATGAGACTGGGAGAGGCGAATTCCCCCCTCTTCGGTCATGGAGAAGCAGATCTGATCATCGGTTTTGAACCGGGAGAGACCGTGCGTCAGCTTCCCTTTTTGAAAAAGGGCGGCACGGTGGTAAGCAGCATAAAGCCGGTGCAGCCGGTCAGTGCCATGATTGGACAAGCTGTTTATAATGTGGAAGATATGATCGCCTATCTCAAAGAAAATGTGGATAATCTGATTCTGATCGATGCGGATGAAGCCCTGGAAGAAATCGGAAACAGCAAGGTTTTGAATGTTCTTCTTCTGGGTGCAGCCCTTCAGACCGGACAGATCGGCCTGAAGAAGAGCAGCATCATCGAAGCCATGCATGAGAGGATGGCGGAGAAGCTTTGGGAAGTAAATGAGAGAGCTTTGAATTATAAAAAAGCCTAAGCAATAAAAAGTTTAAAGTGATAAAAGGCTTAAGAAGAAAAGGCCTAAGCTATCAAAAGCGAAAAGCGTAAGAAAGCGATTAAGAAAGCATCTCGTCAGAGGAGCGGAAAAGGATATAAAAATGCATATAAATGAGACGCAGCTGGAGCTGGTAAACAAACAGGTAAAAAGACTGATCGCATCGGATAATTTTTACGGAAAAAGATTAGAAGAGGCAGGAATTACAGGAATTGAGAGTGAGGAAGAGTTTCTTAATCTTCCCTTTTCGGAAAAACAGGATCTTCGGGATGCCTATCCTTTGGGACTGATGGCGGTTCCGGAGGAGGAAATCGTCCGGATTCATTCTTCTTCCGGCACAACAGGAACACCGGTTATCATTCCTTATACAGCAAAGGATGTAGATGACTGGGGAGAGATGTTTAAGCGCTGTTATGAAATGGCGGGCATGACAAACCTGGATCGTGTGCAGATCACACCGGGCTATGGCCTTTGGACTGCGGGCATCGGCTTCCAGAACGGAGCGGAAAAGCTTGGCGCTATGGTCATTCCGATGGGTCCCGGCAATACCAAAAAGCAGCTGCAGTTTATGCAGGACATGAAGTCAACGGTTCTTTGTGCGACCTCTTCCTACGCCCTTCTTCTGGCAGAGGAAATCGAAAAGGAAGGCCTGCAGGATAAGATTCATCTGAAAAAGGGCATCATCGGTTCAGAACGCTGGGGCGAGAAGATGCGCCAGAGGATCAAGAAGGAACTGGGCATTCAGATTTACGATATCTATGGTCTGACAGAGATTTACGGACCGGGTATCGGTATCAGCTGTGAATATGAAGAAGGCATGCATATCTGGGATGATTATTTCTATACCGAGGTCATTGATCCGAAGACCGGAAAACCGCTTCCGGATGGAGAATGGGGCGAGCTGGTAATCACCACTCTGGTAAAGGAGGGAGCACCCCTGATCCGTTTCCGTACCCATGATATTTCCCGTATTATTCCGGGTAAGTGCAAGTGCGGAAGCTGTTATCCGAGAATCGATACGATCATGGGCAGATCGGATGATATGATGAAGATCAAGGGCGTAAATGTATTTCCGAAGCAGATCGAGGAAATCCTGGCAACCTTCCCAGAGCTTTCCAGCGAATATCAGATCCGTATCTCTCATCTGGAGGGCAAGGATACTATGCGTATTTATGTGGAGACAGATGGAACGGTTGATTTTGCGGCAATGGCAGATCGGGTGGCTGAGGCAGTCAAAGGAAAGATCGGCTTCACACCGATTGTAAAGGTGGTAGAGCTGGGACTCCTTCCGAGATCAGAAAAGAAGTCAAAGCGTGTCATTGACGAAAGATTTGAATAAGTGAAAAAATGATTTGGCCATAGAAAAAGGGCGAGAGCTTCTGCGATTCGGCAGAAACATTCTCGCCCTTTTTTTATCTCATAGGAAAGGCCCTTCCTATGAGACAAAAAGCTTCGTTCGTATTAAATTTCCTTCCCCTTTGTAGCGATCATATGAATAAGGAATGGTACAAAGAGGGTGATAAATGCAGCATATCCAAGATAAGCATAGCCTTTTTTCACTACAGCCATCAGTCCGAACTGTGCAATGGCAAAGGCCAGGAAAGTGAAGATCGCAGTGAAGATGGCATTTCTGGCAAGGTGACCCTTTGCCCTTTCTCCCTCGGCTTTTCTGCGCTCAAGAGCATTTACACAGCGGGTTACGATACCAGAGATCATATTTACTGCTGTGGAAATCGCTCCTAAGATGATCAGGAGGGAAATGATTGGAGTAAGAATGCCGGCTCCAACACCATTTTGCACAAGTATCAACATTGGAACAGAGGCAGTGGCAAGCTCTGCAACATAGGCGATAGCCAGAAGTCCTAAGATAGAAAGCTCCATGGTAAAGAAGTTGCAGATGAAGATGCGGATGGCAGCCTGATTAATCTGCTTAACGTCAGTAACATCTTCCATGTGCTGGTACATAACAGATACAGAAGCCAGCTGGAAGAAGAAGTAAAGGATTGCAGAGTAGAGCGCCGGTGCAAAAGTAGCTGTTCCCGAGGATAGCACCGGAAGCTCTCCGGCGGTCATGCGGCTAATTGAAGCTGTAATCTCACCCCACTGCGCGATAATATTTGGAACCAGGACAAGGACCAGACCGATAATGATCAGGACACTTAAGGTAGAGGCGCATTTTCTTACCACATTTGTTCCAAAGAGCGCAATCACAAAGATAAAGGCCGCAATGATTACAGTACATAACCAGTAAGGAATGCCGGACAAGGTCTGAATCGTGGAACCGCCGGTAGCAAATGCTGCTGCAGAGGCTGTTCCGATCATGATAAGATAACAGATCTCATATAAGTTGGACATGACAGGACTGGTCTTGCCATAGAGGCTGTCAGAGAAACTACGGTAATCATAAGTTTTGTGCTTGTAGGCGTAGCGCATGCCATACCAGAAAAAGAGGGCATAGAGTCCCTGGGTTATGATCGGCAGGATCAGACACCAGATGCCATAATTAATAAAGTACTGATAAATCTGGGCACCGGAGGCAAAGCCTCCGCCAAATTGTGTGGTGAATGCCACGAAAGCCAGGCCGGTGGCCAGCGGCATTTTGCTCTTGTCAACAAGAAGCGATTTTGAATTGCTCATTTTTCTTATTCCCCATTCTCTCCTAATTGCTATAGATATGAAATGGATATCTATCCGTAAAAATCTTATGTGTTGCTTTTATTGTCGTTAAATTCAATCACCTTGCCGGGATTTAGAATTAATTTGTCATCAAAGGCCAGTTTGATGGATTTGTAGAGTGCGATCATCCGCGGGCCTACAAATTCCTCTAAAAATTCAAGACGGCCATTTCCAATGCCATGCTCTCCGGAAAGCTGTCCGCCCAACTCCTTGGAAAGGGCATAGAGCTCTGTGAGGCTGTCGTGGGTGGCTTTTTTCCACTCTTCGTCAGACATTTCCGGGCCTCTGAGCATTTCCGTATGAATGTTTCCGTCTCCGCAGTGACCGCATGGCTCTACCCGAATTCCGTGGGCACTGGCGATGCGCTTGGCGGATTTGACATACTCTGCAATTCTGGCTCTTGGAACAACGACGTCACATTCCTCCTGGGAAACAGAGTCTGCCTTCATGCCTTCCAGAATGGCACCACGCACGCTCCATACAGCGCCGGCTCTTTCAGGTGTGGCAGCGATACAGCAGTCCAGGGCACCATGTGCTAGGGCGGATTCTGCAGCGGCCTCTACAGCGCTGTCCAATTCCTGCTTGCTGGAAGCGTCATACATAACGATCAGGACGGCTTCTCCCAGCTTTGTCGGAAACATTTTGTGAAGGTTTTTTTCTACAATATCAATGAGTTCCCTCTCCAGGAATTCAATGGCAGTAGGCACAAATGGCAGGGCCAGTACTTCAGGTACCATATCCGCACATTCTTCCAGACTCTTAAAAGGCATTACCAGGGTGGCAGAACAGGTGGGTGCCGGAAGAAGTTTAAGGGTTACCTGCGTTAAGATGCATAAGGTTCCTTCGGAACCAATGATCAGATCCTTAATATCGTATCCCGTGGTATTCTTCACAACATTTGAAGAAAAATTAAGGATGGATCCGTCGGGCATAACGGCCTCGATACAACGGACGAAATCTCTCGTCAGTCCATAACGTACGGCTTTCATGCCTCCGGCATTTGTGATAACATTTCCTCCGATCGAAGCGGTTTTCTCACCGGGATCCGGTGGGTAGAAGAGTCCTTCCGCAGATGCGGCCGCCTGGATATCAATGAGGAGGGCACCGGGTTCTGCTGTAATGGTCTGGTTCTTGTGATCCACAGGAAAAATGCGATTCATACGCATAACGGATAACATGATTCCACCATATTTACAGGTGGCACCTCCTGCCAGGCCGGTTCCGGCACCACGGCAGACAACAGGGATATTCTCCTTATAGGCGTAGGCCATAATGGCAGAAACCTCTTCTTTATTGATAACTTCTACATAGAGTTCCGGTGGGAATACACCATACTCCGGCATTTCATCTTTGTAATATTCCTTTGCAATTTCCTCCCCGACCCAGACGCGTTTGGAATCCGTGACAGAACGGATATAGTCAAAATCCTGGGAGGTCATTTTCTTATATGGATATGCCATGCTCTAGTCCTCCTTTCGATTTTTGACTAATTCAGTGAGCTTTGGAACAATTTCGTAAAGGTCGTCCACGATGCAATAATCAGCAACTCCAAAGATCTGAGCCTCCGGGTCATTGTTGATGGCCACAATACATTCAGCACCATTCATACAAGAGGTGAATTGAATGGCTCCGGAAACCCCGCAAGTGATGATCAGCTTTGGCCTGACGGTACGACCGGACAGACCGACCTGGTGTGCAGTATCGCCAAATCCGTTTTCAACCATGGGACGGGTAAAGGCCAGCTGTCCTCCAAGGGCATGGGCCAGCTCCCGGCACATTTCCAGGTCTTTTTCATTTCTGACGCCGCGTCCTGCTACCACAAGGATATCTTCCTCTTCAATGGATTTTTCCTTCTTTATGACTTCGGAAGAAAGAATGCGGATTCTGGAATTGGTCATCTGATCATTCACGCTACAGACTTCAAGCTGCCCCTTGGGATCAGAAACCTTCTCTGCTTTGTCCATGACTTTATAGCGGACAGTGGCAAATTGGGGTCTGGATTTCGTAATACCGATCTGGGCCATAATGTTTCCGCCAAAGGCAGGCCTGATCTGAATCATGTCCGTGTTTGGACGGATGTCCAGGCTTGTACAGTCGGCAGTAAGGCCGGTATGGAATCTGGTGGAAAGCCTGGGGGCCAAAGAACGTCCCAGGGCGGTAGCACCGATTAATACAGAACTGGGCTTTTTAGCAGCAATACAGTCAGCCACAGCATCGGTATAGCAATCAGCCCGAAAGCCTTCAAAACCTTCATCTTCGTAGATATAGACGTGATCAACACCATAGGGAAGCAGCTTTTTGGCATTCTCTCTGGTTCCGGCGCCGCCGACGATCACACAGTTGACTTCATAGCCTACCTTGGCTGCCATCTTTCTTGCCTCACCGATGAGCTCGAATGTGACCGGATGGATCTCGCCCAGTTCCTGCTCTACATAGATCAGAAAATGCTTCCACAGATCCTTGTCTACGGATTTGGCCTTTTGCTCAAAACGAATGGCTTTTTCCGGACAGTTTCTGACACAGAGACCACACATACGGCAGCTTTCGCCTACTTCTATGCCGCTTCCTTCAATCGTCAGAGCAGCGAAGGGACATTTCTCCACGCATATGCCGCAGAGGCTGCATTTATCTGAATCAAATTTCAAAAAATCCATGTCTAATGTTCCCTCCTACAGAATTTTCTTCTTTACAAGTGCCTGAAATAAAGCCTCTGACTTCTCGGAAGCATTTCCCTCAAGATAAATCTGGCTTTCGCCTTCCGGGGGTGCAAACATCCGGTCTACAGAGGTAGGGGAACCGACAAGTCCATAACGGCTAAGATCCTGATCCGGCATGTTATCAAAGTTTAAAACGCGGATCTCACGCTCTCTGGTTGCCTTTTGCAAAATATAGGAAGGAAGTCTGGGAACGCAGGTATCCTTATCGATGGTCAGAAGGCAGGGATAGGGAAGTTCGGATATCTGGGACACGGTGACGAGGTCCTGGCGAACCTGAATATGGGAATCTGTAACATCCGTAATCTCTGCTACCCATGCTGCATGAGGGAGAGATAAATGTTCCGCGATAGCGGGTCCGACCTGAGCGGTATCTCCATCGGTGGTTTGTCGTCCACAGATGATAAGATCTACATCTCCGATTACCTGAATTCCCTGGGATAAGGCATAGGAGGTGGCCAAAACATCTGCTCCGGCAAATTTCTTGTCCGAGAGGATGACGGCATCATCCGCTCCCATGGCATAGGCATCTCGGATCATTTCCTCAGCCTGCATAGGTCCCATAGTCAAAACAGTGACACTTCCACCGACCTGTTCCCGGATATTTAAAGCTGTCTCCAGTGCAAACAGATCGTAAGGATTGGTCCGGGTGTCGCCGGACATACGCTTCATAGCTCCGGTTTCCGGATCGATCTCTACCTGAGAGGATGCGGGAACCTGCTTCATACAAACTACAATCTTCATCTACATAAAATCCTTTATCCTGATATAGCTATTTGGTTGCTTTTGCGCTTTAACGCGCTGAAAGCACTGCTTGAGTATAGCATACAGATAGGAAAAAATCCACAAAATAATGAAAAGAGAAAAATGTGGAAAATCTGATGGAATAAAGTTGAATAAAGGAAAAGGTGTAAGCCCATATGGGGATTACACCTTTCCTAAAAAATTGCTTTATGAAACCGCGGCATTTCGCCAATCGATTTTTTTAAATATTCAGCTTCTTCTTTCTCCAGGCTCCGGTAAGGACAAAGGGAAGAAGAATGGCAACGGATACATAGCCAGCCAGCATATTGCCGAGCCAATAGCCCTTGATGCCCATGCCGATGATATTTCCGAAAAGAATGGAAAGACCGATTCTTGCGACAACACCATCCATCAGACTGGAGATCAGTCCCAGAATAGCTGCTCCGGTACCGTTTACCATGCTGTTGCAGGGAGAACGAAAGGCACCGCCAAAGTTGTCGCCGGCTGAGAAGAGGCAGACAGCGGAAGCAAAGGCGATAACGGCCTGATCACGCGTGAAGAGAGAGAAAATCTGACGCGGAAAAAGGAGCAGGATAGTAGAATAAAGGGCCGCATAGATCAAAGTAATGAGCAGGGTCCAGTTGAAAACGGACTTTGCCCGGTCATGCTTATTGGCACCGATACACTGGGCGATCATAGCAGAACCGGCGGTTCCCATGGAATTTGTAATGATTCGGTTCACATTGGCCAGCTTGAGCTGAACGCCGTTTGCGGCAGAAGCAGCCACACCGAAAGCATTGATCAGGGAATAGACATAAAGCATGGAGACGCTGATCAATGCACCCTGGGCAGACATGGGAATGCCAAGTCTCATCAAAGGAGAGATGATCGTGGCATCCGGACAAAAGCTCTGCAGCTGAAAATCAAAGCCAAACTGCTGACGATTCCGATAGAGATAGACCAGAGCGAAAATAAAGGAAATGGCCTGTCCCATGATGGTTGCAAGCGCTGCGCCGGCAGTTCCCATATGCAGGACGGGAACAAAAAGCAGATCGAGCACCAGATTGCTGACAGATGCAATTGCAATAAAAATCAAAGGATGCTTGGAGTCTCCCATTCCACGCAGGATGGAGCTGACCAGGTTATATCCGAAGATAAAGATCATACCGGAGGAGCAGATCAGAAAATAATCATGTCCGGATTGGAGCGCTTCGGAAGGAAGCTTGATCAGACTTAACTGCCAGTTCCAGCTGAAGGCGCAGAAGAGCGAGATCAGGATAGCCATGCCCAAAAGGATGGAAAAGAGGGTGCCGATGGTACGGTTTAAGCGTTCCCTCTTGCCGGCTCCGATAAATTGGCCGATCAAGGTCTGTCCGGCTCCGCCGAAGCCGATTGCGATAAAGGTATAAAATTGGATCAGCTCGCCGCAGCTGGATACAGCCGAGAGTCCGTCTGCGCCGACAAACTGTCCGACGATAACGGCATCGACCATGTTATAGAGAGTTTGCAGAAGATTGGCAAACATAAAGGGAATGGCAAAAGTAACTAACTGCCGGCCAACATGGCCGACAGTCAGATCTGTTCCGAGAGAATTTGATTTCATAAGCTTATAGGTCCTTATAAGGCAGCCTTGATGCCGGCGAGAAGCTCTTCATAAGTCTCGTAAGCCGGATACTGGGGATAGTCTTTCTTGATCGCTTCGGTAGAGCGGAAGAGGAAACCAGCCTTGCTTGCCTGAATCATACCAAGATCATTGAAGCTGTCACCGCTGGCAATGGTTTCGTAGCCGATGGACTGAAGTGCCTTAACGGTAGTCAGCTTGGACTGCTCACAGCGCATCTTGAAGCCGGTGATCTCTCCGTTTTCTGCAACTTCCAGAGAATTGCAGAAGATGGTTGGCCAGCCAAGCTTCTTCATCAGAGGTGTAGCAAACTGAGCGAAGGTATCACTGATAATAATAACCTGTGTGATGGAACGGAGTTCATCCAAGAATTCCTTTGCGCCCGGCATGGGATCGATGGTAGCAATGGTTTCCTGGATTTCCTTGAGACCAAGGCCGTGCTCTTTCAGGATAGCCAGACGATAGTTCATCAGCTTATTGTAATCCGGCTCGTCTCTTGTTGTTTTCTTCAGCTCCGGAATACCGGTTGCTTCTGCAAATGCGATCCAGATCTCCGGTACCAATACACCTTCTAAGTCTAAACATACAATATTCATCATGCTCATGATTTTTCCTTCTTTCTTTTGGGGTGTCCATCATAGGATATCCAATAGGGTATCAAGTTATTGTAGAGTATCTTTTATAACTGTTATATAAATTCACATCGGCCGGCAGCTCCGCAGGGGAGAACCAAGCCGCTTTGGCTGACTGGTAATCCAACTTCATCAGAGAGGATCTTTGTCTTATAATCCTTAAGCTCTGTTCCGAGCAGATAGGTCAGAACAGAAGGTGCCAGTCCTGTTGTATAGGAATTAATCAGGAAAAAGAGTGGCTCTTCTGATAAAAGCTGACTGCAGAGGTGAACCAGGGAATGAATGGTATCCTCGATCTTCCAGATCTCACCCTTGGGTCCTCTTCCATAGGAAGGCGGATCCATGATAATGGCATCATATTTCTTTCCGCGGCGGATCTCACGTTCTACGAATTTAACGCAGTCATCTACGATCCAGCGAATGGGTGCTTCACCCAGACCGGAGGAGATGGCGTTTTCCTTAGCCCAGCTGACCATTCCCTTGGAGGCATCTACGTGGGTAACAGATGCGCCTGCGCTTGCGGCAGCAATCGTTGCTCCGCCGGTATAGGCGAAAAGGTTCAGCACCTTGATGGGTCTTCCGGCAGTACGGATCTTTTCAGAGAACCAGTCCCAGTTAACAGCCTGTTCCGGAAAAAGCCCGGTATGCTTGAATTTAAAGGGCTTTAGATTGAAGGTCAGATCCCGGTAGTGAATGGCCCATTGATCGGGAAGATCAAAAAATTCCCATTGTCCCCCGCCCTTCTTACTGCGGTGGTAGTGGCCATTCGGCTTCTTCCAGCCGGGATGTGCTTTTTTAGTATTCCATATAACCTGAGGATCGGGACGAATCAAAAGATAGTCGCTCCAGCGCTCCAGCTTTTCGCCGGCAGAGCAGTCAATGACTTCATAATCCTCCCACTGATCGGCAATCCACATAATCTGTCCTTTCGTGGTGCACACTTTTTTGCTAATAAAATAAAAAGAGAAGGGAAGGCTGATAAAGCATTTCCCCCATAGGATTTGTGCTGCAAAGCAACATCGTCCTTAAACATAAAAATTATACGGGCTTCCCAAAAGGCAGTCAAGCAATTTGAAGGATTCGGCGGCTTTTAGCTTGCAAGCTGCAGAGGAAAGATTTGCTTTGGATGCATAGGGGCAAATTGGGGAATTTAGGGAAAAGAAGCTTGAAAAGAGGAGGAGGCTGGGATAGGATAGGACAGAACAGAAAAAACAGGCAGCCGCCCCGACGAAAGTCGGGGCTAAGTGCGTGTTATAAACAAATAACAAATAGAAGAAAAGAAGAGGCAGGATATGTTTCAGGGCTTTCATAAAAAAGAATCAGAGCTTTATGTCATTGCAGGACTGGGAAATCCGGGTGACAAATATGCGCACACACGTCACAACATCGGTTTTGATACCATTGATGCGCTTGCGGACAAGTATCAGATCCGCTTGAATCAGAATAAATTCAAGGGAATTTACGGAAAGGGAAAGATCGGCGGGAAGAATGTCATCCTGGTGAAGCCGCAGACCTTTATGAATGCCAGCGGTGACTGTCTGTCTCCTCTTCTCGGCTTTTATAAGGTAGACCCCAATAGTCATTTTTTTGTGATCTTTGATGATATCAGTCTGGAACCGGGCAATATCCGGGTAAAGGCCAAGGGCTCAGCCGGCGGCCATAACGGGATCAAGAGTCTGATCGCCAGGCTTGGCACGGAGGGCTTTGCCAGGATCAAGGTTGGTGTCGGAGAAAAGCCCCAGGGCTGGGATCTGGCGGATCATGTCCTTGGCAGATTTTCAAAGGAAGACAGAGTAAGGGTAGAAGAAGCAATCGAAAAAGCCGAGGAGGCGGCAGAGCTGATTCTGGAGGGAGAGATCCAGGAGGCAATGAACCGCTTTAATCGAAAGGAAAAAGCCCAGAGCTGAGGGGAAAATGAGAAGTATATTAGAGCTGTTGTCAGCATCAGAGAAAGCAAAAAAAATAAAGGCGGACTTGGAAAAAGGGGCGGCCCTTCAGATCAGCGGCTGTCTGGATGCGCAGAAGCCCCAGCTGATCCACCTTTTTGGAAGCGGAGCCCGCAGTCTCGTGATCAGTTACAGAGAGCAGAAGGCCAGGGAACTGATGACGGATGCGGATTTTTATGGCAGGGACAGCCTTTATTACCCGGCGAAGGATTTTCTCTTTTACCGTTCTGACGTGAGAGGAGGAGAGCTTGACCGGGAGAGAAGTCTGGTCTATCAGGCGATCGAAGAAAAGGAAGCTCTGACGGTCTATACCACGATCGATGCTTTTTTGGATGGCTTAAGGGAGAGAAGCCGGATCCGCAGTCAGGTCCTGGAAGTGGAAAACGGGCAGGAACTGGATCCGGAGGAGCTGAAAGAAAAGCTGGCGCAAATGGGCTATGAAAGGGTCTATCAGGTAGAGCATGCCGGAGAATTTGCAGTCAGGGGCGGAATTGTGGATATTTATCCCCTTGCCGAGGACTATGCCTACCGTCTGGAGTTCTTTGATGTGGAAATCAACTCCATCCGCCTTTTCGAGCCGGGTACTCAGCGCTCAATTGAAAATCTGGAAAAGATCAGAATCTATCCCCTGGAAACAGAAGCAGAGGAAAGGGAGGGGAATGCTTCCTTCTTTTCTTATTTTGATCCAAAGGAAACGGTGATCTTCCTGGATGATCCGGATCGCTGCTTTGGCAGGATTCGGGAGATTGAAGAGGAAATCGAAGAGAGCCGTCTTCACCGGCAGGAAAAGGGAGAAAAAAGACCGGAGGCGATTTGCTTTCACGAGGAGTCGGTCAGGGAAGAGCTGAAGAAATTTCCTCTTTTGGCCTTTTCCGATCTGGATCAGCCGGCGGAAGGTTTTTCCCCATCCCAGATTCTGGAATTTCCGGCGAAGAGCACCAATCATTATCACAATAGCTTTGATCAGCTGATTCGGGATCTGCAGTCCTATAAAAAGAAGGATTACAGGGTCCTTTTGGCAAGTGCCTCCAGAACCAGGGCGAGGAGACTGGCCAAGGAATTTCTGGAGCAGGGACTGAACAGCTTTTACACAGAGGATCCGAATCACGAGATCAAAAGCGGAGAGGTCATGATCACGCCGGGCAGGGTTGCGGAAGGTACGGATTATCCCTGGCTGAAATTTGCCCTGATCACGGATGGGGACATTTTTACCCAGCAGCAGAAAAAACGTCGTCGGAAGAAGGCGGAGGAAGGGGAGAAGATTTCTTCCTTCCGGGAGCTGAATCCCGGGGATTATGTAATACATGAGAATCACGGCATCGGCATTTACCGTGGAATCGAAAAAATGACGGTTGCCGATATGACCAAGGATTATATCAAGATCGAATATGCCAAAAAGGGCATGCTCTATGTGCAGATCAATCAGCTGGATCTGATCCAGAAATATGCCGGCAGTGAGGGGGCCAAGCCCAAGCTGAACAGTCTCGGCAGCAAGGAATGGCAGAAGACCAAAAGCAAGGTAAGAAGCTCAGTAGATGAGATCGCACAGGAGCTGGTGGATCTGTATGCCCTTCGTCAGGAGCAGGAAGGCTTTGTCTACGGAGAAGATACGGTCTGGCAGAGGGAATTCGAGG
The DNA here is from genome assembly GCA_963620785.1 of Bacteroidaceae bacterium. Classification (GTDB taxonomy): domain Bacteria; phylum Bacillota; class Clostridia; order Lachnospirales; family Lachnospiraceae; genus RUG14243. The sequence goes on from CAVFAT010000003.1 coordinate 23,564, forward strand.
AGATGTTTCCATATGAGGAAACAGAGGATCAGCTGAATGCGATCCGGGCTGTCAAGGCGGACATGCAGAGCAAAAAGATCATGGACCGCCTGATCTGCGGAGATGTTGGCTTCGGCAAAACAGAGGTGGCGATCCGGGCAGCCTTTAAGGCAATTCAGGAAGGAAAACAGGTTGTTTATCTGGTTCCGACGACCATTCTGGCCCAGCAGCACTATAAGACCTTTAGCGAGAGAATGAAGAATTTTCCGGTTCGGGTGGATATGCTCTGCCGTTTTAATTCGGCCAAGGAGCAGAAAAAGACCATTGAGGATCTGAAAAAGGGCCTGGTCGATGTTGTGATCGGAACCCACAGACTTCTTTCCAAGGAGATTCAGTATAAGGATCTGGGCCTTTTGATCATTGACGAGGAGCAGCGATTTGGCGTTTCCCATAAGGAGAAGATCAAACAGCTGAAAACCAATATTGATGTCCTTTCTCTTACTGCGACGCCTATTCCGAGAACCCTGCATATGAGCCTGATCGGCATCCGTGATATGAGCCTTCTGGAGGAGGCACCCATGGACAGGCTGCCGATCCAGACCTTTGTAATGGAATATGATGAAGAAACCATCCGCGAAGCCATCCAGCGTGAGATGAAAAGAGGCGGACAGGTCTATTATGTATATAACAGGGTGAATGACATTGCCGATGTGGCGAGGCGGATCGGCAATCTTCTGCCTCAGGCCCGCGTCAGCTTTGCCCATGGCCAGATGAATGAGCGGGAGCTGGAAGATGTCATGATCGCCTTTGTAAACGGGGAGATCGATGTTCTGGTATCAACGACCATTGTGGAAACAGGACTGGATATCTCCAATGTAAATACCATGATCATTCACGATGCGGATCGCTTCGGCCTCTCCCAGCTTTATCAGCTGAGAGGGCGCGTTGGCAGATCAAACCGACTGGCTTACGCCTTCCTAATGTATAAAAAGAATGGCATGCTGAAGGAAACGGCAGAAAAAAGACTGGCAGCCATCCGGGAATTTACGGATCTGGGAAGCGGAATACGGATCGCCATGCGGGATCTCGAAATCCGGGGTGCCGGGAATCTGCTGGGACAGAGTCAGAGCGGCAATATGGAGGCGGTCGGCTATGAGCTTTACTGCAAGATGCTGAATAAGGCCATTCGCAGACTGAAGGGAGAGGCCGTAGCAGAAGCCTTTGAGACGACGCTTGATCTGAAGATGGATGCCTATATTCCGGAAAGCTATGTAAAAGATGAGCTGCAGAAGATGGACATTTATAAGAGAATTGCGGCAATTGCTTCGACTGAGGACCGTGAGGAAATGGAGGACGAACTGATCGACCGTTTCGGAGATCTTCCCAAGCGTCTCCGTCTCCTGCTTGCCGCCGCAGAGCTGAAGGCGGCTGCGCATGATGTCTATCTGACAGAGATCAGGGAAAAGGGTGGAAAAATCGAACTTTCCCTATATGAAAAGGCGAGGATCCATACGGAGAGGATTCCTGAGCTGATGCAGCGCTATCCCCAGCGACTGACCTTTCATGTGCAGCCCCTGCCCGGATTTGACTTTTCTCCGGACAGAAAGAAAAAGCAGGAAGAGCAGCTGGAGGAGCTGAAGAAGCTTTTGGCAGATATGCGGGAAGTATTGCTGGAGGAAAAAAGCCAGGAGAGAAAAAGCCTATCAGGCCAGTGAAAAAGATTGTCTGGAAAATAAAAAAGACGTATAATGAAAAAGATTATTGTCTCACAGGAGGAACAATTAAAAGATGAAAAAGCTAATTTCAACAGCCTTAGCCGGCATCATGCTTCTGTCGGTCCTTCTAACAGGATGCGGAGGTGTAAAGGATGATGCGGCTGTTATTACGATGAGTGCAAGCGGAGATGCGGCAGTATCGGCAGATGCGACCCTCTCTTACGGTGTAGCAAATTTCTATACCCAGTCCACCCAGGTTTATTATGATGCGGTTTATGGTGCTTATTACGGATCCAGCTTCTGGAGCATGTCAACGGGAACAGATGCATCCGGAAATGCGACCTCTACCATGGCGGATTCTCTCAAGGAAAACCTGCTCGAGAGTCTGGAAGCTATGATGGTATTAAAGGCCTATGCACCCCAGTACGGTGTCAGCCTGAGCGAAGAGGATGAATCCAGGATCAGTGATGCGGCAGCAGAATTTATCTCAGAGAATTCCGACAAGGCAAATAAGGCACTGGGAGCAAGTCAGGAGATCGTCGAAGAATATCTTCGCCTTATGACTTACCAGACAAGAGTTCAGGAAGCAATTTATGCTGAGGCGGATGTGGATATTGATGAAGCAGATGCGGCAGCAAGAACCTTCACCTATGCCAAGATTCCGCTGACTTCTACCGATGCATCCGGAAATGCAACGACAATTACGGGAGATGAGCTGACAGAATATGAGAATTCTGCCCAGACAATCGTGGATTCTTCTACAGAAAGCGGAGATTTCGAGAATGAACTGACAGGAGCAGGATTAACAGCGCAGACCTATTCTTATACAAAGAATGATACAGGTATGGATTCTTCTGTTTTGGAGGCAGCAGACGCTCTTTCCGAAGGTGAGATCACTATGGTCGAAGTAGAGGGAGATGCGATCTATCTGATCCGTTTGGATTCTGCCTATGATGAGGAAGCAACCCAGGCAAATATCGAATCTCTGACCGAGCAGGCCCAGCAGAGCTACTATTATCAGGTAGTTGAGGAGCTGATGGCCCAGATGAAATTCGAAGTCAATGAAAAGCTTTGGGATAAGATTTCCTTTGATGTAATGTATACGACAGTATCTGATGAGTCAGCGGATGCGAGCGGAGACAGCAGCTCAGCAGATGCAGAATAAGACTTATATAAAAAGACAGCTTTCGAGGGCTGCCGCACCGATTGGTGCGGCAGCCCTTTTTTTTATCGTATGGAAATTTCGTTTCCATACGATAAAAATGCGCTGCAGGGATCGCACTGCGGCGGAGAGGAAGAATGGGGGCCAACATAAATTTGAAACTTTTGCAACAGTACAAATTTATGAAATTGTCTAAAAATTGACCGCAAAGTCAAGAAAATAACAGGGAATTCCTGTTTACTTTGAAGGCTAACTAATATATAATAAAAGGGACTTTTGACCTAAAAAACAAATGTTAGTTAGATGTAACAGAACGAAAGAAATGAGGTGAAGCAGAAAGCATGATTGCGCAGACAATGGAAAAAGTCAAAGCGGCAGAGGCGCAGGCATCGGAGCTTGCTGCAGAAGGAGAAAGTAAGGCCGGCAGCATGATTGAAGAAGCCAGAGCAGAGGCGGCCCGAATCAAAGAGGCGTCAGCGAAGGCGACTGCGGAGAAAAGAAAACAATTGAATGCCGAGGCGGAAAGCCAGGCAGAGCAGCTTCGAAAGGCGGCAGCAGAAGAAGCGGAAGCAGAAGCGAAGCAGCTGAAGGAGACTGCCGGGGCGAAAAAGGAGGCTGCAATCGCGGCTGTTCTGGCAGAATTGACAAAAAAATAAGATTGGAGGAAACCAAATGGCAGTTTTGCAGATGCAAAAATTCAGTATCTGTGCACTGAAAAAAGACAGAAATGCTCTTCTGAAAAAACTGCAGAGTCTGGGCTGTACCGAGATTAAGAGGGATCTTCCGGAGGATGATGTTTTTCTGCCGTCGGATACGTCAGAAAGAAGCTATTGGGAAAAGGAAGCCGATTTGGCGGAAAAGGCCCTGGAGATTCTGGATGAATATGCGCCGGAAAAGGCGGGAATGTTTGCTTCTTTAGAAGGTAAGGAAGAGGCGACAGAGACCTTCCTGAAGGAAAGAAAAGCGGAAGCAGGGGAAACGAAAGTGCTGATCGATGAGCTGATCTCCCAAAAAAAGGAGTTGGCGGAAAAGCTGGCAGAGGCCCAAAAGATCACGGCACAGGAGGAAAGCCTGATTCCCTGGAAGGATCTGGATGTACCGATGGATTGCAGCGGTACACAGAAAACAGCCCTGCTGATCGGAGCAATTCCGGAGGAAAAGAGTCTGGAGGATCTTTACCTTTATCTGGCAGAAGAGGTGGAGGAAGCGGATCTTGATCTGACCATCCTGTCTGCGGATAAAAATCAGACAGCGATCGCGGTAATTTGCCTGAAGGAAATGGCGCAGAGTGTCGAGGATGCCCTTCGCAGAATCGGCTTTGCAAGACCCTTGCAGTCTTTTTCCGGTAGACCGGATGAGGTTAAAAAAGAGCTGGAAGAAAAAGAAAAAAACTATCTTGCTGAGGCCGAGAAGGCCAAGGAAAAAATCCTGGCTCTTTCCGGAAGAAGAAAAGAAATTGAGATCTATTCGGATCTTTGCAGCCTGAAGGCACAAAGAAGAGAAGCAAGAGAGGGCCTTCTTGAATCAGAGAAGACGATCGTACTGGAAGGCTATGTGGCAGCTAAGCATGCAGAAAGCGTGAAGAAAAAGCTGGAGGAAAGCTTTGATCTGGAGATGGAGCTTTTCGAGATCCCGGAAGAAGAGGAAAGCCCGGTTATTCTAGAGAATAATGCCTTTTCAAGAAATTTTGAACCGGTTCTCGAATCCTACGGCTTACCGAACAAGAAGGACATTGATCCGACAACAATAATGTCTGTCTTCTATGTATTCCTGTTTGGATTGATGTTGTCAGATGCAGCATACGGAGCAATTATTTCAATTGCCTGCTTTGCGCTTCTGAAGAAATTCCCGAAGATGTCGGATGGAATGAGCAAGGCACTTCATATGTTTATGTACTGTGGCCTTTCTACCCTCTTCTGGGGCATTCTTTTTGGCGGATATTTCGGAGATGTGGTCAATGTAGTTTCCAGGGTATGGTTTGGTCATGAGATCACGATACCGGCGCTTTGGTTTGTGCCGATCAATGATCCGATGAGACTCTTGCTGTATTCCATGCTCTTTGGCGTGATCCATCTTTTTACGGGACTTGCGATCAAGGGTTATCTCTGTTTAAGGGATAAGGATATTGTTGGCTTTATCAGCGATGTGGTCTTCTGGTTTATGTTCCTGGTCGGCCTGATCATGATCTTGCTGCCGACCGATATCTTCGCATCGATTGCCCAGATGCAGTTCGTATTTCCGCCGGCAGTTGCTATGCTGGCCAAGGTACTGGCGATCGCCGGAGCAGTTGGCATTTTGCTGATGTCAGGCAGAAGCCATAAGAATCCGGTGCTGAGAATTGCACTCGGTGCCTATGATATTTACGGCATTACCAGCTGGCTTTCCGATGTACTTTCCTATTCCAGACTTCTGGCTCTGGGTCTTGCAACCGGTGTCATCGCCCAGGTTGTAAACCAGATGGGATCTATGGCAGGAAAGGGCATTTTCGGAACAATTCTCTTTATTGTAGTCTTTATCATCGGACATATCTTCAACCTGGCGATCAATCTGCTGGGCGCTTATGTTCATACAAACAGACTGCAGTATGTAGAGTTCTTTAACAAGTTTTACGAGGGTGGAGGAAGAGCCTTCCGTCCTTTCAGACAGAATACAAAATATATCGAGATTAAGGAGGATTAATCATGGGTAACTTAGGAATTGTTTGGGCTGTATTAGGTGCAGCAGTAGCAGTATTTCTTGCAGGTGCAGGCTCAGCGATCGGTGTTGGTATCGCAGGTCAGGCAGCATCCGGTGTCGTAACAGAGGATCCCAGTAAATTTGCACAGGTTCTGATCATGCAGCTTCTTCCCGGTACACAGGGTATTTACGGACTGCTGGTTGGATTTATCACACTTTCCAAGATCGGTCTTCTGGGCGGAGGCCTTGCAACACTGGATTTGAAAACAGGTCTGATGATCCTGGCAGGCTGCCTTCCGATTGGAATCGTTGGTCTGATCTCCGGTAAATATCAGGGTATGACTTCAGCAGCTGCAATCGGTATCGTAGCAAAGAAACCGGATCAGTTTGGTAAGGCAATGCTCTTCCCGGCAATGGTTGAGACATATGCAATTCTGGCACTTCTGATTTCCATTCTGGCAGTTTCCAATATTCCGGTTTAATCCGTTTTGACAGGAGGAACCGGTATGGCAGGAATTGATAAAATTATAGAAGAAATCCTGAACGACGGTAGAGCACAGGCAAAAGAAAAAACAGATGCGGCCGAAAAGCAGGCAGCAGAGATCAGAAAAGAAGCAGAGTCCGAGGCAAAGGCACTGGCTGATGAAGCAGAGGCAAAAGCAGAAAGAGAAAAGGAACAGATCCTTGAGCGGGCCGAGTCATCCAGAGATATGCAGAAAAGACAGGCAATCCTTGCAGCAAAGCAGGAATTGATCTCAGCTGTTTTGGAGGAGGCTTATCAGAAGCTTCTTAGCCTGGATAAAGATGCTTACTTTGCCTTTTTGGAAAGCCTTCTGGAGCAGCATGCTTTGCCTAAGGAAGGGATCCTTTATCTGAATGAAAAGGACAAAGGCAGAATGCCGGCAGGATTTGAAGAGAATGCAAAAAGGATTGCGGCTAATAAGGGCGGCAGCATTGAATTTTCAGAAGAGACAAGACCGATAGACGGAGGATTTGTTCTGGTATATGGCGGCATAGAGGAGAACTGCTCTGTTTCGGCTCTTTTCCGTGATCAGCGGGATGAGCTGTCAGATCTGGCCGGATCCGTATTGTTTGTATAGGAGGTGGACGAATGTCTGGACTTGATTATACCTATGCAGCGGCCAGGATCCGTGTTTTGGAATTATCCCTCTTCTCGGCATCCGTCTTGGAACAGCTGATTGCATGCAGTTCCTATGAAGAAGCCATAAAATTTTTGATGGATAAAGGCTGGGGAGGCAGTGATGCAGAAGCGGATGCAGATGACATCCTCGACAGGGAAAGCCGTCGCACATGGGCGGTCGTCAGGGAACTTTGCCCGGATATGTCGATCTTCGACGTGATGCAGCTTCCCAATCTTTTTCACAATCTGAAAGCGGCGATCAAGCAGCTTGGAAAAGAAAATGTCAATCCGCATATATTTTATCAGGATACGGAAATCTCTCCGGAGGAGATGCTTCGGGCAGTTCGGGAGAAGGATTATATGTCCTTGCCCAAGAATATGCAGAAGGCAGCCCAGGAGGCGGCAGAAGCCTTTTTGCAGACAGGAGACGGTCAGCTTTGTGACTGTATCGTAGACCAGGCGGCCCTGGAAGCGATCAAAGAAGCAGGAAAAAATGCAAAGGAAGAGATTCTCAGACAATACGCAGAATCCATGGTTGCCGTTGCAGATATTAAGATTGCTGTAAGAGCACAGAAAACGGGCAAAAATCAGGAATTTATGAGACGTTCCATGGCGGAATGTGAGAGCCTGAATATCGACAGACTGATACAGGCTGCGCTTTCCGGCAAAGATGCCCTGATGGCTTATCTTGAGGAGACGGATTATGCAGGAGGTGCCGCAGCACTGGCTGAGTCTGCATCTGCTTTTGAAAGATGGTGCGATAACAGAATGATCGAAATTATCCGCCCACAGAAATACAATGCCTTTTCCATCGGACCGGTCGTAGCCTATGCGATCGCGAGGGAAAATGAGATCAAAACGGTCAGAATCATCCTTTCCGGAAAGGCAAACGGTCTTTCGGATGACTCCATCCGGGAAAGGGTAAGGGAAATGTATGTATAAAGCAGCGGTAATGGGAGAATACGACAGCATTTATGGATTTGCCGCTGTCGGACTGGAGGTAATTCCGGTTTCCGAGACAAAGGAAGCGGAAGATAAGCTGAAGGAACTGGCAGAGCAGCAGTATGCAATCGTATATATTACAGAGAGTCTGGCAGAAAAGATCGAAAAAACGATTGCCAGATATAAGGAGGCAATGCTTCCGGCTATTATTTTGATCCCGGGCGTATCCGGCAATACCGGACGCGGCGTGGAGAATGTAAAGAAATCAGTAGAGCAGGCAGTCGGATCTGACATCCTGTTCGGTAACAATAATTAGAAAGGCGAAAAGCGATGAGCAGCAGAGGTACAATCTTAAAAGTAGCCGGACCTCTGGTTATTGCCGAGGGCATGCGTGATACCAATATGTATGACGTGGTCCGCGTAAGTGATCAGAGACTGATCGGCGAAGTAATTGAGATGCACGGAGATCAGGCTTCGATTCAGGTATATGAGGAAACATCGGGCCTGAAGCCGGGCGAACCGGTAGAATCAACAGATGCACCGCTTTCTGTTGAGCTGGGACCTGGACTGATCCAGAGCATCTATGACGGAATCCAAAGACCCTTGGATGATATTATGAAGCTGTCCGGAAACAACCTGAAAAGAGGTGTTGAGGTTCCGGCATTGAAAAGAGATCTGAAGTGGAATTTTGTTCCCCAGGTAAAAGTGGGAGATGAAGTGGAATCAGGTGATGTGGTCGGAACTGTGCAGGAGACAGCATCTGTTCTGCAGAAGATCATGGTACCGAATGGCGTAAAGGGCCGGGTAAAGGATATTAAATCCGGTGAATTTACGGTTGAGGATACGGTATATACCCTGGAAACAGAAGATGGGGATAAGGACTTTACCATGGTACAGAAGTGGCCGGTTCGAGTTGGCCGCCCCTATCAGAAGAAGATTCCACCCAAGAATCCTCTTGTAACAGGACAGAGAGTTATTGATGGCTTTTTCCCGATTGCCAAGGGTGGTGTCGCGGCAGTACCGGGTCCCTTCGGATCAGGCAAGACCGTAATCCAGCATCAGCTTGCAAAATGGGCAGAGGCAGATATCGTAGTTTATATCGGATGCGGTGAGCGTGGAAATGAGATGACGGATGTTCTGAATGAGTTTCCTGAGCTGAAGGATCCGAAGACAGGACGTTCCCTGATGGAGAGAACTGTCCTGATCGCAAATACTTCCGATATGCCGGTAGCAGCCAGAGAGGCATCTATTTATACCGGTATTACCATTGCAGAGTATTTCCGTGATATGGGATATTCCGTAGCACTGATGGCAGATTCTACATCCCGTTGGGCAGAGGCACTTCGAGAGATGTCAGGCCGTCTGCAGGAGATGCCGGGTGAGGAAGGTTATCCGGCTTATCTGGGCAGTAAACTGGCACAGTTCTATGAAAGAGCAGGACAGGTAGTAGCCAAAGGCAAGGAAGGTCGTGTAGGAGCCCTTTCCGTAATCGGAGCGGTTTCTCCTCCTGGTGGTGATATTTCTGAGCCGGTATCTCAGGCAACCCTTCGTATCGTAAAGGTTTTCTGGGGACTGGACAGTGCTCTGGCTTATCAGAGACATTTCCCGGCAATCAACTGGCTGACCTCTTATTCTCTCTATGTAGACGATATGGGCAAGTGGTTCGATGAAAATGTAGATCCGAGCTGGATGACCAACCGTCAGAAGATGATGAATATCCTTCAGGATGAATCAGAATTGAACGAGATCGTGCAGATGGTCGGTATGGATGCTCTTTCCGCAGGAGACAGACTGAAGATGGAAGCAGCAAGATCCATCCGTGAGGATTATCTGCATCAGAACTCTTTTGATGAGGTGGATACCTATACTTCCCTTGAAAAGCAGAAGTATATGATGGAGCTGATGATTGCCTACTATGAGAAAACAACAGAGGCTCTGTCTGATGGCGCGGGACTGAATGATCTGATCGGACTTCCGGTTCGTGAAAAGATCGGACGTTACAAATACACCCGTGAGGAAAATATCAAGGAAGAATATGATGCGATCATCAGTGAATTAGACAGTGAGATCAAAGAAGCACTCAGCAGAAAGGAGGATTTCTAAATGGCAAAAGAGTATAGAACCATACAGGAAGTCAGCGGTCCTCTGATGCTGGTTCAGGGCGTAGAGGATGTAGCTTACGATGAGCTTGGAGAAATCGAGCTTGCAAGCGGAGAGCTTAGAAGATGCCGTGTTCTTGAAATCGACGGCAGCAATGCCCTGGTGCAGCTCTTCGAGGACTCAACCGGTATCAACCTTGCAAACAGTAAGGTAAGATTCCTGGGACGTTCCATGGAGCTGGGCGTTTCAGAGGATATGCTGGGACGTGTCTTTGACGGACTGGGAAGAGCCATTGATGACGGCCCTGAGATCATTCCGGAAGAAAGAAGAGATGTTAACGGTCTGCCGATGAATCCGGCGGCCAGAGATTATCCGAATGAGTTTATTCAGACCGGTGTTTCGGCAATTGACGGACTGAACACCCTGGTAAGAGGACAGAAGCTGCCGATCTTCTCGGCTTCCGGTCTGCCCCATGCCAACCTTGCAGCTCAGATTGCAAAGCAGGCCAAGGTACTTGGCGATGATGAGAAATTCGCCGTTGTCTTTGCAGCCATGGGTATCACCTTCGAGGAGGCGAACTTCTTCATCGAGAGCTTTACAGAGAACGGAGCGATCGACAGAACGGTTCTCTTTATCAACCTGGCAAACGATCCGGCGGTAGAGCGTATTTCCACACCGCGTATGGCACTTACGGCAGCAGAATATCTGGCCTTTGAAAAGGATATGCAGGTTCTGGTTATCATGACCGATATCACAAACTATGCCGATGCCCTGCGAGAGGTATCCGCAGCCCGTAAGGAGGTTCCGTCCAGACGAGGTTATCCGGGATACATGTATACCGATCTTGCCCAGATTTATGAACGTGCCGGCCGTCAGAGAGGAAAGAAGGGATCTGTTACCATGATTCCGATCCTGACCATGCCGGAGGATGATAAGACCCATCCGATCCCCGATCTGACAGGTTATATCACAGAGGGACAGATCATCCTGAGCCGTGATCTTTACCGAAAAGGCGTAAAGCCGCCGGTTGATGTACTGCCTTCTCTTTCCCGACTCAAGGACAAGGGAATTGGCGAAGGAAAGACCAGAGCGGATCATTCCAACGTAATGAACCAGCTTTTTGCAGCTTATGCCCGAGGCAAGGAGGCTAAGGAGCTGATGGTTATCTTGGGAGAGGCAGCTCTTTCTGAGATGGATGTTATTTATGCAAAATTTGCAGATGCCTTTGAAACAGAATATGTAAATCAGGGCTATGACAATAACCGCAGTATCGAGGAGACTCTGAACATTGGCTGGAAGCTTCTTTCCATGCTGCCGAAGAGCGAGCTGAAACGAATCGATGAGAAGTACATCGAGCTTTACTATGGCAAGTAAAGAGCGCGTCATTCAGGCTGGGAAGGAGATGATGAAATGGCGGGCGGAACAGTAACCCCGACCCGGATGGAGCTGAACCGGCTGAAGAAAAAGCTGGCAACGGCAACGAAGGGACATAAATTATTAAAGGACAAAAGAGATGAGCTGATGCGTCAGTATCTGGAGCTGGCCAAGGAAAATATGGCACTTCGTCTGAAAGTAGAGGAAGGCATTAAAGCTGCCAATGTGAACTTTGTCATCGCGAAGGCTGGCATGAGCGAGCAGATATTGCATACAGCACTGATGGCGCCCAAGCAGGAAATCTATCTGGAATGCGAAAGCAAAAACGTAATGAGTGTTGAGGTGCCAAAGTTTACGGAAAAGACGAGAACAGCGGATCCGAGCGATGTTTATCCCTACGGATTTGCCTTTACCTCAGGTGATCTGGATGATGCGGTATCTTCTGTATCTGAACTTTTGCCGGATATGATCAAGCTGGCCGAAGTTGAAAAATCCTGCCAGCTTATGGCGGCAGAGATCGAGAAAACCAGACGCCGTGTTAATGCACTTGAGCATGTTATTATTCCGGAAGCCCAGGAAAATATTCATTATATTTCCATGAAGCTGTCTGAGAATGAGAGAAGTACCCAGACCAGACTGCTGAAGGTACAGGATATGCTCCTGGAGCAGAAGTACAAATATTCCGAGAGGGAAGCGTAAGAAGCGCAAGATACGTAATATGCCGTAAGATGCGTGATATGCTGAGCTGTCACACGAACGAGTGCGTTTGTGTGGCAGCTTTTTTTGGCTCCAGGCATAAACGAGCTTCGTCATAGCATCCGTTTTGCGAATCGTTTGCGATTTGATATTCCATAACGCCGCAAAGCCATGGCATATCAATCGCAGGACACGCTGCAACTGCGCACTTATGCCGCGATAGATCATGATCCATGCTTCGCATGAGTTTGAAGGCGCATAAAGTGATGCTCTATTCCTCGCGGCGCTGATTCACTCGGGCTCCAGGCATAAACTCGCTTCGTATTTCTTGAGTAGGCTTTCTGTACTCCCTCATATCGTTATCGCCTACTTTCATGTGCTCGGACAATGCCCCGCCCTCGTGCTAGCCGCTTCGTCATAGCATCCGTTTTGCGAATCGTCCTGCGATTTGATATGCCATGGCTTTTGCGGCTGATTATAAAATCACAAAGTTTTCAATGAACAAGCGAAGGCTTTAAAAAGCGAGATGTTCTGCTTAAGATCAAAAACCGTTAGGAAGACATCAGCGCTTAGCAAGAGGTGCATGGTACATGCGCCTCGAGCTTAGCGTCTGCTATGTCTTCCTTCGAGCGAGAGCGTGTTTTTGATCTGGCAGAATCATTCTCGCTTTTTTTCTTCAAATGAACATTTGACAAGAAAATGACAAAAGAATGATTGCCATTTTTGGGGGATAGGTTATAATAAAACCATATGGAAATATTGTACAAAAAAAGTCAGAAAAAGTTGAGGGAACTATATAAACTGACTAAGAAAGAGGGGTAATAAACAATGAATAAATGGGTTTACCTGTTCACAGAAGGAAACAAGGACATGCGCGAGCTGCTTGGCGGCAAGGGCGCGAATCTGGCAGAGATGACAAACCTTGGCCTTCCGGTTCCGCAGGGATTCACGATTACGACAGAAGCTTGTACACAGTACTATGAAGATGGCAGACAGATCAATGATGAGATCAGAGGCCAGATTGCAGAATACATCGGTAAGATGGAAGAGATCACCGGCAAGAAATTCGGTGACAAGGAGAATCCACTTCTGGTATCGGTTCGTTCCGGTGCAAGAGCTTCTATGCCGGGTATGATGGATACCATCCTGAACCTTGGATTGAATGAAGATGTTGTTGAAACCTTAGCAGCAAAATCAAACAATCCCCGTTGGGCATGGGATTGCTACAGAAGATTTATCCAGATGTTCTCAGATGTTGTAATGGAAGTATCCAAGAGCGAATTTGAGAAACTGATCGATGCCAAGAAGGCAGAAAAAGGCGTTGAAAATGACGTTGACCTGGATGCAGATGATCTGAAGGATCTGGCAATGCAGTTCAAAAAGAAATACAGCGACAGCCTTGGCAAGGACTTCCCGACTGATCCGAAGGAACAGCTGATCGAGGCAGTTAAGGCTGTATTCAGAAGCTGGGACAATCCTCGTGCAAATGTATATCGTCGTGATAATGATATTCCTTACAGCTGGGGAACAGCAGTAAACGTACAGATGATGGCCTTTGGTAATATGGGACCGACATCAGGATCAGGTGTTGCCTTTACCCGTGATCCGGCAACCGGTGAGAATAAGTTCTATGCAGAGGTTCTGATGAATGCCCAGGGCGAGGACGTTGTAGCAGGCGTTCGTACACCGATGAAATTCGAAGCGCTCAAGGAAATCATGCCGGAAATTCATGATGAACTTCTGGATATTGCAGATAAGCTTGAGCATCACTATAGAGATATGCAGGACATGGAGTTCACCATTGAAGATGGCAAGCTTTATATGCTGCAGTGCCGTAACGGTAAGAGAACAGCTAAGGCCGCTCTGAAGATCGCACACGATCTGGTAGAGGAAGGCATGATCGATAAGAAGACGGCTCTTCTGGCAGTTGATCCGCGTAACCTGGATTCTCTTCTTCACGGCTCCTTCTCAAAGGCAACTCTTGAGGGCGCAACATTGATTGGCAAGGGTCTTCCGGCTGCACCGGGTGCTGCAACAGGACAGATCGTATTTACAGCAGAAGAAGCAAAAGAACAGGGTGCAATGGGACGCAAGGTTGTTCTGGTTAGAAGAGAGACTTCACCGGAGGATATCGAAGGCATGAAGGCTGCTCAGGGTATCCTGACAGCCCGCGGTGGTATGACAAGTCATGCAGCGGTTGTTGCTCGTGGTATGGGCGCTTGCTGCGTAGCCGGCTGCTCAGATATTGTATTCGATGCAGATGAGACCAGCTTTACTCTTGGCGGCAAGACCTACAAAGAGGGAGATGTGATTTCCTTCGACGGATCAACAGGAAATATTTACGACGGTGAGCTTCCGGTTCAGGAAGGCGCAGTAGAAGATGAAGACTTTGCAACCATCATGCAGTGGGCAGATGAGTACAGAAGCATGAAGGTTCGTACCAATGCGGATACAGTAGCAGATGCGACAAAGGCAATTGAGCTTGGTGCAGAGGGCATTGGCCTTTGCCGTACAGAGCATATGTTCTTCTCCGGAGACCGTATCGATGCTTTCCGTGAGATGATCTGCTCCGATACAACAGAAGAAAGAGAAGCGGCACTTGCAAAGATTGAACCGCTTCAGCAGGGCGATTTCGAAGGTCTCTACGAGGTAATGGAGGGAAGACCGGTTACCATTCGTTTCCTGGATCCGCCTCTTCACGAATTTGTTCCGACTCTGGAAGCTGATATTGAGAAACTTGCAGCTGCAAAGGGCAAATCCGTAGCAGAGATCAAGGCAATCATTGATGGACTGAAAGAGAATAACCCGATGATGGGTCATCGTGGATGCCGTCTTGCTATTACTTATCCTGAGATTGCAGTAATGCAGACAAGAGCAGTGATCAATGCAGCGATCAATGTAAATAAAGCACATCCGGAATTCAAGGTAGTACCGGAGATCATGATTCCGCTGGTTGGTATCGTAGAAGAGCTGAAGAATGTAAAGAAGGTTGTTGTTGAGACTGCAGATGCATTGATCAAGGCATCCGGAGTAAATATGGAATATCATGTAGGAACCATGATCGAGATTCCGAGAGCAGCACTGACAGCAGATGAGATCGCAAAAGAGGCAGAGTTCTTCTGCTTTGGTACAAACGATCTGACTCAGATGACCTACGGCTTCTCCCGTGACGATGCAGGCAAGTTCCTTGACAGCTATTATGACAACAAGATTCTCGAGAATGATCCTTTTGCAAAGCTGGATCAGGAAGGTGTTGGCAAGCTGATGAAGATGGCTGTAACCCTTGGCAAGGGAGAGAGAGCAGATCTGCACTGCGGTATCTGCGGCGAGCATGGCGGAGATCCGTCTTCAGTTGAGTTCTGCAACAGCATCGGACTTGACTATGTATCCTGCTCACCTTTCCGTGTACCGATTGCAAGACTGGCAGCAGCACAGGCTGCAATTAAGCAGGCATAATAAGCAGGCATAAGATAAAAGTCTTTTGAAAAACAGAATATATGGAAATGCTGAGTTGATTAGCTTTTCCAGGGTGTAAGGGCTATAAAAGCTATGACTCCCGGAGCATTAGATTTGAGATGATCTAAGGCTCTGGGAGTTTTTTGTAATAGGAACGTCGTTCCTGTTGCAAAAAACTTCGCAAGGATCGCACTGCGGCGGAGAATCCTGCAAGCAGGATTCTTTTTTATACGTAGATTGGAATGAAAATGTCTTGTGTGCAAGAAAAAATAAGATATGTATAGTTTAAATAATAAACAAAAGTTATATAGACTAACTATGGGGGGTAATACTATATAAGTGGATGTTATAAGAATTCTTGAGTTTTTATGATTATGGAGATGAAGAAGCGCGTGAATTACGGATGAATTACCATTCTTCATGTATTCCATTCATAATTTATGCAGGAATAAAAGGACAAGGAAGAAAGGAGCTTGGATGAGAAGTGTGAAAGAAAGCCGGGCAAAACGGTTTGCCGTGGCTGTATTGTTGAGTATGGCGATGCTTCTGACCATGCTGCCGGCCAATCTGCTGGCGGTGCAGGCAGAAGAAGTGGATGCTGTGGAAACAGCTGAAAGCTTAGTAGGCGAAGAAAATGAAGAAAGTACAGAAAGTACAGAAAGTGCAGATGCAGAAGAATTTGCGGTAGACGATGAAGAGGATATTTCTTTACTTTCTGCAGCATCCTCTTATACAAAGGAGGATGGAGCAAATTGGGCGTGCGCAAGAGCAAATGAAGGCTGGAATGTAGATGTGGATGGTTATGCCGGCTGTCAGTGCGTTGATCTGATTCTTGCTTATTATAATTGTCTGGTAGGATACCATGTTTCAGGAAATGCAAAAGAATATGCAACAAAAGATAATTTGCCTTCCGGATGGACAAGAGTGTATTCTAATCCTCAGATCGGAGATATTGTCGTCTGGGGAGCTGGCGCAAGCATAGGATGGGGGACTAAAATGTATGCCAATTCTGTAAATGGACATATAGGAATTATCAAAGGAGTAAATTCTGACGGCTCAATTTCTACAGTTGAGACGAATGCAGAATTGGGAACGGCGGCACATTATTATCAGAGAAGTGCAGCCAATGTAGCATGCTATATCAGACCGAATTTCTCAAATAGCACAACAAGTCGTACGGATTATTTGAATCTTGGAGATTCCTTTGACAGTATTATTTTGCGTACGGATTGCTGGAAGCCAATTCATGTAAAGGGCGATAATGTAGAACTGAGTACAGAAAAAGCAACTGCAGATTTTCATTGGCATTTTGAAAGACAGTCAGATGGATCCTATATTATTACCTCTCTCTATGATGGAAGAGCTTTGGATGTAAGTAATGCAGGAACGACAGCAGGAACCAATGTAGGCGTTTATACAAAATGGGGAAGCGATAACGGAGCACAGAGATGGTATATTTTCGGATCATCCGGTGCTTATGAGCTTGCGCCTAAATGTGCAATGGATCAGCGCCTGGATGTGACTGGTGCATATACTGCAGATGGTACAAATATAGAAATTTATACAGCAAACGGAACTGCTGCACAGAAATTTGCTTTTTATCCGACGAAGGGAAAAGGACTGACATGGGTAAATGTTGTAGACGAGGTAACAGGTGCAGCAACACCAGAAATAAGAGTTGGAAGCACAAGAAAACTTACGGCTAGATACAATACATCTGCAACAGCGTATAAGGGAGTTACTTGGTCAAGCAGTGATAGCTCGATTGCAACGGTAAGTACAGATGGAACCGTAACAGCGAAAAAAGTAGGATATGTAACGATTACAGCTACATCTACCTATAATTCCTCGGTAAGGGGGAGCCGTACAGTGCGGATTCTGTCGAATTCAGGTCTTATCAAGAACTGGAAGAAGTCAGGATGGTATTATTATAAGAATGGAGAAATTGACTGGTCATACACAGGCCTTTGTAAATCCGGTGAC
>CAVFAT010000004.1:0-35363 GCA_963620785.1 Bacteroidaceae bacterium
CAGGCTTTCGTGAGCACCCGTCTCGCGAGTGCCTATTTATAATACCTCGCTGTCATGGGATTGTCAACAAGAAATTTTACTTTTTTTCAACTTTTTTGAATTTCTTTTTACATATACCATATCTTGTGTTTTACAGAATGATATTCACAATATGCTGAATCGGATTATTGACATAGAGGAATTGAAGGGCCGGCAGCATTTGAATATTTCGCAGAGCACTTTGAGAAAATTCCATTGTGCTCAGACTTGAAATCAATAACATTAGGATCCAAACAAAGAGGGTCGCATTCAAAATTCCCATTCCAGCGCCTCCGATCCGGTTGACGGTTCTCAACAAGGGAAGGTCTGCCAGGCTCTCCAAAATAACCAGAAAAATCCAAAGTGCAAGCTTGATCAGCAAAAAAGCCAGGATAAAAACCAGGATTCCGTAGATCACATCCGCAATCTGTCCTGCCACCTGATCCAAAAGCCCTGTTGACTGTAATATAGAATCCGCGACGGTTCCTGTCTGCGTTGTTTCCGTCACAACTGAGCTGCACTTTCCTTCTATTAAAGTATAAAGTCCCGTATTCGCCTTTAACCAGATGCCTAAAGGATTTGCCGCAAAGGCTGCCGCAATAACCGCTACTGCCGTTGTCAGAAAACGATAGAGCATTCCTACAAAGCCTTTTTTCAAACCTCTTATCAAATTAAAAAGATAAACGATGCCACACAGGACCAAAAACCAGTATTCTGTCATTTTCACTCCATTATTTTAAACGTACTCTCTCCGACCTGTCCTGGAAAACCAGATAATAACGGTGATGTCCCTCCAGGGGAGCCAGGCCAAGCAAGGGCTGCTCAAAGGACTCCTCATAGAAGACTCTTCCAAATCTCGACACAAAGAGGAGGGCCGAATTGCCCTGTATGCAGATTTCACCCTTGTCCATTTCATAAATTCTGTCGTAGGCAATGCTAAAATCCGTAGAAAAAGCCTTTTTGCCATTTGACCTGTAGACTTCCAACCTATAGGCAGCATCTGATGAATCACCCGTTGCGCTGCTCTTTGCTTCGGCATCTCCGGATGCTGTCTGCTGATTTTGAAAAACAAGGCCGAAGCGTTCTTTGCCTACAAAGATACTGATAATATTCCCATCCGGCTTCAGCTCTGTTTGCAACTCAGGAGAGGAAGTTCCACTATAAATCTGTACCGCTGTATTTCCGAATGCCAGAAGACTTCCATTCTCCAGATAAGCAAGCCGGGCGATTGTCAGCCCTTCATTCTCAAAAGAAGCAAGCACATGATCCGAATCCTCATCCCCACTGCTGAAATCATAAAAAGTCAGCGTTGAAGAAAGACTCCCCGTGCTTACATTCAGATAAGAAACTGCCAGTGTCTGGCCATCCGAAGACAGAGCAATGGCAACCGGATAGCCGCTTTCTTTCAAATGCGCCTCTCCGCCTGCTGTAAGCTCTCCCGAAGAATTATAGATCTGCAGATAACAATTCTTATTTCTCTCCATAACTGCAGCCACGCTTCCCTCATTTGAAACCGAAATCTGCAGGATCTGATATGTGCTTGTCATCTGCTGTACATAACCATTTGCATCAAAAAGCCAGATATCATTCCCGCTCTGATCCGCAACTGCAATATAGGAATCACTCATTGCCAAAATCGGACGATCCATTTCAAAGGTCTGGCTCCAAAGTACCTTATTCTGGCTATCAATACAGGAAATCCCATTTGAACCATACTGAAGGACCGTATTATGAAAGGCCACATACTGGTCCTCCTGGTTGCTCTCCTGCTTATAGCTTGATAAGGTCGCGTAGTCCTTATGCACGCGAAAGATACTGATGATTGTCATAAGTGCCAGGAGCAGCAGCAAAAGCAATGCCGCTATTCCAAGCTGCTTTTTTACAGCCATTATTTTTCCCTCTGTTACGCCCTGCTTATGGGCTTCTCTTCTTATTTATCGCACTTTTATGCACCGTTTTTTTAGTTATCGCAATTTTATGCG
This sequence comes from Bacteroidaceae bacterium, assembly GCA_963620785.1. Taxonomy (GTDB): domain Bacteria; phylum Bacillota; class Clostridia; order Lachnospirales; family Lachnospiraceae; genus RUG14243. The sequence goes on from CAVFAT010000004.1 coordinate 2,001, forward strand.
CCGTTTTCTTTCTAGTTATCGCAATTTTATGCTCTGTTTCTTTCTAGTTATCGCAATTTTATGCACCGTTTTTCTTCCTATTTAGTGCAGTCTTGTACATAGTTTTCTTCCGAATATATGAAGCTTATTATATCTGCTTTACTTTCTGTCAGCAAGTCTGCCAGACTTTGGAATTATTTTGGAATTCAGCTGCCAGGATAGAGCTTGTTTCTAAGGTCTTTTTCCTGTAAAATAGCCTGGTTGAAAGGAAATCAAAGAAAATTATGAGACTTCGAAATATCAAAGGAGCCGATGAGGCTGTAAAGAAAAGTCCCTTCGTCGTACAGGATCCCAAGGCACAAAAAGGCCATTGGCATCAGCTTTTTCCGGCAGAAGGGCCGATCCATATTGAGATCGGAATGGGAAAAGGACAATTTATCATGGCAATGGCTCTTGCCCATCCGCAAATCAACTATATCGGAATGGAACGGTACAGCAGTGTACTCTACCGCGCCCTGCAGAAAATGGAAGAAAATCCCCTTCCAAACCTTCTCTTTATCTGCGGAGATGCCGCAGAATGCACGGAGATTTTTGCAGAAGAGGAACTGGACCGTATTTATCTCAACTTTTCCGATCCCTGGCCAAAAGACCGCCATGCTAAGCGTCGCCTGACAAGCAGACAGTTTCTGGATCGCTATGACCATATTCTTGCCAAGAATGGACAAATTGAGTTCAAGACCGATAATACCGGTCTCTTTGACTTCTCACTTGAAGAAATCGAGCAGAGCAAGTGGCAGCTCCAAGCAAAAAGCTATGACCTTCATCATGATCCCATCTTAAATGAAGGCAATATCATGACCGAATACGAGGAGAAATTCTCTTCCAAGGGAAATCCGATTCATAAGCTAATTGCCAGCCGATAGGCATATTTTCATATCGACATATCTTCATATCGACAAATATGCAGAGATCATCCCTGTTCGGCTCAAGCCAGTTCATCCAGGGTCTTTCCGTAAGCCGGAAGGAAATCACGCAGGAAATCTCCTACTTCCGGGAGTTCCTGCGCCATTTCCTTCACGGCTTTTTCTGTTGTCTTCCCGGCAATCGAGAATTCTCCGTTCCCCGACTTTGTTTCTTCCATACATTTGATCAGGGCAGATAGTTTATCTGCTGCTTTGACCAGACGGCGAAGGTAAACCTCTTCTTCTCCCTGCTCCTGAAAAAGTGACCGATAGCTTTCTTTCAGATCTTCCGGCAGCTTGGCCAGAAGCCTCTCTCCGGCTTCTTCCTCGATTTCTCCAAAAGCCGCACGGATTTCCTCATTATAATACTTGATGGGGGTCGGCATATCTCCGGTTATAATCTCTGTTGCATCATGAAAAAGCCCGATTACAGCAGCTCTGTCTGCATCCAACTCTTTTCCATAGCGAACATTTCCAATCAGGCAAAGCGCATGGGCAATTACAGCAACTTCCATACTGTGTTCCGAAAGATTCTCCGGTCTGGAATTGCGCATCAGTGCCCAACGCTCGATATATTTCATTCTGGAAATTGCCGCATAAAAACCATATTCCATTTCATTTTCCTCCAACTACTGTTAGAATGAGCTTAACAAAATGCTGATCAGATCAGCATTTCTTTTATTCTATTCATGTTCTATTCACGACTTTAAGACTTCAGATGATTCAGGAGAATATGCCATGACCCTTCAGCAGCTGCAATATATCATCACAACCGCCTCCAGCGGCAGTATATCCGAAGCCGCCAAGCAATTATTTATTGCTCAGCCATCCCTTACTGCCTCTATCCGGGAGCTGGAAAAGGAGCTCGGCATCACCATCTTCAACCGGACAAATAAGGGAATTTCTCTGACACCGGATGGGGAAGAATTCCTCGGCTATGCCCGCCAGGTCATTGAGCAGACCAATCTGATTCAGGAGCGCTACCAGGATCAGACTGCCGGCAAGCGGGATCTTTGCATCTCCACCCAGCATTATTCTTTTGCCGTTGAAGCCCTGATCGAGCTGATCCGTGACTATGCCGGAGCAGAATATTCCTTCCGCCTGCGCGAAACACAAACCTATGAAATTATTGATGATGTTGCCAAACTGCGAAGTGAAATCGGTATTCTCTACCTGAATCCTTTTAATGAAACGGTATTGAAAAAGGCTCTGCGTGCAAAGGAGCTGACCTTCCATCCTCTCTTTGTCGCAAAGCCTCATATTTTCACAAGCGTCTTCAGCCCTCTGGCGCAAAAGAAACTCGTTACTCTTGACGATCTTCTGGAATATCCCCGTCTTTCCTTTGAACAGGGCGAACATAATTCCTTTTACTTTTCGGAAGAGATCCTTAGCACGCTCGACTCCAAAAAAGAAATTATGGTTAGAGACCGTGCCACTCTCTTTAATCTTGTCATCGGCCTGAACGGCTATACCATCTCAAGCGGTATGCTGAACAAGGAACTGAACAGCGAAAATATCATTTCTATCCCCCTGGATATTGATGACTATATGGAAATCGGCTATATCCGGCACAGCAAAATGATGCTGAGCCGCCTGGCCTCTCTCTATCTCGACCTGCTCAAAGCCCACCTTCCGAAGACAGAGTCTCCTGCAAATTCGCCTTCTGTCCAAGATGCTTCCCAGGATACTTAAGGAAAGACAGATAAAAGCCTTTCCTTAGCCCTGAAGAACAGAGCCATATACCTTATTGAAGACCTTATCCGGATCTGCATCATATTCAACAACCGGCTCAATTGCTTTTACGATCTTCTCGCTTGTATAACTCGGGAATGCCAGTGCATCCGCAAGAACATCCTCTGTTGCCTCACGGTCTGTCATATCCACTGCATAATGCAGGGTGATCTGTCCGACATCACTGACAGAAAGGCAGCCGAATTCACTGTAGGCATTGATCTTATTGATCAGATAGTAAATCTTCTGCATCATCTGCATATTGGGCACTCGAACCGGCATTACTGCATCCACAATATAGGCACTTGCTTTTACATCAACACTGATCTTCAGTTCTCTTTCCTCATCCTTCATATTCATATAGATGTAGTATTTGCCGTCTTTGCGGTCAAACTGAACCGGAATCTTGTGTTCTTCATAAAATGCAACAAATTTGCTCTGTAAACTTTCTCTTGTCCAAGCCATTTTCTTATTCTCTCCTCAACTTCTTTCTACTTTTTCTTCTAAATCTTTCCTTCTAGCTTTCTTTTTTCCGGATTCATTTTCCCCGGAAGAATAGAAATGCGAATTTAGTCGAATTTAGTCGTTGCTTTTTCTGGTTTCTTCCAGGAGTCCCATCTTCAGTTCATAATAATAAGGACTCATATCCAGATAGTGAATGTGGGGATTCTGGAAACGCTGTTCCTCATCCCAGATTTCATTCTTCAGCTGATCCTTAACATAGGATCTGATCTCATCCAGGCTTCTGGGCTCTGCCACTCTTTTTCCGTCTACAATGATCGGAATCTGCAGCTTTTTCGCAGTGCAGTTCTCAAACATACGGTTCTTCCAGGGCTTCTTAGGATCCACATAGCGGTAGGGCTTGGAAAGATCCAGCTCCTCTCCCTTTTTTGTGATCAGATCAGCAATTGCCGAACCGTTTTCATCGTAGATTCGATAAACCTCTTTTTCACCCGGATTTGTGATCTTCTCTGTTGTTTCCGAAATCTTGATCTTCGGAATAACCGTATCTCCCTTTTTCACTGCAGCGATTTTATAAACTGCTCCGAAAACGGGATCGCTTTTGGCCGTGATCAGTCTCTCGCCGACACCGAAGGAATCGATCCTGCCGCCCTGATCGATAATAGAATCGATCGTATACTCATCCAGACTATTGGATGCAATGATCTTGCAGTCCTCAAGTCCTGCCTCATCCAGCATTTTTCTTACCTTTTTGGAAAGATAAGCCAAATCTCCGGAATCCAGACGAACGCCAAAAAGTCTCTTACCCATCGGCTCCAGCACCTCTTTGGCAACCCTGATTGCATTCGGCACGCCACTATGGAGAACGTCATAGGTATCAACCAGAAGCAGGGCTGCATTCGGATATTTTTCGGCATACTTTTTGAAAGCTGTATACTCATCATTGAAATACATTACCCAGCTGTGTGCCATAGTTCCGCTTACCGGAATACCAAACATCTTGCCGGCCAGAACCGTTGCCGTTCCGCCTGCTCCGCCAATATAAGCAGCTCTCGCTCCATATACAGCAGCATCCATGTTATGCGCACGTCTGGCACCAAAATCGGAAACGCCTCTTCCCTTTGCCGCCCTTACGATCCTCTGCGCCTTTGTTGCAACCAAAGACTGATGGTTGATCTGGGCAAGAACTGCCGTCTCGATCAGCTGGGCGTCGATCAATGGTGCTGTTACCGTCAGAATCGGCTCATTCGGATACATAATGGTGCCTTCCGGAAAGGCGCTGATATCGCCATGGAAATGATAGTCCGCAAGGTATTCCAAAAATGCTTCATCAAAAAGCTGCAGGCCTCTCAGGTATGCAATGTCATCCTCTTCAAAATGCAGATTCTCAATATATTCAATGATTTGCTCCACACCTGCAAAAATTGCGAAGCCTCCGTTATCCGGATTTTTTCTGTAGAAAACATCAAAGGTAACGCTGTCCGCCCTTGTTTCCTCTGAAAAATAACCGTTTGCCATGGTCATCTCATAGAGATCCATCATCATTGTAAGGTTTCGCTTATCAAACTGTGTCATCTTGTCCCTCTGCACTTTTTCAGTGCCCTCTACAGATTTCTCTGCTCTTTCTCAGCTCATACAAAAGCCGTTATCAAAAACAAACAGCAAAACTGCCTGTTTATGCCCCATAGTTGTAAGAGATTATAGCACAATTTGCACTAAATCTCGAATTTAATTTTACTTTTGCCCGCCTCTTCGGTAAGATAAGGAAACAATATCTATACTTTTTTGAACTTTTTTTGAAAAGGAGAACCTATGAAAAGAAAATTATTCAGTCTGATCAGCTTTCTCTGTCTCTTCACCCTGCTTTTGTGCGGCTGCGACAGCAATACGGGAAATAGCAGCGGCGATGCCTCCGGATCTGCCAGTCCTTCTGTCTCTTCAGATGCCGGAAGTACTGCTCTGGGCAGTGATGAAAGCCAGTCTTCCGACCTTATCTTGTCCTCTGATGCTGAAATCATAGCAGAAATTGAGGCGGCAAATGTGCCGGACGGCACCAAGCTCAGCGTAGAAGAGGACGGCGTCTACACAAGCAAGGATGAGGTTAGCCTCTATCTGCAGACCTACGGTCATCTTCCGAACAACTTTATCACTAAGAGCGAAGCCAAAAAGCTTGGCTGGGAGGGTGGCTCCCTGGAAGACTATGCACCCGGCAAATGTATCGGCGGTGATGTCTATGGAAACTATGAAGGCCTTCTTCCCGAGGATGACTACCATGAATGCGATATCGACACCTTAGGTGCCAACTCCCGCGGTTCCAAGCGTCTGGTCTACTCTGACAAAGCCATTTATTATACAGATGACCATTATGAAAGCTTTACCCTTCTTTTCTCGGAGGTGAACTAATGAAAGAAATTACAATCAGTCTCTCCGGCATTTACATTCCGGATGAATTTCATGCCCGACTGGGCGATTATCTGCCCCTGCCCGATTATTATGGTGCAAATCTTGACGCCCTCCACGATGTGCTGACTTCTCTGAAGGGAGAATGGCAGATTCGTTTTACGGACTGCGCTGAGGCAGAAGCCATGATGGAGAAATATATGAGAAAGCTCAGAAAAATGTGTACAAATGCCTGTCAGGAGAATGCAGACCTTTGCATTTGCTTTGAAGACTGACATCTCGTCACAGTGCAATTCCTGCAGTTCTTTTTGATCGTATAAGGATGGTATGAGAAGGATTTTCCTTACCATCAAGAGAATACGGCAGCTGAAATTGCTCTTTATCTTAATATAAAGAAGGAAGCAGCTTCCTCCTGGGATCCCATTTTTACAGTCCCAAAAGGAAAATGCTTCCTTCTTTTTTTATATATTCTTTTGCCTTGGCTTGCCTAAAGCAGTTCAAACCAGCATTTGCCGACTCTTTTATCCAGCGTGTGCTCTATTATGCTTGCTTTATACTCAGCTTAAGCCCTTATTCTTATCGCTAATATATAGCTGATGCTTATGCTTCTGCCTGAGCTTTTTTCTCAGCTTCTTCTGAGAACTTTTCTGCATAGATCTTTCTTGCACTCTCGTATTTTATACAAAGAGCAAAGAGCTTTGCAGCTGCCTTCAGGTCATCCAATGACGGATAGGAAGGAGCGATTCGGATATTGGAATCCTGCGGATCCTTTCCATAAGGATAGGTTGCTCCGGCATTTGTCATTGTAACACCGGCCTTCTTGCAAAGAGATACGATATTCTTTGCACAGCCCGGAAGAGACTGGAAGCTGATGAAGTATCCGCCGAGGGGCTTTGTCCACTCACCAATCTGAAGCTCGCCGATGGTCTCCTCGAGAATATCCTCTACAGCCTCAAATTTCGGACGCATAATATCTGCATGCTTCTTCATATGTTCTACCATGCCATGGATATCGCCAAAGAATCTTACATGACGAAGCTGATTTACCTTGTCATGGCCGATTGTCTGACGCTGAAGTTCCTGCTTGATATCCTCCATATTGTTAGGAGAAGTAGCAAGTGCTGCAATACCACTTCCCGGGAAGGTAATCTTGGAGGTAGAAGCAAACTTATAAACAAGATCCGGATTGCCAGCTCTCTTACACTCTGCAAGGATCTCGATCAGGTAATCCTGCTGATCCTCATAAAGATGATGAACACCATAGGCATTGTCCCAGAAAATACGGAAATCCTTTGCTGCCGGCTTCAGTCTTGCAAATCTTCTGACTGTCTCATCAGAATAGGAATAGCCTGTCGGGTTTGAATACTTCGGTGTACACCAGATACCCTTGATGGCTTCATCAGAGCTAACCAGCTTTTCTACGATATCCATATCCGGACCATTCTCTGTCATCGGTACATTGATCATTTCCACGCCAAAGTACTCTGTGATAGCAAAATGTCTGTCATATCCCGGAACCGGACAAAGGAATTTTACCTTATCCAGCTTGCACCAGGGTGTATTGCCCATGATACCATGTGTATATGCTCTTGCAACCGTATCATACATAACATTCAGGGAGGAGTTTCCGTAAATGATGATATCATTCGGATTGTTCTCCATCATATCTCCCATCAGTACCTTTGCTTCCTCGATTCCTGTGAGAACGCCGTAGTTACGGCAGTCAGCACCATCCTCAGCACAAAGATCTGCGCTGGAATTCAGCACATCCATCATTCCCATGGAAAGGTCAAGCTGCTCAATACAGGGCTTTCCGCGGCTCATGTTCAGGCCGAGATCCATGTTCTGGTACTTTTTGTACTCTGCCTTCAGGCTTTCCAGCTCTTTGGTGAGTTCTTCTTTTGTCAGTTCTGAATACGGTTTCATAATCTTTCCTCTCAATCCTTTCGTGAATTTTTAGCTGATTAATTATATCCCTTTACGAAAAAACATGCAATGTTAAAAAATATACAATTTTCGTGAATTCTTAAGAATTTTCTAGTCACTCTGCAGTCTTCTTTCCGCAAATCAGCTCCTTTTCCCCCTCCCTTCTGTCCTTTCCTCTTTTCCCTATGTTATAATCAGCTACATATCTATGCCGATCACTGTAAATTTATACTGCATTACATATGCATGATCACTACAAATTTATACTGCATTACATATGCATGATAACCACAAATTTATACTGCATTACATATGCATGATCATTACAAATTTACAGAGAAAATAGCAATTATTATAGAAAAAAATATTTTATATAGTCAGGAGTCTCCATGAATCTCTTAAATCTTGAACACGTAAGTAAATCCTTTCTTTCCCGCCCTATTCTGGATGATGTCACCTTTGGCATTGAGGACAGTGATAAGATCGGTCTTGTCGGTGTCAACGGCACCGGCAAATCCACCTTTTTGGAAATCACAGCCGGCCTTCTGGAACCGGATGAGGGACAAGTTATCAAGGGAACGGAAGTTTCTATCTCCTATTTGTCCCAAAGCCCTGTTTTTGATGAAACTCTTTCCGTTTTGGACAATATTTCAGCCCGTGTCAGCGGCAAGGCAGAGCATTGGGATGTCAGCGGCGAGGTAAGGGCAAGACTGCTTGATTTTGGTATTCCGGATCCCGATTGTTCTCCTGCCCTTCTTTCCGGCGGTCAGAAAAAAAGAGCGGCTTTGGTTGCTGCCATCCTCACTCCCTGTGATCTTCTCATTCTTGACGAGCCGACCAACCATTTGGATGGCCGCATGATCGAATGGCTGGAAAATTATCTGCGTTCCTACCGGGGCGCCCTGCTCATGGTTACCCATGACCGTTACTTCCTGGATCGCGTCACGGATCAGATCCTGGAGCTGGATAAGGGCAAGGCCTATCGTTATCGGGAAAATTACTCCGGTTATCTGGAATTAAAGGAACAAAGACTCAATGACGCCATCGCCAGTGAAAGGAAAATGGCCCAGCTCTATAAACAGGATCTGAAATGGATGATGCGGGGTGCAAGAGCCCGTTCCACCAAACAAAAGGCGCATATCCAGAGATTCGAAGCGCTTCGGGATCGGGAAAAAATTGTAGAAGAACGCCAGCTTGAGCTGGATTCCATCTCCTCCCGCATCGGAAATAAAACGATTATCATCGACTCGATTTCAAAATCCTTCGGAGACAAGCTTCTCTTCCGTGATTTTACCTATCTTTTCCGGAAGACAGATCGAATCGGCATCATTGGACCAAACGGCTGCGGCAAATCTACCTTATTAAAATGTATGATCGGAGAGGAAGAGCCGGACAGCGGAAGTATCGAAATCGGTCAGACCATTCAGATCGGCTATTTTGGACAGGAAAACGAAATTTTAAGAGAAAAGGAACGTGTCATCGACTTTGTAAAAGAAACAGCTGAATTTGTCCGCACCTCGGATGGCCTTGTCTCAGCCGCAAACATGTGCGAGCGTTTTCTTTTTGATTCTGAGATGCAGTATTCTGTGATTGAAAAACTCTCCGGCGGGGAAAAGAGACGTCTGAGTCTTCTAAAGGTTCTGATGGCAGCTCCCAATGTTCTGATCCTGGATGAGCCGACCAATGACCTGGACATTCAGACCCTGCAGGTTCTGGAGGATTATCTGGATCATTTCGCCGGAATCGTTATCGTTGTTTCTCATGACCGCTATTTTCTGGATCGGGTTGTAACAAGAATCTTCTCCTTCCAGTCCGATGGCAGCCTCTGGCAAAGCGAGGGTGGCTACAGCGATTATAGAGCGCACTGCGAGCAGACCGGACGGGATCTTCTTTTTTCCGAAAACAGGCCAAGCCCTGCAGAAAAAAAGACTCTTTCTAAAAGCTCGCTATCCGAAGCGGAAGAATCCACACAATCTGCTTCCAAAGAATCCACTTTTCCACAAAAAAGGAAGGCAAAGAAACTTTCCTATAAGGATCAGAGGGAATACGATCATATCGAAGAAGAAATTCAACAGCTGGAAGACGCAATCGCCGAACTGAAAGAAAAGATTCTTAGCTCTGCCAGCAGTTATACCAAGCTGGAAGAGCTGACAAAAGAAATGGAAGATCTCAATGCCAGATTAGACGAACGGCTGGAGCGCTTCCTTGAACTTCAGGAAATGGTGGATTCCTTTTCTTAAATTGAGCAATGCTATTGCCCATAAAAATTTATGTCACAATTATAGCAAAAGGACGAGAGCGTGTTTTTGAACTGGCAGAATCATTCTCCTCCTATGCGATGCAGCACAAAATTTTCTATACGATTACAATAAAAAAGATTCTGTATGCAGCCTTCCCTAAGAAGTGTCTGCATCCAGAATCTTTTTATTTTTTATCTTTTCTATGGTTTAATTCTATGGTTAGGGGTTTATTTCTTTACTATGGTTACTTGCTCTTGTTCCGTTCTGATATCTTATCCTTCAATGGCAATGGTCTTTTTCTCTTCTACAGCTGCTTTGGCATTCTTCTTTGGCAGCTCCAGAGTCAGGATACCATCCTTAAAGGATGCATGGATATCTTCCTCTTTGACATCTTTGCCAACATAGAAGGATCTGCAGGCACTGCCATAGTATCTTTCTCTGTGGAGATACTTGCCGTCCTTATCTTTTTCATCCTTATTATCCTTCTTCTCTGCAGCTACCGTCAGATAGCCATCTTTGAGCTCTGCGGAAATATCCTCTTTTGCAAATCCCGGCATCTCCAGCTCTAACTGATATTTATCATCAAATTCTTTTACGTCTGCATTCATTGTCCTTGCTGTTTTTTTAGCCGGAGCATATGCCCATGTCGGACCGTCAAAGAAATCCTGGAAGAAATTATCTGTAAAATGATCATTAAAAATACTTGGGAATAACATATGCCATACCTCCTTTATATGCGCTTGTTTAAACTAACTCTATTTTTGCATCCGGGGATTAAGCCGGATGTTCTTTCCCAGAACATTTGGTTTGTTGATCCGGAATCTTCTTTGAATGCTGTCGGCTTCTGATCTCGATTCCTGATCTCCTCCCCTTTGTTCTACGTGTAATATAACACCCATTATTAGCACTGTCAAGAGGAGAGTGCTAATTTTTTATAAAAATAACAGAAATGGCTCACAATCTCCCAATTGATAAATTCCCTTCCAGGCAGCAAGTTTTATTATTTTACTTGTCTACCTAGAAGGGAGCAAATCAGCGGTGATTATGAGCCTTTATTTTTTGAATAAATTTCTGTATATGTTTTCTTTATATCGTTATACCGTTACTTTATTTTCTCTCATCCTCTCCTTGCTGTTCATGACCAGCATCTGAAGACGATTTTCCAGATTTGCGAAGCTGACATCCGGGTCATAATCCAGGGACAGGATCTGTACATCCGGATAAAGAGCTCTCAGCTTTTTGACAATGCCTCTGCCCACCACATGATTCGGCAGACAGCCGAAGGGCTGTAAAATTACAAAAGCCTTGCAGCCATGCTCCGCATGGTGAATGATCTCTCCCGGAATCAGGATTCCTTCGCCTGCATCAAAGCTGCGGGGAATGATGGGATCACTCTTCTCAGCCAGCTCCGGTAAACGGGTCGCCCTGCTGTAAAGAGGATGTTTTTTTGCGATCCGATCCGCCAGGCTATGTGCCAGCTCAAAGATCTGACTTGCTGTATGATACCAGACCTTCTGACTAAAGCCCTTTTTCAAATGAAAGTTTCGAATCTGCTCATCCCGGCAATAGTAGGATTTTCGAATAACATCCGTCATCCTTGCTTCAATAATTTCAAAACCGTTTTTCTCCAGATAGCGCTCAATTTCATGATTTGCACCAGGGTGGAAATTAAGCAGATACTCTCCAACAATCAAAACCCCCGGCTTCTTTTTGCTGCGGTCATAGGGCAGTGCCTTCATCCGTTTAACTGCCCTTTTAAATCCTGCATAAAGACCTCTTAAGCCATGCTTTTCCATCCCTTCCACGATATCATCCATGGCTTTCTCAAAGGCCTGATCACTGCTTCCCTTTTCCTTCTCATAGGGTCGGATCTTTCGCAGCAATTCCTCCAGAATATCAATCATCGGCAATGCCGCAGCCAGACAGATCGCAGAATAGAGATTCATCCGAAAGCCCGGATGCAGATCATGATAGTCCACATCATCATTGGTCAGAATCGCAACCTCCTGATAGCCCGCATCATCCAGAGCCTTTCGGAGAAGAGCGCTGTAGTGAGTCAGGCGACAGTCTCCGATATATTTTCCCATACCGATTGCTGTTTTGGCCGGATCGTACTTTCCTTTCTTTAAGGCCGCCAAGGCCTCACCGATCACGATCTGAGCCGGAAAACAGATATCATTATGCACGTATTTTTTACCAAGTCGGATAGCCTCCTCCCGGCCGATCTCCAAAGCTTCCGCCTTCAGACCCTGGCGGAAGATTGCCGCAGACATGATCCTGCAAAAAGCGTGAGAAGTATTGGGCACCAGAACCGTACGTTTTTTCTCATCTCCCTTAACAAACTTGACCGGATAGGGATCTTCCAGTTCCTGCAGATTCTGCTTTTCTTCTTCCTCTTTTCCGGAAGCCGCCTTTCTTCTGCTCTCAATCGTCTCAATGAAGGAACGAAGGCGGATGCGCAAGGGGCCCTGTATCTCACTTTCATCCAGCTTCAGGATCAGGGGAGCCTTTCCGGAGATTTCCTTCATCAGCCTTGTAATCTCATCCGAAAGGTAGGCATCATGTCCGCAGCCAAAGCTGACCATCTGAACATACTGCAGATGCGGATCCTTGGCCGCCATGATCGCAGAGGCCAGCATTCTTCCATGATAATTATTGACCACGTCCAATCTGCTCTTGCTTAAGTCCACATCCTTTAAGCCCGGCAGAGCATCTGCTGTCAAAACAGGAATCCCCATCTCAGTCAGCATTTTGGGCAGACCATGATTGACCAGCTCATCATTCTGATAGGGTCTCGAGGCCAAAACAACTGCATAAGTATCCTCTTTTCTCACCTGCTCCAAAACCCTGCTGCCGGCATTTTTCAATCTTCTTTTGAATTCAGCCATCGCCCGGTTGCCGGCCGAAATGGCATCCTTCACTTCCTGCGCCGGAATAGAAAACGAATCTTTCATATAAGCAGTCAGCTGAGCGCTCTTATCTTCTTCTCTGTTCCAATAGAAAAGAGGTGCGTCAAAGGGAATCTTCCACTGCTCCTCGGGAGAATCCGAATGCCGGATGACAAAGGGATAGCCCTTTACGACCGCACACATGGACTCGCTCGTTGCCTCTGTATTCTCCGAAGCTACTTCTGCAATCGCCGGCATAAAGATCCGGTCAACCTTTTTCCTCACCAGATCCCGGATATGGCCATGCACCAGCTTGGCCGGAAAGCAAATGGTATCTGATGCCACGGCAGACAGACCTTCCTCAAAGAGCTTATGGCTTCCTTTTGCAGAAATCTCTACCTGAAAGCCCAGCTTGTGCCAGAAGGAAGTCCAAAAGGGCATATTTTCCCAAAAGCTCAACACTCTGGGCAGACCGATGGTGATATTTCTTTCTTTTCCTCTTTCTTCTTCTGGAAGATAGTCTTCAAAAAGCCACTTTTCCCGAAGCTCATAGAGATTCGGAATCTCCTTCTTTTTCTCCTGACTGGCCTTTAAGGCATTCCTTACGCCCTCTTCCCTGGGATCTCCCAGGATTTCTCCCTTCTCACAACGGTTGTTGGTGATCCAACTGTTTCCATTCGAGAAACGGACAACTGCTCTCTGGCAGTGATTATTGCAGAAATTGCAGGGAACATTTGCCTCCTGCTCCCAGTTCAGATCTTCCAGGGCATCCAGTCCAATAAAATGCTGCTTCGAATCTTCTGCCCCATTCACTGCTCCTTCTGCTTCCTCCTTTGCCAGAAGAGCCGCACCGATCGCCCCCATAAGGCCCGGATAGGGCGCACGATGAACTTCTCTTCCCACATACTGTTCCATAGCCCGAAGAACAGCATCATTCTCAAAGGTACCGCCCTGAACCACGATCTTCTCTCCCAGAGAATCCAGATTGGAGATCCGGATTACCTTGGTAAAGACATTTTCAATAATGGAACGGCAGAGCCCCGCCATAATATCCTCCGGACTTTTACCATTGCGCTGCTCTGTCACGATATTGCTGGTCATAAAAACCGTACAACGGCTGCCCAGCTCCGCCTCATGCTTAGAGGAAAAAGCCTTATTCGCGATTTCCTTCGCCGGAATCCCCAGACTGCCCGCAAAATTTTCCAGGAAGGAGCCGCAGCCGGAGGAGCAGGCTTCATTCACGACAATATTGGTGATGACACCCTGATCCAGCCAGATCGCCTTCATATCCTGTCCGCCGATATCCAAAAGGAAGCTGGCATCTCCGACATACTTTGCCGCTGCCCTTGCATGGGCAACCGTCTCCACCGTATGGCTTTCTGCCGAGAAGGCCTTGGTAAAAAGCATCTCTCCGTAACCGGTCGTTCCCACTGTGAGGATCTCCAGCTCCAGCCCCTCTCTCCTATAGCGATCCCGCATGGCAAGCAAAGCCTCCTTCGTCACCTGAAGGGGACTGCCCTGGTTGGAGGCATAGAAGGAATCGATCACCCTTTCCTCTTCGTCTATCAGAACCAGCTTGCTTGTCGTACTTCCGGAATCAATGCCCAGATAAGCCCTTACGCAGTCGCCTTTCTGATACTGGGGTCTTTGGATTTCCTTCTTCGCATGTCTTCGGAAGAAGGCCTCTTTTTCCTCGTCACTTTCAAAAAAGACTCCGTTCCCGCTTGTCTCTTTACCTTCTCCTTCTTCTCTTCCGAATTCCGGCCTTTCTTTTCTTAAGTCAGCATCTCTTAATTCCGTATTTCCTGCTGCATTCTTCCCGAAAAAGGCCTTTTCTCTTTTCTCCTCCAAGGCCTCGATCAAAGACAAGAGTTCTCCCGCTGTCTGCTGCTTTACATCTGTAAAAAGCCTGTTTGAAGCAAGTGCCGCTCCACAGGCAATCAAAAGCTCCGGATGCGGGGGGAAGAGAATTTCCTCCTCTTTCAGATCCAGACGTTCGGAAAAGACTCTGACCAAGGTCGGGTTAAAGGTCAATGGACCTCCCTCAAAAACAAGGGGCTTTTGGATCGTCAGCCCCTGTGCCAAACCGCCGATCGTCTGCTTTGCGATGGCATGAAAAGAAGAAAGTGCCAGATCTTCCTTTGACACTCCCTGATTTAAAAGAGGCTGTATATCAGTTTTTGCATAAACCCCGCAGCGGCCGGAAATGTCATACACTTCCTTTCCTCTTGCCGCCAGGGCATCGAATTCTTCAATCGGTGTTTTCAAAAGGGAGGCAATCTCATCAATAAAGGCGCCTGTTCCGCCCGCACAGCTGCCGTTCATTCGCATATCGAATACCTTCGGCTCCCCGCTCTCCTCATCCTTTTGAAAAAATATCATCTTGGCATCCTGGCCACCCAGCTCGATCGCCGTTCCGATCTCCCGGTAGTTCTCCTTTAAAATAAGAGAGTTGGCAACGACCTCCTGTACATAGGAAATCCCCACTTCCTCTGCAATTCCCTTGGCGCCCGATCCTGTAATAGCTGCATAAAAAGCCTCCTTTGGAAAGGCTTTTTCTACCAAAAGCATAGCCCTTTGGATACTATGCAGCTGCTTTGCATGATGCCTGCTGTAATCGGATAGTAATACTTCCGTCCCCTCATTTCCCAGCACAACCACCTTTGTGGTTGTTGAACCAACGTCAATCCCGACTCTGAGCGGGCTTTCCCCTGTTTCTATCTTCTGTTCCATTTGGATTCTTCGCTCCTTTATCCCATTTTCTTCAATTTCTTTCGGTATTTTAACATGCCATTGATGAATTTCAAGACCCAAAAGACAAGAAAAACGTATCCTTTTCTACCTTGCCGGCAAGGAAAAACAAGCTTCCCGACTCTGCCCGGAAGGGGATTTTTTTATATTCATATAAAAAAAAACAATAGGATCTATCTAATTTAGATATTTTAGAAAGTATCCTTTTTATTGTACAATATGCTTATCATTCGTTATTATGCCCAATTTTCGAGGCTTAGGAGGGAAAATGTTAGCTAGTTTTTTGGCGCTTGCCATCTTTTTAATCATGTTTGCCCTGATCATTCTGGACAAATTCGAAAGACACATCATCACCCTGTCCTGTGGGGCAGCAACTTCGATTCTGGTATTTGGCTTCTCCATGCACAGTATGGAGGCCTTTCTTCGCACCATCAATATCAGCAGTATCTTTACCCTTGATTTCTGGTATGCGGCCTCTTCCTCCTCGGAAAGCTCCAGCGGCGTAAGCTGGGCAACCATCTTATTTTTGCTGGGTATGATGATCATGGTGGAAGGAATGGCCAAAGCCGGCTTTTTCCGCTGGCTCTGTCTGACCATCGCCAAGGCAGTTCACTATCAGATCATTCCTATTTTTCTCACTTTCATGGTCATGTCCTTTGTTCTGGCTATGTTTATCGACAGCATTACGGTTATTTTATTCCTGGCCGCAATTACAGTCGAGCTGGCCAGACTCTTAAAGTTTAACCCGATTTCCATGATTCTGACTGAGATTTTCTGTGCCAATCTGGGTGGCTCTGCTACCATGTGCGGGGATCCGCCCAATATCATTATCGGTACCGCTTTGGGCTATTCCTTTACGGACTTTATCGTCAATACCGGTCTCCTTGCCGGAATTTCCCTCATTCTGGTTATCATTTATTTTTATTTCTGCTACCGAAAGGAGCTCTCCTCCGGCGGCGAAGTAGATAAGGCGGTCCTTGACAGGATCAGTCCCCAATCCGCTATTAAAAATAAGAAGGAATTTCTGATCAGCTGTCTGATCTTCCTTTGTGCGGTTGTCATGCTCATTACCCATGCCCAAACCGGACTCACCGTCGCCTTTATCGGCGTCTTTATCGGTCTGGTCTCCCTTTTACCGGCAGGCAAACATATTCCGGATATCCTGAAGGGCGTCGATTACAAGACCATTCTCTTTTTTATCGGCCTCTTTATCGTGGTTGGCGGCCTGGAGGAGACCGGCATCTTAGAGCTCATTGCGCAATTTATCGAAAAGATCAGCGGCGGTAATATGATGGTCATGATCGCCATTATTATCTGGATATCTGCCATTGCCTCCGCCTTTGTTGACAATATTCCCTTTGCGGCTACCATGATTCCCGTCATCAAGACCCTGGCCGCTTCTACCGGCATGGATCTTTCCGTTCTTGCCTGGACTCTGGCCATGGGCACAGATATCGGCGGCAGTGCGACGCCGATCGGTGCCTCCGCAAATGTTGTCGGAACCTCGATTTCTGCAAAGGAAGGCTATCCCATCAGCTGGAAGCGCTACTGCTTTGCCTCTGTTCCGGCAGTTGTTCTGGTTATCCTGATCTCTATGATCGGTATTTATCTGCGTTATTTATAAAAGAACTATAATATAAAGGAAAGGATATATAGGAAAGGAGTCTTTATGGAAAAACAGCTCATTATCTCCCTAAGCCGTCAGTTTGGCGGCGGCGGCCATACCATCGGAAAGAAACTGGCCGAATACTATCAGCTTCCTCTTTATGACCGTGACCTGCTTAAAAATATTGCCGCAGAAAGGGATCTGGATGCAGCAGAACTGGAGCGCTATGACGAAAAGCCCAGAAATCTGCTCTTTTCCAGGAGCGTCCATGGCTACAGCAATTCTCCCGAGGATAATATTGCCCAAATGCAGTTTGATTATCTAAAAAAGAAGGCTGCCTCCGGTGACTCCTTCATCATTATCGGCCGCTGCAGTGAAGATGTCCTAAGTGATAATCCCGGTCTGATCAGCTTCTTTATTCTGGGGAATAGTGAAGACCGGATCCGGCATACCATGGAAAGAGAAGCCCTTTCCTATGAGGAAGCCAAAAAGCTGATGGAGAGCAAGGATCGGAAAAGAAAAGCCTATCATAATCACTACTGCAAGAGTAAGTGGGGCGATTCCAGGAATTATGACCTCTCCATCAACAGCAGCTATCTGGGGATGGAGGAAACTGCTGATTTTCTGATCGACTATATTGACCGCAGAATCAGGCATTTCTAAAGAAGACTTCAGAATATTTCTGCTGAGGCATGAATCACAAGCTTCCTTTGCTCTGGATTCATTAAAAAGATTTCTCTAAAGTCTAAAATCGGCAGATTATAAACTTTATTTTTTCTTTAGAATTGTTTATTTTTTATTCTTTGCATTTTCTGTCAGAAAATACTAGTATAATCACGAACAGAAAACATACTTCTTATCCCCCCTAACATTAAGAGACAAAAAACTGCAGCCGCTGAAAAGCGACTGCAGTTTTTTTATCTCATAGGAAACTCCCTTCTTATTAAAAAAGCTTCGCAAGGATAGGCTGCCTTTTCTATTCCACGCGCTGGCATCGTACTGCACACCTGGTCTTTCCTCCGGTCCTACAGGTAAAAAGGGTCAGATCCCAGCTGTCCCCCTCGCTTTTTCCCGTCATCTCTTCTACCTGGGTCGGCTGAAGGATCTCGATCGAGGAGACCTGATAATGCCAAATGCGATGATCCATATCCGTAAAGGTCAGCTCTGTACCGGTCTCGAGCCACTTAATCGGAGAAAAGTGCCTTGCATAATTATGGCCTGCGATAACAAGATTGCCCGCAAAGGTCGTTCCGGAGAATCTTCCCGGCGCTATATGCAGTCCCTCATAGCTCCACTGCGCCATAACAGGCAATTCCAGATTCAGGGAAGGAATAGAAAGATAGCCGATATAATCATAGCCGTCAATATTGACCACAGTCATTTCCTGCTCGCTGTCCCAATAGCCATCTTCTGCATCCTCAGCCCCCTCCGGAAGCTGCTCCATTAGCTTCTCCAAGGCAGAGGCGGCAGCATTTTCCGCCTCTTTTGCTTCCCATTTATTATAGACGAAAAGGGCCAGTGCCATTGCAATCAGCACTGCCCCTGCGATCATACATAAGTTTCCAATCCTACGCTTCATGCGTCTTCTTCTCCCTGCTTAATTCCCTGCCAATCAATAAAAGAGAAAGACCGGCAATGGCCAGAATCGGAATCGGCCAATTCAGCTGCCCTGTCTGTGGCAGAGTGGAGGCCGTCTTTCCGGTCGGTGTTTTGGATGTCTTTTTGCTGCTTTCTTCTGTCTTGCTCAAGGTCTCCATCTTGGGGCTGGCATCCAGATCATAAATCCAGCTCTCCCCTTCCTTCTCCGGAACAGAAATCAAAAAGGAGCTTATCATTTCATAGCCCTCTGCTGCCTTGGTCTGCTTCAGGAGATAGAGTCCCGGGGTGAGATCCGTAAATACTGCTTTTCCGTCACTGCCTACTGCAAGCGTAGTCTTTTTCGCATCATCCGGCAAGGCAGCCTCCAGTCTGGATGCCAGACTGCTGTCTTCCAGATTGCCCAGTTCGATTCCACAGTTCTCGAGACCATTGGTATATTCATAGACAAAATCTCCGTCCTCATCAAAGGCATAGGCGATCGGATAAAGACAAAGCTCTCCGCCGGATACGGCAGTGCCCTTGTCCTGAAAACTGACTGAAACAGATCCCTTCCGGCTCAGATCTGGAGC
Source organism: Bacteroidaceae bacterium (assembly GCA_963620785.1). Lineage (GTDB taxonomy): Bacteria > Bacillota > Clostridia > Lachnospirales > Lachnospiraceae > RUG14243. The sequence continues at coordinate 21,114 of CAVFAT010000004.1, forward strand.
TGTTCCGGCATAAGCCGGAATCGCCGTCAAAAAAATATGAAAAGAGAAAAGCATGGCAAGAAGGGCAAAAAGCCTTCGATTTTCTTTACAGATTTTTCTCATTATTGTCTTTGTCATCTTTCTCTCTCACTTCTTTCTTTTTTTCTTGAGCGAAAATATAATCCAACAAACAGGAGTCCCAGGAGAATCGCCGCAAAGAGCGGAGCAATCATGATCGGCGGAATCTGATAAGCATCCGCTGTTACATTGATCTGTCCTGCCATCTCATTGGAAATTCGATGTCCTCTGACCAAAAGCCTGTGGGTATTGACACCATATGGTGTGCAGGTAACCAAGGTCACCAAATCCTCTCCTTCTACAATTCGAAGAGAATCGATCTCACTCGGCAGAACAATGGAAATCTGATCCACCTGATAGGTCAGCTTCTGCCCCAGGGTCTCCAGTATAAATATATCCCCTTCCTCCAGCTGGTCCAGCTTGCTAAAAAGCTGGGCTGAGGGCAGGCCTCTATGACCGGTCAAAACGCAGTGGCTGCTCTCGCCTCCAACCGGAAGGGAAGAACCGGGCAAATGGCCTATCGCCACCTGGAGAACCTCATCCTCCGTTCCATGATAGATGGGGAGTCTGCAGTCAATCTTCGGAATCTCGATCGATGCAATGATCCCACTTTCTGTTACCGACAGCTGGCTATTATAATCCTCAATTTCCTCCGTCTTTAAAGAGAAACTTTGTTTTTTCTCTGCCAGCTTTTTGTTATAGGCTTCGGCCTCTTTCCAGAGCCTGTCTATTTCTTCTTCGTCCATACTCTCCACTTCTTCCTGATAGCTCTTGATTGCCCTGGACTGGTGAAGGGTATTCCAGTAATCACTAACAGTCGGATACAGCAATAGGGAGAGCCCTATAAGGAAAATAAGGGCAAGTATGATGCTTGATAAATGTTTTCTCATTGTAAGGTTCTCCTTATTGCTGCAACCGCGGGGCAGAATTTCTTCTGCCCCACAGATACAGTTACAGCTCCTGAAAGCACTTCCCAAAAGAAAGGAAAAGGCTTTTCCTTTCTCTCTTAGGCCGCTTCCATTATGCTCTGCGCATTCTCTTCTTTGTGATCAGAAGGACTGCTGCCCCGAGAACAAGAATTGTTCCTGCTACATAAAAGATTGTGGTTCCGATACCACCGGTACTCGGAAGGAGTTTACCTGCGATATTTTCAACCCTGATCTTAAAGGTCTGATCTGCCTCATCCCAGCTAAGATCTGTATTATCGCTGGACCATGTAATAGAACCGCCTTCTGTTGCAGTTGCTCCGCTGATCCTACCATTAATCGTAAAGTTAATCGGATTGATTGTATTAAAGCCAGTCGGCGTTGTTGTCTCTGTTAAGGTATAAGTACCCTGATCAAGACCTGTGAAATAAAGAATACCATCATCTCCGACAAAAGCATTTACATTTTTGCTTGCTGCTGAACCTGTAGCTTCCACTACATTCGTACTTGTTGTCTTTGTATATTTTGTTGTTGTGCTATCATAAAGATCTGCTGTTGCATCTGTCGGTGCTGTCTCAGTATAAGCGCCGTTTTTCAGCTTGTAATAGCTGCCATTTGCATCTTCTGTAAACTGTGTTGCTGTTGTGAATTTCACCTTTGTCAGATTTTCACCTGTCAGGGTAAATTCCGCTCCGTTCAGGGCATTGCCATCCTGATCAACCTTTGTCAGCTTGATCTGTGTTACATAGGTCTTTGTGATCAGATCCGGTGTTTCTCCTGTCGGAACATTGCCGCCCGGCTCACCCGGTACGCCTTCCTTATCGCCACGGTCTGACTGACTGGGGTTATTGGAATAAATCAGCTTTGCTGTATTGGTATTCGGCTCTGTACCGATCACTGCATCCTCATTGACAACTGCATTATAGCGAATGGTGATTGCTGTACCTGCTGTATAGGCTTTGATATTCTCAAAGGCTAAATGGAAGTTTGTTGATCCATCCTGATTTGTACTTGTATATACATAGTAGTCGCTTCCCTTGGTCAGGGGGCTGTCTCCAACCTTAACACTAAAGCTGTCTTCATCAAGTGTTAAACCTTTTGAAAGGGTATCATCTACGACATAATAATAGTAGGTATAACCTTCATAATTCGGAACGCTTCCATCGATCTGATATTCGATGGTATCGCCGATTGCTGCTGTATCTGTTTTTTTACCATCATCACTTGCTGCATTCTTATCCGTATCAACGATCTTCTTATCGATGGAAGGTGTTTCTGTCTTCGGTTCCATCGTTGTCGGACCTGCTACTGCTACCAGATATCGGGAAAGGGAATCTGTTCCTGTTGTTGTATACTCATCTGTTACAACATAGTAGCCTTCTGCAAGGGTCGTGCTTACTGCCTCTCCAGTGCCTGTTACAGTTGCAACCGCAGTGCCATCTTTTACATAAGCATAAGCTGCATTGCCGAGGGCTCCATCTGCTTTGTTCATCAAATCATTTACGATAGATTCTGCACTTGCAGCAGCGTCTGTTACTGAACTGCCGACCTCTACATTGGCAAGGGTTCCTGCTCCATCTGAAAGGCCGGAAACATCACCCTTTAAAATCTGATAGATCTTATAAGTATGACCAGCGGTCGTATTGATCGTCAAACTGGTGTCAGCCGCAAAAGCTGTCATGCACATGGCCATGGCCATCACAAGACCAAGTACTAAAGCCATGACTTTTTTCATTCTCTTCATCATGTTCGCTCCTTCTTTCTTTTTTTCCTGGAAAATCACAGATCGTGATCTTCAAACTTTCTTTTTCAAACTACGCTCTGCTCTATGCCAACGTGTTTTTCCCTTTTTTTATTTTTGTCCTTTTGCGCCTTTTCTTCCCTTCCGGAAGGAACTTATATCTTCCTCCTTTCCCGTCTGCGCCTCAGAACTAAGCCATACACGAAGCCTCCTGCCAAAAGCAGCAGACCACCTGTCTGTATGCTCCTGCTTCCCATGCCGCCTGTCTTCGGCAGTTCATATGCTGCCGCATTCTTTACGACCAGAGTATCAATCACTCCCTCTGCAGCTTCCTCTTTCGAATAGTAGACCTGATAGGACTGACCACCAAAAATAGCAATGTCCTCTTCACTCATGATATCTTCTGTTGAAAAATATATGCTTGACTGATCATTGATCAGAAGTGCTGCCTGCATACCAGCGCTTTGCGAACTGCTCATGCTCTTCAGTTCTCTTACGGAATAATGGCCTGGACTTTCGCTGTCATCTTTACCGGTCAGCGGGATGGTAAAGGATCCCTGCCAGCTATTTGCCTCATCCAGTCTGATGACCTGAGCCAGCATCTGTCCATCCTCGCCTTCTGTCTGCACCATGGCATTATCCTTATAAAGGACCAGATAAACCGGTGTGGAGCTGTGATCCTTGCTGTCGTCCCAGACCTTTTTCACCGGAAGAGATGCCGTGTAGCTTTGCTTCTTATTGGTAAATACTGCCTTTCCCAAAATGCCATTGGGACTTCCTGTATAAGAGCTGTAGCGCGCTCTGCTCTCCTTGCCGATGACATTTGCTCCGCTGCTGTCATTTCCCAAGGTGAAGATTACTTCACTGCTGCCATCTCCTATTGCCTGACAATTCGTTCCGCTCTCAACTTCAACCTTTTCCAGGATGTAGTCATCCGATTCTGTCTCGACCACGCTGTAGCTTCCTCTTGCAAGATTGCTGAAACGAATAGATCCATCCGAGCTTGTACTGCCAGCCTTAACCGTAAGAGTCTGCGGATCTCCTATCTGCTCCTTTTCCCCGTCATCCTTGATCCGGTAAAGGGTAAAGGTATAGGTCTGATCCTGATCTGACTTGAGGTCATCCTCGATCACCTTCCGGATCTGAATCTCGCCATCAATTGCATATACCTTATGTATGCTCTCACTTTCTACCGTGCCCTTTCCTTCCGGAAGACTTGTCGTGACAGATCCAACCTCTGTTCCGGGGCCTGCCGCTCCGTTAAATACATTGGTTTCCGGTCTCTTATCACCACCTGCACTGCCCAGCCGATAAGCTGTATAGCTTACATTCAGGCTATAGCTTTCAAGTGCCTCTTCCGTACCTTTGGCATCTTCTGCCGTATGGCTCTCATATTCTGCGCCTTCTCCTGTCTTGGTCAGGCTAATTGTAAAGTAGCCTAGCTCGCCCTCTGTCTCATCATAACTGTAGGGAATATGAATACTTTCTCCATTTTTCAGGCTGGTCCATTCATCCTCTGTCAGCTCCCTGCCCAGGGCGTATTTTAAGGTAAATGTAGACGCCTTACAGCCATCGGCCTCCGTCTTGCCCACCTTGTTATAAATATCTCCGCTGCCGCTTATGAGCTTGCTGAACTCCGTGTTTTCAAAGAAGTATCTGAGGCTGTCCTCCGGACTGCTGCCTTCTTCATTAATGGTATCGCCCTTGTAGACCGTAACCTGACTGCTCAGCTCATTCATATCCAGGAGGCGAACATTCACGGTCGGCTTATCGAATTCATAGATACCGCCCTTGGACAGGGTCAGGCTTGCTGACTTATTGGTATTGATCGCATTGCCGCCGATAAAATCTTCCTTGGCCTTCAGATAAATGCTGCCCTTCCAGCCGGTCTGGTTGAGATTACAGCCTGTCCATTCCACATAGTAGGCACCATTTTCATCTACCCTGACGGTACCGGCGCCATTTGCACTTACCTTATTGCCACTGCTGTCAATCTGATCTCCGTCTAAAAGCGGATCCCCCGTATTCTTATCAATCGGATAAAAGCTGTCGCTGATGTAATCTACTACAATCTCATCCGAATTTTCGATTTTGGATACTCTCGTAATCTGGCTCAGGATCTGGTCGCAAAGGATGGAAGTCAGTTCTGCTGCATTCTCCGGCTGGAACCACCATTCTCCATGATCTGTCGTAACGCTTTCTGATGTAGAAGGACCGTTTGTGGAAATATAACGCAGGGCCTTACTTCCGCTCTCTACATCTTTCATTCCCAGACCGATCGTTGCCAGGGTCACGCCACTGTTCTTCAGCATCTGCGCCTGATAATTAATACGCTCATAAACCGTTCCGCTTGCATTCGCTGTATCCGTTGCTGTACCAACCGAAGGAGAATTGCTTACCGGTGCACCGTCCGTGATCAGGATCAGATACTCTCCGTCGCCTGTTCCGGCATGATTATTTCTGACATGCTCCAGGGCTAGATCCTGTCTGGTTCCGCCATCCGTCGTAATATCTCCTACATATTGCTGTAAGGTTTCCAGTCCATTATCCTTGCCCAAGACTGCACTTACACAGGTTTGCGGAGAAGAGGTAAAGGTATCCAAGGTAACCGTTGCATTTGGATTGATCTCTGCCAGCATCTGCAGCATGTCATTGATGGACTGCTCCAGATAGTGGAGACGGTTATACTGGCTCGAAGCGGTATAAAGCTGATAGGTCGTCGTCGTATTTACCGATGCCAGATTTGCTCCATACATATTGCTGCTGCCATCCAGCTTTCCGCCATGCGTTGCACTGCCATAAGCCCCCGTCGACGGAAAACTGATATTGTCACTTGTTTTAATCTTGTCTGTCTGGCCATTGTAGTAGGCCTTAGCAAAATAAGAAGCATCCTGATACCACCAGCTGCCGTTCCGATAGAAGATGGCCCAAACAGTTGCCGATGCTGTCTTGTCTGCGACTGCGTAGTAAACAAGGTCTTTGTTTAATCCACTTGAAACACTTCCGTATTTTGCCCTATAGGATGAGTAGCTTACTGTCAGTGTGCCGTCATTGGATTCCTCCAGACCAGCCGGGAAGAGCATGGAATTGGATTGATCCACCACCAGATGAATCGTCAGATCATCCACCTTGAGCCGCTCCAGACTGGCCTTTGCACTCAAATCTACCTGGTAGCTCCTATTTGCATAATCCACAACCGATGCCGTCTTTTCCATCTCCAGCTTTGATTCCGGATTGATCAGGATAATGCCGCTCTGCTCTCCGCTCTCATTTGTCAAAGAAAGACTCTTTGCCGAGCTGCTGTAGCTAAAGCTCCAGGTCTCCTCATCCAGAAGATAGCCGTCAGGAACATGGGTCATCTTCATGGTGTAATTCCCATCTGACAGATGCAGATCTGACAGATCCACCCTCAGATCGTTGCTTGTCGTAAGGGTTCCGGCAACCTGGCCATTACTGTTATAAATGGTATAAACCACACCTGCCAGACCGGATACCACATCATCGTCATCTAAGGTAACGCTATAGAAGCCAAGAGGAAGGCTGTCCAAAGAACCGGTATAAACCGCTTCTCCCGATCCGCTGTCATCCGAAGGGGTATAATTACTTCCTACCTGGGCAAGGGTCAGATCCGCATTTGAAAAGCTGTAGCTATTGTTTGTCTGGCTTGCCGAGATTTTCTCATTTGCAAAGGACAGATAATAGTAAGTGCTCTGCTGCTGTCCCCATCCCCACCAGCCGCCTCCTCCGCTTGTCTGGGTCTGGTAAAAGCGGCTGTAGGCACTGCCTGAACCTTGAGAAACTGTAATAGACTGTGCTCTGCTGTTCAAAGATAAGGCACTGTTGATTCCCAAATAACTGGAAGTCACGGCATTTTTCAGGTTGCCGCCCTCATTGGACCAGAGAAGATTGCTCCAGCTCAGGGTCGAGCTATAGCTGCTGCCGCTGGCAGGAATCACAGTTCCGCTGATAGAACCCTTATAATAAAGGGTGCTTCCTTCTGTTGAGGCAAAGTCTGCTGTCAGGCTATCCTCACTGTAACGGGCAAGCTCGGTCAATGCCACCTTAAAGGTAACCGGACTGCCGCTCAGTCCCGCCAGGAAATAGACATAGTTGCCGCTTGCCTTATAGATCAAATAGGAATTGCCCTGGCTAAAGTTGCTTGCCGAAACAACCGTTGCCGGGTGATAGGTCTGCCCTGCTACCAGGGAAAGACTGTCCAGCTCGAAGCTGATCTGGCTTCTGCCCTTCTTGTCCTCCTGGAGCTGCAGTTCCTCCCCTTCCTTGACCTCGGTTCCATTTTCTGCAAAATGGGTTACTGTGAGTGTCGTCTCCTCGTCAATGACTTCCGCCTTGTCCTTCAATGTTACCGAAATCTGCACCGTGCTCTTGGGCTCGATCTCCTTGTCTCCCCGGAAGAAGGAAATATCCAGGAGCCAGTCATAGCTTTCTCCTGTCTCCTTGCAGGTCTTTTTGTATTCTTCAGAATCCTTGTCGAACTCTGTCACCTTCAAGGTCGCATCTGCTGAAATCTCTCCCTTTTCGTCATAGCTGACCTTTACGATATAATTCTCTGTTTCCGCGGTCTGAACGCCTGCTTGAAAGGCATCTCCTGATTCAGACTTTTTCTCTTTCTCATCCGCCTTGCTGGCATCTGCTGACTCAGATCCTTCTTCCTCACTAATCTGCTCCGGATTCTGGGGAAGCTTTGCATAGCCGATGATCCTGGAATCATCTGCCGCAAACTCATTTTCCACAACCCTGTCCTGGGCAGAAGATTCGCCTTCCAGCCAGGCATCTCCCTCGATCACCCGGAAAGAAAGCAGCTGACCCTTATCATCCCTGCTTAAGGAAGAAAGGATTCCGACATGATCGGCAAGGCCGTCATTTTCCTCCTGATCCAGGAAGACCAGATCCCCTTCTTTGGGTTCATAGACTGCCGCATCCTGGTAAAGTCCGGCCTGGCTCAGATCTACAATCCAGGCCTCCGCACCGGAATTAAGCGGCAGATAATCTGAAATACCGGCATAGAAAAGACAGAAGTCTGCAAACATACAGCTCCAGTCTCCGTACTTATTTCCGTACCATTCTCCGTAGCGGGTATAACCCTGATGCCTGCTGCCGTCTTCTGCCAATCGATAATTTGCACTGCTCTCCTGATAACCAAGCTGACTTTCTGCAACTGCGATCAGATCCTGGGCCCAGTCATCACTGTATTCTGTCGGCAGGGTTGCTTCCCAGTCTGCAGCCTCCTCCAGATCTGCTCCGTCATCACTGTACTTGGACAGGGCATCTGTTTCCTCTTCTTCTCTTTGATTTGCTTCATTGGCAGAATCTTTATTTGTCGTGTTATTCGCTGTATCCTTATTATTGTCTGCATCAAAAGAAGACGCTGCATGCTGAGATGAAGCGTCTTCCTTTTCTTCGACTGCTGCCGAATCTGTCTCTGTTAAGTTTGCAGAATTAGCCCCCCCTAACTCCTCGGAAGCATCCTGCTCTGCATTTTCAGCAGACAAAGTTGTCTCCGCCTGGGTTTCCTCCTCCGCAGAAGCTTCTGCTTCCTCCTGACCAAAAAAGCCTGCGGCCGTGATGGCAATACCATCACGATGCAAGCCCCAGTTTACGCCAATGACCGTAAAAAGAGCCAATACTGCTAACAAAAATGTATATCGTCTATACTGATGTTTGCCTTTTTTTATTTTTTCTACACATTCATTCAGTATACTTTTCATTCTGAATCCCTCTATTTTATAAAGTTTGCATCCTTATGATGCATGTCCTTTCGAAAGAAAATCCCTCTGCCTTTCACACGCTATCGAATCAGGCGAATCTTATTCAGTGGCCATATCCTAATAAATACCTTGCCCACGATCTGACTTTTCTCAATACAGCCCATGCTGCTGCTCCGGCTGTCAATGGATATACTTCGGTGATCGCCCATCACAAAATAGCGATTTTCCGGCACCTGGTAGGGGAAGGTCATATCACACTCTCCTAAGGCCAGTTCATCTACATAGGGCTCGTCCAACACCTCACCATTCACACTGACTACTCCATCCTCATCAATATCGATCACATCGCCCGGTCCGGCTATGATTCTCTTGATCAGAAGCTTATTCTGCCAGTTAAAACTGCAAAGTTCTCCATTTTTATAGCTGCCGGTCTTCACCAGCATGATGACATCCTTATTGTCCAGGGTTGGTTCCATGCTGTCTCCGCTTACCCGAAGCACGGGAAAGAGCAAAGTCGCAAGAAGAACCGCTGCCGCTGCTACAACAAGCAGGGTATAGAGTGTGCTTCGAAGGATCTGAAAAAACCTGGCCCGGTAAGCCAGCCGTTCCTTTTCTGCCTTAAGCTCATCAAGCGAAGGAAGTCCTTCCGCATCTGTTTTTGTCTCCCCGGAAGCTTCTGTCCTCTCTTTGTCCAGCAACTCATCTTCTTTGTCCTTCATCGTATAGATGATTTCAATGAGCTCTTTCCTTCTCATTTTCTTCAGATCTTTGTCCAGCATAAAAAAACACCTTTCTTCGTGTCATAAATTAACACAAAGAAAGGTATTTATTTCTCACTAACTGCTGATTAGCACTTTTCGACAGATAAACAGGCTTATCAAACCTTTAATTACAGTTGTTTTATTGAAAAGAATTGATCTTTCCTTCAATAAACCTGGCCTCTGCCAACTTTTCATCCAATCTGCGCATTTTCTCACATCTGCGCATCAGCTCTCTTAGGCTCTCTTTTTCCTCTTTATAACTGCCTCCGACTGCAAGAGAGAAGGGCGTATTCTCATCTCCGTTCTCCTGAAAAGCTTCCTTCAGCTCCCTAATATAAGCCTCCAGCTGCACCGGCGCCCTCAGCCAGAAGAAGAAAACATTCTCCGAAATTCGGAAAAGTTTCATTTCTTCTTTGGTATGCTCCTGCAGAGTGAAAAGCATCTCTCTGAGCATATCCTCTGCAAAAAGAAGCCCCTGGTTCATCTTATAGAAACTGTAATAATTGACACTTACAGAAAAGCCTGCATAGATCTCATCCTCATCAATCCGGTCAACCTCATTTTCATAGTAATTGCGGCTATAGGCACCTGTTGCCAGATCATTATAAGCCAGATGCTCCAGCTCCTTCTCCCGCATATCCCGCAATTTTTTTGTATAGCGCAGCCTGATTCGTCTTTCGATCATGTAAATCAAAAGCAGGGCAGCTATCATGATCAACAGCAAAACAGCAAAAACGAGCATGGCTCTTGTCTCCGGCTCCTCCCAAAAACTATAAGCCTTTGTAATCTTCAAACTGATCTCTGCGAGTGTTTTTTTGCTCTCATTGTCAACGATTTGATAACAAAAGACATAGTCTCCTCCTGTCAGATCCGTATAATTCTCCTCAACATTCTCATCCTGACTGACGATTTCTCTCGCATCTGCTCCTTCCAGCCAATAGTGGACGGAAATATTCCGAGCCACATAATTGATAGGACGAATCGAGAGGCTCAAACGACTCGTATCTGCCGCAAGAAGGATAGTATCCTCCTCCATGGTCAGCTCTTCTCCGTCCGCAGTGGCTCCTTCCAGGTAAACACGGATCGGCACTTCCTTCTTTTCCTTGGATAGATCAATCGCCATGGCTCCACTGGTTCCGCAGATATAAAGAACATCCCCGTCCAGATCGTTCCTGGCATTTGCCGTAAAATCAATCCGAATGCCTTCCTCCTTACTGATATGCCTATAGCTGATATTCTCTCCCGCAAGAAGACTCTTTTCCTTCAGTTCAAAAATACCATTGCTGGCTATGACCACTGCCTCGCCATTTTCTGTCAGCAAAAGATCCAGACAGTTGGCCGTTGGCAGCTCACTCACCTTCTGAATATAGCCCTCTTCGCTGATATAGCAAATGCCCTCGCCCATAACCAGCCAGGCACCGCCCATATTTTCTGAAGGGACAACCTTCAAAATGCAGCCGGAGAAAAGTCCCTCCTCCTTTGTATAGCAGTTCAGCTCCTGATCCTGATCTAAAATATAAAGACCATAGCCGTCCGTTGCAATATAAATACAGCCATCTGCAGCTTCTCTTACATCCAGGATTCGCCTCTTCTGCAGATCCTCATTCTCCGTCAGGGGGCGAATCCCTTCCTCCTCTTCATAGAGATAGACGCCTTCTTCCGTACCGATCAGGATGCTGCCGTCACTTCTTTCAAAAATGCTGCGGATCCTATCACTTGTCAATGAACTGTTTTCACTGTTCAGCTGCCTGATATTCTCTTCCTGATCCATGATATAGATACCGTTCGAATAACTTGCTACCCAGATTCTCTTCTCCCGGTCTTCAAAAACCTGTCGGATCCTGCCCTTACTGCAAAGCTCCGTCAGGGCATTTTTCTTCTGCTGGCTTCCATCATAGAAATAAAGGCCATAATCGGTTCCGACATAGATGCCATCCTCTGTTTTTTCGATTGAATTGATGACCTCATCTCTTCCCCAGTAAGCACCCAGATCCGAGAACTCACTTTCTCTCAGCTGGTAGACGCCCATTCGCGAAGAAGCAAACCAGTAATTTCCCTGATAATCAATGCAGGCGGATTCGATGGAGTCCGTTGTCTGATTATCAATTGCGCTCAGCTCTCCCTCCTGGAAAAGGCCAATACCTGCATCTGAGCAAACCCAATAGCAGCCCTCCTCAAATTCCAAAATTTTATTGAAAGAATAAAGGGCATCCCCCGAACATACGGCCTCGACCTTTCCGCTCTTATCTGCCCGCAGGATTTCTTCTCCATCTGTTCCGATATAAAAATCCCCGCTCTCCGTTGCTGTAAGACAGCGGGGAAGGCTTTTCCCATCCCAGTCAGACAGGTTCAGGATTTTTGCCTGATCATCCTCCAATAGATAGAGACTGCCGGATTTCTCGATCAGAATCATCTCCCCGGTGGAAAGCTGACCGATATCAGCGATTTCCTTTTCCTGAAAGTCCTCATATTCTGTCACGCTCCCTGTCTGCACATCTATGGAAAAAAGACCGGCCTTGCTTCCGACCCAAAGCCCTCCGTCTGCATCCAAAAAGAGCTTTTCTATCATGTCGACTCCGTTGTATTCCGAATTCAACTTCACTTCCGTAAAGTTTTTCCCGTCATAGCGGAATAAGCCATCTCCATTTGTTCCGATCCAGAGATATCCTTCTTCGTCCTCAATGATCGTATTCACAGGCATGGCAGTTTTATTGATTAGAAACTGCTTAAACTCCGTTCCATCATAACGATAAAGACCGGCATAGCAGCCTACCCAGATAAAGCCGTCCTGGGATGAAAAAACACAGTTCGCCGCCGTTCCGTCCAGTCCGTCATCTGAATTATAAATCTGAGAGATGTAATCTCTCTTATATTCCTCTGCGCTTTTGCTTTCCGCTCTCACACTTGCCGGGAAAAGGAAAAAAAGGCCAAAAGACAGAAGAAAAAGGCTAAAAAAAGGAATTTTCCTCATAAATTTCTTCATTCTTCTTTACCCCCCCCCCTTGCCGAAAAGCATGGCCAGCTGGAAGCTGTCTTCCTCTTCAATCACGGATAGATAGCCGCCATAGCTTTCCACACATTCTCTTATGGTAGTCAGGCCGATTCCGTGCATTTTCTTGTCATCCTTGATGGTCTGCAAATTTCCCTTCTGCCGGTCAGGTGCAGTGCTGTTTTTAACATAGATCAAAGTACTGTCACCATTTTTACCGGCCTTGATCCGAATCCAGCGCTCGCCATCCTCGATTCTCCGGCAGGCTTCTAAGGCATTCAGGGTTGCATTACGAAAAATCGCCGTTATATCCTCTGTATCCATAAAGGAAAGACAGTTCTCTTTGACCACTGCCTCAAATTCGATACCGCCTTCCTCTGCCTTTCTCTTTGCATCGAAGAGAAGGGCATCCAAGGACGCACAGCCTGTATGGAAGGCGATCCTCTTCTGATCGATCTCGTCAATTGCTTCCTGGAGTGCATCTGTCTTCAGATCTTTCTGTCCTTCTTCCTGCATGATCATAAGCTTATTCTTCATCTCATGATAGAGCTTGCGGATCTGACGGTGCTCTTCCTCCATATTCAAATAATATTCATAGAGATTCACCATATTCTCCGGACTATTCTTCCCCGTCCGAAGTCTTGACTGGGAGAGGAAATAGAGGAAAAAGGGATACTCAAAAATTACTGCCGTAAGAATGCAGAAAATAACGATCAGGTACCTGTCATCAAGGGCTATGGATACCAGAGCAAGGTAGACCAGAATGGTATTTTCAATTGCCTTTCCGATAACGAAAAAAATGCCATTCCTGCCCATTTTCTTTTTGAGCTTATCAAAATCCCAGAGAATACCGAGCAAATATTCCAGCATCAGCATCGCCAGATAACAAACGATACTCAGTCCCTTCCAGCGAATTCCTGCTGCAAAAGAGCTTAAATTCAGCTGATAATAGCTATAAGCATTAATTGCAAGGCCCACTGCCGTAAGCAATGCCATGTTGGCGATTCCTTTCAGGGCAAGGATATAGACTTTCTTTCCCTGCCTGAATTTCCAAAACAAAACAATCAGGTATTCCAGCAAAAAGAAAATAAAGATATAAATTCTCATCCCGATCAGAATGACAGACGCCAGGAATGTAACAAGGAAAAAAAGACCTTTCCTTCTGCGGCTTTGCTTCTCGAAAAAGTCTTTTACTGCATCCCATCCAATCATGGCGAAAATAAAGGATATTAAATTAAAATCACTTACAATGACCGCAATCAGATTCAGAATCATAATATCTTACTCCAATGTCGGATATATTCCTCCTTGAAGGCGTCCAGGCGGTACTTGCTGATGGGCACCTCATAATTGTTCTCCAGAAATATCGTTTTTGAGTTATAGCTCTTGATTTTGTCCATATTGATCAGATAGCTTCTATGCACCTGGAAAATCCCCTTCCCTTCCAGCTTAGCCAGCATCTCCTTCAGGGTTCCCTTCCAACGATAGGTACCGCCTTCACAGAAGATCCAGATCTTATCCCGCATACCTTCTATATAGATGATATCCTTGATATTGATACGGAAATTCTCACTGTTGAATTGAAAACGAAGGTAATTCTGAGGATCATTGACTTCCTCTGCCAGAGTCTCCAGGGTCTCCTCTAATTCCTTTTCCTTGAGTGGCTTAAGAAGGTAACGGAAGGCATCCACCTTGAAACTTTCAAAGACGAATTCGCTGTAGGCCGTCAGGAAAACGATCTTCATACTTTTATTGACCTTGCGAATCTCCGCAGCGGTTTCAAGGCCGCTTAATCCCGGCATATCTACATCTAAAAAAAGAAGCTCGATCCAGCTTAGATCATCCTTCAGAAGTTCATTTCCACTGTAGAATTTGCGGATCTGGCATTCTTCTTTTCTTCTAAAAAAATAATCTTCTAATTTATCTTCTAGGATATCGGCGATTTTTTTCTCATCATCGCAGATTGCGACTCTCATAGTTATCTCCTTTACCGGATTTGTCAGAATTGCCGGATTTACCGGATTGCTTTGGCTTTTTGCGGAATTTT
>CAVFAT010000004.1:35505-67163 GCA_963620785.1 Bacteroidaceae bacterium
AGCTTATGGGACGAGAATGATTGTGCCGGATCAAAAACACGCTCTCGCTCTATATCGTATCGTTTTATCGATACGATGTACGAAGGCGCATCGTGCGTCAGCACGATTGTAAATGCGCGTGAGTCCAAAAAAGGAGAACCTAACAGATGCTAAGCTCGCAAAGCAAAGGCACACGCGCGTGAATTGGCACTTCGGTGACACGCTGCGTTTTCTACTCCGTGCACGCGGCCGATTCGCTCCGGCTCCCGCGAAACTCGCCATTACTTTCCTATACACGCCTTCTTCTTTTCTTCATATTGGTGTTTCCCTTTTTTTGAAGCTCAAACAGTCGCTCCGCCGGAGCTGCCAGCGTGCACGTCCTAACGAAAGCCTTGCGAATCGTCACCTCAATGCCAATCCACGAGGCTTTGTGCCAAAATACCGTCTTGCTTCCGCCTCTTGTCACAGCATTGTACGTCCCGTTCTGTATACGGTGCTTTCAATAGTTAACATGCATTGATGTTCTCGATGTTGCGTTTCGTATCTGCAATTCCATAGTAGCTCAGCCATCCGCGCATACATTCTTCTATGCGATTCATAGCTCCTATGATGCTTCCGCACTTGCTCCAAGAAGTGAATTGCCGAAGCTTATCCTTTGCTTTCTTCCATGACTTGTCATGTCCGCGAACATATACTCCTTTGCTATTCTTCCCAAGACAGACACCAAGGTATTTAAAATTTCGAATTACAAACACGCCGACCGTACGACTTTTCTCTCTGTTAATTTCTCTTTATTAAAGGAATTAAAGATCTCTTCCACATATAGTTTTCTTTTCCTACCATTGCTTGAATTTTTATCCTTTGAGCAATTTCCCATCATCAAGACGTTGCTCTTCTCATGTGAGTTGTTTTCTTTGAGTTCTTATACTTTGCAAGATATTTATTCAGATTTTAGCCAGCACAAAGCCACGTGGAATAGCTGCTGAGGTGACGATTCGCAAGGCTTTCGTAGGGACGTGCATGCTGGCAGCTCCAGCGGAGCGACTGTTTGAGCTTCATGATAGTAGGCGACACCACTATGTAGCAATGGGATAGCATATAGAAAAAATGAAATAGCGAGTTTCGCGGGAGCTGGAGCGAATAAGCCGCATGCACGGAGTAGAAAACGCAGCGTGTCACCGAAGCACTATTCCACGGGCGTGTGCTGCCATATTTTGTTCTATCAGCCAGAAAGAAACTCCCCTTGCTCACTGCCTTAAAAAGCACCTTTAGATAACAGAAGAAGGGCTGCCGCAAATGCGACAGCCCTTCTTCTAAGGATCGCTCGTCATGATATGCAGCCATCGCTGCTGACTCGCGAATCCGCCTTGCGCTTCGCACAAGGCATTTTTGAAGCGTCTTATATCAGTGATTCTGTAAGGGCTCCCCACAAGCCTTTTACAGAGATATAACAGATTATTATTTGCCCTGCGCTTCGCGCATGGCATATTAAAGATCGCTCGCCATGTAAGTGTGCCTATCGGCACAGGCTCGCGGAACCGCCCTGCGCTTCGCGCATGGCATATTACATACGCTCGTGTGCGTTTCTTGCGATTACATCAAGCTGCTGCTCACGTGTCAGATCGATGAACTTAACCGCATAGCCGGATACACGGATCGTGAAGTTTGCATATTCTTCCTTCTCCGGATGTTCCATTGCATCCTTCAGCTTGTCCAGACCGAATACGTTTACATTCAGGTGATGAGCACCCTTTGTAAAGTAGCCATCCATAACACGAACCAGAGTTTCCTTGCGCTCTTCCTCGCTATGACCAAGAGCATTCGGGCTGATTGTCTGTGTATTGGAGATTCCGTCAAGTGCATACTCATACGGAAGCTTTGCTACAGAATTCAGAGAAGCCAGAAGACCGTTCTGCTCTGCGCCATATGCAGGGTTTGCACCCGGTGCAAATGGTGTGAATGCCTTTCTTCCATCCGGAAGGGCACCTGTTGCTTTTCCGTAAACTACATTGGAGGTAATGGTCAGGATAGATGTTGTCGGCTCAGAATTACGATAGGTATGATGCTTTTCGATCTTCTTCATGAAGGTCTTGAGCAGCCATACAGCGATCTCATCTGCTCTCGGATCATCATTTCCGTATTTCGGGAAGTCTCCCTCGATCTTATAGTCAACAACCAGGCCGCTCTCATCACGTACGGTCTTTACCTTTGCGTATTTGATCGCGCTGAGTGAATCTACAACATGTGAGAAACCAGCAATACCGGTTGCAAAGGTACGGCGTACATTGGTATCAATGAGAGCCATCTCTGCTGCTTCATAGTAATATTTATCATGCATATACTGAATCAGGTTCAGGATGTTGACATAGAGTCCTGCCAGCCAATCCATCATCAGATCGTATTTGTGCATTACCTCATCATAATCAAGGTACTCGGATGTGATCGGTGCAAGCTCCGGTCCTACCTGCATGTGGCTTCCGTCCTGCTTGTTGGTGAATTTCTCATCCTTGCCGCCGTTGATTGCATAAAGAAGGCATTTTGCCAGGTTAGCACGTGCACCAAAGAACTGCATTTCCTTACCTGTCTGTGTAGCGGATACACAGCAGCAAATGCTGTAGTCATCGCCCCATACCGGCTTCATAACATCATCGTTCTCATACTGGATGGAAGATGTTGTGATGGAAATCTTTGCTGCATATTTCTTGAAGTTCTCCGGCAGGCTCTTGGTATAAAGAACGGTCAGGTTCGGCTCCGGTGCCGGTCCCATGTTCTCAAGAGTATGCAGGAAACGGTAATCATTCTTTGTTACCATATGACGGCCGTCCATGCCTGTTCCGCCGACTTCAAGTGTTGCCCATACCGGGTCTCCGGAGAAGAGCTCATTATAGGAAGGAATTCTTGCGAATTTTACCATTCTGAACTTCATGGTCAGGTGGTCAACCAGCTCCTGTGCCTCTTTCTCTGTCAGGCTTCCATTATCCAGATCTCTCTGAATATAGATATCAAGGAAGGTGGAGATACGGCCAACGCTCATTGCAGCACCGTTCTGTGTCTTGATTGCTGCAAGGTATCCGAAGTAGAGCCACTGAACAGCTTCTCTTGCATTCTTTGCCGGACCGGAAATATCATAGCCATAGATATTAGCCATTTCCTTCATCTGACGAAGGGCTCTCATCTGCTCTGCGATCTCTTCTCTTAAACGGATAACATCATCTGTCATGGTGCCATTGCCGCAGTAATCTAAGTCATGCTTCTTCTCAGCGATCAGGAAATCGATACCGTAAAGAGCAACTCTTCTGTAGTCGCCGACGATACGTCCTCTTCCGTAGGTATCCGGAAGACCTGTTACGATATGGCTGTGTCTTGCATTCTTCATTTCCTGAGTATAAGCATCGAATACAGCCTGATTGTGAGTCTTGTGATAGTCGGTGAAGATCTTATGGAATTTCGGATTTACCTTATATCCATAGTTTTCAGCGGCCTGCTCAGCCATTTTGATACCACCATAAGGCATAAATGCTCTCTTCAGCGGCTTGTCTGTCTGAAGACCTACAACTGTCTCAAGATCCTTCATGCTCTCATCAATATATCCCGGGCCGTATGCAGTCAGGCTGGAAACGACCTCTGTTTCGCATTCCATGATGCCGCCCTTTGCTCTCTCTTCCTTCTGCAGTTCCTGGAGTTTTCCCCAAAGTTTGTTGGTTGCCTCTGTCGGCTCCTCCAAAAAGCTCTCATCTCCATCATAGGGAGTATAGTTGTTCTGAATAAAGTCTCTAACATTCACTTCGTCGAGCCACTTCTCGCCCTTAAAGCCTTTCCATGCCTCTTTAAACTGCTCGTTCATCTTAATCTCCTTCTCATTTTTGCTTCTTACTGAATGCTATTTATATATGCTTTGATCCAGGATCCTCTGTGCGCGCGCCGTACGTTCAGCAGAGGGCGGCTTCACGCCCTCAAGCTGATATGGGATTCCCAGCTCTTCCCATTTGTAAATGCCCATTTCATGATAGGGCAAAACCTCTATTTTTTTGACATTGGAGAGGCCTTTGATAAAATCAGCTGTTCTCTCCAGATATTCATCCACATCCGTTATTTCGGGAACAAGGACATGTCTGATCCAAATCGGCTTTCCGATATCCGACAGATAGCGGAAACAATCCAGAATATTGTCATTTGGCTGACCGGTGAGCTTTCTGTGCTCGTCAGGGTCTATATGCTTGATATCCAACAGGAGCAGATCCGTCAGGGTCATCAGCTCTTCAAACTTGGAAAAGAAGGGGTCCTGTCTGCTGAAGGGCTGACCGCAGGTATCGAGGCAGGTATTCATGCCTCTTTCCTTTGCGCCTCTGAAAAGCTCCAGCAAGAAATCGATCTGCAGAAGGGGCTCTCCTCCGCTTACGGTAATGCCGCCTTCCGGTCCCCAGTAGTCTCTATAGCGTTCTGCCATATCAAGAAGCTCCTCTGCGCTCCGATGATCCTCTGATCTCGGATCCCAGGTGTCCACATTGTGGCAATACCTGCATCTCATATGACAGCCTTTTAAAAAGATCACAAAGCGAATTCCCGGCCCGTCAACCGAACCGAATGTTTCAATTGAATGAATGCTTCCTTTCTCCATGTGATCTCCGATTTCCTTTAAAATAGATCGTGCTGTCGCACGATGCGCCTTCGTTCATCGTATCGCTTCGCGATACGTTTCTTTTGGACTCACGGCGCATTTAAAATCGTGCTGTCGCACGATGCGCCTTCGTTCATCGTATCGCTTCGCGATACGTTCTTTTTGGACTCACGGCGCATTTAAAATCGTGCTGTCGCACGATGCGCCTTCGTTCATCGTATCGCTTCGCGATACGTTCTTTTTGGACTCACGGCGCATTTAAGATCGTGCTAGCGCACGATGCGCCTTCGTTCATCGTATCGCTTCGCGATACGATAGATTATGCCATCGGTCAGGCGCGCGGGATGACATATGCCCGCGGCCGGACAGAGGCAAGTTAAGGGTAACAAGAAAAAAAACGATGCAAAGAACTTCGTCCTTGCATCGTCATCATATTATGGTAAGCTACCCCTTACTTTGATTGAAATCAAAATCCGTTATTTTTTTATCATACTTTATTTTTTTTGATTTCTTTTTGGTTACTTTTTACAATTTTCTTATTCTTTCTCATCCAGGCCATCAAAAACATCCTGCAATCCCGGCAGATCCACCAACTTGAGACCGCTTTTCCCGACACGCTCAACATAGCCCTTGCTCTCAAGTTCCTTGATCTTGCGGCTGACGGTTTCGGGCCGCAGATGGATACTGGCAGCAATATCATCCAGATGAAGGGTGATCAGCTCCTGAGAAGTATAGCGGTTTCGATAGAGCAAAAATCCGGCCAGCTTGGCTACCGGATCTGTGGTAGACAAAACCTTATTCCTTTCATTTGCATCATGCAGCTTCTTGCTTAGAAGGTTGATCGTCATCATGGCAATGGCCGGATCCTCAATGATATTCTCCATATGCTCTCTTCTGATCCAGCAGTACTCCACATCTGTCACGCATACCGCAGAATAGGGATAAGCACTGTTCCCCATAAAAATGCCTTCCCAGATCATATCCGAATCCACAAAAATGCCGATAATTCTTTCTCTTCCTTCATTATCACTTGTACTGAGCTTTACCTTACCTCTTCTGATAAAATAAACGCCTTCCACAGGATCATTTTCCTGAAAAATCACTTCACCGCGTTTTCTGAAACCGAAAATAGACTGCTGCATCACCTTCTGTTTCTGTTCATGAGACAGACCTGAAAAGAAAAAAATGTCCTCCTGAAAGGCCTGCCGTTCCCGGTTCCTTTTAATCGCATCTCTCGCGTCCTTGTTCTGCATTGTTACCCCCGTCTTTTCCCTTATTCCTTTGTCGTTTTTTTAACACATAGTGATTATAGTATAGCAAACTAGTAGGAATTTAACCATAGATGTAGGCATTCTTTCCACACAGGAGGCAAATAAAAGGGACGGCAAAAACGCAGCCTGCATCAGGTAATACTACTTTGGAATGATAAATCCCCCAAAATAATTTGTAATCCCATTTTTCTCCCTCTAGAATAGACATACAAAGCAATTCTTGCTTATTTAAGATTGAGAAAGGGGGAAATGACCTGCTTTTTAAGTCAGGTCATGGACAAAAACAATGAGTCAAAAGTATTCAAATGTACTGTCTCCGCTTGTGGTTCGCGGAAAGGTCATCAAGAACCGTCTTGAGATCTCCAACTCACTGCCGCACTTCTTACAGGGCAATGAGCCATTCCCGGCAGACAGCGTCATTACACACTATGCAAACAAGGCAAAATCCGGTGCCGGAATCGTAACCTGCATGGGAATCAATAACTTTTCCCGTGATATGACCGTTCCGATGGAGGCAGACTTTACCCACTTCCCGGATTATGATCTTTACAATCCTGCCTGTCAGAACTATCTGATGCAGCTTGCTGATGCGATCCACTATCACGGCGCACTTGCCTGCATGGGTATTTTCGTTGGACCGCCTTCAGGCTATCCGCTTCAGAAAGAAGATGGCAGTATTGATCTGCTCCGAATCAGCGACATTGCACACTCCAAGCCTATGAGCGAGCAGGAAGTCGATCCTTATACGATTTCCGACCGTATGACAGCAGATTCTATGGCTGCAGTTCTGAATACAACAGAAGAACATATGAAATTCATCTGTGATTCTCTTGCACAGCAGACCCGTATCCTGAAATTCCTTGATTTTGATATGGTTTCTATTCATCTTTGCTATCGTGGTCAGCTCCCGACCCAGTTCCTGAGTCCTCTGACCAATCTGAGAACGGATGAATATGGTGGAAGCCTTGAGAACAGAGCCCGCTTCCCGCTTGAAACCCTGAAAGCTGTTCGTGAAGCAGCCGGAAAGGATATGCTGGTTGAGATTCTTTTCTCAGGAGAAGAGCCGGAAGGCGGCTATAGCTTAGAGGAAGGCATCGAATTTTTGAAAATGGCAGATCCCTATGTGGATATCGTACAGATGCGTGCCGGTGTTGCGGATCCGAATCACCCGATTCCTTTCGAACTGGAGCATATACCTTTCTTAAAATATGCAGAGGCAGCCAAAAAGGCCGGCCTTAACATGAAGATCGGCTGTGTTGGAGGCATGCATTATTTTGATGAGATCGAAGAGGCAGTTCGTGACGGCAAGCTGGACATTGTATCCGCAGCCCGTGCCTGGATCTCCAATCCGGACTATGGCAAACTTCTGCAGGAAGGCAGAGAGGATGATCTTGTTCCCTGCCTGAGATGTAATAAGTGTCATGGCCGCGGACCGCATGATCCCTTTGTATCTGTTTGCTCCGTCAATCCTCTGATCGGCATTGAGCATCGTGTAGATAAGCTGGTTTCCGAACCGCTTCCCAGCATGAAGATCGCCATTATCGGAGGCGGTCCTGCCGGCATGAAGGCAGCAATGGATCTTTGCGACAGAGGACATAAGGTAACGATCTATGAGGCAGGCAAGGAAATGGGCGGTGCCATTATTCATGCCAATTATGTGCCTTTCAAGTGGACCCTGAATGATTTCCGCAAATATCTGATTCACCAGGTAGAAAAACGTGACATCGAAGTTAAGCTTGAGACAAAAGCAACTCCGGAAATGATCAAGGAAGCAGGCTATGATATGGTGATCGCCGCTCTGGGTGCAGAAGCTGCTAAACCGCCAATCCCGGGTCTGGCTGATGCTGATGCCATCATTGCAACAGAGTCTATGATCCATCCGGAAAAGGTTGGTCAGAAGGTCGTTCTGATCGGCGGCGGTGAGGTCGGTGTTGAAGCCGGTATGAACCTTGCCATGAAGGGCCATGATGTTACCGTTATTGAAATGACGGAAAGACTGGCTCCGGAATCAACCGCAATCCATTATTATTCCATGTTTGAAGAGGCTTGGGAGGCACTTCCTTCCTTCCACTCTGTGGTAAATGCAAGAGTTACTCATGTTGACAAAAATGCAGTTACCTATATGGACAAGGATGGTGAAGAACACACCATTTCCTGTGATTCAGTTGTTATCTCTCTCGGCATGAAGGCCAAAACCCAGGAGGCACTTTCCTTCTACGGTTCCGCTGACCGCTTTGCCCTGATCGGCGATGCGAAAAAACCGGCTACGATTCAGCAGGCAATGCGTCAGGCTTATGCCGTTTCTCACAGTGTATAAACTTTTCTCCATTTTTTATAAGCGCAGTCATCTCCCTTTGACTGCGCTTTTTTTAATTCCATCCCCGCATCTGTGGCTTTTGCATATCAGCTGCCGAATAGATCAGGGCATTGCAGATGGCTGCCGCAACCGTACTTCCGCCCTTTCTTCCCCTTGCCATAATGCAGGGAATATCCTTCTCTTTACAAAGGGCAAAGATTTCTTCCTTGGCTTCTACCACATTGACAAAACCAACCGGAACGGCGATCACCAAAGCCGGTCTGAGCCCCTCTTTGATCAATCGGGCAATTTCAAAGAGAGCTGTGGGTGCATTGCCGACTGCCAGAATACAGCCCGGATCTTCCTTTGCGGCCTTCCGCATCGAGATCACGGCTCTGGTGCAGCCTTCTCTTTTTGCCTCCTCTGCCACCTTTGGATCTGCCATATAGCAGTCTGCACTGCCGCCCAGCTTTTCTAAGCCGACCTTACTGATTCCGGCCTTTGCCATGTTCGTATCACTGATGATCTTTCCTCCCTTTGCCAAAGCTTCCCTGCCCCTTTCGCAGGCATGCTCTGTAAAAAGAAGATTTTCTGCATAGTCAAAATCCGCTGTGGTATGAATGACCCGCTTTACCAGGGGTAGATTTTCTTCTTCCGGCACAATTCCCAGCTTTTCCAGCTCTTCCCCGATGATCCGCATACTGGTTTCTTCGATATCACTTGGTCTAATGTGCTCCGCCATTCTGTTTCCTTTCTGCAAATGCGCTCATAGCCTCATATATTTTCTCCATATCGAGACTTTCCCGAATTTCTTTTGCCAGCAGATCCAGCTGCTGTTCCTGAAATTCCTTATGACTGAGAAGAGAATAGGCCTCTGCCTTGATTCCTTTTTTTGCCAGCAAAAGCTCTGCCAGCCTTGCCGTCAGCTGACCGGAATCAAACATGCCGTGCAAATAGCTGCCACAGCAGTTTTTCTTTATCACGCCCTCCCTGTGTCCATCCTCAAAGAGACAAAAATCCTCGGCTTCTTCTGTCTTATAGCTTTCTCCCATATGGATCTCATAGCCGAAGAGCTCCGCTCCGGCGAAGGGGCCACAGGCTTTTGCCCTTGCCCTGCTTCTGGTTTTTTCCTTTGTAAATACCGTCCTGATCGGCAGAAGTTCCATTCCCTTCATTTTTCCGCCATGCTCCACGCCATCCGGATCATCCAGCTCTTCTCCCATCATCTGATAACCACCACAGATGCCCAGAACCGGCTTTCCCTCTGCCGCAAGCTGGCGGATCCGCATTTCCAGTCCGCTTTGGCGAAGCCATTCCAGATCCCCCATGGTATTTTTTGTTCCCGGGAGCAGGATCAGGTCCGGATCATCCAGCTCCTGCAGATGACTCACATAGCGGACGCCCATAAGGGGATGCTCCTCCAAGGGGGTAAAATCCGTAAAATTCGAGATCCTCGGCAGGCGGATCACGGCAAGATCAAGAGGCTTATGTTTCTCTTTTTCCTCCAGCTGGGGTGCAAGGGAATCCTCCTCATCGACCTTGGCATAGGAATAAGACACCACACCAAGAACCGGAATTTGCGTTTTATCCTCAAGCATGGAAAGACCGGGCCTCAAAATATCCACATCTCCCCGAAATTTGTTGATAAGAAGGCCGATAATCCTCTCTCTTTCCTCTTTTTCCAACAAGGCCACAGTTCCATAGAGCTGGGCAAAAACGCCTCCCCGGTCAATGTCACCCACCAGAAGAACCGGTGCATCTACCAGCTTTGCCAGGCCCATATTGACAATATCTCCGTCTTTTAGATTGATCTCCGCAGGACTTCCTGCGCCCTCGATCACGATAATATCATTCTCCGCCGCCAGGGAATTGTAGGCTTCCAGGATCTGTGGAATCAGGCTTTTTTTCATTTTGAAATAATCCTTCGCCTTATAGTCGCCATAAACCCTTCCGTTTACGATCAGCTGGCTTCCCACATCGCTGGAGGGCTTGAGAAGTATGGGATTCATTCTGACATCCGCTTCCTTCCCTGCTGCCTGTGCCTGCACAACCTGTGCCCTGCCCATCTCGAGTCCGTCTGCCGTAATATAGGAATTCAAGGCC
This sequence comes from Bacteroidaceae bacterium, assembly GCA_963620785.1. Lineage (GTDB taxonomy): Bacteria > Bacillota > Clostridia > Lachnospirales > Lachnospiraceae > RUG14243. The sequence goes on from CAVFAT010000004.1 coordinate 45,773, forward strand.
ATGTTCTGACTTTTAAAGGGAGCAACCCGATAGCCATCTTCCTTAAAGATCCGGCAAAGTCCCGCTGTCAGCAGGCTTTTTCCGGCTCCTGACATGGTTCCCTGCACCATAATGCATCTTGTCATTTCTCCAGAACCTCCTTCATTTCCTTTAAGAGAAGCTCGTTTTCCCTTCTGTTTCGAAGGCCGATACGAAACCAGCCCTTTTCCAAACCGGAATAATTAGAGCAGTCGCGAATCATGATTCCCCTTTGCCAAAGCTTTTCCTGAAGCCTTGTATCTTTTGTATAAAAGAGCAAATAATTGGCTTTTCCTTCGATCACCCGCAAACCAAGCGCCCACAAACCCTTGAGCAGGAAGTCTCTTTCTTCCCGAATAAGGGCTTTCAGTCTTCTGCCATAGTCCTCTTCTTCTAAAGCCGCAAGCCCTGCTGCCTGTGCCAAAGAGGAAACCGGCCAGGCCGCTCCTTTTTCTGCCATCTCCTGCAAAAGAGCAGTATTTTGGCTGATGCAGTAGCCCAGACGAATCCCTGCCATAGCATAAAACTTGGTAAAAGCCCGCAGGAGAAGAATATGATCTGCCTCTTTCTCCCTCTTCAGATAGGAAAGCTGTCCTTGTTTCCTTCCATCCTCCAGAAAATCCACAAAGCATTCATCCAAAAGGATGCAGCAATTCTTCTCCCTGCATCGCTCCAGAATCCTGGTCAGAAGTTTCGCCTCCGTCAAAAGACCGGTAGGATTATTCGGCTCGCAAAGGATCAGCAGATCCAGATCTTCACCAATGGCCTCTAGGAAGCTTTCCCCTATCCGGAAATCTTCTTCCTCCCGAAGGGAATATTCCAGAATTTCCGTTCCCATTCTTTCCATGGCCTGCCTGTATTCGGAAAAGGTCGGGCCTGTGAGCAGGGCTTTTTTCGGTGCCAGGGTTCGGATAAAGCGTTCAATCAGATCTGAAGCACCATTTCCGCAAAGGATCCATTCCTTGGGGATCCCAAGCTTCTCCCCGATTCCTTCCCTCAGCTTCCTGCAAAGGGGATCCGGATAAGCATCTGCATGATCCAGGGCCTTTGTCACGGCAAGCTTTACTCCTTCCGGCAGTCCCAGAGGACTGACATTGACCGAAAAGTCCAGGGGGCTTTTTCCATATTCTCTTTCATAGCCCTCTCTGTCTCCGCCATGCTGCTCGATCATCTTCTCTCCTTCTCTGAATATCATCTTGACATTGGTGTATTTTATATCCCAGAGCGAAGCGATGGGATACCTGTGCATTTATTGTTACACTTTATCTCCCAGAGCAAAGCGATGGGATACCAGCACATTTATAGTTGCACTTTATCTACCCGTGCGAAGCCATGGGATAGGCAATAGGATATTTTATATCGCTATCATCAGGATTCCGTAGCGGATCCCTGTGAAAAGAAGCAGGCCCAAAAGCCCTGCCGCATAATTCATCCGGTTGGCCCTTCTGATATCCTCTGCCTCTATGGGACGGATGGAATCACCGATCCTTTCCTTCTCATAATACTGTCCAAAATAGTAAGCGGGTCCGGCTAACTCGACCTCAAGTGCGCCTGCGACCACAGCTTCAGTCTGTGCCGAATTCGGACTCGCATGCTTTCTTCTGTCCCTTTTCCAAATTCTGAAAGCCTGTTTTCTTTTGCCTCCGCAAAAGCCACTGACTGCGATCAGCAAAAGAGCGGAAATCCTTGCCGGAAGATAATTGACCAGATCATCCAGCTTTGCCGCACTTCTGCCAAAATAAAGATAGGTCTCATTCTTATACCCCAGCATGCTGTCCATGGTATTCACAGCCTTATAAAGAAGAGCCAATACCGGCCCGCCGATCAAAAGATAAAAGAGGGGAGCGATCACACCATCCGAAAAATTCTCGGCTACCGTTTCGACTGCTGCCTTTATCACCCCTTCCTCAGACAGGGATTCGGTATCTCTTCCGACAATGCGGGAAAGTGCCCATCTTGCCTCTTCCAGGCTTTCTCCTCTAAGCTTTTGATAAACAAGCATGCTTTCCTTCTTCAGATCCCGCAGAGCCAGAACCTGCCAGCTCCAAAGGACCTCTATGGCAAAACGAAGCCAAAAGGAAAGCCGGCCTGCCAGCAAAAGAAGACCTGCAGAGAGGAGAAGCGTTGCCAGCAAAAGAAAAAGCACAAGGAAAAAGCCGGCAATCCCTTCTCCTTCCTTTGTTTTCGGAAAAAGCCGGCGAAGCCTTTTCTCCAAAAAAGAGATGCCCTTTCCCATATAAACCACCGGATGAGGCATCCAGATTGGATCGCCCAGAAGCAGATCCACAATAAAGCCCAAAAGAGCTGCTGCAATGATTTCCATTTTATCCTCTTTTATTTCCTGTTATAGTCTGTAATCCCAAGAAGCTCCAGCTCTTTCTTGCTCTGCCAGTCCTTTGCCTGCAGAAGATAGCCCTTTCCGCTCTCTAAATGCCAGTCGAAATAGCTTCTTTTTTCCCCGCAGAAGGCCTCCATCAGAGCCATCTGAGTCCCGCCATGTGCCAGAAGGATCAGCTCCTCCCTGCCTTTTTGCTCTTCTTCCTCCATCAGACGGCAAAAGCTCCTGCAGACCCGCTCACAAAACTCCTCCTTGGATTCTCCGCCTGGGCAGGCCGAAAGACAGCCGCTTTCCACCCAGCTTCTGTAGGCAGGATCCTCCTGCATTTCCATATAATTTCTGCCTTCAAAGATTCCGAAGTCCATTTCCTCAAGCCCTTTTGTCGGCAGCTGCCTGGCAAAAGGAAAGAGAATCTTCGCTGTTTCCCGGCTTCGCAAAAGTCCGGTAACAAAGACCTCCTTTGGCTTTTGGGAAGAAGGAGAAAGCTTTCTTCTGCCCTCTTCCGAAAGGGGCACATCCGTCCTTCCCTGGTACCTTCCCTCAGCCTGAAGCCTTGTTTCTCCGTGCCGGATGATCTCTACTCTCATGGCATACTTCCCTTCAGAAGCTGGGGCAGACCGCAGCAAATCCTCAGAACCGTATCTGCCCTTTCTGCCAGAAGGCAGGCCAGCCTTCCTGCTGCCTCCCGGTCATGCCGCTCTTTCCGATCGACCGGTACAATGCCGCCTCCGATTTCTGTAGCAATTACAACCGCTTTCTCTGCCAGCTGATCGGCCAGGGCCTCCAGATCTTCTGCCTCTCCGGCCAAAGTCTCCACGTCTCTTACCGCATTCTGCCGAAAGGACGTCTCATCCCAGCCAAGCCGCTCACAGATCCATTCCTCCTTGCCCGCAAAAAGGGGGCCAGTTATAAAAATCATATCTTTTTCTCCAAGATCTCTACCAGATAAATACCAATCAGCATCCAAAGCTCACATTTCTGCAAAAACCAGCCTGCCAGATCCCCCGACAGACCGCCGAATTCTTTCTTTGCCGTCCTGTAATAGCAGGCAAAGACCAAAATAGCCGCAAGAAGGGCACCAGCTCCCTCTGCCCCTCCAAAAAAGAGTTCTCCCGCTATACTAAAGAGCAAAAGCAAGAGCAGGATTCTTCTCGTTCTTTTCTTGTCTGCGGCCTCGGCAAAGGTATAGACCAGGCCGCTGCTTTTTGCCAATGGAAAAGAGCATACCGAGAGACCGGAAAGGCATCTGCTGATACAAAAAAGAAAGAGAATTTCCAAGGCATGATAAGCCGGAAGAGTCGCCCAAAGGGCAAAGGAAAGAAGCAGATAGATGAAAATCCGAATCAAGGCAAAGGAACCCACATGGGGATCTTTCAGGATCTGCTGCTTTTCCTCCGGACTTTTATGGGAAGCCAAAGCATCCTCCGTATCGCTGTAGCCATCCAAATGAATGCCGCCCGTGATCAGGATCGGCAAAATACATAAAATAGTGCCCCGAAGGAGTCCGGCAAGCCCCAGCCATTCACAGGCAAGCAGGGCCAGATACTCAGCCAGACCGATCACCAGTCCAATCAGGGGAAAAGCCGCCATGGCATAACGCATATTCTTCTGATTCCATTCAAACTGGGGCATGGGAATTCCCGAATACATGGAAAATGCCACTGCCAGTGTTTCCAATACGATCATTGCTCTTCTCCCTTCAGGATATTGGGACAGCCGCAGACCACTTCGATGACCCGATCTGCCTTTTTTGCCAAAACCCGATTGACCTCTGCAAGCTCCCTCAGATAGCTTAGGCTGTCTCCCTCATAATTGCTTCCTCCGGAAAAAACTTCATTCGTTACAATCACCAGCTCCTCACACTGCGCCAAAATGGCATCGATCCCTCTTAGGACAGCCGCGCTTCCGCCACCTTCCGGCGCATAGAGCTCATTGGCCATCAGATTGCTCAGGCATTCAAGCAGAACCCTGCTTTTTTCCGGCAGGAGCAGTCCTTCCAGATCCAGATAGCGCTCTATGGTAAAAAATCCCTTGCCTTCTCTGGCTCTTTGATGCTTTTCAATCCGCTTTCGGCATTCTGCATCCCAAGGCTGCATGGTTGCAATATAGATCAGGGAGATCTCCTCTGGATTCTCTGAACGCTTACCTTGCTTTTCCGGCAAATTTCCTTCTGCCTTACTTTTTGACTTTCTTGCAAGAAGTCCCTCTGCATATTCACTTTTTCCGCTTCCGGCGCCGCCGATTACCAGTGTAAACATCTTTTCGCCTGCTTTCTCTTTTATGAATCTTTTATTCCTTTGCTTTTCCTCCGCCGCAGGGCGATCCTGCGGCGCATTTTAAAAAAAGCTGCTGATTTCTGCTGATGAAAGCAGTCCTCCTTAGGATAAATGCTCGTAGGCCTCAATTCCCAGATGACCAAAGGTATGCCCGCTATTATAGACGGCAAGCACACCCTTCAGAAGCTGAAGCGCCAGAACTGCTCCTGTTCCCTCTCCCAGATGAAGACCGGCCGAGATCGGTGCCTTTAGTTCCATCTCCTTCAGCAAGAGAGTCGCTGCCGGCTCAGAAGATACATGCGAAGCAAGAAGGGCTTTTTTTGTCTTTTCTTCCAGACGAAGGGCGCAAAGAGCGGCCGCACAGCTGATCACGCCGTCCAAGATAAGGGGAATCTGATAGTATGCCGCGCCCAGACAGGCTCCCGTAAGAGCCGCCAGATCAAAGCCGCCCACCTTGGACAAAATATCGATCGGATCCTTAGGATCCGGCTGATTTTGCAGCAGCGCTTTTTGGATCACTTCCTTTTTTCTTCTGAGTCCCTGATCGGAAAGACCGGCTCCCCTGCCACAGATCTGCGAAACCTCTTTCTGCAAAAGCACTGCTGTAATGGCTGCTGCGCTTGTGGTATTTCCAATTCCCATTTCTCCCAGCAGGAGGATCTCTGTTCCTTTTTCCTTTTCTTCCCTTACCAGCTCGACTCCCAGCCAGATTGCTTTCTCACAGTCCTCCCGACTCATGGCCGGTCCCAAAGAAATATCCTCGCTTTCCCTTTGAATGCAGGCCGCTCTGACCCCAGGCAGATCAAGTTTCTCCTTCATACCGACATTGACCGGCAAAACCCTGCAGCCAGCTGTCTCAGCCATGTAGTTGACTGTGCTTTTGCCTTCTCCAAGTGCCTTGGCCACCGCACTTGTCACCCTGTAATCTGACTGACTGACGCCCTGGGCTACGACCCCATTATCTGCACAAAAGACAAAAAGGCAGGCCTTGTCCAGATGAATTTCTTCCTTTCCCGTCAAGGCTGCAATTTTTACGATGTCCTCTTCCAAGAGACCCAGACTGCCAAGTGGCTTGGCAAGAGCATCCCAGTGCCGGATGGCCCTCTCTCCTGCCTTCTGATCAGCCTCTTCTATTCCCTTTATCAGCTCTGTCAGCTCCTGCATATCCTCCTGCCTCCTCAGTCATACACTCTTATTTTCTGCTTTTCTGCTTTTTCTACTTCTCTGGTTTTGTTTCCTATGCTTTTCTACTTTTCAACTTTTTCTGCCTGTAGTTTCTTCCCGCTTCCACAAAGCGCTCCGCCAAAGGCAGCTTTCCGCCGAAATGCAGATGGGGAAAGCCGGCATAAAGCGCATCTGAACAAAAGGCACATTTCCAGCTTTTTCCATTTACCTTTTTGGCCAGCAGGTCTGTCCCGTTTTCGTCGGTATCCCAGTAATGAAATTCATGAGCCGGAATTTCCTCTCCTGCCCGAAAGAGCATGGAATCCCGCTCCGCATGAAGCTGCAAATAGCCAAATCTCTGTAAATGCTTCGTTTCAAAGCCATTCCCCGGGAAGAGGCCAACCATAGGCTGACCTCCCAGGCTCTTTTGCAGATACAAAAAGCCTCCGCATTCTGCCAGCAGGGGAAGTCCATTCACTGCTGCCTTTCGAATGGAACTCCTCATGGACTCGTTTTCTCCCAGATCTTTTGCATGAAGCTCCGGATAGCCTCCGCCCAGGTAAAGGGCATCCGCCTCCGGAAGTACCTCATCCCGAAGGGGACTGAAATATTTGATTTCTGCACCTGCCCTTTCCAGCGCCTCTATATTTTCCTCATAATAAAAGCAAAAAGCCTCATCCCTTGCTACCGCCAGACGGATCTTATGTTCTTCTTCCAAGCAGCTTTGTCTCTTCAGCTTCTGATCATCCAAGCAACTTTTCCTTGTCTCCTGCACTTCATTCAGATTTCCTTGCCTCTCCAGCTGCTGCGTATTCGGCTCTTCTTCTTTTTCTTTTCTATCTAAGGAAAAAAAAGATACCGCTTCCTCCTTCTGCTCCACCTCTGTTTCCGCACATAAGGAAAGCAGGGCATCCAGATCACAGAACTCCTCCAGGGCCTCAGCCAGTCTTTGGATTCTCTGATCAAAATCCCCGATCTCATCCGCCATCACCAGGCCAAGATGTCTGCTTTCCAGCCTTGCCTCCTCCATACGGGGCAGATAGCCCAGGACCGGAATATGGCATTCCCTTTCCAAAATCGGCTTCAGATACCGGTATAGCGAGGGCTTGCAGTCATTCAGCAAGATTCCGACGATCTGATTCGGTTTTCGAAATTCCATCATTCCCTTTATCTGAGCCGCCAGGGTAATCCCTACGCCGGAAGGACGAAGCAAAAGGATCACCGGGGTCTTGGTCAGGGCTGCGATCTGCCAGGCACTTCCGTCGGTACTGCCTCCGATCCCGTCATAATAGCCCATGGCTCCTTCCAGGATGGCAAGCTCTCCCCTCTGCTTTTGCAGGCTTCTTTTCAGGCCCTCTTCTCCCTGCAGGAAAAGATCCAGATTTTTGCAGGGAATCCCCAGCAGTCTTCTTCCAAACATGGGATCAATATAATCCGGCCCGCACTTAAATTCTTCTGTCTGAATCCCCCGATTGCAAAAGGCCTTGAGGAGGGCTGTCGTCATCAGGGTCTTCCCGCTTCCGCTGCTCATGGCGGAGATCATGATTCGCTTCATTGCTTCTCTCCCTTAATCAGGAAAACCGGATTTTCTGCCAGAAGCAGATGCAGACTGCCGGCCTTTTTGCTCCTGCTGACCGCAATCTGGCTGATTTCTGTTTCATAACCGGCCTCTGTAAGGGTATGGCAGGCTGCCTCCAGACTCTCCAAAGCAATGGCTGTGATACAGATTCTTGCCTTTGGATTCTTATCTTCAACACAGGCCAGGATTTCTTTCATATTTCCGCCACTGCCGCCGATGAAGACCACGTCCGGCATTGGCAGATCTTCCAAACCATCCGGCGCCTTTGCCTGCAGGAGCTGCAGATTCCAGGCACAGAATTTCTTCCTGTTTTGCCGGATCAGTTCCAGGGCCTCCTCCTTCTGCTCAATAGCCCAGACACTTCCGGCATGCAAGGCCATTTCAATACTGACGCTGCCCGTTCCTGCTCCAATATCCCAGCAGATATCCTGGGGACGGATCCGTAAGGCCGCTAAAATGGCTGTCCTTACCTCCCTTTTTGTCATCGGTACCTTATCCCGGATAAATTCTGCATCCGGAATCCCGGGAACTGCCGCCGGATAAATGGGCGCCGGCTCAGTTAAAAGCAGACTAAGAGGGCCGAAGGATTCCTCTGCCAGCTCCCTTGCTCTCCCTTTTCTGATCCTCTCTTCCGGATAAGAAAGATTTTCTGCCACGGTAAGCTCCAGCTCTCCCAATCCGGCCTCGCTGATCCTGCGGCATATCTCTGCCGGTCCCATCTTTCCACCCGTCAGAAAAAGACAGGGCTTTCCTTCCATCAGGCAGGCAATGACATCACAGTCTACGCCATGCGCCGAGCAGAGTTTCCAGTCCTGCCAGGGCCTTCCCAGACGGGCTGACAGAGTCTGCAGGCTGGAGATGCCGGGCAGGACCTGATAAGAAATCCCTGCCTCCTCCAAAAGAGGAAGCAGACTTCTTGCCCCCGAATAGAAGCCGCTGTCACCGGAATATAAAATGCAGACCCTTTCCTTCTTCTCCTCCTGCAGGATCGAAAGGATCTCTTTGGGCAGATAGGCTGCCCTTTTCTTTGCCCTGACCCCTTCCGGCAAAGCAGCCAGCATCCGCTCTGCACCGATCAGAAGCTCTGCCTCTTCAATTGCTCTGATACCTTCCCTTGTCAGCTGCTCACTTGCCCTGCAGCCGCTTCCCAGAAGCTTTACCTGCATTTTTCCTCTACCTCATCTAAAAAATCTGCCATCGGCATTCCCTGATCCTCCGGTCTTTCCACCAGGATCAGATGCACGCCGCAATCTTCCGCCGCCTTACGCTTTTCTTCAAAGCCGCCTGCTCTGCCTCCGTCCTTTGTTACCATCCATTTAATCTCGTACTGCTTCAGCATGGCTTTGTTCAGCTCCAGACTAAAAGGACCCTGCAGGGCAATGATATTTCTGTGCAAGAGCCCCAGTCTTTCACAGGCTTCTATCCCCGCATGGGTCGGAAGGACTCTGGCATAAAGTCTTTTCAGATCCAGGCAGGCATAGTCTGCAAGCTCCTTGGCTCCCGTCGCGACCAGCACATTTCCTTCCTTTGTCCGAAGAAAGTCTGCTGCCGCCCTGCAGCTTTTGACCCGAAAGCAATCCTTTTCTTCTCCTGCCTCCCTGCGGATCCGTCTGTAGGAAATCTCCTCTTTCCTGCAGGCTGCCCGAATATTTTCCGTTACCAGAGTGGCATATGGGTGGGTTGCATCGACCACAAGATCAAAAGCTTTGACCATCTCTGCCATCTCCTCCATCTCCAGCCTGCCCGTCAGAATCTCGCAGGAAAGGGAGGAAATCTCCTCCGCACCCAGCTCTGTCGCACAGGAAACGGTAAGCCTATGGCCTCTTTTTTCTAATTCCTCCGCCAGAAGTCTTCCCTCCGTCGTTCCTCCAAAGAGCAGAATCTTCATTCTCTTTTTTCTCCGTTTTTTCTGTATTTGCTCTCATAGCCTCTGGGTGTTAGCATCCGTCCGTCACAAATTCTCGTGCTGCTGTTTCCGACAAAGACCGTTGTCAGCATATCCAGCTTGGAATCCTTCAGCTCAGACAGGGTCAAAAGAGCCGACTCCTGCCCCTCTCTTCCGATATTTTTCACCCAGCCGCAGACGGTATCCTCTCTCTTGTGACGGAGGAGAATCTCACAAGCTCTTTTTAAATGATCCTGCCTCTTCTTCGACATGGGATTATAAATGCAGACTGAAAAGTCTCCATAGCCTGCTGCCTCCAGTCTTCTCTCAATCAATTCCCAGGGCGTCAGAAGATCTGACAGGGAAATTACACAAAAATCATGGGTCAGAGGCGCCCCCAGTACCGCCGCTCCAGAAAGAGCCGCCGTTATACCGGCTACGATCTCAATCTCAATTTCCTTTCCCTCTGCCAGCTGCAGCAGAAGACCTGCCATCCCGTATAAGCCGGCATCTCCAGAGCAAAGCATGGCAATATTTTTTCCTTTTTCCGCCTGCTCTATGGCCCAGATGCATCTTTGCATTTCCTGCATCATCGAGCTTGTATAAGTCTCTTTTTCCGGAAAAATCCCTTTGACCAGATCAATATAAAGGCTATAGCCACAGAGAATATCTGCTGCCTCCATAGCTGCAAGCGCCTTCTGCGTCATTTGTTCCTTTTCTCCCGGTCCAATGCCGACGATCCATAGCTTTCCCATCTTTTTCACTCCCATTTTGGATGATAGTCTATCTGCCCCAGGGCAAGGGTGATGCCATTGCCTGCCTTCTTTTTGCAAAGCAAGCTTCCCTCTCCACCTTCTTCTTTTGCTCCCAGAAGGGCACTTCTTTCACATACATTGTCTACGCCTACGGTTTCTTTGACAAAGGCAGAGGCCGAAAAATCCCCTTCCGCCTGTCTCAGCTCCTCTGCCGAAAAGGTCTCCAGACTCCAGCCATGTTTTCTGCAGAAGGCCAAAAGACCAGGCTCATCCTTTTTCAGATCGATGGAGCAGACCTTTTTGATTGCTGCCTCATAGAGATTCTGCTCCTGCAGAAAAGCCGAAAAAGCCTCCTCGATCTCTTCTTCGCTTTTCCCCTTCCTACAGCCAAGACCCAGGGTCAGGATCTTTGGAATGCAGAACAAGGGCTCTCTATCTTCCATCTCTTCTGCCCTTTCCGGCCTTTCTTTCTTATGGATAAGAAGGGCAAAATCTGCCTCGGAAAAGTCGCCTGCCTGCAAGCCCTTTGGCCTTTTGCCTGCAATCTCATATTCACTGTAAAAGCAGACTTCTTCTCCGGAAAGCAGCTTTCCCGAAACGCTCTTGATCCTTTCCGGATTCAAAATGCTGCAATTTTCCTTGATTGCCCAGCTGTCTACCGCAAAGATCCGGTTCAGATCGGTAGCCGTTGTAATCACCGCCTCTGCCCCCAACTCTGCAGCCACTTCCTTGGCCAGCTGGTTGGCGCCTCCGATATGACCGCTTAAAATGGGTATCACATACTTTCCCTGCTCATCGATCACCAGAACCGCCGGATCCGTCAGCTTGCTTTTTACATAGGGCGCAATGGCTCTTACCGCAATCCCTGCTGCCCCTACAAAAAGAAGGGCATCTGCCTCCGAAAAAGCCTCCCTTGTCCACTCTTCCAGGCCTCCTCTCTGACAACGCTCCCCTTTGCTCCCTGTCAAAAGTGCCAGCCTTTGGGCTGTTTCTTCTCCTCTTTTAGTAAAGCTGAGAATCCTTATTCTCATTTCTCTGCCTCCCGAAAGCCGGTCGTAAAAGTAGGATCATAGAGCTTGCTTCTTTCATAGCTTGCCCCCAGAAAGTCTCCAACCAGGATCAGAGCCGTATGGCTGATCTGATTTTCTTTGGCCGTTTTGCTTAAGTCTCCCAGTCGGCAATAGCAAACTCTCTCCTCCGGCCAGCTTGCCTTATAGACAATGGCAGAGGGCGTTTCTTCTGTATAAGCCCCCTGCAAAAGAGCTTCCTCCACCTGCTCCAACAGACCTGCGGAAAGAAAGATCACCATGGAAGCACCATGCTGTGCCAAATCTGCCATCCTCTCTTTTTCCGGAACCGGCGTTCTTCCCGCCATTCTGGTAATGATAACCGTCTGACTGATTCCCGGCAGGGTATATTCTGCCTCGGCTGCCGCCGCCGCTCCGCAAAAACTGGAAACGCCCGGTGTCAGATCATAGGAAATTCCTTTCTCCTTCAAGGCATCCATCTGTTCCCGGATCGCCCCATATAAGGAAGGATCTCCCGTATGCAGCCGCACCGTATTCTTTCCTTCTCCTTCCGCCTCCTCCATCAGGGCAAGTACCTGTTCCAAAGACAGCTTCGCACTGTTGTAGATCCGGCAGTCCTCCCTGCAATAGCCGAGCAAGATCGGATTGACCAGACTTCCGGCATAGATCACCAGATCCGCTTTTTCCAAAAGTGCCTTCCCTCTCAGGGTGATCAGATCCACCGCTCCCGGTCCGGCTCCAACGAAATGAACCATCTCCTATCTCTCCTTTTCCTTGACAATGACCGTTGTAAAGTAACCCGGAAGCTGCTCCAGCTTCCGGATATCCCGGCAGATCAGCTGACTTTCCATACCGCAGTCCGCCATCAGCAGACTTTGCTCTGCCAGTCCAGCCTCTATGATCTCTTCCAAAAGGCCGCCCAGCCTTTTTCCGGATTTCATGAATACCTTCGTCCCCCTCAGCTTCAAAGCTTCCCGGCAGTCTCCGTAACTGGCAGGAATGATATGAAGGGGCTGATCCATTTCCGTCAGACTGACCCCCAACTCCGCTGCAATTGCACAAAAGCTGGGTACGCCGGCAAGCATCCTGCTCTCATAGCCCTCCTTCATTAGGCGCTCCAGAAGATACATGGCCGTAGAATAAACAGAAACATCTCCCAGGGTCAGCATGGCAACATCCTCTCCCCGGTCCAGAAAGGCCCTGACCTGCCTTGCCTGCTCATCATGGTGGATTTTCAGCTTTTCCTTATCCTTGATCATTGCCGTTTTCAGCTCCAGGATCTCCTTTCCGGATAGATCCAGAGCTTTATTCGCGATCTGATAGGCATTCCTGCTGCCGCCTGCATTGACCGGGATTGCCAATACCCTTGTTTTCTCCAGACAGCGAACTGCCTGAAGGGTCATCAGCTCCGGATCTCCCGGGCCAACACTTACCGCATAAAAGTTTCCTCTTCTGATTGCCATTTCTTTATGATCTCCTCTGCAAGTTTTGTCCTGCCCAGCTCTCCATATTGATTAGAAAAAAGCAGGGCTCCTGCTGCAAGCGTCTCTCCGCTTCTGTGCTTCAGCTTCTTTTCGATTGCCAAAAGCAGGCTCTCTGTCACCTGCTCTCTCAGACCGGCTGACTCCAGCAGATCCAGGCAGGCATCTGTACTTGCAGCCTCCATCAGACTTTGACAAAGACGCCTGTCTGCTCCGCAGATTGCCGCATGGGCACAAAAAAGCTCCGTTCTGCAGTCTGCATAGCGGGAATGGGTATTCATGATTCCTCCGGCCAGCTTGACCAGCTTTCCGATATGTCCCACCAGAAGGACTTCCTGAAAGTCCAGCTGCCGGCAAAGATCGATTGCATCCCCGATAAAGTTGGAGCATCGTACAATCGGTATCCCGGAATCCTCCTCAGCCCCTCTTCCCTGATTTTCTCCTTCTGCTTCCTTTTCCCTATTCTCCAATCCATGCACTTTCAGAAAGTCCATGCCATAATTTCCGGGCGTCAGGATCACCCTCTTATGTCCCATTTCCGCCGCCTGCCTCAGCTCCAGCTCAATGGTATCGAGCAAGGCCTGCATGCTCATCGGCTCTACGATTCCGGATGTTCCCAGAATGGATATGCCTCCCTGAATCCCCAGCATGGGATTGAAGGTTTTCTCTGCGATCCTTCTTCCCTCCGGAACGAGGATCCGGATATCGGCTCCGCCCTCATAATCCAGCTTCTGGAAAAGATCCTCCGCCGCCTCCTTGATCATTTGTCTGGGCACGGAATTGATGGCCGCCTGACCGACTGCCTGATCCAGCCCCGGCTTTGTTACCCTGCCAACGCCTTCTCCTCCATCGATCCGAATTTCTTTTTCCTCTGTCAGAAAGACCTCTGCATAGATCAAAGCACCATCCGTCTGATCTACATCATCTCCGCCGTCCTTTTGTATGGCACAGCTCGCCCTTCCATCCTGATATCTGCAGTCCTGCGGCTCTAGCTCTACCAGCCAGCCCTTGGGGGTTCGTATGGCCGCCTGCTTGGGCCAGCTGCCGGTCAAAAGAAAACGAATGCAGCTTTGGGCTGCAAGAGCTGCACAGGTCCCTGTCGTAAAGCCACAGCGCAGCTTCTTTCCATTTGCGATTACATAATGCTCAAAAGCCATTCGCTTTCTCCTTTCTTACCTCTATTGCAGCTTTCCTTCTTTCTCCGCATAAAGATAAAGTGCCCGCAAGGGCTCTGCCAGTCCCTTTAGCTTTTCCCGGGGCAAGGCTGCAATCACCTGCTCTGCCTGATCGATCAGCTCCCTGCCTCTTTGCAGCTGGGCCTCAGTCACTTCGCAAAAGGCTTCCTGACAAATCACCTCATCCGCCAAAGCCTTTGCTGCCGGAAGATCCTGGTCGTTTTCCCATAAAATTCCTGTCGAAAAAGGGATCTGCTGCCTCTGCAGACTACGGTAGCAGGGGGTTCCATAGCCTGCGCCTGCCAGGACAAAGACCCTTCCTCTTCCCTTCGCCTTTTCCAGCTCGGGACTTCCGCTCAGGCAATGATAGCTTCCCTTTTTAATGCCAAAGAGTTCCTCAATAAAGCCCTCCTGAAAAATCTCCTCTGCCCTTCCAAAACGGGCAATCCGATCTCCCTTCACACAGACCAGCCTGTCTGCGATCCTCTGGGCCAGATCAAGCTCATGGAGAGAAAGGATCACGGAAAGCTTCTTCTCCCTTGCCAGCTTCTGCAGGATGGACAAAAATTCCAGCTTATAACGGATATCCAAAAAGGAAGTCGGCTCATCCAGAAGCAAAAGCTCCGGTTCCTGACAAAGGGCTCTGGCCAAAAGCACCCTCTGCCTCTGTCCATCACTGATCCTGCTAAAATCCTGCTCTGCCAACTCCCTGATCTGTACCTGATCCATGGCTTCCTTGATCTTCTCCCGATCCTTTTCCGAAAGAAGGCCAAAGGCTCCTGTATAAGGATATCGTCCTGCTGCAACCACATCCTCTACCCTTAGAAATTCCCCTTCTGTTCTTCCGGTCTGGACTGCTGCCATCTGCTTTGCCAGATCGGCTGCCTTCTTCTGCGCCATATCCTCTCCCTTAAGGAGGACACAGCCCCTAATCGGTGCAAGCTGACGAAGCAGGCTCTTTAGGATGGTTGTTTTGCCAGCTCCGTTCGGACCGATCAAAACCAGGATCTCTCCCTCCTTCAGACTCATGCTGATATCACGGATCAGGGCCTTGCCGTCATATCCGACCGTCAGCTCCTTTGTTTTCAAATAGTCATTTTTCATCGCCCTTTTCTCCCAAAGGATCCATTTAAAATCCTGCCTTCTTTTGTCTTTTCAAAAGGATCGCAATTACAACCGGTGCGCCAAAAATCGCCGTAACCGTACTGATACTAAGCTCCGTCGGCGCCATCAGTGTTCTGGCCAAAAGATCACAAAACATACAGAAGGCACCTCCTCCCAGAAAGCAGGCCGGTATCATCAAAAGGGGCCGGTTGGATTTCAAAAGCTGCCTGACCAGATGGGGAACCGCGATTCCCACAAAGGAAACAGGCCCCGCAAAGGCGGTTACACAGGCCGCCAAAAGGCTGGAAAAAAGGACCACCATAAACTGAAAAAACCTGACATTTACACCAAGACTGACCGCATAGGCCTCCCCCAGCTGATAGGCACTCATCGGCTTGGACAAAAGCAGGACGGCAAGAAAGGAAATAAGTACAACCAGGCTCATGACTGCCACATTGTTCCAGGTGATTCCGGAAAAGCTTCCCTTTGACCAGTTGTGGAGATTGACAATATCCGCGTCATCCGCAAAGGTCACGATCAGATCTGTAATCGCCGAACAGATATAGCCGATCATTACGCCGCTGATCAGAAGGATCGACATCCTTTTGACCAGCCTTGCCATCAGAAGGACAAAGCTCATGGAAATCATGGCTCCGGCAAAGGCTGCCAGGATCATGGTCCAGGAGGAAACTGCGCGGGCACCTCCCAGACAAAGGAGCATGACCAAAGCCACCAAAAGCTTTGCGCCGGAAGAAATCCCCAGGATAAAAGGGCCTGCGATCGGATTGTGAAAGTAAGTCTGCAGGAGATAGCCGGATAAGGACAAGGCGCCTCCTAGGATCATCGCTGCTAAAAGGCGGGGCAGGCGCAGCTGATAGAGGATATTCCGGTAGATCTCCTCCCCCTCTTTTCCGACCAGGCTGCCCCAGACCTCCTTCAGGGGAATGCTTACGCTTCCGATGCAGATATTCAGCACCGCCAGAAGAAGACAGAGCAAAAGCAAAAGGCCAAAAGCCGTCAGATATCTTTTTTTCATTTTCCCTGTCTCCTTTCTCTCCTTCTCTTTCTTCTTTCCATCTTTTTTTAAGAAGTTTTCCTGCGTCCCGCCTATCTTAGCTACCTGCTTTCTTAGCTCCGGCTTTTACTCCAGTCTATAGATAAACTGCAGATCCTGATCCTCTCCATTCAGCATATGGTTCAGATCCTGGGCAAAATCGCCCATTTCCATAGAAGACTGGTAAAGATTCTGATTCGTACAGTAAACATGATTTTCCTTTACCGCCTTTAAATTCTGAAAAAGAGGACTTAAGGCCAGAAAATCATCCAGGTCAGAGAGTTCTCCGACAATACTGCTGTTGTAAATCAGATAATCCGTATCCTTTACCGCAGCATAAAATTCCTCAATCTGAATGTTGCTGGTCGCATTTTTGGAATCTGTACCAATATTCGAAAAAGCATAACTGCCGCCCGCCTCTTCGATCAGCTTGGGAATATAGTCCGAAGCATTCCTCACAGAAACACTTCCATTGCTGGTCACATAGAAAAAGGCCACGCTCTTGCCATTTTTTTCCTGCCCTTCCAGCTTCTCTAAGGCTTGGCTCTGCTCTTCATAAGCTGTCTCTGCTTCCTTCAGATGACCACTTAAAAGCCCATAGAGCTTGATCCATTCCATTCTTCCCTCCGGCGCTTCTTCATAGCTGGAACGCTCGATCATCACCGGTATATCCAGACTTTCCAGCTCTTCCACCACCTCCGGACTATGGAAGATCATGGTGTTTTCAATCGCCAGATCACAGCCTCCCGCATAGAGGAGTTCATAATCCGGTGCAGAATATTTGCCTGCATACTGAAGATAGCCCTCATCCATGGCCTCTTTGGCTTCCTCGATATACCAGCTCTTCTTATCCAGCGCACAAAAAGCCAGCGCATCCATTCCTCCACAGGAAGCAAACATGTCCATGGCCGCTGAAGATACCAGATAGATCTTATCTAAGGGCTGCTGCAGGATGGTCAGATTCTCCGGCAGATTCTCCGGCTTCTCTGCCCCCTCAGGCAGAAGAAGAAAACTCTGGCTTCCTCCTATCGTAATCAGGGCCAGATCATTTTCATAATAATCTACGCAAAACTCCTTTGCATAGTCCAGTTTCATGCTTCCTGTTTTTTTTAAGCCCGGAAGCTCTGTGACTGCCTCGCTTCCTTCTTCATCCTTGATCCGATCTGCTGATGCATCGGCAGATGCTTCCTTTCCGAAATGCAGGGTATAATCGATCAGATAGGGCTTGCTCATGGCTGTGGTATCTGCCTGAAGCGAAATGCTGCAGTCAGCCGAAGGAATTGGAATTTCAAATACCGAATTCCCCTCGCTGTTAACCGGATAATAGGTCTTGCCGTCAAGAATCATATAATCATAATTGGAGCTGCTCCAGCAAATCCTTGCTATGTAGGCATCCCCGGATGCAGTCAGCTCTGCCGGCGATTCTACACTTGCCTTTCCGGATCCACCCTCCAGAGAAAGCGCCACCCAAAGACTGTCTTTTTCTTCCTTTCCGTCTGCGCTTTCCTGCAGCAGGGCATTTCCGCTTTGCCCTTCCTTATTTTCTGCGCTCCCATCGCTCTTTGCTCCGCATCCTGCCAAAATACAGAAGAGAAGGAGCAGACAGATTAGACCGTATTGCAGCTTTCTCATACAATGCTTCTTTTTCTTTCTCATTCTTCTCATCTTCTGTCTCCCATTCTTATCTGCCTTCCTGCTTTGGCTCTTTATCACAGTATCCGCCATGCCCCAGCGGCAAGTCCGGCAAAAACTGCCTAGTTAAAAAGGGATGAGGCAAAAGCCTCACCCCCTCTTCTTTGTCCCTGTCTTAATCTACTTTTACCGGGTTTGATACGCTTACAACATGATCGTACCATGTACCCTTTGTACCGATCAGAGCACAGTCAAAATCTTCTCCAACTGCCTCAACCGGAATATCAAAGCCGTTTACTTCTTTGGTCTCGCCGTCTTCAGTAACCTCATCCAAAACCGGCTCAAGAAGTTCTGCTCCATCTTTCTGGGCATCTGCTGCCTTTCCCAGATAGAGATTAACAATATTCTGGCTGGTCAAAGTCACATGAACTGTCATTTTTCCGTTCTTTACGGTCAATGTTCCCTTTCCGTCCAGAGAATCATGCACATGGAACATAGAACTGTCCGTATTAAAATCTACTGTATAGGTTCCGTCCTCCAGGCTTTCTGTATCGGAAGTCTTCTTTGCAGAATCATTAGAAGTGCTTACCGCATCTCCAAGGCTTTTGATGGCGTCTGCAGTATGCGCTACATAGATCTGCTGAATGGCATCGATCTCACCAAGTCCTGCGATCTGGCAGGTCACCTTTTCAAAATATCCGGATGCCTCAAACTGGCTCTTCCAGGAATCCTCATCGTCGCCTGCCATATCGTTGTTTGCATGGTCACCTGCAACAACCATCAGCGGACGAAGTACTACCAGATTATAGCCAGCTTCCTTTACCTTCTCAATAACTGCCTCACAAGCAGTATCTTCCGGCTCACCCTCTACCGTTCCGATGAAGACATTGTCATAGCCAAGCTCTTCCATCTCTGTCTGCATCTGAGAGTAGGAAATCTTTGCCGTATGAGAGGTTCCGTGTCCCATAAATACAAATGCGACGCCGTTTTCTGCTGCTGCTTCCACGCTCTTTGTTCCGGACTCAGCAACTGCTGCTGCTACAATTGCCTCTGCTGTTGCTTCCTTATCTGCATTGACATCTGTTTCGCTATCGCCAACCTCGCCGAGAAGCGGCTCTGCCACTGCTACAGACTCGAAGGAATCCTTGTAGCTGTCCAGTGTCTCAACCAACTCATCATATTCCGCACCATGCATCAAATGAGTCGGCTGAACTACAAGATTTTTTACGCCGTTTGCAACTGCACGCTCTAAAGCCTGATCTACATTGTCGATCTTCTCACCGTCACGCGCCTGAATATGATTGATAATGATCTGAGAGGTAAAAGCACGTCTTACGGACCAGTCCGGATATTCTTCCTGGATTGCATCCTCAATACCTTTGATATCCTCTGCACGGCTGTTGTTGAAGGAAGTTCCAAAGCTGACTACCAGGATTTCATTCTCTCCGATATTGTCCTCATTCAGAGCTGCATCTGCAGAAGCATCTCCTGTATCTTTTCCGAAATAGTCCGGATCTGCATGAAGGCCCTCAACCAGTTCCTTCTGGCTGTCGGTCAGTGCATCCCAGGCAGCCTTTGCCTCAGCACACTGCTCATCGGTATCGTCATTTCTCTGCTGTACATAGATTGCATCGATCAGATCTGCAACCTTCGCTGCTGCTGCAGCATCTGCGCTTGCATCCGCACTTGCATTTGCGGATTCTGTTGCTCCTGCTGAAGCCGTTCCGGATTCACTGCTGTCTGTACTTGTAGTTCCGCATGCGCTGAGCATAGACATTGTAAACACCAGGACGAACATCAGAGAAAGCACTTTTCTCATCTTTTTCATCTTTTTCCCTTTCTTTAAAATAAGAAGTTTTGCTTCCACTTTCTGATGAACCAAACGAGGACAGCAAGTATTCTGCCCGGCAGCCCTATAAGTTTTTTTATAGAAAGGAAATTTCCTCTTCGACAAGAAAAAATCCTTATGACTTATGACTTTTTTATCGAATAGAAAGAACGTTTCTAATTCGATAAAAAAAGACCGCATGCCATGCAGTCCTACTCATCAAATGTATGGTATCCCCGTGAAAGCACAAAAGGGAAGCCTATCATCTGTGAGAAAGTTGATCCGTGACCGCAGATCAAAGATTCCACATAAAGGCAGGTCTCCTGACTTCCTTCTTCGCTTCAGATCTCTTCCCAGTCTCCCAGTGATCTATAATCTAAAACTCCGGTACACAGTGACGGCATCGCTCCGGATTCTCACCGGATTCCCTTTTCACCTGCCCCTAGCGGCAGACACCTCTATGCTACAAATGCTTTACGTCATTTAGTTCCTACTCATTATATAGGTCACTTCCCTTGATTGCAACCGCCTTATCAGAGAAGTATTCCAAAGTCAAGACTAACTCATCCGATTTGGATATTTTACAGGCCTATTTGAGTATGTTAAGCTTTTAACCAGATAAAGGCGTGCACGTTACATGTTGTTTTGTTTGCATAATAGTAAGGGGGTTCATTATGCAGAAAGAAAAGGGGAATGCCTTTAGTCTTGGTGGCCATGGCTTTGTCATCATCATCCTGGCATTTATATCATGTTACTTATATTCAGCACTCACATCGGATTCATTGAATATTGCAATTCCGGTATTTGGGGGTATGGGGCTGAATACAAACGCACTCTACTCTATGTCCACAATTGCTACCATCTTCGGTATCCTGGCGTCGATTCTCTTCGGTAAACTGATGAGTATCAAGACTGCCAGCAAAATGTGGGCTCTTTCCATGGTTCTGCTCGGTGTCTTCGCACTGATCTGGTCCCAGACAAATTCTGTAGCCATCTATGCTGTCGGCTATATCGGATGCTATTGTCTCTCACTCGTTGCTGCTCAGCTTCTCGGCTATGAAGTCATTGCTTACTGGTTCCCGAAAAAGCGCGGTACAGCGATGGGTATTCTGACAGCCGGCTTCCCGCTTTCCGCAGCAACAACAACAGCTGTATGTTCCGGTTTTGTAAACTCTTCCGGCATCGCCAGCTACTATATCACCATGGCAGTTGTTGCAATTATTGTCGGCATTATCATTTTTGTATTCGTCAGAGATTTCCCGGAAGAAAAGGGATGCTTCCCGGATAACAATAAAGATTTTGATTTTGAAGCAGCAAAAAAAGAGCATGAAGCAAATCTTGCTTATCTCAAGACTTCCAAATGGACCGTCGGAAAATGTCTTTCTACCGGCCGTATGTGGGTTCTTTGGGTTGCAGTCGGCGTAACCGGTTTCCTCTCCATGGGTATCATGGCTAACTTCGTAAACAAATTCATGGAATCCGGCTATACAATGGCGCAGATTCTTCCCATGCTTGGTATCGCAGGTGTTCTAGCCATCCCGGGTTCTGTTCTGATCGGATGGATCGATACCAGATTCAGCACAAAGGTTGCCGGAATGATGGTAAATGTCGGTGCATGCTTTGCCGTACTTTTCAACCTGACAAGCATCACACCGCTTCACTATTTATCACTTCCGATCCTTGCAGTTATGCTTGGCGGTTCTTCCAATATGATGGTTTCCTGTACATCCGCAATCTGGGGACGTTATGATTTCCAGAATGCCTTCCGTGTTATCCAGCCTCTGAATTCTATTATGACAGGCGTTGGTATCACAGTTGTCGGAATCATCGGTACAAATATGAACTACTACAGCGCATACGCATTTATGTTCGGCCTTGCAATTGTCGGTACAATCGCAATGGCACTTCTGAAGATCGAACCGATCGACAGTGAAGTAAAATAAAACGTAATAGGAATGGATCTTTCTATTGCGTTAATAGTCCTTTCCTTAACTTCCTATTAATTAATAATCTTAGGCCAAAAAAGAAGGCTCCGGATTCGTTCTTTGAACGAGTCCGGAGCCTTCGGCTATAT
>CAVFAT010000005.1:0-2295 GCA_963620785.1 Bacteroidaceae bacterium
CTCGAAGGAAGACCTAGCGGATGCTAAGCGCGAGGCAGCTGTTCCAGCTACCTCTTGCTAAGCACCGAGGTCTTCCCAACGGTTTTTGATCCTTTGCAGAACATCTCTCCTTCTTTCTTTCTCGGCATGCAAAACAACGATTGTTCTCATCCTTTTCTGTGAATCCACATTTAAAAGAATACGCAAAATGCGACCACTTTTAACAAACTGCATCTTTGCACGAGTATGCATCATCGGCAACTAGTGCCTTTTTCGTAATAAGAAAATGCGGCCATACAACAATATTTCTGTTGCCCCATGACTGCTTTTGGTAATGGCAAAAACTACCTGTTCTTAGATTCTGAGCCCGAGGTAATAACCCAGCCACCGCTTTGCGGCTTGCCCTTGATGGCACGAAAAAGAACTGCTACACTGCTGTACTCGACGGAGAAAACCTATCTGTTCTTGAGTTCTTCGCCGTCGGTAAGCAACCTACAGCAGTTCTTTTTTGCGCTGTCAAGGGTGGCGTCGAGCACCACTACGTATAAATATCTAGAGTTTTCAAGGTTCACCTAAGCCTATCTGCGCCGCCCATGGGAAAACCACTCTCGCTCCATATCATATGCGATGCACATGAGATTCCTATCAGGCAATGTTCGATCCTGATGGTGTCAGATTCCAAATAGAAAATTCGGATGCTCTCTTAGGCTTTTTCAATGCTGTAATCGCAAAACAGGAAGCAATATTCCGGAGAGGGACATTACAAAGCGTCGGTACTTAGCGAGCACGCCGTCTAGGCAGTGCGAGCTTAGTATCCGCTACGCTTTGTATTAAGCGCGAGCGGTCCCTGAAGGAATATGCTTCCTGTTTGCGTTTCAATATATTTTAAATTTTAAAGTCAAAGTATCATCCGTCAGATGGCCGTTTGCCCTAAGTCTCTTTTGCGTTTAACAAAATGCTTAGCTCTGTGTCCGGTCCCTGATCACTTCTCCATCTACCGTTTCCCTGATCAGATTATCATTCTCATCATACTCCAGCTTCATGGAGAAAAAGGGTGCTCCCATCTGCATCAGCCCCAGAAAGCTTCTGTCACCTTCCCAAAGCTCCAGGTCAAAGATCCGGCTCTTTTCAACCCATTCCAGTTCTCCTTCCTCGCATTCCTTCAATTCTCCGATAAAGTCATTGGAATGATAGAGAAACATATATTCCGTTACGCCCTTGGCCGAAACAAAGGTAACGATTCCCTTGCATTCATAATCCATGAGCTGCAGGCCGGTTTCCTCCTTCACCTCACGAAGCAGGCATTCATCCGGGCTTTCATTTGCTTCGAAATGTCCTCCAACCCCGATCCATTTACCTTCATTCACATCATTTTCCTTCTTGTTACGATGCATCATGAGGTATTTTCCGTCACGTTCGATATAACACAGGGTTGTCAGACTGCTCATTGCAATTCTCCTTCTCTTTCCTATCTATTGGCCTTTAAAGTGCCGGCAGGGCATACTTCTTTCTGTCTTCATGGTAAAGCTTCCGGAACTGCTCATCCTCATGTGCCTTCAGATCATCCAGATATTCATGCACATCAAAGCTGTTTTCATTGATCCGGAGCAGATCCACCGCCAGATTGGAGCAGTGATCTGCGACTCTCTCATAGTTTACAACAAGATCCGACAGAATAAAACCAATCTCCAGAGAACATTCATCCTTTTTCAGACGTTCAATATGTCTGCGCTTGATCTCATCACTCAGATGATCAATGGTTTCCTCAAGAGGCTCCACCTTCCGTGCCAGCTCTGTATCCTCTGTTTTGATCGCCTTGACAGAGATATCCACAATTTCCTTAACAGCTTCTCCATATATCCGCATTTCTTCTTTGGCTTTTGCGGAAAACTCCAGCTTCTTTTCATGCATACTCTGTGCTTTTTCAATGATATTTACCGCATGATCGGACATACGCTCCAGATCATTGATGCTGTGAAGAAGCATGGATAAATAACGGCTGTCTCTTTCTGAGAGATCACGGCTGCTTACCTTGATCAGATAGGTACCCAGCTCATCCTCAAAGCGGTCTGCCGTATTCTCCAGCTCCAGTACCTTGGCCGCCTTCAGGTCATCGTATTCCCGAATCTGATCCATTGCTAACAGTACAGACTTCTGGCAAATATCTGCCATCTTCAAAGCAACCTGTCTGCAGTTGTCGATTGCCAAAGCAGAATTGGACAAAAATCTCTCATCCAGCAAAGCAAGTGCCGTTGCAGTCTCCTGCTTTTCTGCATTCTGCATCTGCTCCACCTCATCCTCACGGATGGTTGCCTC
>CAVFAT010000005.1:2533-13827 GCA_963620785.1 Bacteroidaceae bacterium
ATCGCCGTTACACAGGTACCGATATTCTGACCCATGATAATCGGAAAGGCAGCACCAAAGGTAACCGCTCCCGTCGCACAAAGGGACTGCAAAATACCCACCGATGCTGAAGAAGACTGGATTACCGCCGTCAGAATCATACCTGCCAGCATACCCAGAAAAGGATTCTGGAATTTCAACAAAAGGCTGGTAAATTGCGGAACATCCTTAAGAGGTGCAACCGCATCTGTCATGGTCTCCATACCAAACATCAGCACAGCGAAGCCAACCAGGATCATGCCGATCTGCTGCTTTTTCTCCTTCTTTGAGAACATGACAAAAATCACACCGATGATTGCCAGTACCGGTGAAAAAGAGGATGGCTTCAGAAGTGAGACAAAGACATTACTGCTCTCTATTCCGCTTAGAGAAAGAATCCACGCCGTAATCGTTGTTCCGATATTGGCACCCATGATTACGCCGACTGCCTGGGTCAGCTTCATGATGCCGGAATTAACAAATCCGACCACCATAACCGTCGTTGCCGAGGAGGACTGAATCACTGCCGTTACGCCTGCTCCCAGCAAAACGCCCTTGAGCGGACTGCCCGTCATCTTTTCTAAGGCAGCCTCCATTCTTCCTCCGGAGGTCTTTGCCAGTCCTTCTCCCATAACATGCATTCCATAGAGGAAAAGTGCCAAACCACCGATCATTGACAGCACATTAAAGATACTCATTTTACATTTCCCTTTCCGTCATGTGAACCTTTCGCAAAATCCATGTATATTCCTGACTTACGGGACAAGTATATAAAATCTATGTAAAGCTCTTTATCTGCTCTTTGTAAAGTCTTTGTAAATTATCTAAAACTTCTGACCCAGTTGAGGAGGGAATTCGGATAAACATTCTCAAAAACCGTTCTCTTCATCTCTTCTGTTACCGGTCCGTTTCCTGCCATCTTCTCCAAAATTGCTGCCTGAAGTTCCTCTATGGACATTTCTTCATAGGGCTTATTCGGAACAGGCGGCAGAAGAGCTTCTATATTTTGATCTTCCTCTGCCTGCTTCTGCTCTGCCTTCTGAATCTCTTCTGTCAGATTCTTTCTCTCTTCTGTCAGATTCTTTCTCTCTTCTGTCAGTTTCTCCTTTTTCTCCTGCTCCGGCAGAAGGATTTCTCCGAAATGAGCCGGAAGCTGGATCTGAAGCCTTCCATTTTGCGAATCTATGCTTTGTCCGGAAAAATAAGCTCTGTAAGAGCTGCTGCCGCAATCCGAAATCCAAAGCTCTGCAGGATTTTCATCATTATTAACCGCTACAAGAATGCTTCTTCCCTCCAGCCTTCTGGCAAAGGCATATTGTCTGTTTGTCAGGAGAAGCTCTTCATAATCTCCATAAGAAAGAATCGGATTCTTTGCCCGCAAGGTACCCAAAGCGGCCAGTAATTTCGTATATCCATTCTCTGAGAAGGCATTCTGATACTCTGCCAGCCCAATCCTTGGACGAATGGGGGCATCGCTTCCCCCTTCTTTTCTTCCTTCTATGCCAAATTCCGAACCATAATAAATAGAAGGAATTCCCGGAAGGGTATAAAGAAGGATATGCAGGGGATAGAACTGGCTCTTATCCTGCAGCTTGGAAGAAATCCGGTCCACATCATGATTATCTGCAAAGGAATAGAGCTGTCTGCCCCCGGCCGGAGAGCCGATCATGTCATACAGCCTCTTTACCGTATGTGCGATCTCGAAGTAATTGTGATCGTTATGGCCGGAATAGAGGGCTTTATGCAGCTGGTAATTGGTCAGGGCATGCAGCATTCCCTCATTTACCCAACGGGAATAGTCTCCATGGATCACCTCTCCCATTAGCCAGAAATCCGCTTTCACTTCATTGGCCAGCATTCGCATCTCATGCATAAAATCAAAGTCCAGCACATCTGCCGTATCCAATCGAAGTCCGTCAATATCAAACTCCCTGACCCAAAAACGTATCACATCCAGAAGGTATTCTTTCACAGCCGGATTTTTCTGATTCAGCTTAACCAGAAGATTGTAGCCGCCCCAATTATCATAGGAAAAGCCATCATTATATTCATTATTGCCCCAAAAGTTTACATTACAGTACCAATCCTTATAGACAGACTGCTCTCTATGCTCCTTCAGATCCTGAAAAGCGAAGAAATCTCTGCCTGTATGGTTAAAAACCGCATCCAAAATTACACGGATTCCCTGCTCATGGCATTTTGCTACAAAAGCCTTTAGATCTTCATTTGTCCCCAGTCTGCTGTCAAGCTTCTTATAATCTGTCGTATCATAGCCATGACTGCCCGACTCAAAAAGAGGGCCGATATAAAGCGCATTACAACCCAGCTCCCTCATATGTCCGATCCAGGGATCCAGCTCCTTTAATCTGGAAACTGCTTCTCCATATGTATTTTTCTCCGGTGCCCCCGTCAGTCCCAGCGGATATATATGATAAAAAACCGCTTCATCATACCAAGCCATCTTCTTCCCCTTTTCTTTTATCTTCCTTCGATATAGCAATCAATTCCATCGGCGATTCCCTCAGCCATCTTCTGCTGATACTCATCAGAAGCCATCTTCAGATCCTCATCCGGATTGGTCATATATCCCATCTCTACAATCGTTACCGGTACACTGCACCAATTAATGCCGCTCATAGTATCAGTCTCCCAGACTCTTTCCTTTCTGCATCCGGTTGCTTCAACAAGCCCATCCAATACATCTTCCGAAAGTGCATAGCTTGCATCATGCAGTTCTGCATTATAGGGATTGGATGCCGTCTGGCAGATTGTCATTGCTCCGTTTGCTGAACTGCTGTCCGAACCATTGGCATGCAGACGAATAAAGGCATCCGCATTTGCTTCATTGGCCATCTGTGCCCGCTCACTATTGCTGATATCCACATCATTCTCCGTACGGATCATCAGAACCTCGTATCCCCTGCTTTCCAGCTCGGTCTGCAGCTTCAGTGCCACCTCCAGGGTCAGTTCATACTCTGCAAGGCCACTTGCATCTCCATGCGTACCTCCCGCAACCTTTGCCTTTGTCTCTGATGCACCGGGACCGATTGGCTCCTGTTCGCTATTGCCATGGGCCTGATGTCCGGCATCAATAGCGATCAGATATCCATTTTCTGCTGCATCTGCACTTGTCGCATCAGCGCTTGCCGGCTCACTATCGCCAGAAGCTGCATCCGCACTTGCTCCATCTGCTGACAGACTTTCAATCCCTGTACGATTCGCACTCACGCCCTCATTTTCATCTGCTTTTTTTGCTCCGCCGCAGCCGGCAGTCAAAAGCAGGGCAAAACAAAGCAGCCCTGCCATATATTTCTTCGCTTTCATCTCTTGCCTTTCTCTTTCTCTTTTTTCTTTATTCTTCTGTCCGAAGCTTCGCTTCTTAAATAAAATATCACGTCAATGCCTGCCTTTCCAGCAGTTTCCTTTCATTACATCGCTTCGCGATGTAATAAGAATCCTGCTTGCAGGATTCTCCGCCTGCGGCGGGTCGCTTTAGCGACACAATTCCTATCCGCCGCAGTGCGATCCCTGCGGAGCCTTTTCGCGTATAGGAACAAAGTCTCCTATATGCGAAAAGGCAGCCCGAAGGCTGCCTCTTTCTCCATTTCTGGCTTTTTTATTTTACCCTGAAAACGCCGCCGATCACATTACCCGAAGTATAATCAAGAAGTCCTTCCATCTCTACCGGGCTGTCACTGCGCAGCCTATAACAATAAGCTGTACGCAGACTTTCCCCTTTCTGGATTTCCCAGGTGCCATTGTTGTCTTCCTCTATCTCATCCTTTGGAAAACCATATCTCAGCTCCACTCCGTCCTGATATGCAGCTGGACCAAAAACGTCATTTGCTATGATCGCATTTTCTCCACTATTGGTGATCTCCGCATAGATACGAATCAGGCGATTGCCATCCGCATCCTCTGTCTCTTCGGCAGTATCAATCTGAATATGAACAGCTGACTCCGTATCGCCTTCCAAATCATAACCATCTGTCCATAGCGGTTTCTCAATTGCTGCCAGCTCGGTTTCCTCCTTCACTACTCCGGGGAGTTCATCTAACTGATAAACAGCGGCCACAATCTCATTCGTATCGCCCCTCCAATTGATGATCTCAAAACAGATCGGTCCTCCCTCTTCGTTATAAGAAAAATCTTCCAGACAGCGGATTTTGATTCCGGGACGAATCTTGAGACTGGAATTCCAGTCATACTGCCCGTACTTATCATCCGCAATTGCTGTTCTTTCCAGTTCCTCTCCGTCCTGATAGGCTGTTACTGTACTAAGCCAATATGCACTTTCTGTTTCATTCTCTGAATTGTTTGTGAAATCATACCAGAGGCGAATTCCCTGATTGCCTTCGCTATCCTGTACGACTTCCGCTCCTGCGATCTCGAATTTGTAATCTCCAAATTCTCCTGACTCCAGCAGCTTTTTATTGGCGAAATCCGGATCTGCTTCTTCTGCATCTGCAAGGTCCACTTCCTGCATTTCCTCTTCTGCTCCTTTGGCATCAGCAGATTCTCCGGTCTCTTCTGCTTCTCCTGCATCGCCTCTATTACTGTTTATGCCACAGGCTGTCATGGATAAGCAAAGTAGGAATGCCAGCAATACAGCCGGCAAAGATTTGCTCTTACATCTTTTCATCATCTTTCCCTTTTCCACACACGATTCCTTTTCTTAACGATTGTTCACAATTTCCGGATAGAGATCATGCTGTTTCATTCTCTCCCAGGCAAGATCCTCCCACTTTGTTCCTGCCTTTCCGTAATTGCAGTAAGGATCAATGGAAATACCTCCGCGCGGCAGGAATTTTCCCCAAACCTCGATATACTTGGGATCCATCAGACGAATCAAGTCCTTCATGATGATATTCACACAGTCCTCATGATAATCGCCATGATTCCGGAAGGAGAAAAGGTAAAGCTTCAAACTTTTGCTTTCCACCATTTTTTCTCCGGGAACATAGGATATGGTGATCGTTGCAAAATCCGGCTGTCCGGTAATCGGACAAAGGCTGGTAAATTCCGGACAATTGAACTTTACAAAATAATCATTATCCGGATGCTTGTTCAAAAATGTCTCCAGCACACCTGGATCATAGTCAAAGCTGTATTTTACATCCTGATTCCCAAGTAAGGTCAGATCTTCTTTTTCTCTCATTTTTTCTCTCTCCTTTTTCACTTTTCTCCACCAGCCCGGCAAAGCAAGGCGGTGAATTCCCAGTGCATTCCTGCGCTTCTTATGCTTTCTTTAGAGCCGGATCTTCGACACCGTTTGCCGCAAAAGCCTTTGCACGATCAAGGCAGGTACCGCATTTACCGCAGGGCTTCTCTCCGCCCTCATAGCAGGACCAGGTCAGTTCATAGGGCACGCCCAGTTCCAGTCCCATTTTTACTACCTCAGCCTTGTTCAATTTTACAAAAGGTGCTTCAATCTTCAGCTGATGACCGGAGCCTTCGTAAACAGCCTGATTCATCGCCGCATGAAAGTCTGAAGAGCAGTCCGGATAAGCAAAGCCTGCCGCATCATCTGCATGTGCCCCGTAATAGATCAGACTGCAGTCCTTGCTGAGAGCAATACTTGCTGCCGAGGAGAGGAAAAGACCGTTTCGGAAGGGCACATAGGTGCTGACCGGTTTTTCTCCCTTTGTCTTCTTGATCTGCTCCTCATAGCTCTCCTCCGGGATCTCCTCTGTAGACTGTTTCAGCAGGGAAGAATTGGAATACTGAAAAATCAGACTCAGATCCAGAAAAAGCTGCTCTACACCATAATAAGCAGCCACCTTTTTGGACGCCTCAATCTCCTTATCATGCTTCTGTCCATAGGAAATGGAAAGGGATGTTACATTTTCTGCTCCATATTTGCTGACTGCCAGACCAAGTGCTGTTGTGGAATCCACTCCTCCACTGGAAAGTACAAGTGCTCTCATTGCTTACCTCCTTCTCTAACGCTAAGCTCTCTTAAAGGAAAATGCCCCATAAACTATCGAGCTTTCTTCTCTATGTTTTTCTCTGTTTTTTCTATTTTCTTTCTTCTGATTTTTCTTCTAACTATCGCAGATAAAGCTGCAGACTGCTGTCCTCCCGAAAAGCGCCCCGAAGCTCTGCTGTAAAGGTTTTCGTATTGTTCTTCTTGATGCCTCTGGCCGTCACACAGCTGTGACAACCCTCCAAAGTAACGGCAACATCCTCACTGCCCGTGATCTCTGTTATGATATCTGCGATATCCTTTCCAATTTTTTCCTGCAGCTGCAGCCTGCGTCCGACCATATCGCAGACACGGGCAATCTTTGACAGACCGATCACGCTTCCGTGAGGAATATAGGCAACCGTCGCTTTCATATCATACATTAAGGCCATATGATGCTCACAGTAGGAGAAAAGATCGATATCCTTCATTACCACAACCCGGCCGTTTTCAAGCTTTTCTCCTTCTTCCTCCTGATCCTCGATTCCGTCTGAGAAGGTCTTATTAAACATCTGGGCAATCTCATGGTTGCTGTAATTCATGCCGGCAAAAACCTCTTCATACATATGGGCAACCCGCTTCGGTGTTTCCTTCAGCCCTTCTCTTTCCGGATCATCTCCCAGAGCGACCAGAATCCCTCTGATATGTTCTTCTATTGCTTTTGTATCAATCATGGTTAAACCCCTCTCTTTTCCGGATCCCAGATCACCTTATGCATCTGAATCTGCATTCTTGCATCGTTGATTTTATGTTCAATCATAAAATTCACTATATCAACCGGCTCAATCCGGCCAAAGACCGGACTAAAATACAAATGGCATTTCCCGATCAGATGATATGCCTCAATTATCTCCTTTGCCCTCTGCAGATCCTCTCTGCTGCCACAGACAAACTTCACACTGTCCTCCTGACAAAGGTAGGCAAAATTTTCTTTTTTCATGGCCGCCTCGCAGCCGCTGGATGGCAGCTTATAATCCATGGTAAAGACCGGCCTCTTTTTTCCGCAAAAATCCCTGATCTCTACCGCACCGTCTGTTTCGATCTCCACCCGAATCTCTTTTTCCTCCAGCAAAAGTGCCAGAAGCTTCTTCATGTCCTTCTGCAGAAGGGGCTCTCCTCCCGTTAAGGTGACATTTTTGACCTTGCTTTCCTTTATATAAGAAAGCAGCTCCTCCGGGCTTTCCTCTTCATAAGCACAATCTGCTTCATTCGCCCAGCTCGTATCGCAATAGCTGCACCTTAAATTACATCCTTTAAAACGGATAAAAAGAGCCAGCTCTCCGGCTCTGGGACCTTCTCCGTTAATACTGACAAACTTTTCGACAACCTGCATTATTCTTCATATACTGCGCAGTTATTCGGTGTCTCATAAACCTCAACCCGATGTACCCAGTATCCTTTCTCTTCGAATTTCTTATAAAAATAGCAGGCAAAATTTTCTGCTGTTGGACGAAAGGGGACTTCAATCATCTTAAAGCCTTCCTCCTTCAGCACCTCGATGGTCTTCTCCTTCAAAGAATCTCTCTCAAAGATCATGCAGTGGTCCAGTTCATCACAAAGTTCCTTCAGGGTTTTCTTCAGATCCGAAAAATCAAAGAGCATGCCCCTTGTCTGTTCCTCTTCGCTCAGTTCTTCTCCCTTAACTTCTGCTACAACTCTCCAGCGATGTCCATGTACATTGCGGCATTTTCCATCATAATCTTTCAGAAAATGAGCGGAATCAAAGCTTTCTTCTGATTTGATATAAAACATATTGTCCTCTCTATCTTATATAGTGCAATCCTTCTTATATAATGCGATCCTTCTTATATAGTGCAATCCTTACGGTGTCTTTGTATGTAATAGAAACGAAGTTTTCTATTCAATAAAAAACAGCCCTGCAAAAACGCAGAGCTGTATCCTTCTTTTTTATATACAGTCCTGGTTTTGTTTAATGACAGGATGGTACAAGCGAACTGTCAGTGATTATGCTTAGCATATTATAAAAAGGCCTTTTCCTCTTGTCAACCGAAGATATGCCTTTTTCTCTTATCTATCTGCTCCTTATTGGATCCCATTCACCAGCTCCTGAAGCGTTGGCGGATCAAAGTCAAATCCGACTCCGATGCTCCCATCCATTTGGATCACCTTTGCCGCATGCTCTGCTGCCACTGCCAAAGAGGCCTGCACTGCCGCCTGCCGGCACCCTTCCTTTTCTTCCTTCCTGCCTTCAGAATCATCAGCCGGCTTTTCTTTTTCATAGGCCAGATAGTGCACCAGAAAGGCTGCAATATAAGAATCTCCTGCTCCCAGGGTATCTCTTGCCTCTATCTCCAGGGTATCCTGCCTGTAAAAACGCTTTCCGTCATAAGCAAGCACTGCTTCACTTCCTCTGGTGCCCACTGCGATTTTACATCCCAGCTCCACCGCCAGCTTCAGATATCTTTTTATCTCTTCTTCCGGAAGCTGCCAGCAGGAGAAGAAAGCATATTGAATATAGGGAGCGATCTCTCTGATCTCTTTCTCAGAAAATGCAGCATGGAAATCATAACAGATAGAAATTTTTTCTTCCCTTGCCAGTCTTCTGATGGTGGCAGGATCTACACAACAAAGCCTGCCCATGCAGATAAGATCATACTCTTTTATATAAGAAATCTCCCTCTCCGTGAAGCGAATGGGATAAAGATCTGTTACCCCTTCCTTGTTCCACATTAAAAATTCCCGGTCTCCATCTTCCCTTAACTCTACCAGACTATATCCGCTGGAGCCTTCCTCGTGATGGGAAAAAGAAAGATCTACTCCCACGTGATTTAGGGTATCTTCTAAGATCTCTCCTGCCCGGTCATTGGCAAATACCCCCAAAAATCCTGCCTCCGCTCCCAAAAGAGCCGCATTACAGGCAATATTATATTCATTTCCTCCGGGATACATGCGTTTCTGCCTTGGATAAATATCCAGGGTGGCCGCACCTGTTCCCAAAATTCTGACTTTATTTTTCTCCAACATTGCTATTTTCTCTGTCTTATCTTTACTAAGACTTCACATTCCCAGGGCTCATTATCCCTATTTCTTATTTTTAAAACTCTACGGGTTCATAATCCTGCAGTCTTGCTAAAAATCCTCTCTCCTGAAGCTTTTCCTGAATCAGATCCAGCAGAATCTCTGTAGGCGCTGACACGGTATGATAATGATATCCCGATGTAACATTCATAAGAAGGCTGGACTTACCACTTTGCAGCTCCTCCATAAATTTTTCTATATCCTCAGGATTGGAAATATGAAGATCTCCCCGGAGGACACCATATACCTTGTGATAGATGAAAACATCTTCCACCACACCTCCGTAATTTATGATCAGCTCCAGCTCTTCCCTTGTCTGCTCACTGGAATGGGATACCTTAAAGACCCTCGTATTTTTGCCCTGCGCTTTCTCAGCTTTTGCCAAAACATAACCCGTATTGGTTGCGGTAATTTCCAGATTTTGTGCTCTCAAAAGCGCAATATCCTGAACCACCACCTGCCTGCTGACACCAAAGGTCTGAGCCAGATCCTTGCCGGACACCGGGGTCTTGCTCTGTCTGAGGATTTCTAACATTTTCTCTCTACGTTCTTTTCCCGACATAAACGCTCCTTTTTATTTTCCACATAAGTTCCCTGTAATGGGGCTTTTGTAATCTTGCTTCCTCTAAAAGCGCATCTTCAGAAAAAACTTCCCGGGCGCTTCCATCTGCCAGAATCTTTCCATGTGCCATAACGATGACACGTTCAAAATTCTCATCCACAAAATCCATATCATGAAGAATGGCAATCACAAGCTTTCCCTTTGCAGAAAGTTCTTTTATCATAGTTCCGATCCGAAGCCGCCCCTGATAATCCTGAGCGATGGTAGGCTCATCTAAAATAAGTACCTCTGTATCCATAGCCACCACCGATGCAATTGCTGTCATTTTCCGCTGGTGCAGATCCAGATCGTAAGGATTTTCCTCTTCTTTTCCTGAAAGTCCCATAAGCTCCATGGCTTTTAAGGCCTTTTCTCTTGCCTCATCCTCTGACATTCCAATGTTCAAAGGACCATACATAACTTCCTCTAAAACCTTGTGTTTAAAGATCTGATCATCCGGATTC
The DNA here is from genome assembly GCA_963620785.1 of Bacteroidaceae bacterium. Classification (GTDB taxonomy): domain Bacteria; phylum Bacillota; class Clostridia; order Lachnospirales; family Lachnospiraceae; genus RUG14243. The sequence goes on from CAVFAT010000005.1 coordinate 12,621, forward strand.
TGGAATACATAACCTACTTTGTCCGCCAGCATCGCTACCGTTTTCCCGGAAATCGCTTCCTTGCCAAAATAAATTTCTCCGCCCAGAGCTTTTAAAAGTCCTTTCAGAAGACGGACCAGGGTTGTCTTTCCGGCACCATTCTGACCGACAATCGCCGTCGTGCGATGATCCAGCTTTAGATTTAAGTTTTCAAAAAGGGAAAGATCTTTCTTATACGAAAACTTCAGATTTAGAACCTTAAAAACTTCCAGGGCTTCTTTTTCTTCTGCTCTTTGCCCTTTCTCTTCAGCCTTTTCCAAAGCTTCCATCGCTTCTAAAAGCTTTTCCTGTGAAAGCGCTTCTTTCTTTTCCTCGAAAAGTCGGAGGGTATTTTCTAAGGTGGCCGGATAAGTTCCGTCCTCATTGATCAGCTGAAGCTCTTTGGAAATTCTGGTAAAGGCCGGCGGCTGTACGCCAAGCTCTTCCAAATCACTTCTGGAAAAAATCTTTTCCGGCCTGTCAAAATCCACTGCTTTTCCCTGATGCATCAAAAGAATCCTATGGCAGTACTTCGCCATTTTCTCAAGCTTTTGTTCCACCATAATAATGGTGACACCGCTCTGACTCAGCTTCTCTACCACCCGAAAAACTTCCTCTGTTCCCTGGGGATCCAGCTGGGAGGTCGGCTCATCCAGAATGATCACCTCCGGCCGCATTACCAAAATGCTGGCAATTGCCACCCTCTGCATCTGTCCTCCTGACAGCTCAAAGGGGTTTCTGTCTCTGTACTGCCAGATATCCAGCTCCTTCAAAACCTTCTCAATGCGAAGCTTCATCTCTTCTCTTGGAATGCCCAGATTCTGAAGTCCATAAGCCACTTCTCCATATACGGTATCCTTGGCTCCCGACAGCTGATTAAAAGGATTCTGAAAGATCAGTCCCACATGCTCACACATTTTCTCTACGGGACAGCTTTCTACTAAGGTATCATTTACAAATACCTTCCCTCCATAAGCGCCATTGTAAAATCGTGGCACCAACCCGATGACTGCCTGGGTCAGACTACTCTTTCCTGCACCGTTTGCTCCGACGATACCGATAAATTCACCCTTCTTTATGGTAAGGGAAATATCATCCAGGGCCAGGACATCCGTATTTGGATATTTATATTTTAAATGCTCAATCTTAATTATGTCCATCTAATTAACTCCTTATTTTTTGTTTTCCC
>CAVFAT010000005.1:14053-84694 GCA_963620785.1 Bacteroidaceae bacterium
AAATTCCCCTCTGTCTCCATGCCCCGGCTTCTCTGGGCATCTGTAATGGTATCCTTCGAACTCATCATCTGGGGAAGGATCTGAAAAACGGATACCACAATATAGCCCAGTTTTGGAGAAAGGCCATTTTTTTCCAGCTCGTCCACCAGCTCCGGGATGGAAGTGGTCAGTACAAAAACCGCAAAAGCCAATAACATATTTAAAATATTTAAGCCGATCCTTGTGGCATGGAAGAATCCTTCCCTGTAAATATTGATCCCGCCTATTCTGATCAGAACTTCTTCATTTCCATAATAAAGGAAGGTCTGAATCAAAAAAATCACTAGAATCAGAGTAAAAGAGAAGGCGATCAAAGGCAGAGCCTTTTTGATCACTCCGCCGAAAGCCAAAAGCAGCAGACTGCATAAAATAAGGATAGGGAAAAGCCATAGCTTTCCCCCAATCAATGGTATGCAGACTGCCGCCAGTATATACAATAATTTGGTATAGGGATGCATTTTGTTTAAATAGCTTCCCCTGTCTTCGTACAAGCTGATACTACTCATAATCTGCCTTCCTCTTTCTTAATCCAGGCGCTCTACTTTTGCATTTACGTCATAGAGAGCCGTCAGTTTTTTGGGAAGTCCCTGGAGAACCAGGAATACGATAATCATCGTAATTAATTTATCCGGTACATCCACTACCACTTCATCAAGAAGGGATCCCAGGCCTACAGACATGCCTTTTAGCTGGGTAAGGGCAAAAAGGGCATCTCCCCAGGTATTTCCGGTGGTTCCTCCCCAGAATATGATATTTAAAGGCGTTGAAATCACAACGGCTGCCAGGCCACCGCCAACTGCAGTTAAAATTGCCTTTCCCAGAGAATTCATACATCCCAGTCTTGCCATAATTCCCACTACAAGTCCAATTCCAAGACTGGTCAATGCGTAGATCAGGGTTATGTTATCTCCTGTGGTAAGTCCGTAGATCAGGTTGTTTAAAGCGCCGCAGATTGCTCCTATGATAGGTCCTCCCAGGCAGGCACCGATACAGGTTCCGATGGAATCCAGCCAGAGCGGCAATTTTAACAGGGATGCAAAAAATTTACCTAAATAGTTAATTCCGATACAGGCAGGGATCAAAACAATGGTCGCCGCCGTAAATTTGGTTTTAAAAATCTTACTCATTCTTCTCATTCTCCTTTTTAAGCTTGTCTTGTAAGTATTCTTCCGTCGTCATCCTTTTCACATGGAGAGGCTCAAGGCCTTCAAGAACCTTTTCTACTGCTCTTTCTGTTTCCTCATTGATTCCGGCACAGGCATCTGTCAGATAAATTACGTAGCTTCCCTGATCGATCAAGGCCATAGCGGTTGATAGAATACAGCACTCTGCAACAACGCCTGTCAAAATCACCCGGTCTGCTCTCCTTGCCGCCTCCTGAACTTCCGGAATGCTAAGAGAGGAATAAGTGGACTTCTTATATAGGGGATATTTTTTTAAATCAGCTGAAAAGATATCCATGATCTCATTGGCATAGTCGTCCTGATTCACCTGATGATTTTCCTGATTATAAGCTGCCCATACTCCTTCTGGCTCTTCCGGAGCCACAAATGCCGTAAAGATGACTTCCAGATGCTCAGAACTTTTTTCAAGGATGTCTTTGATCTTTTCTCCTGCATGCCCTGCCTTAGGACAATACCAGCATCCTCCCACAGCATATACATTTTGCATATCTATGACCAAAAGCAGGTCTCTTCCCATCTTCTTCCTCCCTACGCCACCTGTCTTTATATCTAACAAGACACTTGACAATACTTTTTCCATTTTATACAGTTCCAATAAAAAGTCAAGCTATCTTTTCTGAAGTTTCCCCTGCAGTGCGATCCCGCTGAAGCATTTTTATCATATAGATTTTTATCGTATAGAAAGGAAGTTCCCTATAGGACAAGAAGAGCCCCGGCTCTAGCCGGGGCTCTTCCTGTATTTCTTTTGTCTTTCTTTTATCTTCTTTTCAAAAGCTCCAACAGGAAAACTCCTGTCTTTTCTCTTTCTTTGTCATTGTCTGATGATATTGATCAAAGCCCTATTCTGCCGGGAAAAGGGACTGCATTTTCTGTGCCCTTGCCGTATCATCCAAGAGGATCATAACATTGGCGAAAATCACATCACAGCTGGTCTGTTCCTTGACAAGTGCCGTCAGATCTGCTGAAGAGTATCTGTAGTCAACAATGTAAACCTTGTCATAATGATCCACCAGGAAAGGAGCAAAGGCATTTCCGTAGGATTCCTTGATCAGGATGCAGGCTGATCCGTCATTGATATCCGGATTATCAATCTCTACCATTGGCTGATCTCCGCCGATAAAGCAAAGATACTTGGATTCTGCTCCCAGGCTGTCTGCATCTCCTACAACATTTCGATCATAGGTCTTTCCGTCGCTGTCCGTAATAACCTCATCATTGGTAGCGATCGGAATAAAGGTCTCTACCGTATCCGGATTGTTGCCCAGCTCCGGAGACTGATTACTTGCCGCATAGAAAGTTCCAAGAAAGCCCTCATAGCTCTTGCTTTCATACTCATCCAGGCTGTGTGCCGTGATTCCCTTTGCTTCACAGAACTTGGTATAGGCATAATAAGCGCCTCTCTGTGTCCAGTGATGATCCGTTCTAAAATAGAGATACTCATCATTATGCGCCCTGAGGGTGTCATAAATGTCTACACTCTTTACATTATCGTTGAGCTGATTATAGATATAATCCGTCTCATCACTCTGCAGAGGACAACCCATTGAGCTCTGAATACTCTCATCCAGCATGATACCAAAGCTGTTCGGAATGCCGATCGCATAAACAGTGGCACTGTCTCCCAAAGTATCTGCCACGGTATTCAGCATGCTTGCATAAGCATCCAAAGATTCATGCTTGGAATAATAAAGCTCAAAGCCTCTGCCATCTGCAACATAAATTGTTCCGGCAGATTCCGGCTGAATGGTAATGGCTCCTCCGGCATCTGTTTCTTCTGTGGACGAAGCCGTTGCCGAACCGGAAGCGCTTGTACCGCTGTCCGTCTGCTGGCTTTGATCGCTGGTCTGTGTCTGGGTACTCGGCGAAGCAACATAAATGGCGCTGCTTCTTATACCATAGAGGCTTTCAATATTGGTTCCCGCTGCGATCAGCTTTTCTCTCATCGGGTAGGAATCTGCATACCAGGTTTCTACATCCGAAAACCAGGAACCGTCCCAGATTCCGGAAAGGCTGAGCGCCGGAAAGCTTGCCAGATCTCTTTTTTCGGTTGCTGACTGCTTCGGTCTTAAGAAAAAGAGAAGGCCCAAAACAAAAAATACTGCGATCAAAATCGTAAAGACTCTGACCCGGATCATGTCCCATCTGCGATGCAGGACCTTATTCTTTTCTTTATATTTTTCAAGTGATTGTCTTTTTGCCATGACTTTTACCTTCTTAAAGGATTAATTTCTAAAAGGATTAAAACTGATTATAAAGGAAAGGTGTGAAGGTATTGCCTGTCATTACAATAATAGAAAGTATGATCAGAGCAACTACGATCAGGGTCTTTCCGGCATAAATAGCTGTACGCGGAATTCTTCTTACCTGGAAATAAGTCATCAGATATTTTCCGACACTCCGGAAAAATGGCGTACAGGTCAGAAGGCATACGATCAAAAACCAGATATTGTTCTGCACATTCAGCTTGATGGTCATGGACATAAATCCATTTCCGCCCAGGCCAAAGAAACCGCGGATCGCATGCAAAAGCTGTGAGAAATCCGAAAAACGGAAAAGCAGCCAGCCGAATACAAAAATCACGATGGTATAAATATGCTGCAGGACAACCGGCCAATCCTTTTTGCCTCTTTTTCTTCTCCAGTTTTCAAAAACAATGAAAACAAAATAGTAAAGTCCCCAAAGAACAAAGTTCCAGGAGGATCCATGCCAAAGACCGGTCAGAGCCCATACCACCAAAAGATTGAGCGTTGTTCTCACTGCACCTTCTCTGCTGCCTCCCAGGGGAATATAAACATAATCCCTGAAGAAGAAGCTCAAGGTCATATGCCAGCGTCTCCAGAAATCACGAACAGACTTGGCAATATATGGATAATTAAAGTTTTCCGGATAGCTGAAGCCGATCATCTGACCTAAGCCGAGTGCCATATCCGTATAAGCCGAAAAATCAATATAGAGCTGCATGGAATAAAGGATCATACCGATCCAGACCCCAGCCGTCGGTGCATTGGCAATTTCATCACTCATAGGCACCATGATATCTGCCAGCTCACCGCAGTGATCCGCAAGGACCACCTTCTTGGCAAGTCCTACCGAAAAGCGGTAAATTCCGTCGGAAAGGCCTGCCATGGTCAGCTTTCGCTCATAGAGTGCCTCTTTCATTTCCGGATAGCGCACAATCGGTCCCTGCATGGACTGATGGAAAATTGCTGTATACAAAAGCACCATAAAATAGCTGTGCTCTGCCTTCGTTCTTCCGTGATAAACATCTGCCACATAGGAAATCAGCTTAAAGGTATAGAAGGAGATTCCCATCGGCAGGGCAATAGAAAAGACCCAGTCCTTCTGCAGAAGACTGCCAAGGCTTCCCAAGAAGAAGCCGGTATATTTAAAGAAGCCCAATACCAGAAGGAAAATAACAACAGAAAAAATCAGATACTGCTTTCCTCTCCTGCCTTCAGGATCCTTTTCGATCAGGATACCGAAAAACCAGGCAATCGCTGCCATGATCAGCAGCAAAAGCAGATATCTGATTCCTCCAAATGCATAAAAAACCAAGGATGCTGCAAGCAGCACCACATTTTTTCTTTTTATTCCCCCTGCAAAGCTGTAAATCAGCATAAATACCGGCAAAAATACCAGTAAAAAAAACAAGTTAGAAAACGCCATTTTTTCGATTTCTCCTCTAAAATCCAGATACACTTATGTTACCTATTTTAGAAAAGCGTGTCAATAAATGAGTGGCGATTCCGGCATGAAATATTAAATGATCAATCCATACTTCCGAACCAGGGGCGCGAGCATTTCTTCTGAAATGCCGCCTTCATATAAGGCTCTTCCCTGATAGAGACGAAGTGCCTTCTCCAGGAGCTTTTGATCATCACAGATCAGGCAAAGCGGCTTTTTGATCATCGTCTGGGCTTCTTCAAAATGGGCCAGTTCCTCTTCTGATGTAAGCTTCACGGCTGTAAGCACTGCATCAAAATCTCCCTCATCCTCCAGCTTATCTTCCAGCTCAGCATCACAGGATAAAATATGATCATAGGCTGCCGTCGGCTCCAGGAAGAAAAGATCCGAACCTGTTGCCGCAGGAAGCTTATCTGTATTTTGCGGAGAAGGTGCCTGCATCTTCACTGACTCTAAGGCTTCTCTGATTGCCAGGATATGTTCCTTTCTCGTACCGCAGCATCCGCCGAAGATCTCCACGCCGGCTTCCGCCAGTGCCGGAATATACTCTGCAAATTCCTCCGGGCTTGCCGGATAAACAGTCTCCCCTTCAACAATAATGGGAAGTCCGGCATTCGGCTTTGCGATCAGAGGAATTCTGGATACCTCCTGCAGGCGTTTTAACTGGATCAGCATCTGATCCGGTCCTACCGAGCAGTTCAGGCCAAAGGCATCTACACCCATTCCCTGCATGACCTGCAAAACGGCTGTTACATCCGTACCCGTTAAACTTCTTCCTGTTTCGTCACAGGTAAAGGTTACAAAAACCGGCTTGTCGCTGATACTTTTTACCGCAAGAACTGCGGCTCTGGCCTCAGCCAGGGTCATCATGGTCTCAATCACATAGATATCCACACCGCTCTCTTCCATGGCTCTTACCTGCTCACTGTAAATGGCAAAAAGCTCTTCAAAATGAATATCTCCAAGGGGATATAAGATCTTACCTGTCGGCGCAATATCGCCGGCAATATAAGCCTTGTCCCCTACTGCTTTTTTGGATATTTCCACCAGGCGGCGGTTATAGTCCTCAACATCTTCCTTTACACCGTGCTCTTCCAGCTTGATCCGGTTCGCACCAAAGGTCGGTGCATAGACCACATTGCTGCCTGCCTCTACATAGCCTCTTTGCAGCTCTGCCATCTTATCCGGATGCAGAAGCGCCCATTCTTCAGAAGACATACTTCCGTCATAGCCCATCTTCTGGATTTCTGTTCCGGTTGCCCCGTCTAATATGAAAGGAAATCTTATCTCCATTTTTTCTCCTCCGAATACTTCTTTCCGGTCTTTTATCCCAGCCGGAATCGCCGAATTGCTTGACACTGATTAAGCCATTTTCTATAATTTTTACTTAATAGGAAATTTATCTGTTTTCCTTTTATTTTAATAGAATTTCTCCGGTCAGAATCCAACTGCCGAAGATTAGGATAATCTGTTTTTTACTATAGCTTTTGCAAAAGCTTCTTGTCAAGAAAGGCCTCTTTCAAAAGGCTCTTATTTACTTCCAGAACAAAGGAGAAGATCAGATGATGACACCAAGGGAAATCATGCTTGAGCTGATGAAGCCGGATGGACAGCCGGACCGGCAGCTTGATCAATATGAAGGAATCTTTATGGCACTCGGAGATCCCATTCAGTCCTATCTGAACCAAAACCGTGTGCGCGGCTCAAAGAGCATCGACAGATGGGGTACCACCATTCTTTTCCCGGAATCTGCCCCGGGTCCTATTCCTCACAACACCGATGAAACAAAGGTGATCAAGGATATTACCCGCTGGCGTGAAGTCGTTCATGCACCTGATATTGAACATATCTGCTCAGAGGGTTGGGAAGAATTCGCCTCTGCCTGCCGTGAAAAGAACAAGAACCAGAAGCTTTTCTGCGGCTTTATGGCAACCGGTATTTTTGAACAGACCCATTTCCTGATGGGCTTCGAGGATACCCTTACCGAGCTTTATGAGCATCCCCAGGAAATGCATGAGCTGATCGACTATATTACAGACTATCGTATGCTCTATGCCAAAATGCTCATCGATCATCTGCAGCCGGAAGCCATCTTTTCCCATGATGACTGGGGCACCCAGAACGCCCTCTTCATGCCGCCGGATATGTGGCGGGAATTCTTCAAAGAACCTTACCGCAGGCTCTATGGCTATATCCGCTCCCGCGGTGTGGGCGTGATTCATCATGCGGATTCCTACCTGGTTCCTATCATTGATGACATGATCGAAATCGGCATTCAGGTATGGCAGGGTGTTCTTCCGGAAAATGACATTCCTGCTCTCCAGAAGAAAGTAAAGGGAAAATTAACCCTGATGGGCGGTATCGGTGCCGCGATCGACCGGGAAGATATCAGTGAAGAAGAAGCCCGCAGCTATATCCGTAAGGCTCTGGAGACCTACTGTCCGGGCGGACACTTCATTCCCTCCATCACCTATGGTATGTTCGGAACGATTTATCCCAAGATCGACACCTATATCGATAGCGAGATCCAAAAATACAATCAGGAGCTGCATGTTCCCAAAGCACCCCTTCCGGATATTCCCCGCCGTCAAAAGGGAACTTCCAAAAAGTCTGCCGCAGCGGAAGAAACTACAGCAGAATCCACAGATAGCCTGGCTGCTCTTGCAAAGGCTATGCGTAAGGGACAAAAGAAAAAAGTTCTGACCCTCTGCGAACAGGCTCTTTCTGAAGAAATCGATGCACAGGCAATCATTTCCGACGGATTGATGCCGGGTATGGTCGCTCTGGGAGATGACTTTACCGCCGGAAAGGCCTTTGTTCCGGAAATGCTGATGGCTGCCAAATGCATGGTCGCTGCCACAGATCTTCTGAAGCCTTATCTGGTTGGTGAAGGTTCGGAATCCAAGGGAAGGGTTGTCCTCGGCACGACCAAGGGCGATCTGCATGATATCGGCAAAAACCTGGTTAAGATCATGATGGAAGGAAACGGCCTTGAAGTCATTGACCTTGGCGTTGATGTTTCTGCAGAGCAATTTGTAGATACTGCCATCAAAGAGAATTGTGACATTATCGCCTGCTCCTCTCTTCTGACCACCTCCATGCAGGAGATGCGAAATGTGGTTAGTCTGTCTTCTGAGAGAGGCATCCGGGATAAGGTCAAGATTATGATCGGTGGTGCTCCGGTCAGCCAGAGCTTTTGCGATGCCATCGGTGCCGATCTCTATACAGAGGATGCAGCGACAGCAGCCCAGGAGGCTGTGAAGCTGATCAGCTAAGAAATCAATAAAGAACGACAATAAAGGACGAGAATGTTTTTGCTCCTAGGCAGAACATCTCGTCCTATCTTGTCTTAATTTCCGCTTTTATCTGTTATACATTAAAACGGTTTACCGGTTTTTCGATTTTCTTTTTTATCAGCGTCCTATCCCTGATAAACCACCTTTCCCTTACAAATCGTATAATGGATCTTCGCCGGAAGGCTCCAGCCCAGGAAGGGACTGTTCTTTGCCTTTGATGCGAAATGATCTACGATCCATTCTTCATTTTCTCCGAAAATAACCAGATCGGCCTTTGCTCCTGCCTGAATGCTGCCCGGCGTAAGATGATAAAATTCCGCCGGATTCTTACTCATCAAAGCAAAAAGCTCCATCAAACTCAGTTCTCCTGTCTGAACCAGGGATTTTACACCAAGTGCAAGTGAGGTCTCCAGGCCAATGATTCCGCTCGGCGCCTGTGCCAGGGGCTTTTCCTTTTCCTCATCTGCATGGGGTGCATGATCCGTAACGATCATATCAATGGTTCCGTCCTTCAGACCCTCAATGATCGCCCTTCTGTCCTCCTCTGTTCTGACCGGTGGATTCATTCTGGCATTTGTTCCATACTTTAAAACAGCCTCTTCTGTCAGGGTAAAATGATGGGGCGTTGCCTCAGCATGAATATCTGCCCCTAATTTTTTCGCACATCTTACCAGCTCTACGCTATTCTTAGAGCTGATATGCTGAATGCAGACAGACGCTCCGGTATCCAGTGCCATGATGCAGTCCCGTGCCGTCATGATATCCTCGGCTGTCCGGGAAGCACCTCCATAAGCAAGCTGCTCGGAAACCCTGCCCATATTGACTCCGGCTCCTTTTACGAAATAAGGATCTTCCTCATGCAGACTGACCGGAAGATTCAGCTCCTTGGCCTTTACAAAAGCATCATGCAATATCTTCTCATCCAGGATCGGAATTCCATCATCGGTAAATCCGGCTGCGCCTGCCCGGGCCATCTCTTCCATATCAACCAGCTCTTCTCCCGCCAAATTTTTGGTGACGGTTGAGGTCTGATAAAGACGGATTCCTGTTTTTTCTCCCTTCTCCAGAATATACTGCAGTGTTTCGGGCTGATCGACTGCCGGCTTGGTATTGGCCATACAAATAACTGTCGTTACGCCGCCCCTTGCCGCCGCAGCTGCTCCGCTTTCGATCGTCTCCTTATAGGTAAAGCCCGGATCTCTGAAATGCACATGGGCATCCACCAGCCCCGGCCCAACGATCAGACCCTCGGCATCGATTACTTCTGCATCTCCTGCTTCTTCTTCCGAAATGCAGCCCACTGCCTTGATCAATCCATCGTCGCCGATCAGAATATCCATTTTTTCATTCGTATTTGTAACCGGATCTACAATATGACCCTTCCTGATAATCATCATTTTTTATTAAATCTCCAGCAAATCACTATAGGCCTTCAGTGCGCCCTCGGTATCATGTGCCAATACACGTTTTGCAAGAAGCTTGCCAAGCTGCACGCCTTCCTGATCAAAGCTGTTCAAATTCCATACAAAGCCCTGGAACATAACCTTATTCTCAAAGTGTGACAGAAGCGCACCGAGTGCTTCCGGCGTCAGCTGTTCTCCAATGATAATACTGGAGGGACGCTCGCCTCTGAAGTCTTTATTCTTATTCTCATCTTCCTTACCGCAGGCAAAGGCAATAATCTGAGCCGCAACATTTGCAGCAAGTTTCTGCTGACTTGTGCTCTCCTGGATCAGCACATCATTTTCCATCTGGCTCTTCTTAAATCCTACAAACTGCAAGGGAATGATATCTGTTCCCTGATGCAGGAGCTGATAGAAAGAATGCTGTCCGTTCGTACCCGGCTCGCCAAAAATAACCGGTCCTGTTGCATAATCAACCGGCTCGCCAAAACGGTTTACAGACTTGCCGTTTGATTCCATATCCAGCTGCTGCAGATGTGCCGGAAAACGGGACAGAGCCTGTGAGTAGGGAAGCACCGCTGTTGCTCCGCAGCCCAGGATATTTCTCTCGTATACGCCAATCAAAGCATCCAGCATGGCCGGATTCTTCAATAGATCTTTTTCACAAGCCAGCTTATCTTCCTCTGCCGCACCCTTCAGGAAGCGGGCGAATACCTCCGGTCCAAAAGCCAGAGCCAGAATTGCTCCTCCGACAGCAGATGTGGAAGAATATCTGCCTCCGATATAGTCATCCATAAAGAAAGCATCCAGATAATCCTTAGAAGAAGCAAGCGGTGATGTCTGACTGGTTACAGCGATCATATGCTTTGCCGGATCCAGTCCAGCCTTTCTTAAGGCATCCTTGACAAAGGCTTCATTTGTCAGTGTCTCCAGGGTTGTTCCAGATTTGGAAACCAGGATGAAGATGGCATGCGCAAGATCAGTCGATGCCAATACCGCTGATGCATCATCCGGATCCACATTGCTGATGAATTTTGCTTCCATCTTGAGGCAGTCATTTCTTTTTGCCCAGTTTTCCAAGGCAAGATACATGGCTCTCGGGCCAAGATCACTTCCTCCGATTCCGATCTGTACCGCAGTCGTAAATTTTTCTCCTGCTTCATTCAGGATTTTGCCCTCATGCACCTTCTGCGCAAATTCATCTGCCCTTTTCTGCTGCTCGGCATAGAATTCATACTTGTCTACGCCATCTGCCAGAACCTTTTCTCCAAGCTGTCCTCGGGTTAGCTGATGCAGAACCAGACGATTTTCTCCTGTATTGATTACCGCACCGTTATAAAGGGCTTCGTATTTTTCAAGCAGCTGCGCTTCTTCTGCCAGCTTAGCCAGCTTATCGAGAATCTTATCGTCCACTGCCTTTGCTCCGTAATGATAGCAAAGTCCTGCTGCCATCGGCACGCTGTATTTTCTGACACGTTCTCCCCCGGCTTCTCCTGCCAACGCTTCTTTTACACTTACCTTTTCCCCATTCTGTAATTCCTGATAAGAATCCAAGGAATCCAAATTTTTCCAATTGATCATAATACCCCTCTATTCCTCCTCTAAATAGCTTTGCTCCATCCTATCTGCTTCCAAGCGGATGGATACTCATAGAAAAATTATACTATTAACATTATTAAAGTGCAATTCCATCTTTTACCAGTGATTTTTCAGAAAATTTTCACTTTTATCATATAGGAACAAAGTTTCCTATATGATAAAAAACAGCCTGCGGCGATGCCGCAGACTGTCCGATCTTTATATTCTATTTTCCCAGAAGAATATCTTATGCTACTGTCAGAACAATTGTTCCTGTATAAGAACCGGCAGCTACCGGAGTCTCCACTCCATCAACTGTCATAGTCAGCTTCTTGCCATCAGCAGCCTCAAGTTTTGCACCTTCTGCAATGGTCAGTGCTGAAATATAAGAGTTTCCTGTTACTGTCCAGGAAGAAGCAGCATCCAGATTTACAACCACACCATTGTTTACTGTCTCAGCAGCTTCCTGGGTGATATTGGAAAGCTCAAACCAGTTCTCAGATGTAATACGTCCAAGTCCTTCTCTGTAAGCCTGGCTCGCAGAAGAGATTACACCTGTAATCTTTGTTGCTGTCAGGTTCAGGGCAAGGTTCTTTGCACCCTTAAGGTCATTTCCATTGTGACGCATCTGTGCCGGTGAAGGAGCATCTGCCGGCGGCATCGGAACCTTTCCAAGTACGGTATCATGCAGCTTGCCCATACCACCGATCATACGATTCTTGTATGCACGAAGCTGGGTTGTTGAATTATAGAAATTACCCTTCAGATCGCAGTCTTTGATATTCAGAACAACGTCCTCTGCACCTGCACTTGTCAGATCAAGGCTCTCATCCTTTGTATCCTTGCGTCCTACCGGAATGGTATAATCTGCCTGATTCATACCGGCCTCATCACAATCCATTACCTGTACGATTGTGCCGTTTCCAGCCTTCATATCAGAATTTGTAATATTGACGGTAGTTGCTGCACCCTTCAGAACGATGTTTGCTTCTTTTGTATTGAAAGAAGAATCTGCAATATTCAGTACAGAATTGTCATCATCGATGATGAAGGCACCAAAGCGACGGCCGCTGATCTTGGAACCGTTAATAACATCAAAGTGACCCTTGCCAAACATACCCATCAGAAGGATCGGATAACCATAAACATCACAGCTGGTGTGATCATAGGTAATCTTGTTGTCACCGATACAGAAAGCACCGTAACCATGTGAATTCGGGCCGGTCAGTCTCATATCACAGTCCTTCATATACATTGTTACGCCATAGCCCGGCTCCTTGCAGTCTGCCGGCCATTCTCTGTTGTCGTCTTCACGAACCATAGGATCACCTGTTCCGTCGATAGAGCAGATACCCCATCCGTTTGAATGCAGACGGCAGTTCTCATAACGAACAGATGCATTATCACTCAGCTGTGTCAGACGGTTGTGGCCATGGAAGCCTACCTGCCAGGAGAAATCGCCAACCCAGTCAGCTCCATCCGGTGCGATATTGATAAAGTCAGAATTCTTGATCACTACATTGGACTTGCAGCTTGCCTGCAGAGTACAACGGGTTACCCCTGAATAGTAGAACTGGCAGTTATCGATCTCAAGGTCTACCTCATCCAAAGCAGACACTGCGGTACCGTTTCCAAGCCAGTCATCGTGTCCGTTTCCTTCCAGATCAAAGCGAGAGTTTTTGATTTTATATGCCTTTTCACCGTCAACGATGATTCCGCAGTAATCCTCTTCTGTAGAAGTGATATATACGCCGTCTGTCTCGCTTCCTGTGATCTCTCCGCCCTGAAGAATTGCTTTATTGGTCTGATCCTCAACAATCTCTCCGTTAGAAATAACCAGAGCCTGCTTCATCGGTGTATCCAGTTCGCTGATATCCTTGCCTGTCATCTCTGCAAAGTTCAGTTTCAGTCCGTGTGCCTGCATCTCATACGGTGTTACAACAGACATAACAACCTCTCCGAAATAACGGCCCGGCTGAATCGGCTTTCCAACACCATTTACTGTCAGAGTAAGGAATTTTCCTTCCGGTGCAACGATCTCTGCTCCCTCATTGATAAACAGGGAATACAGTTCTTCTGTTTCTTCTACAAGCCACGGTACTCCTGGCTCTACGACACGATTCTTTAACATCGCCTACCTCCTACTTTCCTTTTACTTCTTACTTTAAGTTCTTAAACATGCGCCTGGCCTGAGGCCTTCTTTTCCTCCGAAAAGCTCCCATATTAAGGGGCTTTTGGATTTTTGACTGCCTTCAGCCGGCTCTTTTCCCGTTTGCATTTATTATAGCATGAAGCGCTTCCTCTTAAGTACAAAGAAGTTTTGTTGTCACGACACCGCTTTGTTTTCTATCACAGCAAAGAATGTGCCTTGACACATTCTTGCGCCTGCGGCGTGTCGCTTTAGCGACATGCTCCCTATCCGCCGCAGTGTGCATCCTCGCGAAGCGTTTTTATGGAATAGAAAGGAAGTTTCCTATTGTATAAAAAAAAGAACTGCCGAATGGCAGTCCTTTTTCTGAATCAGTATATCGAATTGTTCGAATTAGTTTCCTGCATAAGGAACAACTGCTCCCTGATACTCTTCCTCGATCCATGCCTTTACATCATCGGATTTCAGAACAGATACCAGTGCCTGAATTGCTTCATTGTTCTCATTGCCTTCCTTTACTGCAATAACGTTTACATAGTTTGTTGCAGCTTCAGAATCCTGCTCTTCATATGCGATCGCATCTGTTGCAGCATTCAGTCCGGCTTCCTGCGCATAGTTACCGTTCAGTACAACGAAAGCAACTTCATTGATTACACGTGATACCTGTGCAGCTTCAAGCTCTTCGATCTTGATATTGTGCGGATTTTCTTCGATATCGTTGACAGTTGCTTCGATACCAACGCCATCCTTCAGTGTGATCAGACCGTTGTCCTGCAGAAGAAGAAGTGCTCTTGCTTCATTTGTTGTATCGTTCGGAACTGCGATTGTATCACCATCTTCGATATCATCCAGGCTGCTCTTTGTTCCCGGATAGATTCCGAACGGCTCATAGTGGATCTTGCCAGCGATTGCAAGGTGTGTTCCCTGCTCTTCGTTGAATGCATTCAGATATACAACATGCTGGAAGTAGTTTGCATCAAACTCTCCGCTCTCTACTACATTGTTCGGCTGTACATAATCTTCGAATTCTGTAACTTCCAGAGTGATTCCCTGCTCTTCCAGAATCGGCTTAACATGCTCAAGAATTTCAGCATGCGGTGTAGTAGATGCAGCGATCTTCAGTGTTACAGGATCTCCTGTATAGAAAACATCTCCTGATGCATCTGCAGATTCTGCATCTGCGGAAGCGTCTGCTGATGCGTCTGCGGAAGCGTTTGCAGATGCGCCTGCCTGTGTGTCTGTAGATGCAGCGGATCCGCATCCTGTCAATGTTCCGATTGTCATAAGTCCAACCAGAATGCTTGCAATAAGTTTCTTTTTCATCTCTTTTTCCTCCGTTTTTGCGTTTTCAGCTGTTCTCAACGCTTGTCCAGCTTACGTGCAATGATATTTCCGATAGCCTGAAATATCTGTACCAGCAGAACCAGAATTACAACCGTTACGATCATGATCCCCGCCTGATAGCGGTAATATCCGTATCTGACCGCAATATCTCCGAGTCCGCCGCCTCCGGTTACACCGGCCATAGCCGTATAACCTAAAATCGTTCCCAGAGAAATGGTTGCTCCCGTGATGAGAGAAATTCTGCATTCTACCAACATCACATGTATGATAATGCCCATTGTCGACGTGCCCATTGCCTGAGCCGCCTCAATAACGCCCTTATCAACTTCCTTTAAGGATGATTCTACCATACGTGCAATCATCGGTGCTGCTGAAATCACCAGCGGCACAATTGTTGCCGATGAACCATATGTCCTGCCGACAATTCGCAGGGTCAAAGGCATAACCAAAATCAAAAGGATCAGAAAAGGAATCGAACGCATGATATTCGTTACAATATCCAGGATATGATGTACTCCTGCATTCGGTTTGATTCCATCCCTATCGGTAATTTCAAGAATAATTCCCCAGGGAAGTCCGATCACATATCCAAGCACGGTACCGAAAAGGGTCATATAGAGGGTCTCTCCGATACCGACAACAATCATCTTAATTACTTCAGGCGTCCACATTTTCGGTCACCTCCTCTACCGTAAGTCCTCTTTCCAGCAGATAGGAGACGATCTTCTCCTGTACAGCCTCATCCTCCGGAAGCCCCAGGATCATCTGTCCCTTGGCTGTTCCTCCGACATCCTTTGTATCAGCCAGAAGAATATTGACCGGCTGTCCGATGGTAAGGATCATATTGGCAATGACCGGCTCATAGGAGGAATTCCCCGAAAATACGATTCGGATCTTTCTGCTCTCATGAAGCTCTGAGACGATTTGCCCCATCGCTTCTTCCGTCTCCCGCCATTCATCCGGATCCTTGCCTTCAATTACAAGCATCCTTGCTGCTCTGGACTTGGGATGGTTGAAGATATCCTCAACCAGACCTTCCTCTGCAATCTCACCGCTGTCAATGATCGCAACCCTGTTGCAGATTTCTCTTACAACGGACATCTGATGCGTGATGATAATGATGGTAATGCCCATCTCCCGGTTGATCTTGCGCAGGAGCTGAAGAATGGAATTCGTCGTCTGTGGATCCAAAGCACTGGTTGCTTCATCACAAAGCAGGATCCGCGGATTATTTGCCAATGCTCTCGCAATAGCAACTCTCTGTCTCTGTCCGCCCGACAACTGAGAAGGATAGCTGTCCGCCTTTTCCTTCAGTCCGACTGTCTCCAGCAATTCCAAAGCCCTTTTCTTTGCTTCTTGTTTTTTCATTCCATGAATCGTAAGAGGGAAGCATACATTATCCAAAACACTCTTCTGCATCAGCAGGTTAAAGCTCTGGAAAATCATTCCGATTCTTCTTCTTGCTTCTCTCAGCTCCTTATTGCTCAAGGAACCGAGCTCTTTCCCTTCTACGATTACCTGTCCCTCTGTCGGAACCTCAAGGAAGTTCAAACATCTGACCAGGGTACTCTTTCCGGCTCCCGACATTCCGATAATGCCGTAAATATCACCTTCATTTATCTCCAGGTTGATATTCTTGAGCGCATCTACCCTTGCTTCAGCTGTTTGAAATGTCTTTGAAAGGTTCTGAACCTTGATTATCTCTGACATCGCAGCACTCTCTTTCCCTTACACTACATTTCCTATTTTTTCGATAGGTTTGTCGGTATATGCTTTTGTATAATAGTTAATCTAACATAATTTCAATTTTATGTAAATACTTTCTTTCTATATGTCCAGCTATAGATTTTATCTATGGAAACTTTGAAGGGACTTTTTTCTTGTTTCTAATGTTCTGTTTATTCTCACTTTTTCTTCTTTTCTTTATTGTGTCTGATAATTAACAAACGCTTTATCATCTTGTCAGTCTTTGTTACCTTATTAACTATGCTGGTGAAACAATTTCATCCCCTGTATAATGGGCTTTGTTGAATAAAATTTTCTATGCAGGAGCAGTCCTGCTTCTATATCCAGTCTGTTTTGAAAGGAGACATCCATGTTAGTAAAAGTAGGTATCAATGGTTTTGGTCGTATCGCAAGAGTTATTCTTCGTATTCTGGAGGAACGCGACAATGATATTGAGGTTTGTGCAATCAATCTGCGCAATGCCGATTTGAAACGAATGGCTTATCAGATGGAATATGATTCCGTATTCGGACGCTTCCGTGGAAGGGTACGCTGTACCGACCACGAGCTGGTGATTAACGGCAAGAAGATCCATGTCTTCTCCGAAGATGATCCCGCTAAGATCGACTGGGCTTCTACCGGTGCAGAATATATCATCGAGTCTACCGGCAAATTCACCCGTATGGCTGACTGCGAAAAACATTTCATCGGCGGTGCAAAGAAAGTCATCCTCACCGCACCCGGCAAGGAAGAGGGCTGGCCTACCTTTGTTATGGGCGTGAATAACGAAAGCTATGATCCATCCATGCGGATCATTTCCAATGCTTCCTGTACCACAAACTGTCTTGCCCCCTTAGCCAAAGTTATCAATGACCGCTTCGGCATTGAGCGTGCCCTCATGTCTACCATTCACGCTTCTACTTCCAAGCAGAAACCGGTTGACTCCAATGGCGGCCGCGACTGGCGTACCGGACGTTCCGTCTTCAACAATATCATTCCTTCTTCTACCGGTGCTGCAAAAGCCGTTGGCCTGGTTATTCCGGAGCTAAAAGGAAAAATGACCGGTATGAGCTTCCGTGTCCCCACCAATGATGTTTCTGTTGTAGATCTGACTGCAGAACTGAAAAGTAAAACAACTTATGAAGAAATCTGTGAAGCGATCGAATATGCTTCCCAGCATGAAATGAAAGGCATCATCGAGTACAATACCGATGAACTGGTTTCCTCCGATCTTCGCGGAAACTTCCAGACCTGCATCTTTGATGTAAAAGCCGGCATTATGCTGGACGAGAACTTTGTAAAACTGATTGCCTGGTATGACAATGAATGGGGCTACTCCAACCAGTGTGTCAGCCTGGTACAGTATATCGCCCGACAGGATGAAAAGGCAGAGCAGAAAGCTGCAAAGCTGGCTGAAAAAAAAGCTTCTGACACCCCCGAGAAGTCCGAAGAAAAGGCTTCTGAAAAAGAAAATGCAAAGGCTGAAAAGAAGGCAAACTAAGGAAGTCTTATTTTGGGAAGCGCAGCTTTTCTTTCTCTTTACTTCTGCATAAACTTTATAGTCTATATAATTAGGAAGAAAAGCGCTTTTTCCATGCTTTTCTTGAAAACTTCTTTCCCGAATGATACGATGATTCTGCAACAAAGGAGCAAACAGATGTTGGCTCCTTTTTTCAAAAATCGGAGGTATATCATGAAGCATGGATTTATAAAGGTTGCAGCCGTAAGCCCGGATCTTAAGGTTGCTGACTGCATCTACAATACAGATAAAATTATTGAGGAAATTGATTCTCTGGCTTCTAAGCAGGTAAAGATCATGGTCTTTCCGGAGCTTTGTATCAGCGGTTACAGCTGCCGGGATCTTTTTCTCCAGGGACGCCTTCTCAAGGAGGCCAATGAAGGGCTGATGCGAATCATCGAACATTCTGCATCAATTGATGCCTTGATCCTGGTCGGTCTTCCCTTTGAAGTAAATGGCAAACTTTACAATGTCGCTGCCCTCATTAATAAGGGATCTCTGCTCGGACTCGTTCCCAAGCATGCCCTTCCCAGCTACAATGAATTCTATGAGGGCCGCCAGTTTACTTCTGGCTCTCCCGAAGTACTTCTGATCGACTGGCAGGGACAGAAGATTCCCTTTGGCATGAATCAGATTTTCTATTGTCCTGATATGCCCCATCTCGCCCTTGCCGTTGAGCTCTGCGAGGATCTTTGGGTTCCAAATCCACCCAGCATCTCCCATGCCCTTCACGGTGCATCCATTCTCGCCAACCTTTCGGCCAGCAACGAGCTGATTGGAAAAGCAGATTACCGGAGAAGTCTGGTAAGCGGACAGTCCGCCCGCCTGATCTGCGGATACATCTATGCCTCTGCCGGAATCGGAGAATCCTCTACGGATCTGGTTTTCGGTGGTCATGATCTGATCGCAGAAAACGGCAGCATCCTGGGAGAGACCCAGCGTTTTTCAAATTCTGCCCTTATCAGCGAGCTTGACATTGACCGTCTCGCTTATGAAAGAAGAAGAATGAGCACTTATCCTGACAGCTTTTCTGACGACGCTGCCTATGTCCGCACAGCCTTCTCCTTAGTAATAGAAGAAACCGAGCTGACAAGAAGCTATCCACAGCATCCCTTTGTTCCTTCTGATCCGGCTATAAGAAATGCCCGCTGCCAGGAAATCCTGAACATTCAGGCAAACGGTCTGGCAAAACGACTTCGTCATATCGGATGTGAATCTGTTGTTCTTGGTATTTCCGGAGGTTTGGATTCTACTCTTGCCCTTCTGGTAGCCGCCCGCGCTTATGATTTGCTCGGTGCTGACAGAAAGAAGATTACTGCTGTAACCATGCCCTGTTTCGGAACAACAGACCGTACCCTGCAGAATGCGATTCTTCTGACAAAGAAAATCGGCGCAAGCCTGATCGAAGCGCCGATTCATGAATCTGTTTCTCTTCATTTTGAGGTCATCGGTCAGGATCCAAACAAGCACGATATCACCTATGAAAATTCACAGGCCAGAGAACGTACCCAGGTCCTGATGGATCTTTCCAATAAATTAAACGGCATCGTAATCGGAACCGGAGATCTGTCTGAACTTGCCCTTGGCTGGGCAACCTACAACGGAGACCATATGTCCATGTATGGCGTCAACGCTTCCGTTCCGAAAACCCTGGTTCGCTATCTGGTGCAGTACTATGCCGACAGCTGTGGCCAGCCTGAGCTCTCCGCTGTTCTGGAGGATATTCTGGATACCCCGGTTAGTCCTGAGCTTCTTCCGCCGGAGAATGGAAACATCTCCCAAAAAACAGAAGATCTGGTCGGCCCCTATGAACTGCATGACTTCTATTTATATTACATGCTGAGAGCCGGTTTTGAACCGGAGAAGATCCTGCGACTTTCAAAGCGTACCTTCCATGGCATTCACTCTGAGGAAGAGCAGTTGAAATGGCTGAAGACCTTCTACCGCAGATTTTTCTCCCAGCAGTTCAAGCGTTCTGCCCTGCCGGATGGTCCTAAGGTTGGTTCCGTTGCCCTTTCGCCCCGCGGCGACCTTCGTATGCCGAGTGATGCAAGTGCAAGGATCTGGTTAGAGCAGTTAGAGCATCTTCTTTAAGTGCAAATGCGTCTTTTCTTCACCACAGTCTGATTCTTATGTTTTTTGAATCGAAAAGAAGCCCCGGCACCAGCCGGGGCTTCTTTTAACAAGGAGATCATATTTAACAAAACACTGTTTTCTCTATGGGATAAGAAGAAATCTTCCTATTCATAAAGTTCTTACTCAACATCAGCAAGTGCATCCAGATCTACTTCTCCTGTTCTTACCTTTACAACACGGAGAACATTGTAAACGAAGATCTTGCCATCGCCGATATGGCCTGTATAAAGTGCCTTCTTTGCAGCTTCGATCAGCTCATCCAGATTAATTCTCTTGGAAATGATGATCTCAACCTTAACCTTCGGAATCAGAGTGTTATCAATTACCGCACCACGATATGTGCTTGTTGATCCTCTCTGTACACCGGAACCCATTACCTGAGTCATGGTCATACCGGTTACACCAAGGGCATTCATTGCCTTCTTCAAAGTATCGAATTTTGCAAGCTTACAGATGATAACCACCTTACGCATACCGGAATCCATCTCTGCAACCGGAACCGGAGCTTCCTGAACAACCGGAACAGCTGCCTTCTTCTGTACCTCAGATGCCTCATCGTATTCACCAACACCAAGGTCTGTATTTGCATTGACATCCATTGTGGAATCCATGTTGATAACGGAGAAGCCTGCATATGCGGACGGAAGCTCATGCTCTGTAATATCCAGACCAAGAATTTCTTCTTCTTCAGAAACACGAAGTCCTAATGTTGCTCTGATCACAACGAAGGTAATTGTGATTGTAATTGCTGTCCAAGCAGCTGTTGCTGCACAGCCAAGAATCTGCTTTCCTAAAAGGCTGAATCCGCCGCCGTAGAAAAGTCCTGTAAAGCTGTCATTTCCAGGTGCAGAGGTTGTAGCGAAAAGACCTACTGCAATTGTTCCCCAGATACCGTTCATCATATGAACAGCAACTGCACCAACCGGATCATCGATACGAAGTACATAATCAAGGAACCATACACCGAAGCAAACCAGAAAACCGGAAACGATACCAATGATAATTGCACCAAGTGCATCTGTTACATCACAGCCTGCTGTAATAGCAACCAAGCCTGCCAGGGAAGCATTCAGACACATGGAAACATCCGGGTGTCCATATCTTACCCATGTAAAGATCATACATGTTACGGTTGCAAGTGCCGGTGCAATTGTTGTTGTTACAAAGATAGAACCAAGCTGTTCTACACTTGTGGCTGCTGCACCGTTGAATCCATACCAGCCGAGCCAGAGGATGAATACACCCAAGGCACCGATCGGGATATTGTGTCCCGGGAAAGCATTTACCTTTGTAATCTTGCCATCTTTGTCCTTTGTGAACTTACCAATACGGGGTCCAAGGAAAGCGGCACCGATCAGAGCAGCAATACCACCAACCATGTGGATACAGTTGGATCCGGCGAAATCATGGAAACCAAGCTGTGCCAGCCAGCCGCCGCCCCATGTCCAGTGTGCTTCAATCGGATAAATAACTGCGGAAATCACGCCTGAATATACACAATAAGAAATAAATTTTGTACGTTCTGCCATTGCACCGGAAACGATTGTTGCGGTCGTTGCGCAGAAAACAAGGTTGAATACGAAGTTTGACCAATCAAAGTTGGCATAACTTGTAAAAATGTCAAATCCGGGCTGACCGATGATTCCCATCATGTCCTCGCCCAACAATAAGCTGAAACCAATCAGGATGAATACTACTGTACCGATACAGAAGTCCATCAGGTTTTTCATGATAATATTTCCGGCGTTTTTCGCTCTGGTAAAACCAGCCTCAACCATGGCAAATCCGGCCTGCATCCAAAATACAAGGGCTGCGCCGATCAGAAACCACACACCGAACAAATTACCGTTTATCAATTCAGTAACTTCATTTAATGTCATATCTCTTTTCCTCCCAAAACAATTTTTGCGGTCAGCCTCCGGAAACGTTCCGCTTTGCCAATACGAATTTCGTCGTTTCATTTTTTAAAAAACAAAACAAAAAAAGGCACTGAAACTATTGTTTCAGCGCCTTTGCTTTTGACATCTGAATTGTATAATGAATAAAAAATAAAATCAAGGCTGCAAAACGGCTAAATTCTTTATATTTTTTCGTTTTCTTTTTATTCATTATTCACAATCCGGGCTTTTAGGCTAATTATATTAGTCTAAAAGCCTGCTCCGCTCTTGTGGAATTTATCATGTTTATGGCTTGTTTATGACTTCTTATCCAGAATCGTGAGAATCTATCTTTCCGATCTGATAAAAATGGACGACCGCATCTGCGGTCGTCCGAGGGATGAGAAGTATGAAAAAATTTTGTTCTTATCAAAGGATGGTGTGTGGATGTCCTTCCTTTGATGTTTCTTATCATAGCCTTCAAATGTGTTTGCTTTTTTTCCATTTTGTGAAGATTTTGTGAAATTCTATTCTTCTTCCTTTTTCTCTTCCTCTTCCTTCTCCACATAGACAGGAACCTCTCTGTGGGGAACTCTGGTAGAAAAAACGATCTGGGTTTTTGTTTTTCCAAAATGCTGCAGTTTATCAATAAACTGATCCAAATCAT
Organism: Bacteroidaceae bacterium; assembly: GCA_963620785.1. Classification (GTDB taxonomy): domain Bacteria; phylum Bacillota; class Clostridia; order Lachnospirales; family Lachnospiraceae; genus RUG14243. The sequence goes on from CAVFAT010000005.1 coordinate 36,655, forward strand.
CCGTACTTTCAAAATATACCTCGATCAGCATTGCATATGCACCCGTTACACAGTCGCATTCCACCACATTCGGTATTTTTTCAATATAGCTGTAAAATTCCGGTTTCTGATTCGGCTCCAGTTCCAGATTCACAAAGGCCTTGATCGGATAATTCATCATCAAGGGATTCACACTGGCATGATAGCCGGTAATAATGCCCTCACTTTCCAACTTCTCCAACCGTGCCGATACAGACGGTGACGAAAGAAAAACCTTCTTTGCCAGTTCCTTTAAAGGAATCCTGGCATTTTCCTGAAGAATACTGATAATTTTTTTATCTGTTTCATCAATCTTTTTCATGTCTTACCTCTATGTTTTCCTATTGTGCAAGAAAGAATCCTGCTTGCAGGATTCTCCGCCTGCGGCGGGTCGCATCAAGCGACATCCTTCCTTTCCGCCGCAGTGCGATCCTTGCGGAGCTTTTTTATGTAATAGGAACGAAGTATCCTATTGCATAAAAAAAGCAAGGAAAGCCCGATCAATCGGAAGCTTCCTTGCTTTTTTCTTTAAGCTACATTCTACCCAACTGTTCTTTCGAATGCAAGCCTTCTTTTTTTATTCGCTTTTTGCGTTTTTTTCTTAACTCTTTTTCCTTAACTCTTTTTTCTTATTGTTTTCCCTTAGGCAAGTGTTAAGAGCAAAGCCATCTTAAATTCTTTTTCTGCCTTCACATAATGCGCGCCGCCCTTGTCAAACTTGAAGTTTTCTCCGGCCTTGATCACATATTCTCTGCCTTCATAGCCAATCACGCCTTCTCCTTCCAAAGCAAAAATCAAAGCTTCTCCGGGGGCTGCATGCTCTTGAAGTCCGGTTCCGGCTCCAAAGCTCATCAAAACCAGCTTCAGATCCTCTTCATCGATCAGATCCATATTTACAATTTTCCCTTCCTGACAGGGAAGCATATCCTTTAAAGCAAATACCTCTTTTGATTTTAAAACATCTTTCATCTTCGTCTCCTCCTTCAGACTGATTTCCGTATAAACAGAGTCTTCCTCTGCAACCGCTCCAACTGCCTTTCCGACCGGCGTAAGAGCCAGATCTCCGGGAAGAAGCAGCCTATTCTCTCCGCCTTCTCCGCTCATTCTGATCTTCCCGGACAAAAGGATCCAGAGCTTGGGATAGCGATAAAGCTCCGCACTGATATTTGTTCCCTTTGCCAGAGAAAAATGTGAAATATAGAAGCCTCCGGCATCACTGACTGCCTTCGATATGGTACAGTCCTTTACCGGCTTATTTTCTTCTGCCACAGAGAAAACCCTTCCGGCTTTTTCTTTCATGCTCTCACCTCATCCGTTCACAGATTTTACTTTAATCCAGAATCTTTCCGTCAATCGAAATCGTGATAACCTGCCAGGGCAGGAACTTGCCGCTCTCCTGCATTGCCGTGATTGCAGCTCTCTCCAGACCTCCGCAGCAGGGTACCTCCATTCGAACAATGGTAACACTCTTTATATTATTATTTTTTATGATCTCTGTCAGCTTTTCGCTGTAATCTCCTTCATCCAGCTTGGGACATCCGATCAAGGTAATCTTCCCTTTCATGATCTCCTGATGAAATTCCGCATAAGCATAAGCCGTGCAGTCTGCGGCAATCAGAAGCTTTGCACCATCAAAATAAGGCGCATTCACCGGAACCAGCTTGATCTGTACCGGCCACTGGCGAAGCTCGGAAACAGCCTTTTTCTTTTCTTCTCTTTCAGCAGCCGCCTCTTCTGTCTTCTCTTCTGCTTCCTCTCTTTTCAAGCTTCTCATCTGCTTTCCGGGACATCCCTGAAAGATTGGCATCTTAGCATCCATTTTTTCTTCTCCTTTTCCTGCTTCTTCAGCCAGCTTCTGCTGTTTTTTCTTTGCTTCCATATTTTTTGCAACTGCCTCTGCATCATAGGCTGCTGCCTCTCTCTCCGTAAATGAAATCGCATCTGCCGGACAGGCCGGAAGACAGTCTCCCATTCCATCACAATAGTCATCCCGAAGCAGACGGGCCTTCCCGTCCACCATACCGATCGCTCCCTCATGACAGGCCTCTGCACAAAGTCCGCATCCGGTACACTTTTCTTCATCTATATGAATAATTTTACGCAGCATCTTTTACTCCTTCCTGCTCTTCTTATATTCCTTCATTAATAATTCTTCTTTTCTTCTTGCTTATCTTGTTACATTTCTTATAACATTTACATCTTCCGTTTTTTTCTTACATTTCTTTTTTCTTCTTACATTTCTTATTTTTTTCTTCCTGTTTTCTGCCCTTACTATACTATAAACCCTTCGCTCGTTACGTTGTTATAACCACATTCTTACAGTTTTTTCCTCAATGGTGCCTCTCTCATTAGCAATATGTAAGAATAGTTAGTTCGGCATAACTGACAAATTCTGTCAAGAACTTAACATACTTTTTTGTGCTTTTTGCTTTGTTTTTCCTTCTTCTAATGATACAATATTACGACTCTAATTTTTTATTAAAAGTAGACATAAACAAACTGAAAGGAAGGTATTACTTTTGAGCAGACTATCCCTTATCACTGAAAGCCGCGCCGAAACCGTGGTAGAAGGTATTTACAAGGATATGGAGCGTCGTATCGTTGCGTCTCCTCCCGGAATTTGCCCTGTTGATCTTTCATGGGCATTTTTAAAAATGTGTCATGCCCAGACATGTGGCAAATGTGTCCCCTGCCGTGTTGGCTTAGCCCAGCTCAGCAATCTTATGGAGGACGTGATGAAGCATCGCGCCAACATGGAGACACTGGACAAAATTGAAAATCTGGCAAAATCCATTTATGAATCCGCTGACTGTGCGATTGGCATTGAGGCTGCCGGCATGATTCTGAAGGGACTGGATGGCTTCCGCGAGGATTACATCTCCCATATCCAGGAGCATCATTGTTCCTCTACCATCGAACAGAGCATCCCCTGCGTAGCAAACTGCCCTGCAGGCGTTGACATTCCTGGCTATATTGCCCTTGTCGGCGAAAAGCGCTATGCCGATGCTGTAAGACTGATCCGCAAGGACAATCCCTTTACCATGGCCTGTGCACTTGTCTGTGAGCATCCCTGCGAGACCCGCTGCCGTCGTACCCTTTTAGATGCGCCGGTTAATATCCGAGGCCTCAAGCGTACTGCTGTAGACCGTGCAGGTATCGTTCCGGCTCCTGCCTGTTCCGAGTCAACCGGCAAGAGAATCGCCATCATTGGCGGCGGTCCTTCCGGACTTTCTGCAGCTTACTATCTGCAGCTTATGGGACATCAGTGTACCGTCTTTGAGAAGCACAAGAGACTGGGCGGCATGCTGGTTTACGGCATTCCTTCCTACCGTCTTCCGCGTGAGCGTCTGCAGCAGGATATTGACTGCATTCTCTCTACCGGCGTAGAAGTAAAACTTAATACAAAGGCCGGCGAAGGCGATTATACCATGGAAAAACTACGCGCTGACTATGACGCTGTTTATATCGCCATCGGTGCCCATACTGACAAGAAAGTCGGCATTGAAGGAGAAGATGCCAAGAATGTTCTCTCTGCCGTAGAATTCCTCGGCAATATCGGAGACAACATCATTCCGGATCTTTCCGGCAAAAAAGTCTGTATCATTGGCGGCGGAAATGTTGCCATGGACTGTACCCGTTCTGCAATCCGCTGCGGTGCCGAGCGAGTTTCTATCGTATACCGCCGTCGTCAGGAAGATATGACCGCCCTTACCGAGGAGGTAGAGGGAGCCATTGCCGAAGGCGCCGTTATGATGGATCTTCATGCTCCGCTTCGTATTGAAACCGACGATGAGGGCAAGGTAAGCGCTCTTTGGGCAAAACCGAAAATGCCCGGAAAGATCAAGGGCGGTCGCATGAATCCGGCTGATTCCGGTCTGGAAGACAAGCGCATTGCCTGTGACTATGTCATCGTTGCAGTCGGACAGGGAATTGAATATAACACCCTTGAGGCCTCCGGCATTCCTGTTGTCCGCGGCGTCATTAAAGCCGAAAACTGGACTGCTGTAGAAAATGCACCGGGTGTATTTGCCGGCGGTGACTGCGTAACCGGTCCGAAGACAGCCATTCGTGCGATTGCAGCAGGTAAAGTAGCTGCTGCCAACATTGATTACTATCTTGGATTTAATCACGTGATCACATCCGACGTAGAGATCCCGAATCCTTCCCTTGACGATAAGGAATATTGCGGTCGAATCAATATGTCCGAACGTGAACCTGCCGAACGCAAAACAGATTTCAATCTGATGGAGCTTATTATGACAGAAAAAGAATCCTGCCAGGAGGCCGGACGCTGCATGCGCTGCGACCACTTCGGCTGCGGCAGCTTCAAAGGAGGAAGGAGAACAGAATGGTAAACCTTACAATTAACGGTATTTCACTTCAGGTAGAGGACGGAACCTCCATTCTGGACGCAACCCGTATCATCGGTATGCCTGTTCCTACTCTTTGCTTCATGAAGGAAATCAACGAAATCGGCGCCTGTCGTGTCTGTCTGGTTGAGGTGGAAGGCGTTTCCCGCCTGGTAACTGCCTGCAACAATGTCTGCGAGGAAGGCATGGTCGTACATACCAATACCCCCCGCGTCCGTGAAGCACGCCGCACCAATATTGAGCTTCTTTTGAGCCAGCACAGAATCAATTGTCCGACCTGCGAGCGCAGCGGAAGCTGCCAGCTGCAGGAAATTGCATCCACCCTCCCGATCGGTGATACAATGAATTACAATCACGAATATCCGGAGGATAATTGGGATACCAGCCTGCCTGTCATTCGTGATGAGAGCAAATGTATCAAATGCTATCGCTGTGTATCCGTATGTGAGAAGATCCAGTCTCTGAACATCTGGGATATGGTCGGAACCGGCGGACATACCACTGTAAATGTATCCGGTCACCGCAAGATGAATCAGGCGGACTGTGCCTTCTGCGGCCAGTGTATTACCCACTGTCCTACCAACGCTCTCCATACCAGAGATGATATCAAGGCAATCACCGGCGTAAATGGCGTACTCAGTGATCCGGACAAGGTTGTTGTTGTTCAGGTTGCGCCTGCTGTTCGTGCCGCATGGGGCGAAAGCTTTGGCCTCAGTCCTGAGATTGCAACCGAAAAGCGTATGGCTGCTGCCCTTCGCCGCATCGGTTTTGACTATGTATTTGACACCAACTTCTCTGCCGATCTGACGATCATGGAAGAAGGTACTGAATTTTTGACCCGTCTGCAGAATGCCGGCGATCACAAATGGCCTATGTTCACCTCCTGCTGTCCGGGCTGGGTTCGTTTCCTCAAGAGCCAGTATCCGGATATGGTAGATCAGCTTTCAACGGCCAAATCTCCCCAGCAGATGTTCGGTGCGGTAACCAAGAGCTATTTTGCAAAGAAAATCGGTGTGGATCCGGAAAATATTGTCTGTGTATCCATCATGCCCTGTACGGCAAAGAAGGCCGAGCTGGCAATCCCGAATATCAACGATGCCGCTGAAGGCTGTAAAGATGTTGACTATTCTCTGACAACCCGTGAGTTCTGCCGTATGATCACCGCTGATCAGATCGATGTTCAGGCCCTCGAGGAAGAAGAATTTGATTCTCCTCTCGGAACCGGAACCGGTGCAGCTGTTATCTTCGGTACAACCGGCGGTGTTATGGAAGCCGCTCTCCGTACCTGCTACTATGTCCTGACCGGTGAAAATCCGAGTGCCGATGAAACCTTTAAGGCTGTAAGAGCACTTGGCAGCGACAAGCCTTGGATCGAAGCAGAATACAATGTAGCCGGCAACAAGGTTCGTGCCGCTGTTGTAAACGGTCTCGGCAATACCCGCCGTCTGATCCGGGCTATCCGCCGCGGTGAAGTTGACTATCAGTTCGTAGAGGTTATGGCCTGCCCGGGCGGCTGCGTTGGCGGCGGCGGACAGCCGATCCACTTTAATGAAGAAAAGGCCGCAGAACGTGGTCAGGTTCTTTACAACTACGACAGTGCCAATAAGATGCGTTTCTCTCACGAGAACCCGGATGTACAGCAGATGTACGAAGACTATCTCGGCAGTCCCTGCGGAGAACTCTCTCACCATCTCCTGCATACCGATCATCACGGCTGGGATCTGCCCATGGCTCCGGTCTTTGATGAAGATGTACAGAGATAAAACATATCCCATCGCTTCGCACTGGGATATGAGGTAATGACAAAGGACGGGAATGTTCTGCCTAGGATCATTTCCCGTCCTTTTTGCATTTGCAAAACAAAGTATGCAGAATTGGTTATAGTAATACCCACTTCCGGCATTCGCATTTTCCATGCAGACTGCTATAATGATAATTGTACAAAGTAAACAAATTGATTTATAAGTTTTGCACATATTATCGATGTGGAAGGAGTTTTATTATGAAATTAAAAACAACAGCACAGGTTGAAGCATTCAAGGCACTGGTTGGAAGATGTGTAGGAAATGTATATCTCGTTTCCCCGGACAGAAACGACTTCTTTAACATGAGATCCAATTTCTCAAAGTTCATCGCAATTGATAAGCTGCTGAGCGATTCTGAGACAAACTGGGAAGTACACTGCTCTGATCCCTTTGATCAGATCAAGATCAACGAATTCGTTCAGGGTCTGGATAAATAATTCCTATCGGATTTCCTGTCTTTCTTGCAATTCCTCCTTGCATTCTATACAATGAAATAAATATTCATTGCACAACTTCGTGACATGATATATAAAGGAGGATTGTATGAAAGAAAGACAAGTATCTATGAAGAAAAGCCTTGTTTTACTGCTTCTTCTTGCTTTATTGGCAAGCACTTTTGCTGTATGCAGGGTTCAGCCTGTTCAGGCTGCCAGCACCTATACTGTCAGTGGCACCAAGCATTATCTTGCTCTTCGTTCTGCTGCAAGATATTCTGCAAGCAATGAAATCGGCAAGCTTTATAACGGCGATACGGTTACTGTATCCAATACCAGCAATTCCAGCTATTGGTATGTTTATTCTTCCAAACTGAATAAGAGCGGATACGTCAACAAGAAGTACCTTGTAGCCGGCAATACTGCAAATACAAGCTCTGCTTCTTCCGGAAGCACTTATACCGTCAGCGGAACAAAGCACTATCTCGCTTTGAGAAGTGCAGCTTCCTATTCTGCAAAGAATGAGATCGGTAAGCTCTATAACGGCGAAAGCGTTACCGTACAGAATGCAAGCGGCAGCTATTGGTATGTTTATTCTTCCAAATTAAATAAGAGCGGCTATGTCAATAAGGAATACCTGACCGCCGGCAGCAGTTCCTCTGCTTCAAATAACGGCAGCAGCTATACTGTCAGCGGCACCAAGAATTATCTGGCCATCCGTTCTTCCGCCAAATACTCTGCAAGCAATGAGCTCGGCAGACTCTACAATGGAGAGACCGTTACTGTACAGAACGCAAGCGGTACTTATTGGTATGTTTACTCTCCGAAGCTTGGCATCAGTGGATATGTAAACAGCAAGTATTTAAGATAAGCATATTATCTGTTTCAAACAGCAGATCAATGAGGATCCGGCTAAGCCGGATCCTTTTTTCTAAAGTAATTTTCTTTTTAAGGGTAAGCAGCTATGAAATCAACTTCTTTTTTTCAGTCTCAGAAATTCGGCATTCTTATTGTTCTCACCTGTGGTATCCTCTGGGGAATCAGCGGCATCCTAGGACAATATGTCTTTTCCGCATCTGAAGTAAATGCCACCCACCTTTCCATTATGAGACAATTCATCTCCGGTCTAGTGCTCCTTTTTATTTCCTTTTTGCGAAAGGACCTGCATCCGCTTTCTGTCTGGAAGAACCCCCGTCATATTCCATCCCTGCTTATTTTCGCAATCGCAGGTCTGATGGGTGTCCAGCTTACCTATTTTAAAGCCATTGAATTCTCCAATGCTGCCACCGGCACGGTCATTCAATTCACCTATATCATTATGCTTCTGCTCTATTCTGCCTTTATCATGAAACAGAAGCCGAAGAGCTATGAGGCAACTGCCGTTATTTGTGCTTTTCTCGGCATTTTTCTGATTGCAACCCACGGCAGCTTTCATTCTTTGGCAGTCTCCACGGGCGCTCTTTTCTGGGGCCTTCTTTCTGCTGTCTGCTTCTGTGTTTACTGCCTTTATCCCCAAAAGCTCTACGATGCCTACGGACTGATCCCTGTCATCGGCTGGTCTTCTCTGATCGGTTCCATTGTTCTGATTCTGCTTACCGGAACCTATTCTTTCCCGCACATGAGCCTGCCCGTCTTTGCAGCCTCCATGGGAGTTGCCATTTTCGGTTCTCTGATCCCCTTTGTCATCTATGGTATTGGAATTGGCATTTTAGGCAGTGTAAAAGCCAGCCTCTTTGTTACGGTAGAGCCCATTTCCAGCGCAATTCTGACCTTTCTGATCTTCGGAACGCAGTTTACCGCTCCGGATATTCTGGGCTTTCTCCTGATCCTGGGTTCCATTGAAATGGTCGCTATGATGACTTTCCGTGCAGAAAAAAAGAACAGATAGGAAAAAGGCTTTACACAGCCTTTTTTCTATCTGTTCCTCAATTATTTATGCTTCTTCCCTATTTATAATGCTTACCCAATTAGAGCCCAACCTCTTTCAGTGCCTGATCCAGATCGCTTATGATATCCTCTGGATCCTCCAATCCAATGCTGAAACGAATAAAGCCCTTCCTGAATTTTTCAGGGTAAAGATGAATACGCTCATCATAGCTCGGCTGGGGGAAGATCAGACTCTCATCGTGTCCTAAGGATACTGCAAAGCTTACCACCTTCAATGCTGCACAAAAACGTTCTACCGTCTTATCATCTGTCGCAAGTCCAAAGGAAATCACGCCTCCGTATCCGCCCTTCATCTGCTTCTTTGCCAGCTCATGACCCGGATTGCTTTTTAATCCCGGATAAGCAACAAAGGTCACATTTTCTCTTTCTTCCAGCCAATCTGCGACCCTCTGTGTCGTCTCATTCACTCTCTGCATACGAATCGGATAAGTTACCGATCCGCGGAAAATCTGCCATGCATTAAAAGGACTGATCACGGCTCCCACATTCACCTGCGCCTCATAACGGATTCTGTCCATAGTCTCCAGATCATTAGAAATGATCGCACCTCCCTGGGCATCCCCATGACCATTGATGAATTTTGTCAAAGACTCAACTACAAAATCTGCACCCAGCTCCAGTGGCTTTTGGTTCATGGGAGAAGCGAAGGTATTATCAACAGACAAAAGAGCGCCATTTTCATGGGCAATCTTTGCAATTTCTTCGATATTGCTGACTCCGTTTGTCGGATTATCCGGTGTTTCTATATGTACCAGTCTCGTGCCCGGTGTGATTGCTTTCTTCACTGCCTCCAGATCTGTCATGTCCACCATTACGGTTTCCACGCCAAATTTTTGATTAAAAAGCTCATGGAACATCCTGTAAACAGCCATATAGCTGACATTCGGATAAACCACCCTGTCCCCTGAACTGAGCAGGGTCCAGAAAAGCGCGTGCAAAGCGCCGACACCGCTCGCCAGAACGATTGCATCATCCGCCTCATGCAGGGCTGCGATCTTCTCCTCCAGCCAATGCTGGTTTGGATTACCGTTTCTGGAATACATCAAAAGATCAGTTGATGAATAATTCACCTGAGAAAGATCATCCGGCAGCTTGAAGCTATTTGCCATATGAAGAGGCCGTCTGAGTGCTCCCGTTCCCGGATCATAGTCTGTTCCGGTATGAACTGCCTGTGTTGAAATATCATATCCTTGAAAAGAATTCTGCTTTTTTGCCATTTCCCGCTTCTCCTATTGTTTTACTATGAATTATAGGAGAAGTATAACACATTCTTTTTCATTTGTTAAGGCATGTTTTCACTGCTCAACCAGCTTGATCACAGCCGTATTGGCATAGGTCAAAGGTTCATTATGGATAAAGAAAATCCGCCCATCCATAGGTGCATATAAGGTCTCCATAATCTCCCCATCATAGGGATGAATGATCTCTGCCAGGGGCTGACCCATGCTAACAGAATTTCCCGCTTCCACAAGGGCTTCAAAAATACCGGATTTGGCTGTCCGAACAGATACCAGTTCTGTATCGGAGATGATCCTGCATTCATTCTTATGAGGATCCTGATATTTTATGATCCCTCTTGCCGCCAAAAAGTTCATCACAGCCATGACTGCCTGACCGGCTCCCTTTGGATCAATGGCGGTCGTTCTAGTCGTATAGAGGGAATAGGCCTGGGTATCCCAAACCTGCCAGTTATAATTCAAGGTTGCGGTATCATAGGGACGGACAATTCTCTTTACTACATAGGGAAGGCCAAAATCCTTTCCTTCCTCCATCCTGGTATACCCCTCATCCATCACTCTTACATGCGGCATAAAATTGCCCGGCATATAGAAGGAAGTAAACTGGATGCCATACTCATATTCCGAGATTTCCCGAAAGACGCCGTCTGCAATCCTTTGTGTCGTTTCTCCCAGATCATAGCCGGGGAACATACGATTGATATCCGTATTATCCGTTGGCCAGAAGCGCTTCTGAATATTCATGGAATAGGGATTTACAGATGGAATGATCAGAATCTGATGATCCGGAAGGATCCTTCCCTCTTCCTCCAGCTGTTTACACTTCTTGATCAGCTGGGAGCAGCAATAAATCTGCTGCACCTCATTGCCCCGCATACTGCCGACAATACAAAGGGATTTTTTTCCTTCTCCGAATACAAAACCGGTTACCCGAAAGTCATCCCGATAGAGTCCCTTAATGGTATAAAGAATCTCCTTACGCATTCCGGTAAGCCTCCTTTCTCAAAAGGCGTCCCATCAGAGAGCCCTCATCCACGATCGGATAGTCTCGGATCGTAAATAAAATACCATCCACCGGAGCCAGTACCTCATCCAATACTTCTCCGCTTAAAGGATCCACAATTCTGCCGACCGGGTCTCCCTTTTTCAATTCCTCCCAATGCTTCACACTCGGCAGAAAAAGGCCTCCGACAGAAGCATTCAGATAACTGACATCCTCGGGATCCCTCGATACGATCGGCTTCCTGACTGCCTCAACCTCTCCGCTCCAGATGCCAAGCTTCTGCATCAGGCGAAAAATACCCTCTACCAGCTGATCTCCATAGGCCTTTGTAATCCGCATGCCAACGCCCATTTCAACCACCAGTACCGGAGTTCCGATGCTGTTTAAGCTATAGGCAAAGGTTGATTCCAGAACCGTGCTGGCACCATGCACCCAGATAAAGTCCACATTACTTTCCATGGCCAGAGGTAAGAGTCTTTCCTCATGCAGCTCATTAATACGGATCTGGGGAATTTCCGTCAGGTAAAGATTGCTGGCATGAATATCCAGAACGCAGTCTGAACCTGCCACATCCTCGATGATTCCGGCAGCCAGATACTCGGTCATATTGCCATCTATATTGCCCGGAAAAAGCCGGTTCATATCCAGATCAAAGGCCGGAATTCCCCTGGTAATGGAATCAATGCCCAGGGGATTCATTGCCGGATAGACATCCACGATTCCCTGGAGACAGTCCATTTCTTCCCGGATTCTTCTCTGCAGCTCAAAGCAGACATATTGTCCCTCCAGTTCATCTCCATGAATTCCCGTTACGATACTGATCCGCTTCATGTCTTCCGACGGATTCTGGGGCATCAGCCTGTTCTTCTGTATCCGTAAGGTCTCATCGACAGGAAGTCCCACCGATACCACTTCTTCTATCATCTATGCTTCTCTTTTCCTTTCCTCAACAAGAACCGAAATCTTCTGCTCCTGATTTCCTCCGCCGAACATGATTCCCCGATTGATCGCACAATCTAAGGCATCTCTTCCATCACCCAGCTTGATATAGCCCTTTTGCACCGGACGGTTATGGGTCGGATCAAAGCCGCACCAGTGCTCTCCAAGCAAGGCCTCTGTCCAGGCATGGCTTGCCCCTTCCCCTTCGATCAGACCACAGACATAGCGGGCCGGAATGCCGGCCAGACGCAGGAGACTGATATAGATATGGGCATAATCCTGACAGACACCCTTTCTCTGACTCCAGGCCTCCTCCGCAGCCGTATCCACCCCGGTCGCCGAAGGCACATAGGCAAAATCCTCATAAAGCCGCTGCATGATATACTCACACTTTTTCCTTTCATCCGGCAGCTCCTTCAAAAGAGCCGAGAAGGAATCATAATAAGCCAAAAGCTCCCTGCCCGGCTGGCATTTTCCTGCCGGGTAGCGGTATACCGAAGTCATTTCTGCTCTTGCTTTTTCTTCATATTCTATTTCTTTGTTTTGAACATTGCCGCTGATACGGAAGGAAAAACGGTCATGCGCTCCCTCTACGCGGCCATAGATCTGCCTGTTTTGCCAGGCATCTTCTCCGAAAGAATAGGCCGTGTCAGGCTCCAGACTGATCTTGCTGTCCAAAAGCTGCTGCCTCTCATCATTCTTCGGAATACACTTGATTGTAAAATGACAAAGATGAACCGGATTCTCATACTGAATTTCCATTTGATATTCAAAATGCAGTATTTCCATCCTCCATATCCTCCTTATAAGATGCTTTCCACCAGAAAAACAATCTTATAATAATCAATCTCCTCCTCCAATACAAGTGCTTCCAGCTTTTCCAGCTTTTCCTTCTCATAGGATAAACCGCTTCTTTCCACTCTTGGCTGAAGGCGATGAACCTCTCTTAAGATCTCCTTTGCCGGCAGACCGAGTCTGGCATAGAGATCAATGCGCTCGATCCTTTTTCCGGCCTTGATGATATTCCGGATATGTTCGGAATCGATTCTGTCATCAATCGTTCCCCAGAAGGCAAGCAGATCATCCAGGACCTGCTGCAGCTCCAGCAGGGGAGACTTGCTGATCGCTGCCTTTTTCAGCTCATATACCGCCAGCTGGATATAGGACAGAGCCTCAGATGTAATCTGTTCCCTCAGGACAATGGCATTGTCATAGGCCCGGTACATATTGCTGATGATCGAATCCGCATTGTCAGTATCAAAGGGATAACGCTTCAGGAAATCCTCCCTTGATGCATAAATATTCGGAATGTCGATCATCTGGCAAAACTGTTCATAGCTGTCTGTGTTTTCATCGATCATCTGATCAAAACGTTTAAAGTAAATGCGGATCGTTGTATATACCCGCTCCGTATATCTTCCTAACCAATAGAGGCAATTTGCCTGTTCTAGTGAGATAATATCCATGTATCCTTAAATCCTCCTCCCTGAGATGAATTAACAATAAACGAATCCGGATTTCTGGAAAATCTTGTCAGACCGCTTTTCCAGACAAGAGGCTCCTCTGCTGTCAGAACAAAGGCACGGAGATCCGCCTTGCGGGGAAGTCTTTCCCCCTCCTCGATAATATCAATGTCCTGAAAATCAATTACCTCCTGGGCAATAAAGCGTCTGGGTTCCTTTTTCAGAAGCGCAATAAAGTCCGCCTTCTCTTCCTTTGTCATGGAGTTTCCGAAGCGGACCCCATAGCCGCCGGCCTCAGCCACATCCTTTAATACCAGATCATCAAAATGCTCCAGAACATACTTCATATCCTCCTCATAGAAAGGAAGGTAGGTCGGCGCATTTGACAGGATGGCTTCCTCTCCGAGATAATAGGAGATCATCTTCGGCACAAAGTAATAAATTCCCTTATCATCGGCAACACCGTTGCCCGGTGCATTCAAAAGAGCTACATTTCCCTTCCGGAAAACATCATATATATGTGGAATACCGATCAAAGATTCCGGATTAAAATTCATGGGATCCAGATATTCATCCGAAATCCTCCGGTATACCGCTCCGACCAGCTCCTTTTCTCCGGAAGCCGTCTGATAGTAAAGATGGTCATTCTCTACCATCAGCTCCGATCCATTCACCAGCTTGGCTCCTGTTTTCTCTGCCAGATAGGAATGCTCAAAATAAGCTGCATTATAGCGGCCCGGTGTCAGGATTACATTCAATCCTCCTGTATTCACATAGTCCATCGTATGCTTTAAAAGATCCGCATAGTTTCTATTGTCCTCCAAATGCGTATCATGGAAGGTATTCGGGGAGCATCTCCTGCAGATTTCCCTGGCGATCATAGGATAAGAAGCACCGGAAGGCACTCTGAGATTGTCCTCGAGAATATACCAGACATCGTTCTTTCCTTTTACCAGATCAATGCCGGATATATGGGAATAGATCCCCTTTGGAGGCTCTGCCCCCTCACACTCGGCCATATAACCGCTTGAAGCAAAGATAAAATCCTCCGGAATCACCTTGTCCTTCAGAATTGCCTTGCTTCCGTAGATATCCTTCAGGAACAGATTCAAAGCCTGCACTCTCTGCTTCAGGCCCTTTTCCAGATAAGCAAATTCCTCGGCTTCAATGATTCTCGGAATCGCATCAAAGGGAAACAGCTGCTCCTTAAAGACATTGTTCTTGTATATACCGAATTTCACCCCATAGCGGGCCAGGAGTTCATTCACCTTATTTGTATCCTGCAAAAGCTCCAGCTCTTTCATTTCCATCACCTTTATCACTCCCCTGTCTTCACGCAAGTACCCGGCATTTCCGCCTGCATTCCTTCTATGCAGAAAGGGCGTTTTGCAAAATGCAAAACGCCCTTGTTTCCTTGCTTTTTTAATTTTAGTTAAATGATATAGCCCTTTTTTCTCTCTGTCAAGCACCCTTCTCTTTCTTTTTTTCGTCAATCCGCCTTTTTCTTTTCTTTTTTAGGGATGCCCTCCATTCGCTTCTTTTCACTCTGCAGCTTCTTCTGCTTCCTCAAGAGCCCCATAAAGACCATATTCTTTCAGTGCCTTTATCGTATTTTTTTGCTTTTCATTCAGGCTGATATAAATATCTATAGAATGCGTCGCACTGTCCTCCGCTGCATAGTCATAATATTTGCCGACATCAGAGCTGTAACTGACCTTGGGATCAGTCAAAAGCAAATGAAGCTGACTATTTACTGTATTCTCCTCTGTTTCAAAGGACTCCTGCAGCATATTTCCTTCATCAATATCCTTCAGCACTGCCTCATAGATTGCCTCATAGGCAGCCTTTTTCTCTTCCCTTCCAAGGCTGCTTAGATCCCCTATTTTTTCACTGTTGTCTTCTTCCTCATCGATTGCTTCCACACTCAGATCCGTCACTTCACAGCTATCCCAGATATTGCCCAGGATATGTTCCTTTATATTCTCCGGATCATTGGCAAGTTCCAGGAATTTCTCCTGCAGCTCCTGATAGAGGGAAGATTTTCCCTCATTGCTTTCTTCAAAAGCATAATAACGGTAAATCACTTTGCCATTCTTGAGTTTATAGCGAATTGAAATATACTGTGTCGGATTTTGGGAGAAAGTCATTTCCCGCATTTCCTTCTTATCTGCAAGGATTCCCTTATGCAGCTCCAGGAGCTTTTCGATGTTCTCCTCATCCGTATAGACCTGTATATAATTTCCCTCAAAGCCTGCCCATTCTACCCGGGATGCTTCCGGCACATAGCTTTCCAAATGCCAGAGGTCAAAACGAAAGGTCAAAAGAAAGGCCAGGGCGGCAAGGCTATAGATCATACAATAGCGGGCAGTCTTTTTCTCAAAGACACGGGTGCTTCTTTTGATCAGCATCTGCGCCGCATAAAAAATAATCACTCCGTAAAAAATGCTGAGGACGATCGCCGAAAGAAAGTATCCTTTATAGCTGTAGGGAAAGACGTTCTGCACCATACTAATCGTAAAGACCGCCATAAAAAGAGAGACAAAAAAGGATATGCCGATCTGAAAGATCCACTTCATCAGAGGAATCGTGATAAACTCATGTACCGTCTCCATTTTCTTCCGGCAATAGAGAAGGTAGCCTAGCCCCATCAGGAAAATGCCTGCCAAAATATAGATGGCAATTATCCTTCCTCCCTGCAATTCCGTCGAATAAGAAAGCAGCTCATCTCCCTTTTCCGACCACTCGGCATTGAGTGAAATACCACAATTGTCCACAATATTAAGCAATGGTGTGAGCATCTTCAGGCTACAGCCATCCGAAAAATTGTCCAAACCAAACATCAATACACTGACAAAAATCCGTATGATATATTCCATCAGCATAAACATGCTGTTAAAGATGAAATAAAAGAGAATTGTCGTAATACCCTGGCCCGAAATCATCAAGGTAAACATGGCAATACCTGCAAAAATCACACATGCCCCAATCTGGACCCATGCCGCATAGAAAATCAGCTGGAGCTGACCTGCCCCTGAAGTCAGAGAAAGGAGCAAAAGGCATCCTGTATTCAGGAGCACCGGCAAAAGCATCACCAGGGCCAGGGCAGAAAGTCCCGTAAAATACAGGGTTTTCCTGCTAAATGGAAAGGCATGCATCATATAGGCATCTCTCTTTTGATAGAGATAAGAAAAGATCAGCATAGCCCCTATGATTGCAACAAATATACTGCAGGACACACTGCCATTCATGGCAGACAGGGTATTTGCCAGAACATAGTCACTTCCGAAGGCCGCCAGAGAATCCGGGCTTCTGTCAAACCTCGCCAAAACAAGCGGAAGGCAGCTCTCATAAAACAAAATCAGAAACCAGATCAGTCCAAGCAGCCAGGTCCGGCTCAGATTCTTCTTAAAAAGAGTCCTGTTAAAAAATGATGTCTTTGACTGCATAGTTCTTATCTCCTAATTCGTAAATAAAAATTTCTTCCAAGGTAAGAGGCAGAACATCCATGATCAGGGGATTCAGACTGCCGAGCACCATTTTCACCATCTCTGCTTCTCCTCTTACGATCAAGGTGTAAACCCTTCCTGTTGAAATCTCTTTCAGAACATCGATATAGGGCGGGAGCGGCGGCATTTCATCCGCAAAGGCCAGCTGCACCTTCACGATTGAGGTCTGAAGCTCATCCAGACTCTTCTCGACCAAAAGCCTTCCCTGATTCATCATGCCAACATGATCGCACACATCTTCCAGCTCCCTCAGATTATGAGAAGAGACCAGGACCGTGAGTCCATGCTCTGCCACATCAGATAAAACAAAGCTCCAGATTTGTCTCCTCATGACCGGATCCAGCCCATCCACCGGCTCATCCAGTATCATAAGCTCTGGTCTGGCACAGATTGACAGGACAAAAATGACCTGCTTCTGCATTCCCTTTGACAGGCTTCGCATCGTTTTTTTCAGGTCGATTGCAGGAAAGCACTCCATCATCTTATAAAAAAGCCCTTCGTCAAATTTCGGATAGAGTCCCTTATAAAAATGCATCATGTCAATTGCCCTTGCCTGGGTGAAATAAAAAACTTCATCCGGGATCAGGGTAAAGCGCTTCTTCAGCCCTTCATTCTCGTAAACCTCCTGTCCGTCGATCAAAAGATTTCCCTCATCCTGACGGTAAACGCCGCATAAGTGCCGGATCAGGGTTGATTTGCCGGCTCCGTTCGGACCGACCAGTCCGTATATGGATCCCTTTGGCACATGCAGGTTCAGACCATCCAAAGCCAGAAAATCTCCGAATCGCTTGGTCAGATTATTCGCTTCTATCACGATCTTTTCCTCCTTCCGCCAATCTTTCGATACACTCGATCAGCATCTCCTTATCTCCAGACAGATAGAGGAGCTCCTTTACAATCTCTTCGAATTTCTTCATCAGCTCTTCATTCCTTCCTGTACTGACCTCGGTTTTTTCTGCCGCAAAGCTCCCCCGGCCCGTCAGCGTATAGATATAGCCTTCCTCTTCCAATTCCCGATAAGCCTTTTGAATCGTATTGGGGTTGATCGAAAGCTGGGCAGCAAGCTCCCTGACACTGGGCAGCTTCTCATCCTTCCTGATCACCCCGCTTACGACCAAACGGCGCAGTCCATCCTTGATCTGCTCGTATATCGGTTTGGAATCACGGTAGTTTAACTGGATCATTCCATTTCTCCTTGTGTATCCCATCGAATTCGCATTATTTTTTTCACTGCCAGCATCTTTTTCTGTAAAGAGGCAATTCTCCCGAACTGTCCGATTAGAAAAAGATGAGCGTATAAGTGTATTACTTTTACTAATACACTTATACGCTCATCTTTTCTCTCTGTCAACTGCTTCCCCTCATTCATCAAGATTCATCAAGGATTTTGCAGTCTATTTCCGGGAAGTTGATATTTCCGTAGGTATGGGTATACCATACGGGACTTCCCGTAATTTCTATCTTAAAAGCTCTGGTAATATGATCCAAAACCTGGGCTCTTCCGATCTCATCTCTTTCATAGAGACCGATACTGACATAAAAAATTCCCTTGGCAATCCAGTCCAATGGCATGGAAAAATGCAGGCGATAAAGCTCCTTCTCCGGATTCAGATAAAATTCCTTCGACCAGGCCGTTCCCAGTCCCGCATCTGTATCTGTTCTTAAGGTCATTCTAAGCCTTGCCTTCTCAACCGGCTTCCTTTGTCTTAGCAAAAGCTCTACTTCCAGAGCCTCGCCCTTCTCATAGACAGCTGTCAGTTTATTCGGCAGTGTCAAATGCTCCATCCATAAAGCTGACTCCTCCTTGGGCCGGGCATGATTGCATTGATCAAGGTCCAGATCCACCTCATCTTCTCCAATCGCCCGGTCCATATAGAGGGCTATGGCATGCTCCACTTCACCGTCATAGATGATCTTACCGCCTTCCATTACAATACAGCGCTTGCAAAGGCGGCGGATGGTATTCATATTATGGCTGACATAAAGGACGGTTCTTCCCTCCAGCTCGGCTGCCTCTCTCATTTTATCAAGACACTTATGCTGAAAAGCCATATCTCCTACTGCCAGAACCTCATCCATGATCATGATCTCACTCTTCAGATGCGCCGCAACCGAAAAGGCAAGTTTGACAAACATGCCCGAAGAATATCGCTTTACCGGCGTATCGATAAATTCTCCGATCTCTGAAAATTCGATGATCCGCTCCAGCTGCTCATCGATCTCACTCCTGCTCATGCCCAGGATTGCACCATTCATATAGATATTTTCCCGACCTGTCATCTCTCCGTGAAAGCCTGTGCCTACTTCCAGCATGGAACTGATCCGGCCGTAGATATCAATTTCGCCCTCTGTCGGTGCCGTAATCCTGGAAAGGATCTTTAAAAGGGTGGATTTCCCGGCACCGTTGGCACCGATGATCCCTACCGATTCTCCTTGCATGATTTTCAGGTCAATTCCGTCCAAAGCCATAAATTTCTTACCGATCAGCTCTGTCTTTGTTCCGATTTTTGTATTCGGATCTTCCTTCCCCCTCTTTTTTGCCCACCAGGACTGCAGTTCCTCCTGCAGGGTTCTTCCTCCGATCAGGCCAAGCCGGTACTGCTTTTTTAATCCGGATACCAGGATTGCCGGCTTTTCTTCTCTTTCCGCTCTTTCTTCTCTCATTGCCGGCCTCCCTATATCGTATCAATAAAGTTTCTCTCCACCTTGTTAAAGACAAGGATGGAAAAGATTCCCAAAACCAGGGTCAGGATCAGGGAAAAGATTATGCTTCCCGGCAAGATGCTTCCCTTACCCAAAAGAGCATAGCGGATCAATTCCATAGGTGCCGCTACGGGATTATATTGGAGCAGACTTCTGATCCAGCCCTCCGGCAGCTGGGACAGAGGATAAACCACCGGGCTGGCATACATCCACAAGGAAAGTCCAAAGGAAACCAGAACCGACAGATCCCTGTATTTTGTTGTCATACTGGAGATTAAAATACCGCATTCCATCCCGAAGAGGCCCAGCCAGATCAGGAAAAAAGGAAGCAGGAGCCAGCAGCCCCAATGGGGACTTAGCTCTCCCCTGATACAAAAATAAACCAGCAGAATCAGAACCATGCTCATGGAAATTGCCAGTCGGATCATGGCTGAGAGCACATTCGAAAGCGGTACTGTCAGCCTCGGAAAATAAATCTTGCCGAAAAGGCCGGCATTCCCTATGAAGGTGCTTGCATTATTGCTCAGGCAGGAGGAAAAAAAGCTCCATACCGTTGTTCCGATCAGATAAAAAAGGATCTGCGGACTGCCGTCTGTAGACAAGCCTGCGATATGCCCGAAGAGGATCGTATAAACGATCGAGGTCAGAAAGGGATTGATAAAAAGCCATAAAGGGCCCAGAATGGTCTGCTTATAGGCCACCTTAAAGGAACGCTTGGTAAAAAGAAGAATCAGCTCCCGGTATCTCCATACCTCATCCAGCTTCAATTCCATTCCCTTTGGCTTTGCAGAAATATGTGTATGTACGCTGTAAGCATCACTTTTCATGAACAATCCGCCTTTTTATAAAATGTATTCCTCTTCGCAGAAAATACCTGCTCCTCAGGATAAAAAAACGCAGAGGATAAAAATCACACCACAAATGTACATAGAGCAGATATTTTTTATCCTCTACTGATATTCTTTTGCCGTCTCTGACTACTGCCGTCAGTCTGCCGATGATCTGCTCTCTCTCCACTCTTTCTCCGGAAAAGCAGTTGTCACCGACAATCCAGTAGCTGCCGTCCGGATTATTTTTCAGGATCCTGTGCAGAACATAGCGCTTCTTTTCTCCCGTCCCTCTGATAAAAAGAACGGCATCCAGGCGCTGCAGCTCTCCGCTCTCACAGGCCTCGATAATCATAATATCCTTATTCTGCCGAAGAAAGGGCAGCATGGATACTCCCTTATTGGTGAATACCAGTCTGCCGCTTCCTCTCAGTTCTTCTTCAAAAGTCATTTTATACCTGCTGCCTTTCCACAAGCTCTGCGAAAAAGCCCTTCTTTGCGATCAGTTCCTCATAGCTGCCGTCCTCAATGATCTTGCCCTGATCCAGCACCAGGATACGGTCACAATGCCGAATGGTAGACAATCTATGTGCGATGACCAGGCGGGTGCAGTTCAGACGGTCTAAGGAATCCGATACATGCTTTTGGGTAATATTATCCAGAGCAGAGGTTGCCTCATCCAGGAAAAGAATCTTGGGCTTGGGTGCAACTGCTCTTGCGATCGTCAGTCTCTGTCTCTGACCGCCGGAAATACCGCCTGCTGCCGCAGAGATCATGGTATGCATTCCCATGGGCATACGGCGGATATCATCGGCAATGCCTGCTGTCTCCGCAGCTTCCCAGGCCTGATCCATCGTAAGGGTCGGATCCACAACCGTAATATTCTCATAAATGCTTCCCTGAAAAAGCTTTCCATCCTGCATAACCGTTCCGATCTTCTTACGGACAGAACGCATATCCAGCCTTCTCGTATCCTTCTTGTCATAGAGAATACTTCCCTTGGTCGGCTTTTCAAAGCCCAGAAGCAAACGCAGAAGGGTTGACTTTCCACAACCGGTTTTGCCGACAATGGCTACATACTGTCCCGCAGGAATATGCACCGAAAGATCATCGATGATCATTGCCCCTTCCTTGTGATAGCGGAAGGACAGATTTGAGATCTCGATCTCACCACTCAGATCCGTGATTGTCTCCTGGTCTTCTTCCATCTCCGGAACTGCCTCCATCAGGGGTCTGACCAATTCAATACTCGGCTTGATCGTTGCCACCGTTGTCGCAACCGAAGCCAGGGCGGTAAAGGCAGAAGAAATATAACCATAGGATGAGTTAAATGCATAATAATCCGCTACCGAAACCTGATTTTTGACTGCCATATAATAGATAAAGATGGTACCGCCCAAGCTGATCGCCGTTGTGATCACATTGTTCAGCTTTACCTGTGCCGGCGGATTGTACTGCAGATCAGCCTCCTTTGCATAGCATTCTGCCCATTTGGCGAAGGCTCTGTTTTCTGCACCGGCCAGACGAATCTTCTGGATTCCCATGATCATGGAATAAACGATTCCCTTTTCCTTTGCCGTAATACGCATCTGCTCCTCTGTGATCGCCATCTGCGCAGAGGCCGTAATCATACTAACCAAAAGCGTCAGTCCCGTTACGATCAGGGAAGGAAGCACCAGGATCTTGGCATAGGAGAAGACCTGAATCAAATAAACCAAAGAGAAGACACCGGTCAGTCCCATGGAAAAGACGGAATTAACAATTGTATTACAAATAGATGACATATAAGTCAGATACTGGTTCAGCTCACCGGTGGAATAATTCTGAAAGAAATCCGTCGGCAAAGACAAAACCCTCATCATGGTTGCTGCCGTAATATTATTATTCAGCTTGGTTCCGATCCTCGTCAAAAGCAGCTCCCTGATGGAGGTGAAGATTCTGTTTCCGATCGTAATGCAGAGCATATAGATCATAACCGCCGCCAGCAGGGTTCTGCTGCTGTAATTGACAACATCTCCCATCAAAAGCTTATTCAGCTTGGGGATCAAAAGTCCCAAAACTGTAATGATAATTGCAGCAATACTGAAGCTGAAAAGATCCCAGTTCGTAACACTGGCCTTCATATATTTCCAGATATCGATACTGGTTAGCTTCCGCATAGGAAAGGGCCGGTAAAAGCAATAGGCTTCATCGCCGATCTTCTCGGCCTCCTTCCTGTTGATCCTCTTCTTTCTTCCGGAATGGGGATCGACATAGACAAAGCCGCCCACCGGACCCGGCAGAATCGTGATCACTGCACCATCTTCCTTCAGGCTGCCAATCATGGCACCCATCGCATCCTTATACCATTCGCCATCCAGACGAACCTCCCGGTAGAAAATACCGGTTGATGCAAGAAGATAATCCAAACGTTCCTCCAGGCCTTTCAGCTTGGCCGGAACTTCCTTTTCCTTGATATCGAAGTAAGTCAAAAGCTGCGAAACCGCATCCTTCATGCTCCTTCCGTTTTCCTCAAAAAGACCCTCGCCGATGGTATGCTGGACAACTGCCTTGGAAATTCCCTGAAAGGAATCATTCAGGAGCATCTTTTCACGTTTTTTTCGATATTCAACCCGATCATCAAATTTCATGAATCTTACTCCTCTTATTCACTCGTTACCAGCTTTGCATAAGCTCCATCTAAGGCGATCAGCTCCTCATGCCGGCCTCTTTCTACAATCTTTCCGTGATCCAGAACAATGATTTCATCGCAGTCACGGATGGTAGACAGTCTGTGGGCAATAACGATGCAGGTAATGCCTCTGGCCGTAATCGCTTCTACTACCTCAAATTCTGTTTTGGCATCCAATGCCGAGGTTGCCTCATCCAGGATACAGATTGACGGATTCTGTGCCAGGGCTCTCGCAATCTCAAGGCGCTGTCTCTGGCCGCCGGACATATCTCTTCCGCCCTCCAAGAGCTTTCTCTGATAGCCGCCGTCACGCATGATATCCTCATGGATTCCCGCATCCACAGCCGCTGCGAGCAGATCTTCATCTTCCACGGTGACATCCCACATACGGATATTTTCTGCAACCGTGTCATCGAAAAGAACGATATCCTGATCCACTACAGAGACTGATTCCGTGAAGACATCACGGTCAATTTCCTCCAGCTTCTTTCCGTCGAATTCAATTTCTCCTGACCAGGGCTTGCAAAGTCCTGACAGAAGCTTTGCAAGGGTTGACTTTCCGCAGCCGGATCCGCCGACAAAAGCAATCTTCTGCCCGGGCTTTGCCTCCATACAGAAGTTCTCGATCAAAGGCGGCTCCAGCTTGGAATAGCCGAAGGTCACATTTTTCATCTGAATATGACCGGACAGCTTCTCAAACTGCTCTGTCTGCTTCTTTTCTCTTTCCTCACTGAACCAGCTGTCATTTGGGTAACTCATGACATCATCGACACGCTCCATCTGGGTGATCATCTCCTGAATGGACTGTCCGGCTGAGATCAAAGAAGAAGCCGGTGCCGTAAAGGAGCTCAAAAAGCCCTGAAAGGTCATGATCATACCGATGGTAAACTCACCGCGAATAACAAAAAGAACACCCAGTCCGAGCACGGCCAGATTGGCCAGGGAAATACAGAGATCCGGTATAATGCCCAGCCACTGATTCAGTCTCGCATACTTCATCTGCTGGGTATTTACACTCGCCTGATAGCCGGCAAGTCTTCTGAAATACCCCTTCTCTGCTCCTGAGGATTTGATTGTTTCGATCACATTGATACCGGCAACTACAGCACTTGACAGCTTGCTCTGATCACGCATCTGTACGCGCTGAATATTGATGCGCTTCTCACTGATGAAAGCAGAAACAAACATATTGATAAAAATCGCACTGACACCGACCAGGGTCAGCAGCGGACTGTAACGAACCATCACGATCAGATAAAAGACCATCATAGCTGTATTGATCGCAAGGGGTCCGAAGGTATTGACCAGGGTTCCTGCAATTGATGCATTGGTTGCTTCTCGCTCAGACAGATCTCCCGGCAGTCTCTGCTCAAAGAACTGCATGGGCAGACGGAGGATCTTCCAGATATAGGAAGCACTTCCGACAGCCGCCATCTTGCCCTGAATCTTCAGACTGTAAACCGCACTCACCCAGGTCATCAGGATAATGATGCCCGAAAAGACCGCCAGAATATCGATAAAGGGCCATAGCCATTCACTGTTTACTCCTGTCAAAAGCCGGTCCAGAAAGATTCGGTTAAAAATAGGCTTAATCACACCCAGAAGGGATACGATCGTCGTTGTTAAGACAACGAAAACAACGGCTGTTCCCGTTCCGATCATCCTCTGCCTTGCATAATCCAAAACGGATTTCTGTTTTCCTTCCGGAACAAAATTTTCTCCCGGCTTCATGGTAATGCAGATACCGGTAAACTCCCGGTCAAACTCCTCCCAGGAAACAGTCACCCTTCCTCTGGCCGGATCATTTAAGACAGCATCATGCTTTTTCCCCTTGAAACCATCCAAAACCACGAAATGATTGAATCCCCAATGAATGATACAGGGAAAGGGGCCTTCCTCCAGAAGAACCTCCGGCTCCATACGATAGGCTTCCACATCCATGCCATAGCTTATGGCTGCCTGCACAATACTTTTTGCACTGGATCCGTCCCTGGAAACACTGCAGTCTACACGTGCCTGCTCCAGGGTGATCCACTTCTCATAATAGCCCATGATCATTGCCAGACTGGCTGCGCCGCATTCCAGCATTTCCAGCTGCATGATAACCGGGACCTTTGCAACCCCCTTTGTCAGGGGCTCTTTTATCTTCTTTGCCATTCTTCTATCTCACATTTCGAAGCTTAATTCAGTAATAAGGCTGCCGGCGAAATAGTCTCCGTTGTCACCGTGCCGCTGTAGATACCGTCATCCAGATCTTCCATTTCTTCTGCGATCGGAATCTGGTAAACAATATCGCCCACATTCAGATTACCGGCCAGACGAACATAGATATTGGTACTGTCTGTTACCGCAATCGGCTCCAGGGCATCCGGCTCTAAGGTCAGCTTCTCATCCTCTACCGTAATATCACGGAATTTAACAACAGCATCAATGGCACTCTCCGGAACATAGGCAGAACATTTTCCGTCCTCTGCGATCACTGCAACCGTGATATGGGTCTCCAGTCTGCCCGTCATTCCCCAGACACAGCTTCCGATCAAAAGAACGATCACAGCCAAAAGCAGGGCCCATACGCCCGGTGAGGTTACATGCAGATAATTATCCAGTTTTTCCGGAGAATCAATGTATTCCTGACTCTTTTTTCGAAAGAGGGACTGCCTTTTTTCTTCCTTCTTTTCTTCTTTCTTCTCTTCTTCCATTGCTTTATTCTTTCTCCTCAGCTCCGCATTTAGCCGCATAAAAACGCATATTTTCTTTGATTTCCTCCAGTTTCTTTTCCTGCTTGATTCCATAGCAGTTTCCGGTTTCCGGACACTTTACCGGCAAAACACAGGAGGGATAAAGGGGACATGCCAGACATTGTGGCAGTTCTGCCTGCTCCTTCCAGCTCTTGATCAGCTCCTTATTCCATTCTTCGGAATAGATCGATCCTGCCTTATCCTTGCTCGGATCGAAATGCTCACACTTTGTGATCTCCCCAGTCGGATAAACAATCACAGAGCTGTCATTGTCTGCCATACAATGGGTAAACAAAAGACTCGGAAGCTCTCTTTTCTTCTCAAACTTGCCTTTTTGATCAGCATAGTGATTGAAGTCATTTACCAGCTCCATCAGCTTCTCTTTTTCCTGCTCTGTATAATGGGTCGGATCACTTCCCTCTCCATCAAAAAGCTCATGCACATACATGGAAACATTCTCACAGTCAGCAAAATATTCGCTAAGCTCCCTGATCAGAGCCCTGATATCCTCAATATTATGGAATCCCAGATTAATTCGAATAGAAACACGGATCCCGCTCTCTGAAAGCAGGCGGATATTCTTTAAAATCCTCCGGTAAGGACTTTCCTTTTTGACATCCACATAGCTCTTGACTTCATTATAGATTTCTTCTGTACCATCGATTGTGATCTGCACATTCTGAAGCTTCCAGCATTCCTTTGCCTCCCGAACCATCTCTTCATCAAAGCGGATCCCATTACTGATCATAGAAGAATGATACTTAAACCCTTTTTCTGTAAGCTCCTTCGAGATCTGTGAAATGATCTTTTCACCCAAAAGAGGCTCTCCACCGAACCAGGAAAGAGAGACCTTTTTCTCTGTGCTATGCGCCTCGATATAATTCACAAGATCATGCGCCGTTTCCGGCGTCATATGGGTAAATTCAATCCCGCTTTCATAGCAGTAAAAGCATCTTGCATTACAGTAGGTCGTCGGCAGGATCGTATAACCTGTTATTCCCTTTTTCTGATTCATCACAGAAAGAAGCTGACGCAGCTGTTTTACTGTTTTTCTCTCGTCATAAGAAAGGGGCACCAGAAAATGCTTTTCGACCAGCTCCTCGTATTCCGGCTCAAGCTCCGCCGGCAGACGGTCAAGAAAAGCCTTTTCCTCTTCTGAAAGCAGGATCAGCTCTCCGCTGATCATATTATAAAGAAGGGTGCCTTCCTCATTCTCCGTCTGAAGGGTGTACTTTAAAAGGCGGTATTCGCCTTCTTTTCTTTTTTGCTTTCCCCAGATTTTTTCAATCCGTTCTCTTGCTTTTTTGATTTCCTTCATTATGCCAAAAGTCCCGCTTCCTCAAGCTCTGTCAAATAGCCCTTTACATAGCTTCTCATGTCTTCCTCGGAGGATTCATACTTCTCCAGCAGCTTTTGCACGATTTCTTCCTCGCTTGTCTCTTCCTTGAGCAACTCCAGAATTGCCGCTGCGCTCTGATTCAGCTTCAGGATGCCATGCAGCTCATCCGCTTTCTCTCCAATCGGAACCGCCATGATCTGATCGTCAATTTCCATAATTTCAAATGTATATTTTGTCTTCATGCTCTTTCCCCTTTCTGATGATAGGAATGGCCTCAGTGTAAACAGATTTCTTCACATTACACATGTTTTTGTTTGCATATGATTTGAGTACATGCTTTCTTTCTAAATCATATATGTAATTGAATAATTATATCATACTTTTCGCTATGGTAACGCTTTGGAAACGCTTTTGTTACGCACACCTTACCTACATCTTGCATACCGGGATTACTGCCTATTATTTTGTCGGCAGAGTAGTTTCCCGCCCTTTTTTCTGATAATATATTATTTAGTATCATTTTAGTATTCTTAAAGGCCGCGGCAGCGGCTCTTTTCATAGAAGTTTCCTATACCATAAAACATAATCGAGCGAGGAAAGAGATGAATAATAAATCAAAACAAAAATTTTTGATCCTATCCGGAATCATTTTTCTGATTGCTTTTATAGGCTCTGTCTGCTTTATCAAAAGCAGAATCGCCTTTTTGCTGAATTCCGATGATGCAAGCGAGCTTATCCTGGGACAGTTATTGGCAAATGAAAACAGTTTGCTGTCAAAATCCTGGTATTATTCTACAGAACTGCGTGTGGTTAATACACAGATCTTTTATGCCTTTTTCTTCAAGATCCTTCATAACTGGCATAGGGTGCGGATTGCTTCCTACTGTTGCTTATATATTGTTATGACCGCAGCCTATTATTTTACATGTAAATCCCTGCAGATCAAACGATATTTTTTGATCACAGCAGCCTTGCTGATGATTCCTTTTTCGGAAGGCTATTTTCTTTTTGTTTTGAAAGGCGCCTATTATATTCCGCATATCGCGATCACTTTTTTTACTTTAGGCCTATGTGAGGCTTATGTTGCAGAAGAAAAGGAAAAAAGAAAAAAAGGATATCTGCTGGCTGCTCTTCTGTCTTCCCTTCTTGCCTGTATGGGCGGCGCCAGGCAGGTCATTATTCTATATCTTCCCTTGCTCTTCGCTTCTCTTATCCTGCTGAAAACCGGAATATCCATAGAAAAGGAAAAAGTGATTTGTAAATTGGAGGATGGAGATAGGAAATATATCCTTTTTTCGCCGGTATCATTTGCAGGAGCTGCGATAGGATATCTCATTAATACGAAGCTTTTGTCTCAAATCTATTCCTTTCAACAATGGAATGAAATTTCATTTACCGGATTTGATCTTTCCAAATTATCGATGCTCATTGCCGGCTTCCTCTCCTCTTATGGATATCGCAGCGAAATGATTTCCGGCTTCTCACTACTGACTAATTTTCTATCCTTATGCTGGTTTTCACTCACCTTTTACTCATGTTTTCACCTATTAAAAAACAAAAAGAAGGCGAATCCGGCACATTACAGAATCGCTTTGTTTACCGCAGCTGCTTTTCTTATCTTTATTCTCCTGTATCTGTTTACAGATTTCGGCTATCACAATCGATACAATTTGCCGATTATCATTTTGTCGATACCCATGATCGCGATTTTCTTTCAGAATACGGGATTGAAAAAGCAAATCACTGATATCGCAATCACAATTTTTGTTTTGCTTTTTGCTTTTTCCGGATTCTTATTTTGCAAGGAAGAATATAAGGTAGATAAGACTGCAGAATTACGCAATGTTGTGGCTGCATTAGAGAATGAGAACTATACAGAGGGTTATGGTACTTTCTGGCTATCCAATGTCTTGACCGAGTTATCAAATGGCGACATTGAAGTATGGCACTGGCAGAGTTCCGAAAGTGATGGACATATAGACATTGAAAGCATTGATGCTACTGATGATTGGCTGCAGCTGAAATCTCATACTGATAGCCATCCGGAGGGAAAGCTTTTCCTGCTTTTCTCAAAAGCAGAATGGGAAAATAATTCATGGACCGGAAAACTAAGTACAGAGCATATTATCTACCAGTCTGATGAATGTATCGCGATTGGTTATGAAAATTATGACCAGCTTATCAAGGATATCATGCAGTAAGCATAAAGGCTTAAAAGAAAAGGGGATGATGCGCATGAAGCCTAGCTTGTATATTGTGGTTCCATGTTATAACGAAGAGAAAGTTTTGCCGATCACTTCACAACAGTTTCTGGAAGAAGTGCAGACCCTCATTGAGCATGGCAAAATCAGCCGGGATAGTAAAATTCTATTTGTAAATGATGGCAGCCGGGATAGCACCTGGGATATTATCATGAATCTGTCGAAGGAAAATGAACATTTTTCCGGAATTAGTCTAAGCAGAAACCAGGGACATCAAAATGCACTTTTGGCAGGTCTGATGGATGCAAAAGACAAATGTGATATTACCATTTCTATCGATTGCGATGGTCAGGACGACATTGCCGCTATGGGTGAAATGGTCGATCAGTATCTTCAGGGATATGAGATTGTCTATGGTGTCAGAAGCAAGAGGGATACAGATACCTTCTTCAAGCGCTTTACGGCAGAGAACTTTTATAAGCTGCTGAATGCAATGGGCGCTGAAGTCATATTCAATCATGCGGATTACCGATTGATTTCCTCCCTGGTACTGGATGAATTTGCTGAGTTCAAAGAGGTAAATCTCTTTTTAAGAGGGATGCTGCCCCTGGTCGGTTTCAAAAGTACAAGCGTTTTCTATGAAAGACATGAGAGAATTGCGGGTGATAGTCATTACCCCCTTCACAAAATGTTATCCCTGGCTTTTGACGGCATTACAAGCCTTAGTACGAAGCCTTTAAGTATGATCACAGGATTGGGAGTGATTGTATCAAGCATCAGCTTTCTCGGTATTCTGTATGCCATAATTTCATATTTTAGAGGAGATGCCGTTTCCGGCTGGGCGAGTATGACCTGCATCATCTGTGCACTTGGAGGCATACAGCTGATCAGCCTTGGCGTAATTGGTCAGTATATCGGAAAGATTTATATGGAAAGCAAACACAGGCCTAGATATATTATCAGTGAACGGACGGATGATATGCAGGAATCATCACAAGCGCATGATAGGCTATGATAAGTTTCTTAATTTATTTAAGCATTATTTGCAGGCCTTGCGAAAAACACTTTGACAATTTCATGTTAAAGAAAGGAATAAAGAAAGTTAGATGCAAAAGTTAATAGAACAACTGATAAAATTTGGCTTTGTCGGTGCGGTATGCTTTGTGATTGATTACCTTATCGGACTGATTGTACTTAACCTGCTCATGGCCGCCTTCTCTGCAGAATCTTTTGAAGCCGCTTCGGTTCTGGCTTCTGCTCTGGGCTTTGTCATATCCGTGACGGTTAACTATATTCTCAGCTTTAAATTTGTCTTTGAGAGAAAAGATGATCTGAACCGGCGCACAGAGTTCCTTATCTTTGTATTGCTCTCCATCGTAGGCCTTCTGATTAACAGCCTTATTATTTGGATTGCTGTAGGCCCGGTCTATGAAAGCAGCAGCTTCCTGCAGGAAAATACCGGCTACAATATCGTTTATACCGGTGCAAAGATCGCAGCTACAGCGATCGTCATGGTTTATAACTTTGTGACAAGAAAGATCTTTTTGGAAAAGAAAACAGGCAGGCGATAGTATCCGGAAAAGCTTCCTTTTCTGCGAAGTCTCATCTGCTATCATACTGCCTATTTTCCAGGTCAATCCCTATGCTGCAAATCTTTTATGGTTTCCTCATAGAGCCAGTTCATGTCCGCATCCTTTAGCGTATTGCGATAAAGATAAAAGACTGCTTTGCCTTCCATCTTTTTCAGCAATTCCAGTGTTTTTGCCATTTTCCTGCTGTCTTTTGGCCTATAGGTCTGTCGAAGAATTCTGACAAAAGCTTCCGAAAAAGACATTTTTCGAAGGGAGCTTTCTTCCCCTCTCTCCAAAAAATAAATTGCCGCCAAAGGCAGACAAAGGTTCTCATTCAGCTTTTCCTTTCCTGACCAGGGACTGCCGCAGGCTATGATCTCCTGATCTGAGATCCTGATCAAGGGCTTATCTCCATTTATAATCTGGGAATCCGCGATCTGATCCAGCCAAAGCCTCGTTCTTGTCGTCTTCCCGACACCGCTCGGTGCTGCAAACATAAAGGCTCTTCCATCCTTTGCCACAACGGAGCCGTGCATCAGGAAGGTATCATAATCCAGCATCCGCTCTGCGATCTGCCGGTAAACAGCCAAAGTTTCCCGATAGGCATCCGTAACCGCTGTCCCGGATCTGTCTTCTGCGTCTTCTCCTTCGATTAATTCCCTACTGCTTTGAATCTCTATGTCAGCCTTGCCCTCTTCCCATAAATAGGATTTGCACATCTGACAGACCTCACTGTATAAGGACTCTATTTTTATTATTTTATCCGCCAATTTGATTTGAAATTCCACCGCTTTTGCCTCAGCTCTTTCCACTATCTTTAGAACAGTTTTTTCAGAATCTCCAGCAAATAATCCCAGCATCTCTTTGCCGAAGCCAGGTCCATTCGCTCATCGCTTGTATGCACATTCTGCAGGGTCGGTCCAAAGGAGATCATATCCAGATCCGGTCTTTTCCCGACGAAGATTCCACATTCCAAGCCGGCATGAATAGAGGTAATCTCCGGCTCATAACCGTAAAGCTCCAAAAAGCAGTTTCGGCAGAGTTCTCTCAATTCTGAGTCCCTGCGGTATTCCCAGGCAGGATAATCTGCCTTCGTCTCTAGCCTTCCGCCCAGATATTCCGTAAAGTTTTTCACCTGCTCCAGCAAAAGTTCCTTCCCCGCTGCCTTATTGCTTCTGATCAGATAGGTATACTCCAGCTTTCCCTCTTCCAGACGGGCAATTCCAAGATTGAGAGAGCTTTCTGTCATACCCTCAATTTCCTGACTCATCTTATATAAGCCGTCCGGCGTCATTTGCAAAGCAAACAAGACCTTCTTCGTACTTTCCCTTGTCAGAAGACCCCTTCTTTCTTCTGCTCCTTCTTCTGCCTTTTTCAGACTGATCCTCACATTTTTGTCTTCTTCGCTCACATCTTC
Source organism: Bacteroidaceae bacterium (assembly GCA_963620785.1). Taxonomy (GTDB): domain Bacteria; phylum Bacillota; class Clostridia; order Lachnospirales; family Lachnospiraceae; genus RUG14243. The sequence goes on from CAVFAT010000005.1 coordinate 68,845, forward strand.
CAGCCAAAGCGCCATCTTCCTTCTTAAGGCATGGAGAAAGGCTTCTTCCCCCTCTTCAATATGAACAAGAGCTCTCGCCTCCTTGGGAATGGCATTATCCTTTCCGCCTCCGCTAAGCTCTGCCAAGCGAAGCTCTGCAGCCTTTTCACCTGCCGAAAGGAGAGAAGCCAGAAGCCTGATTGCATTTGTCCTCTGCTTATGGATCTCAATTCCGGAGTGTCCGCCGGCAAGATTGCTGATTTTGAGTTCATAAAAGACGCCTTCTGCCTTTTCCGCTCTTTCCTCGCACAGGGGAATCTCACAAACAGCGTTCACACCACCCGCACAGCTGACATAGAGAATGCCTTCCGTCTCGGAATCAATATTGATCAGTCTCTTTGCCTGAAGCGCATCCATATCCAGCGCTCTTGCGCCCAGCATGCCGATTTCTTCATCATTGGTAAACACGGCCTCAATTGGCGGATGTGCAATCTCATCCGAAGCAAGAATCGCCATGATATAGGCAATGGCAATGCCATCATCTGCACCAAGGCTTGTCCCTTTCGCCCAAACTTTTTCTCCGTCTGTCTCGAGCTTCAGACCCTGTCTTTCCATATCTATTTCACAATCCGCTTCCTTCTCGCAGACCATATCCAAATGTCCTTGAAGAATTACCGGCTCTTTTTCCTCATAACCTGCAGAAGCGCCCTTATAGATCAGCACATTTCCTCCGGCATCCTTCTTTGCCTTCAGGCCCTGCTCCTTAGCAAAATGCAGACAATACTCTGCCACTGCCTCCGTATGTCCCGATCCTCTCGGAATTTTTGAAAGCTCTTCAAAATAATAGAATACCTCTTTGGGTTCCACGTCCCTGATCTGCATCTTCTTCCTCCGCTCTATGACTCTGTTACCTTCCATTTCCGATTCCAGGTCAGCAGGACCTCATCTCTCTTGCTCTTTCTGAAAATATAAAGGGCATTGATCAGATAAAGAATGCCAAATCCGATCAGAAGCAGCTGATCAGCTGCCCCCACTCTTATTACCTGAACAGCGAAATTCTGCTGTGCTTCAAGCTCCACAAAGGCAATAATGTCCGTGATGGAATGCAAGAAAATCGTAATCCACATATTGCCGGTTCTCAGATAAATTGCCGCAAAAAGAAGCCCTACGCAGAAGGCATAAAAAGCCTGAATCAGACTCATCACAAGATCCGCTCCTGCAAGAACATTCAAAATATGGATCAAAGAAAAAACAAGACTGGAGGTAAAAAATCCGATCCACATATTTTTTTCCTTGTCCTTTCCTTTCATGACAAGGGCGATCGGAATGATACGGAATATAACCTCTTCCTTTATACCGGGTGCCAGTCCCATAAGGACTGCCAGGGCAATGCTTCCGATCTCCTTTGCCTGAACAAAGTCTCCGATCAGGGTAATTCCTTCTACTACAAATATGCTCCAACCCATCAGCAGATAGGGTCCGAAATTCTGACAGCCAAAAAAGTTCTCCAGTCTTTTTTTATTACAGAACCAATAGATCAAAAGGCAGAGAATAGCCGCAAAAATCGCAGTTCCATCACTGACAATCTCTTCCTTTTGGCTATTCACTACTAACCCGGTGTAACTAATGCCAAAGATAGAATTTGCAATGCTGCCCAGCAGTCCCGCAAAAACATAGATCAGCAGCATCGTCAAAAGCATTCCCGCTACCGGCTGCTCAAAAACAGATTTTCTCTTTTCTCTTTTTCCACTTTTCTTCATTCTTTTTTTTCCTCTTATCAACACACTATCCTCTATTATGTAGAAGATCTGCTCTCCAGCTTCTGTCATAACCGGCTTTGTCTTCCACTGCTATAGTTTCATCCTATATCCAGCCCCATATTTTCCATATTTTCCAAAGTGCTCCTCTCAATTTATACTATTCCCATCGAAAAAAACCACAGAAAAACAGGAGAATAAAATATGAGTACTTTAAAAACACCCTTTCATTATGATTTCGTCGGCAGCTTCTTACGCCCGGAAGCACTCAAGGAAGCAACTGCTTCCTACCAAAGCGGCAAGCTGGATCAGGCTGCCTATGATCAGATTGTAAACGAAGAGATTACAAAGCTGGTCGCAAAGCAAAAGGAACTTGGCTTCCATGCCATTACCGATGGGGAGTTCCGCAGGACCTACTGGCACCTTGATTTTATGTGGGGCTTTGAAGGTGTAGAACACAAAAATACCGGAAATGGTGTCAAATTCGATGCCGAGCTTGCTCTGGTTGATGATACCTACCTTGTCGGAAAGATCAAGGCAAAGGCGCATCCCTTTGTTGAATACTTTAAATTCTTAAAACAGTTTGAGGATGAGAATACCATTGCCAAATATACCATCCCTGCTCCAGCACAAATGTATCAGCAGCTGATTGTACCTGCCAACTATGAAAGCACCAGAAACTACTATGCCGATAATGAATCCCTGATTCAGGATATCGGACTTGCATATCAGGATGTCATCAAGCAATTTTACGCTGCCGGCTGCCGCAATCTGCAGTTGGATGACTGTACCTGGGGTGCAATTGTCGGCGATGCCGCAAAACAGCGCTATCAGGCCCTTGGCCAGGATCTTGATGAGGTAAAGGAGCAGCTTCTTGCTGTCAATAACCTCGCCCTGGAAAATAAGCCGGAGGATATGACCATTACTTCTCATATCTGCCGGGGTAATTATCACTCTACCTTCTTTACCAGCGGTCCCTACGATTCTGTTGCTGATTATGTTTTCGCAAAGGAAAATGTAGATGCCCTGCTTTTGGAATATGATGACGAAAGATCCGGTGGCTTTGCTCCTCTTGCCAAAGTTTCCCCTGATAAAAAAGTCGTACTCGGCCTGATCACTTCAAAAAGCCCTCAGCTTGAGGACAAAGAAGCTGTCATTGCCAGAATTCATCAGGCCGCAAAATATATCCCTCTCGATCGTCTCTGCCTCAGCCCCCAGTGCGGATTTGCTTCCTGCGCAATCGGCAATAAGCTGACGGAAGAAGAGCAGTGGGCAAAGTTGAAACTGGTCAAAGAAATCGCTCAGGAAGTTTGGGGCGATTGATTTTCGCCGATTCCTTTTTCACTATTTTCTCTTTTTACAGGCGCGAACGAACAATTGCTATGATTCCCGCAATGATCAGAAGGGGAAAAGCCAGATAGACCAAACCTACCACAACCATTACAATCAAAATCAAGGGGAAAAATATGACTGTGCATAGCAGTTTAAAAATTCCCCAGGAAGCTTTCAAGCCCAGGATAAAAAGCTTGATCACAAACCAGATTACTCCGATAAAAAATATAAGTGTTAACATTTTTCTCCTTTCCAGAGAAGCGCTGATCAAATCAGCGCTTCTTTTCTCTATAGGGTCTTCTCCAGCTCATCCACCAGATATTTGATCTTGGGTGAAAAATCCAGATACCATTCCCTGCTTTCCTTTATATATCTCATGCGAAAATCTCTGTCCGTACAAAAGGCGGTCTGCAGATTGTGAATCCGATCCTCCCTTTTGACAGCCAGAGCCAAAGGATTCTCCTTGATTCCGGCGATATAGTCCGCCATGATATAGCCCTCTGTCTTGGTCAGCCGCCTTACCGCATCCAGCACTTTCAGGCCACCGATCTTTTCAATTTCCTCTTCTCTTGCATCCGTATCTTCCAGAAGATCATGAAAAAGTCCCGTAATCTGATAGTCCATGCCATAGCCTTCTCTTTTCAGGGCTTCTGCCACCGCCAGAGGATGGCTGATATAGGGCTGTCCGCCAATCCGATACTGTCCCTTATGCTTTTCCTCCGCAAATCGGAAGGCTTCCCGGTAATGCTCCGCTTCTGTCATTTTCCTTTTCCTTCTCCTTATTTCGGTGGATTGCAAACCTTACATGGCTCAAGTCCCATTGCCTTAGCCTCATCCAAGGTCACTTCCCGATCACTCTTCAAGGTTCTGCAGCCGGCTCTATGATACTTGCTTCCCGTATTTGTAATATGAACAATGCTTTCTCCCTGATCCGAATCGCTGACATCCTCAATGCTGTCTTCTGCAGCTTGCTCTGCTGCCGTCTGATTGGAATTGCTGACACTTCCTGTCGCTGCCACAGCTCCTGCAGCTGCCGAATCTGATGATTTTGTCTCTGCTGCGCTGCTTCCATCCTCCGAGCTGTCACCATTGGTATAATCAATTGTGATGCCGGGCTGTACATTATAGCAGTAAACATTAAATAGGATTCCGTCACCATCATCCTCAACGGACTTAGCCTCGATCAAAAGGCCGCTTGCCAGAAGATTGTCCCCCTCATAATAAGGCGTAACCCGGTATAAAACATGGTTATTTGTTTCTTCCACATAATCGGCCACCATATTTTCAAAGGGAAGCATGCCCTCTACATTCAGATATCTGGTTCCTGTGATCAGATTTTTCTCATTGGCATTTTCTGCCGTCAGCTGATAGCCGATCAAATGACAGCGGTTATAGAGATATTTTCCACTGACAGAATCATATTTGACCGTATGCCAGCCACTTGGCTTTACCGAACCGATCTCTCCTCTCTCTTCTGTCGGCATCAGCTCCTTGCAGACATTCGCATAAGCCTGCCCGCATCTGCCCAAAGAATCAAGATCACTATAGCTCTCAAAAGCCTCCTCCGTCAGATCTGCATCCGTAAAGAAGGGATTGTTATCATTGATCTCAACATAAGGACTGCCGCTATAGGCAGGAATCTCCTCCAGACTGACACTGCCGCTTCCGGCCTCATCTGTCTGCTCTCTTTCTGTATTTGCTGTCCCAGTACTGAGACCGACTGCTGCCGCCGCATTCTTCAGATCAAGGCTGCTCTCTTCTGTCGCCTGCTCCGCATCTGCCGAAGCAGTATCTGCTGAACTCTCCGGATCCGCACAGGCCGGAAGAAAGGCCAGCATCAAGGTCAGCAGAAAAAGCAGGACATAGCTTTCTGCTCCCTTTCTTCCCCTTCTTCTCACCGGTCTTTTGGAAAAGTCTTTCTTACTTTTACGATATGCACTCATTTTTTCTTCCACTCCTCTACTGTAATACGCTCATGAGAGGAGCCCTTCACTTCATATACCGCCTCCAGCTGCCAGCCTTCCGCCAATATGCTCCCTTGAAATTTCAGATCGGAAGGATAATGCCGGTTCCATTTGCATAAAAGCAGTCCCGCCAACTTATCCATATACTCAGTATAAGTTCCGTCCTCAATAAAACAAAAATCCCCATCTCCTGCCTGGGCAAGATAATCCTCTGCTGTTTCCACCGGATACGCATCAAAAAGAAGCTTTGAATATGGCCTCATCCAAAGCTTTCTTTTTCCGATCTTCTCCATAATCCAATCAACCAGCAGCCTGTCCCGGCTTACTCTTCTCTGATGAAAAAGGATTCCTCCTTCATCTTCTATACACAGAATTCCTGTCATGACTCTCTCACCATTTTCTTTTCTGCTCTCTTCTTGTCTTTTTTGACTCTATCCCTATCCTCTATTATCCCTTCTGCTTTCTCTGCCTTCTGTAAGGTCTCTTAAGCCAGGAATTTATAAAGCCTTCTTGGGACAATTCTTTGCACATTCCATACAAAAAATACATTCTGTTCCGTTCTTCCTTTTTCTGGAATTATCAGAAGGATCCACATTCATAGGACAGACTCTTCTGCATTTTCCGCAGGAAATACACTTTTCCTTATCACATTTGATCCGAAAAAGAGAAAAATAGCTCATCGGTTTCAGAAAAACCGTGATCGGACAGATGTATTTGCAAAAAGCCCTGTTATCCTGAAAGGCATATGCCAGAATGATACCTACTGCATAATAAGCAATATTTCCAATAATAAAGGCCCAGAACATAATCCTCTCGATATTTCCAACCTTTGCCAGGAATAAAGCACTGACAAAAACAAGAGATGCCGCAAAGGTAATATAGCGGATCCATCCTAGCCTTTTCCTGGATGCCTTCGGCTGCTTATAGGGCAGAAAATCCAGCACCATCGCCGTCCAGCAGGCATATCCGCACCAGCCTCTTCCGAAGAGCAGGGGACCAAAAATCTTTGCCACTGCATAATGGATGGTTGCTCCCTCAAATACCCCCATAAACAGGAAGTACCAAAAGCCCTCAATCTGCATATTTTCATTGCAGATCAGGCCCAGATAGATCAGCATATAAAGACCAACCAGAAGCTGAACAACCCTTCTGGCATACTTGTGTCTTTTTATCATCAAGTAGAGTCCAAGCGCTACAGAGGATCCGATATAAGTAAAATTAAAAAGATAAAATATATTATGCTTCGTCTGCCAAAGCGTAATGGCAACCGTTTCGAATATCGCCCATATGATCAGCGTCGGCAAAATATAGGTCTTAAAATACTGACCTCCTGTCAGCTCTTCCCCTTCTTTTTTTCCTGTCATTCCCTCTTTTTCGCTTTTCATTCCATCTCTCTTTTTTCTTTTTTCTTCCCTTCTTCGTCTGCAATTCATCTTATCACACTTAAGATGAATTGCAAATTCCGCCTCATATTAATAGAAAAAGAGGACTAATGTATGAAGCCAATTTTCATACACCGGTCCTCTTTTTCTTTCACGAAAGCCTTCTCTCACAGACTGCCTTTCCATTTCCGAAATGCTTTATTCTTTTTTCTTCCATTTTAAAAGCAGGGAGGAATTGATAATAACAAGTACCGATCCTGCATTATGTACCAAGGCACCTACCACAGGATTCAAAATACCCGTAATCGCCAATACGATTGCAATAAAATTCAGGCACATGGAAAAGGTCATATTTAATTTTATGGTATTCATCATTCGCTTAGAAAGAGCCAGCAAATGCGGAAGCTCCTTTACTTCATCGTTAACCAGAGCAATATCTGCCGCGTCCACGGCAATATCACTTCCGATCCCGCCCATCGCAATTCCGACAGTCGCCCTTTTCAATGCCGGCGCATCATTTATCCCGTCGCCGATCATGCAAACGGCTTTCTTTTCCCTTTCACTTTCTGCAATATAGTTTAGCTTATCCTCCGGCAGGCATCCCGCACGATACTCTTCGATCTGCAGCTTAGCCGCAATGCTCTCTGCCGCATTTTGATTATCTCCTGTCAGAAGAACCGGCCTAAGGGCAAGTGCCTTCAGCTTTGAAATCATTTGCCTGCTCTCATCCCGAAGCACATCCGAAAGGACAATATAACCTGCAAATGCTCCGTCAATTCCTATGAAGATTACCGTACTGCCCTCCGCATAGAAGGCATTAAGTTCTTCCTCTCTTCCGACCGAAATCGCATTTTCCTCCAAAAGAGCTCTGTTTCCGGCAAAAATCTTCCGCTCTCCAAGCAAAGCCTCTATGCCTCTGCCCACTGTCATCTTAAAGTCATCACAGTGACTCGCTTCTTCTCCGTATTTTTCTTTATAGGAAGCCGTAATTGCCTTTCCGATCGGATGCTCCGAGAGGCTTTCTGCTGCCGCTGCAAATGCAAATATGTCCTTCTCCCCATATTCGTCCCTTAGGCTTTTGACTGCTGTCACGCTCAGCTTTCCGCAGGTCAGGGTTCCTGTTTTATCAAAAGCAATCAGCTTTACCTGGGCGAGCCTTTCCAGGGCATCTCCCTCTCTGACAAGAAATCCATGCTTTGTTGCATTTCCGATTGCGGCCATGATTGCCGTCGGCGTTGCCAGAACCAGGGCACAGGGGCAGAAAACAACCAAGATCGTAACCGCTCTGATGATCTGACCGCTAATCAGCCAGGTAAGTCCTGCTGCCGATAATGCGATCACAACGATCCATGTCGCCCAGCGGTCCGCAATACCGACAATCTTTGCCTTTCCTGCATCGGCTGACTGTACCAGCCTGATCATCCTCTGAATCGAGCTGTCTTCTCCAACCTTGCTCGCCTTCATCTCAAAGACACCAAATTGATTCACCGTACCGCTTAATACCTCATCTCCTACGCCCTTATCCACGGGAAGGGATTCCCCTGTCATCACGGCCTGGTTGATCGAGCTCTGTCCTGAAATGATCACTCCGTCAACCGGAATACTTTCGCCCGGCAGAACTCTCAATCTATCTCCCTCTTTGACCTGCGCAGCCGGAAGAATCCTTTCCATACCCTCTTCTATGATACGTGCCGTCTGAGGCGTAAGCTTCACCAGCTTTTCAATGCCGGCTCTTGCCTTTGCAACTGTTAGATCCTCAAGAAGTGCTCCAACCTGCATAATAAAAGCAACCTCTCCGGCGGCAAAGTTTTCTCCGATACAAACAGAAGCAATCAGTGCCAGAGATACCAGAACATCTGCCTTAATATCAAATTCCGTAACAAGTCCGATGACGGCTTCCAAAATAATCGGAATACCACAAAGGATAATGGCTACCCAGGCAATATCAAAGGGAAGGCTGACCAGCCCTGTCAGGCTCAGCAGCAAAGCGATTCCCGAAATAAGCAGCAGGCTAATGTCTTTTTTTGTTCCTCCAAGCTCCAGGAATCCCTCGAGCCTTTCCATCATCTGTTTCATCACATCCCTCCTTTTATACCCTATGGGGTATAGGTTTAGTATACCTATAGGGGTATGGGCTGTCAAGGAGTTTCCTGTTATATAAAAAACAGGCAGGAGCAAGATCTCTTATCTGAAACCTTTCTCCTGCCTGCATTTATCTGCAGCTATCTGCATCTATTCTCAGTAGATTCTTTATAGACTTTGCATGCGCCTTAAGTGCCTTGCAAACTGCCTCTAGCCCATGTTTGCAAAACGTTCCACTGCCTTTGTAAAATTCTCGATTGTTTTATCTGCATCCCCGTGCTCAATACCATCACGGACACAATGCTTAATATGTCCTTCCAATACAACCTTTCCGCATCCATGCAAGGCTGACTTGGCTGCATTCAGCTGCGAAAGAATATCCTCACAGGGAACGTCCTCATCGATCATCTTGTCAATTGCCTGTACCTGACCGATGATCTTCTTTAACCTGCGATGCAGATTGTCTGAATCCATACATTGCTTCATCTCGTCACCTCCATACCATAAGGGGTATACGCTATTTTAGTCTGATTCTTTTTTTCTGTCAATGTCAGGCACATTGGGTCAATTTCTTTCCCAATCTTTTGCTAAAGGATGCTCACAGCAAAAAGAAAGGAAAGTCTGTGCCACAGCAGAGAGGGCACGATCCCGAAGAACACTAAAGGAACGGTTCGTATCCAGGGCACAGGAATCCAGAACCCTGCAGCAGTAATCACCTGCATCATAAGCATTCGATCCGGCTATGATACAAGCCGTAATCTTGTCTTTAGCCCAAAGCGTTGCCAAGCCACGGGAAGAAGAAACACTGACAAATGTCGGCTCAAAATCCTCATTTTGACAGGCAACCGTAAACTGCTGCTTCATTCCACTTGTGATTGCCAAGGGAAGCTCTCGAAGCTGCGACAAGGGAACTGTTTCCATTTCCGGCCGAAGTACCGGATGCTCCTTATGAAAATAAACCTGCATCTTCTCCTGCATTGTGAGTACTCGCCGAAACTCCGGAGAATAGATTCGCATCAGGCCAATCTCCACAATATGATTCTTTAGCATTTCTGCAATCTGTGCGGAATTGTGTTCAATGATCTCAAAGGTAATATCCGGATAGGCGATATGAAAATCCTGCAGCAGCTGATATAGAAAGGGATCCGGGTGAATGGCTGTTGTAGCCAGACTAAGGGTACCGCGGCTTCCCACCATACAGGCTGCGATCTCCTTTTGTGCAGAATCCTCCAGTGCACAGATTGCTTTTACCTTATCATATAAAATTCTGCCTGCATCTGTTAACTCCACATGACGCGGCTTTCTGATCAAAAGAGCTGCTCCATAGGCCTGTTCCAAGGCCTTTATCTGTCCACTCAAAGAAGGCTGTGCGATCAGCAGCTTTTCCGCCGCTCCGGAAATTGTTCCGGTATCGACAATTGTTACAAAATTCTTGTAATATTCCAAATTCATAAAACCTACCCCTACTCATAAATGTAAATGAATTTTCCCTTTTATCTTTTTTATTTTCGTTTATTTTAACATTTATCGGGTTATTTGCAAAATGACACAAATCAAATGGCATATTTTTTGACACATTCTTTATATAAATCTTTGTATATTTATAATAGGAAGGAATTTTTCTATTACATAAAAAATACCCCATAGCACGCGAACAGATGCATGCTATGGGGCTTTCTTTATAGATTAAGGTAAGCTCGTTAGAAAGATGTAACTATGTGGATGGCAAAACCAATTAATCGTCGCTTATCAGCGACAAGCATGAGTAAGGGAGTAGGAGTTAAAAAACTAATTGTGCACTCAGGACATCAGAAAAGGCCTGTAGAGCAGTACGAGCTTGACCGAAATCGCGCATTTGCTGGTCAATACCAAGCTTAATATGTGGAATATCTGCATCATCCAAAGCTTTCTTCAAATAAGGATATTCCATTTCCTCCGGATCACAGAACTGCTGCATGAAAACAACAACCCCCTGTGCTCCGCTTTCTTTTGTAAGTGCTGCAACATATTCACCACGTCGATTCTGATTTGACGCAGGATCATAGAGCAGAACATCATAATCTATATGTGCAAGCTGCAGAGCCAGTGCCATCATGGGATCCTCATCCTCCGGAACATCCGTACGGAAAGAACGGCTCTCATGTGCAACATCATCTGCTGCAATTGCAATCTTGTTTTCTTCCAGGTAAGCCAGAAGCTGTGGATTATCACAGATAATGCCACTGGTAACAATTTTTGTACCTTCCCATTGACATACCGGCAGCTTTGCAAGCTCATCATTCAGCATGTTCAATTTTTCGGTATAAGCATCCTTCAGCATGAACCAGCTTGCCTTCAATACGGCAGAACGCATACCCGGTGTGATCACATCACAATGATCATTGGCAAGCTTCACAAATTCTCTTCTTGCCGCACGGCTTTCATTGTAGACCCGGATTGCATCCTTCAGCGCTTCATCTGTAATCGGAGCACCGGAAACCTTTTCCAGCTCTTCTTTTACATGCTCATACTGGCTGACACAGAAACGAAGACCATTTTCATCAAAACGATTCTGCGGATGTGCAAGGAAGATAACTGCCATTTTATCCCGCATAGCAAAGCGGAAGTTCTGGCTCATGGGACGCAAGGTATCACAAATGGTAGGTGTAATAATACCATCCAGCTGATCCATTGTGCCGTCTAAGAGCATTTCTATGGCAAGCTGTGCAATCGTACAATAAAAGGATGCGCAATATTTCTTTGCCTTGCTGATTGTTTTATCATTGGAGCCCCAGATTCCAAAAGGAACCATTCCGGCTGCATAAACCAGCTCCTCCGGTACATAGTAAGGCAGGACGCCGATTGCTTTTTTTCCTTCTGCTTTATAATTCGTCAGCTGTGCTTTCGGATTTTCGGCAATCTGACGGAATTCATTTACAAGAGATTCGATACTCATTCCGCTGCAACCTCCTTTGCATTTTTGTTTGCTTCCATAGCCTCAACCAGACCCTGTACACGAATCTCATACTGAGCTTCATTAAAGTTACGGGGATCTGCCTGGTCTCCGTCAAAGGAAGCACAGGGAACATGAAGATCTGCTTCAAAATGCCGCTGCATCTCCGGTGTATAACCAGACCATGGCTTGCAGGAACGATTGTAGTGTACGAGAATGCCGTCCACCTTGTTGTCACGGCAAATTCCCTCTCTCCATTCAATACCCTGTTCCAGGCAGATGGAGTTGGGCGCTTTGCAATAAGCTCTGACCATACCCTCATAGTCGTCATATACAAAACCGAAGGCCGGTGCATAAACAACTGCTGTCACGTTCAGTCCGCCTGCTTTTAACGGCTTAAAGAGATCCGGAAGCTTGGGCCAGCAAGGAATACCTTCAAACATAATGCGGTATTTCTCCGGGAAAGGAAGTGTACTCTTTCCTGTACGGACATTTTCCTCCAGCTCTGTAGCAAGAAGATCAAATGCATCTGCTGTTTCCGGCTTTGCACGGGCTGTAACAACATCTGCCATATGATTGAAGAGGTCAAATCCGCTAAGAGGTGCCGGTTTATATTGCATGAAATCGCAAACCTTAAGCCAGGCTTTTGCTGTGCGGTTTGCACTGGAACAGGCTTTATTAAACTTTTCCTGATCAAATTTTTTGCCGGTCAGCTCTTCCAGCTGAACGATGGCCGCATCAAACTGTCCGCGAATATACGCTACGTAATTATCCGGAACACCCACTTCATTATTATATGGAATATCAATCATAATGAGCGGAATGTTATTCATACGGGCAATATTTTCATACCACTTTGTCATACAGTTGCAGATATTATTGCAGCAGAGAACAAAATCCGGCTGAGGAATCCGCATCTGACGATAGGGCTTGATTGCTTCCCAGCGACGGTCTTTTTCCGGTCCGTCCGGGAGTGCTTCAATTTCATAAATGTCATCAAGTACCGTATAAGGCGCCATGGTTTTCGGATCCTTTTTCGGCTTTCCTGTTGCTTCATCTATGACAACATTTCCATTTTCATCCTTCAGTGGCTTTCCGCTATTCGGATTGATCACATATTCACCGGTAACTGGGTCAAATTTACGGGCAGCTCGCTTGCCTGCAGCATATGCAAGACTGATGCGTGCATAACCGCAAATATCATTATCATACCCCAAATCCTCAGCAGCCTGACACATAATCTCGCCGTCACGATTAGCGGCAACACCGGCAGCCTGATTCTCTGGATAAACAACCTTCAGATCAAATGCCTCGGCAAGCTCGCAGGGAAATTTGGAGGACGACCAGCCAACCAGCTCGCCGTTCTTCTTGGCCTCGCGTGCAGCTGCATATACGTCCTCTACGACCTTGCGCAATGCTGCAACACCAGGGGAAATTACCTTTGCCATTGTATTATTCCTCCATTCAACATACATAAACTCGATTAGATCGAACTGTGTTCCTTACAACGATAACAGGTTTTGGTTTACCGTCATTGTACACGCTGTATTTGGAAAAAAATAATACGGAATCACAATGTAAAGTATCAGAAAACTTTATGCTTTACGGCATTGCATACGAATACTGCGTATCAGAAAGCTCTCAGAACAGAACACTTTTATCGCTTAGAACTCTCTATGGTCTGGCATAAAATTCCTTAACCATATCAATAAATGCCCTGCTATGTTTGCTAAGCGGTGCGCTCTTTTTGTAAAAGGCTGCATTTTCCCATACAATATCCTCTTCAGAAAAGCGAAAATATAAAAGGTTATTCGGAAAATACCGTTCCTTTCTTTCCATTAAATCCGGAACAAAAGAAAACCCGCAGCCTGCCGCCGCAAGATTGACCGCTGTCAGCAGGCTCGTGGTACGAAAGGTATTGCCAAAGGTCAGCCCCATATTACGAAGAGAATTTTCTACTACATAGGAAAGACTCTGCTGTGGCTGCAGGATCATAAAAGGCTCCTCCTGGATCTTTCGGATGTCCAGCATAGGATAAATAAGCTTTTGATTTTCGGCATGAACCCGGGCCGGATTATCAACAAACTTCTGCAGTCCCGGATATTTCACATCAACTGCCAGCAGCAGTCTTTCTCTGTATAAAGGTTCATACTGCAGATCGGTATAATTGATGATGTCAATCGGATTACTGATACAAAAGTCAATCGTATCATTTTGCAGTTCCGTGACCAGCTCATGACTCTGCCTTTCCATAAGTGCAATATCTACCTTTGGATATTGCTTTTTAAAGGACGGAAGAATATCCGGAAGCAGGATCGAGCTGCGGAAACGCGCAATTCCCATCCGAATCCTGCCTCGCTCTTCCTGTGAAATTTCCTCAAATTTCTGTGAAAGTGCTGTTTCCTGCTGAATTGCTTTTTTGACATATTGGAGATAAATCTCACCGGCATAGGTCAAGCGAACCGGTGAAGACCGTTCGAAAAGAATCACCCCCATTGATTCCTCCAAACGCTTGATATATTTCGTTAGCGCCGACTGCGAAATATACAGTTTTTCGGCTGCCCTCGTGAAATTTCCTTCCTCAACAACCGCCAAAAAATATTGATGTTTACAAGACATAAAACCCCTCCTTTGTTTCGAACTATGACATATATGTCATCAAAAAGTCAATATATTTTGCATTAGACAGAATGTCTTTCGTCTTGTATTGTGTAAAATATAAAAAAGCACTTTTGAAAAGCGCTTGCTATTGTCAGATATAACCGAGACGATTCAGATGCTTTTCAAAAATTTTTTTAACTGTGTTCATTTTTTGCAAAAAGAAACAGGAAATAGGTTTTTGGGGGCGCACGAAAGTGCGAAATGAAACAATTGAATATGGTTTATGAAAAACTATTCGTTAGTACATTAAAATGAGAGGGGGTAATATAGTTGTCACCAGCTATTATTACATTAATCGTGCTAGCAATCGTCGTTGTCGCATTGATAACGGACAAGCTTCCGCTAGCAGCAACAGCCTGCGCCGGCGCATTTGCACTGGCTATACTCGGCGTCATTGATAAGAAAGATGTCCTTTCTGCAGCATCCGGTTCCACCTGCGTTCTGCTCGGTGCAACCATGATCATCGGCGGAGCGATTTTTCACTCTGGTCTGGCAGATAAAGTATCTCAGAAAATTGTAAAACTCACCGGTACAACCGAGAACGGCATTATGATCGCAATTATGATCGTTGCTTTATTCTTTTCATCGGTATGCTCCGGTACATCCGTTGTTGCCATGATGCTTCCGATTGTCGTTGCCATGTGCCTGAAAGCAAATGTTCCGCTTTCCCGCAATCTGGTTATTCTTTCCTTTGCATCTTCAATCGGATGTAACCTGACCCTTGTCGGTGCAGCTTCTAACGTATCCACTGCCGGCATGATCGAAGCAATGGGAATTCCTTTCCTTGGCTTCTTTGATCTGGGAAAGGTTGGTCTTCCGCTTTGTGCGATCTTTGCCGTATACTTCCTGACAATCGGCCGTAAGACAATGGTAAAACCGCATCCGCATAATCAGGAATATGCAGATGAACTGCTGGCTACAAATAAAGTGGCCCAGGAAAACTTCAATCTTCCTAAGGCAATTTTAACAGCTGTCATTCTGGTTATTACTTTTGTTGCCATGGGATTGAACAATGATGCACTGCCTATGTATTTTGTTGCTTCTTTAGGATGCCTTATCCTGATTGTTTGTGGTGTTATGACAACAAAACAGGCTGCACATTCCATCGACTGGGATACGATTTTCATCGTTACCGGTATGAGCGCAATTACAAAGGCCATGAGCGAAAGTGGTGCCGCTCAGCTGATTGCAGATTTTGTTGTTAACTTATTAGGCAATAATCCGAACAAATACCTGGTTCTCTTCGTTGTTCTTGTGACCACCATGCTTTTAACAAATGTCATGATGAACACCTCTGCAGTTTTGGTTGTTACTCCGATTTTTGTTCCGATTGCAGTTGCATTCGGTGTAAATCCTGTAGCGGTCGGTGTTGCGATCTGTATTGCAGCATCAGCTCCTTTCCTTACTCCTGTTGGTTCTCCGACAAATACCATGTGTGTAAATCCTGGTAATCTGGAGTTTATGGATTTCTTCAAACCGGGACTTGGCCTGTCCATTCTGACAGTTGTAGTCGGCATGGTCCTGATCCCAATCTTCTGGCCACTTGCAGTTTAATAAATTGCTTACATCTCACTTCTTTCTAATTAATATCTTTTATGGTGAAGCTGCCGCACGAAATTCGTGCGGCAGCTTTCTTTTTTCTGTTTTCTTGAAAGTTTTCGCTGTTCACGAAAGAAGTTACTGTCAAGTAATCGTTGGCAAGCGTTTCCTACAGATCAACCATCGCATTGCACGTGTGAGATATGCAATGCTGTATTAGTA
>CAVFAT010000006.1:0-20278 GCA_963620785.1 Bacteroidaceae bacterium
GTTTTCTGACAAGATCTATGTAATTGTAGATGTTCATGGTATGAAATGTAGCCAGACTCGTCGTTTCATCAACAACATAATCAACTCAGTTCGGGTTGCCTTCCAGCTGATCGTAATCCACGGTTACAATCACGGAACCGCCATCAAGGATATGCTGGCAGAAAACTTCAGCAACTCTCACATTGTGGAGCAGCATGCTGATTTCTATAACCAGGGTGTCACACACATGTACATCGCCGCGTAAATTACAAGCCCTATTATGAAAGGAGTCATAACCATGAACAGCACAGTAAGAACTACCAAAACAAATCCACAGGAAATTAAAATGAGAAAGCTTATCGTAGAAGCACCAGAATTAAAAGAAGGCCAAACAGATAGCTCTGGCGGTATCAGAGAGAACGGAAAAATTTCTGTTCAGTACAAAAATCCTGTTCCTTATGTGGAGCCCAAGCTGCCACCAGCTACTCCGCAGAAAACTTATACAAGAAAGGATATGTTAAAAGATCAGGCTAAAGACTTCGCCATAGATGTTGGGACCGATTTTATTTCAACACTTTGGTATGAATACGGCAGACCTCTTGTACATGCCAAGCTTCGTCAGTTAGGCCAGAAAGCAATTGCACGACTCGAAGCACCTTCAAAGCCTTCACAGTCTATCTCTCATGAGGATGCAGTCCCTTCAGAGATAATAGACGTAGAATGCGCAGACTACACAGAAACAGATAACCTTGAGGACAACGACAAGATCATCCGCTTCCCTAACAGACGCGTCAGCTAATACGGCTGCAGTAATCCAAAGATTAAAAAATAACGGCTTCCGGTCATATCACCAGAGGCCGTTTGCATTTCTTAGTTTTAATTTAACTGAATATCCTTCGCATAAGAGTATGATATAATTTCGCCCTTCTTTGTAGATCTATATCCTTTCTCTTTATGAGAATAATTTGAAATATCAACAGAGCCAAAATCCTTAAACTTAACATATATACGTTCAAGAACATCCAGCTCTTCTTCGGATAAAACACCAGATGGAATATCGCATTCAGGAATCACTTGATGCTTTTCATACCCATTATCATAAACCACTTCAATATGTGCAATATGATCAGCAGACATTTTTCCAAAAAGCATATCAAAATTCTCAGGAACGGGGCCGTATGGTAAATGCGCATACTTTAATCCAGATATAGAAATTCCATTTTCTTTATAGAAAATCATATCTGAATAATTAAGAAGCTTCATAAGTTTTGTCTTCAACAATTCCGAACTTTTATGTGCAAAGAATAAAACCATAGCACATAATTTTTCATAATCAAATCCCTTAAATCCATTCTCTTCACATGGAATTCTCGAAAAAAACAACTCAAAGAATCTTTTACCCGTGCGATATTCCGTATCCTGCTCCAATTTTTCAACAGTATCGAGTAATTTTGTCTTCTGTCTTTCATCAATAGCAATCTCGTTCTCTGTCAGGTACGTTCTCATATTCTCAGGCTCTCTTAAAAATAGTAAAAGACTATTATGTGCTTTATCCTGCACCGAACCGTTTTCATATCTGCAGATAGTCTTATCACCCCAATTTAATAATTTTGCAAAGCTTCTCTGGCTAAGTCCGTACTGTTCTCTAATTTTTTTTATTTCTTCAGGAAGAAGGAGTTTATGTCTTCTACGGTATTCATTATATGCAGTAATCAATGTCGCATTATCTAATTCTTCACAATAGAATTCCTCTCCACATTCAGCACAAACAAGAACCTGTGCTTCCACTTCAATTTGCTCACCGTAGACGTCATAGCTTTCTCTTTTTGTTATAATCTTTGTTTCAACTTCTCTTCCACATTCTTCGCAATACTTCTTCATTGACGTCACCTCCTACTGCCTAAGCAAAATCATCCTCATGAAATCCAAGGCATTTAAGAATATCCTCCCCATTCTCCTGAACAATTTTAACCTTCACATAAAACTGCGTTCCATCTACCATCTTCTTAAATTCCCAGATGTCTCCAGGCCTATTAGGATCCAAATCTTGCTTGGGTCCTTTGTAGTAATCGCCAACAACAAGTCCAAGAATCTCTGCTTTTGCATCTTTGATTGTCAAACCATGTTGGGCCAAGGCCTGCATATTTTTCCTTCTTGGAACAAAATCATATTTTCCTGCGGATATCAGTTTTTTTACACTCCCAAGGTAGAGTGCAATATCCGATGTGTTAGCTTGATTACTCACTCAGTCACCTCCGTGTACTATATATTATATCCATAGTTTATCCATTGTCAACAAAAATGCGGTCATATGACCGCATTTTTGTTCATTCTTCCATCTGATAATAATTCATATATTTTGAACCAAGCTCTTTTGGTATATATCTCTCAGCGAATTCCACGACTCCCTTTATCTCTCCATATCTCCAAGGATCTTCTCCCGGCCATCCGTCAATCTCATTAACAACTTCATCCTTTACATAAAAGATAATTTTCCAATGATATCCATCTATAATAGGCTGGCCATGACCATCTGCATCGTAACAGAACAGCTTAAATCGATAACCATTATATGTATCAAGAACTTCTACTGTTTTTTCCAAAAATTCTTTCTTTCGTATTAATTCCCTTTTTATAAATGTGACTCTTTTTACGTCACATTTACAATTTATCATATGTTATTTTAGACGAAAAAAACAGCAAGGATTTCACACAATCCCTGCTGTTTTCCCTGTTGTTTTACTTTGTACACAAAGCTACTATCGCTTATCTCGGCAGCTGTTGGGTAATACAATGAATATTTCCACCACCGTAAACAACTTCACGTGTGCTGACTCCTACAACCTCCCTATCAGGAAAAGCTTCCTGTAATTGTTTTAAGGCTAAGGAATCATTTTCATCATCATACTGAGGAACAATTACACCCTTATTGGTAATTAAAAAATTCAAATAAGATGCGATGCATAGTTCTCCATTTTCCCGAGGGATGGTTCCTTCCACCGGGTCAATGCTTTCCGCACCAATCAGTTTCACCGGCTTCTTTGGCGTGCATACCTTATGAACGGTAAGCTTTCTGCCTTTGGCATCAGTCATCTCAGATAAGGCCTTATAGTTTGCCTGGGCAACTTCATAGAAAGGATCATCCTTATCCTCTGTGTAGATACAAGCGACATGGCCCGGAGCCACAAAGCATGCTACATCATCCACATGTCCGTTGGTTTCCTCCGGATCGATTCCATCCTTTAGCCAGAGCACTTTTTCACAGTTTAAGTACTCGCAGAGATATTTTTCGATCTCTTCTTTGGTCAGATGGCTGTTTCTTCCTTCTGAGAGAAGACACATTTCAGTTGTCAGGACAGTTCCCTGACCATCTACGTGTATCGATCCCCCTTCCAGGATAAAATCATCCAGGCGATATCGATCAATTTCGTTCAATTCACAAATTTTAGCGGCCATGCGGTCATCTGCATCCCATGGAAAATACAGACCATCTACAAGACCTCCCCATGCATTGAAGGTCCAATCACATGCACGCCTTTCTCCCCGGTCATTGACCAGAAATGTAGGACCGCTGTCCCTCACCCATGCATCATTGGATGTCGCTTCCAAAACCTGGATATGTTCAGGCAAATGGGCTCTTGCATTGTCATACTGATCGTAGTTGACCAACATGGTAACCGGTGTATATTTACTAATCGCAACAGCTACGTCGGCATAGGCCTTCTGAGCCGGTTTCGCACCATTTCGCCAATTATCAGGTCTTTGCGGCCATACCATGTAAACCCTTTCCTGGGGTTCAAATTCTCCAGGCATTCTAAAACCGTCCTGTTTTGGTGTTGAATTTTTTATTATTTTTGACATATCATGACTCCTTTGTTCGATGAATTCGCACAATAACTTCTCCTATTACGATAAAAAGAAGGGATCCGATCGTAATAGGCAAAACGGATGCAAGGGTTTCTGCATCAAAACTTAAGGGTACTGCGCAGAAAATAATTGAAATGATGATCATTACAAATGGTGCATAGGCAATCAGATGCAATACGAGATCATTTCCGGGAACTTTGAAAGGTCTTGGCCTGGATGCATCTATTTTTCTAAGCTTTAAAAAGGCCGGAAATATCGGCAGGTAAGATACCAAAAGCATGACAACATTTAAAGCAAAGAAACACCAAAACATATCTTCATTTGGCATAAATGGCGCCGCTATACATACAAGTGAGGCTACAATTCCATTCATCAAAGCTGCCCCTACCGGCATTTCCCTCTTCTCTGATTTCTTTGCAAATATCTTTGGCAGATCACCGTTGGATGCTGCATAGTAAGCCACATCATTTACCCCGTAGCTCCATGAAATCATATTTCCAAAGAGCGTTACCACGAAAAGCAAGGATACCAGGATAAAGAAGAATCCATTCTTTCCTCCAAGGAGCAGTTCAAAAGCATCTAAGAGACCTGTACTGGTACTGATTTCATCTACAGGAATGGCAACTCCAACTCCATAGGCACAGAACATGTAAATTGCTATGATTACGATTCCCGCAACAATGATGGCAGTAGGAATCTGCTTTTTCGGATTTTTCATAGAGGGGGCAAATGTGCATATTACCTCAAATCCAAGAAAGTTAAAAATAATAACAGAAATATAGGAAATACTGTCAATGTCAAAGCTTGGAAGCATAGAAGCCATGGTAATTTCATTGACCGCTCCGTAGTGCATGGCATTATAAACACCGATCACACCAATCGAAAGTGCCAGGAAAATCTTTACAGCCGCACAGATATTTAGGATCCAGGCGTTATTTCCGGCCGGGAAAAAGCTTATGAATACAATGCTCCAAATAAATGCTAGTTCTACAATGATCGTCGGGAGTATTGCCAAAGATCCACCTGATAAAAGGTTGATCACCTGAGGAATCATAACTGCCAAAGAGGCCATCCACAGCGGAAAATTAATCCAGTAGTACCAGGCACAGCGACCGCCCCATCTCTTACCAAAAGCTTTCGATACCCAATCATAGAGACCGCCTTCCCCGTCATAAGTTGAACCCAGTTCCGAAGAAATGAGGCCATAGGGCAGGAGGAATGTGATCATCAAGAAAATCCACCAGAAATACTGTGAATTTCCGATAGCTGCAACAGGAGCTGCGGCCTCGGCTACGAAAACAACACAGATAACAGTAAGGACAGCATCAATCAGCTTAAAATTCTTTTCTTTCATTGCGCACTGTCTCCTACTCGCCGTGAGTCAGCAGGGTCTTATACATTTCCGGACGACGATCACGATAGATTCCCCAGAATCTTCTTTCTTCAGCCAAAGCATCCAGATCAAATTCAGCCACCAGCACCTGAGATGTGTGATCATCAGCCGCTTCTACGATTTCTCCGTGATTGTCAGCAATAAAGGATTTTCCATAGAAAGTCATGGATGAATCTTCATCGGCTTCTGTACCGATTCTATTTGAGGCAATTACCGGCATCATATTGGCTGCAGCATGTCCTGCCATTGTATTTCTCCAGTGGGCAGATGAATCATGCTTCAGGGTCGGTTCGCTTCCGATTGCAGTAGGGTAGAAAAGAAGCTCTGCTCCAAGCAAAGCCATGCTTCTTGCAGTTTCCGGAAACCACTGATCCCAACAGATTCCTACACCGATGGTTCCAAATTTCGTTTTCCAGGCTTTAAATCCTGTGTCTCCCGGTGTGAAATAAAATTTCTCTGCATAGGGCAGGCCATCCGGAATATGTGTTTTACGGTAGATTCCCAGAATCTCTCCATCCGCATCAATAATCGCGATGGAATTAAATTGTGTATTGCCTGCTTTTTCAAAAAAGCTGATCGGTAATACTACATTGAGCTCTTTGGCAACTTTTTGGAAATGCTGTATTGCCGGATTTTCCTCTGCTTTTGTAGCCAGGCTGAAATATTCAAATTTCTGAAGCTGGCAAAAATATGGTGTTTCAAATAATTCTTGAAGCAGTATGATATTGGCACCTTCTGCGGCAGCCTCTCTCACAAGAGCATCTGCTTTCATCAGCGTTTCTGATCTGTCCCAGCTGCAGCTCATCTGGGTCGCAGCGACTTTTACTTTTCTCATTTTGGATCCTCCTTAAACAACAAAAAGAGGCAATCTCCCCGTCAGGAAGATTGCCTCTTTGCAACTTAATTTTTATGCCTATATTAAATCACTAAGAAAATAACACTTCAATTCTATTTTTATTCCATTTTTTACGCACAATATGCTATCCAATAGAATCAACATTCTATTAAATTATAAAGTTGTATCCGTTGACTGATACCCAACTTGTTGTATATATGGTTGCAATGCTTTCTAAGCGTACTGATAGAAATGTTAAGAGTCTCAGCGATTTCTTCGGAGGAAGCGTCATGGATTAGTTGCCCAAGAACCTGGGCTTCTTTTTTGCTCAGTCCATAATCGGCTATACACTCTTGCAATGTAAGTTTTTGGTTTTTGCGCTGTATGTAGTCTTGTTCCAGCCTATAAGCCAGATGATCCTTTATCATATCCAGGATAAATACATGTTCCTGAGAAAAATCCTCTTTGCCTTTCTTACGGAAAAAGGATAAGACACCAAGAAAATGTTCCTTATAACTGATATTCAAATGCAGGGAATAGTGCCAGCCATGGACTTTATAGACCTCCTTATAATAATCCGTATTTATTCTGACTTCTTCAGGTATCAGTTCACTTTCGCGATAAGCGATATTTTTTCCTGCGGACATAAGACCTTCCGAATAATCTATACCCTTATATTTGTGAATATAGTCCAGCATTCCTTCTGTCGAATAGTTGATTCCAATCGGAGCGCAAAGTTCATTTTTATTATTTGAAGACACAATATAAAATGATGCAGCATCATACTCTATAAGATGTCCAAGTCCGGTCATGAGTGCCATTCTCATCTCATCAAGGTCAGAGATGGATTGTATTTTGTAGGTAATGGCATTTAGAATAATCCAGTCGCTAGTCGTAATCATTTTTCTTCTCCAAATACGCTTTCTGTTTATCGCCTGTCGCAAGACAAGCAGCTGACAAATCCCCCTTTTTCATAATACTGACATTCTAACCAAACTCAAGCAGATTTATGAAGTAAGATTCCGATGCAGGAGTTCATGCTCCTTTCCCTTCAAAAGACCGTCATACAAGGCCTGGATCATCGGATTCTCGTCTGATTTCTTGATCTGGGTATTCACATCCGCCTGATAGAGTCCCTGCATACGAGCCATTCTTGTCCGGGCGCCGGCATTCAAAGGCTGGCCGCCACCCATGACGCAGCCGCGCCGGCAGGCCATTACCTCTACAAAATCATACTGCACTTCACCGCTCTTCAGCTTCTGCAGCAGCTTATCTGCATTGCCGAGACCGCTGACAATGGCAGCCTTGATCTCTTTGCCCTTGTATTCATATACGATCTCTTTGATGCCTTCCGCACCACGAACGCCGCTTGACCGAAGGGCTTCCATATCAGCTCTCTTATGTCCCTTGGTGATCTTACGAAGTACAGCCTCTGTCACACCGCCGGTCACACCGAAAATGACACCTCCACCACTTCCAATGCCAAAGGGTACATCCGCTGATTCGATTTCCACCTGGTCGAATGTAATTCCGATCCTCTTGATCATGGAGATCAGCTCTGCGGTCGTCAGTACATAATCCACATCCTGTACTCCATTCGTCTTTGACTCCGGACGAAGAATCTCCTCCTTCTTGGCCGTACAGGGCATAATGGATACCGATACCAGTTTCTTACCGCCATTGTTTTCCGGATCCTTATAGTACTCTCTTGCTACCGCACCAAACATCTGCTGGGGTGAACGGCAGCTGGATAGATGCGGAACAAATTCCGGATAACGATTCTCACAGAATTTCACCCATGCCGGACAGCAGGAGGTGAATAAGGGCAGCTTTTCTCCGGCATCGAGGCGCTCCATAAATTCTTTGGATTCCTCCATTACCGTCAGATCCGCGCCATAGGCCGTATCATATACCTCATCAAAGCCCATTCTGTGCAGTATGCCAACCAGCTTGCCCATGACATTCTCGCCCTTGGGCCGGCCGAAGGCCTCACCTGCTGCCACCCGCACTGCCGGTGCAATCTGGGCAATCACGATGGTATCCTTATCCGCAAGTGCATGCCATACGGCATCAATATTGGTTTTGATGCTGATTGCTCCTGTCGGACAAACCACTCTGCACTGACCGCAGTTTACACAGTCTGTCTCAGCGATCGCCTTATTAAAAGCCGGTGTTACGATTGCTTCCGTTCCACGATAAGCAAAGTCAATGGCATTTACAGCCTGCACATTATCACACATGCGCACGCAGTCTCCGCAAAGAATACACTTATTCGGATCGCGGACGATGGCTACGGAAGTGGAATCAACCGGATGCGGTTCCCGCTCATTTTCAAAGCGAACCTCATAGATTCCCAGCCTGTGCGCAAGGTTCTGCAGCTGGCACTCTCCATTCTTCACACAGGTTGTACAATCCCTGTCATGGGAGGCCAGAAGCAGCTCGATGATCTGCTTTCTGTATTTCAAAAGTCTCGGTGTATTTGTATAAATGACCATTCCATCCTTCGGTTTCTCCGAGCAGGAAGCAAAGGTCTTTCCCCATTCATTTTCAACCGTACACAATCTGCATGCACCATAAATGGACAATTCAGAATGATAGCATAAGGTTGGTATCTCAATTCCGGCATTCCGGATCACGGCCAGTACATTCGGCTCATCTGTAAATGTAACCTTGCGGCCGTCGATTGTCATTGTTCCCATAAATTCCCCTCCTTGGTTATTCTGTATAGACTGCACCAAAGGAACAATTCTCGATGCATGCTCCGCACTTGATACATTTCGCACTGTCAATCACATAGGGTGATTTGATCTTTCCTGTAATCGCGTTTACAGGACAGTTTCTTGCACACTTGGAGCATCCCTTGCATTTCTCCGGATCAATTTTGAAGCTACGAAGATTTGCACAGATGCCTGCGCGGCATTTCTTATCCCGAATATGCTCTTCGTATTCTTCCCGAAAGGCCAAAATTGTACTGATGACCGGCTTAGGCGCACTCTTGCCGAGTCCACACAAAGCGGTATTTTCTATCATATCTGCCAGCTCTTCCAGCTGCTCAATATCATCCTCCCTGCCTTCTCCTGCAACGATCCGCTCCAGGATCTCCAGCATTCTCTTGGTACCCTCACGACAGGGCACACATTTGCCGCAGCTCTCCCGCTTGGTGAAGTTCATAAAGAATCTGGCAACCTCTACCATGCAGGTGTTCTCGTCCATAACAACCAAACCACCGGAACCGATCATGGCTCCGATCTTAGTCAGGGAATCAAAGTCCATCTCGCTGTCAAGCTGAGACTCTGTCAGACAGCCGCCGGAGGGACCGCCGATCTGAACTGCCTTGAATTTCTTATCGTCACGGATACCGCCGCCGATGTCATAGATAATCTCCCGAAGGGTAATTCCCATGGGTACTTCGATCAGACCGGTATTATTCACATTACCGGTCAATGCAAAGGCCTTTGTACCCGGACTCTTCGGCGTACCGATTCCCTTATACCAGTCAGCCCCCTTCTCTATAATCATTGGGACATTGGCATAGGTCTCTACATTATTCAGAACCGTCGGCTTTCCAAATAAGCCCTGTTCTACCGTTCTCGGCGGTTTTACACGCGGCATGCCTCTCTTGCCTTCAATGGATGCCGTCAGGGCAGAACCCTCGCCGCATACAAAAGCACCGGCGCCACGATTAATATGCAGATGAAAACGGAAGCCTGTTCCCAGAATATTGTCGCCCAGGATGCCCAGTTCTTCCGCCTGCTGAATTGCAATTCGAAGTCTGCTGACTGCCAGAGGATACTCTGCACGCACATAAATATAGCCTTCCTCTGCACCCACTGCATAGGCTGCGATCATCATGCCCTCAATCATGCGGTGGGGATCACCCTCCATGATACTTCTGTCCATGAAGGCTCCCGGATCGCCCTCGTCACCATTACAAACAACATAGCGGATCTTCTCTTTCTGGCCTGCCACCTGAGACCATTTCCTTCCCGTTTGGAAACCGGCTCCGCCTCGTCCACGCAGATTGGAATCCGTGATGGTCTCGATAACCTCCTCCGGGCTCATCTCAAACATGGCCTTTTCCAGAGACGCATAGGCTCCTACTGCCAGAGCATCCCCGATATGCTCTGCATCAATATGTCCGCAATTCTTCAGAACAAGCCTGGTCTGCTTGGCATAGAAAGGAATCTCCTCCTGCTTCTGATAGGTCTGTTCTCCCTGCTTGTACATAAGACGCTCTACCGGCTCTCCCTGAAGAATCGTTTTCTCAAAAATTTCTTCACAGTCTTCCGGCTTTACCCTCAGATATAAATAATTGTAGGGCTCAATCCTGACAAGAGGTCCCATTTCACAAAAGCCGTGACAGCCGCTTTTCTTGACACCGATCTGATCCCCATGAGCGATCTCCGCTCCCAGCTTCACTTCAACATGATCTGTATGGGCGCTCAGCTCACAGAAACGGTCGAAAATTTTGTCCGAACCTCCGGCCAGACATCCGGTCCCCCCACAAACCAGAATCTTACAGGCTTCCTTAGCACGCTTCTCCTGACAGCTTTCCCGCAGGAGCTCTAACTGATTTTTGTTTTCCAGCTTCATACTTCTTCCTCCCGCAGTTCTTTGATCACTTCCGACATCTTCTCCGGCGTCATTTTGCCGTATACCTCATCATTGATCATGACAGCAGGCGCAAGCCCGCATGCTCCCAGGCAGGAAACGGTTTCCACTGTAAACAATTCATCCTCTGTTGTGCGTTTGTCCTTACTTACCCCCAGCTCCTTATAGAGCCCTTCCAAAATCGGAATGGACTTTCGCACGTGACAGGCAGTTCCGTCACAGACCTTAATTACATATTTTCCCTTTGCTTCAAATGAAAAGTTCTCATAAAAGCTTGCC
Organism: Bacteroidaceae bacterium; assembly: GCA_963620785.1. Classification (GTDB taxonomy): domain Bacteria; phylum Bacillota; class Clostridia; order Lachnospirales; family Lachnospiraceae; genus RUG14243. The sequence continues at coordinate 10,965 of CAVFAT010000006.1, forward strand.
ACACTGAAAGCCTTTGCTTCGGAGATACCGATCTCTCCGGCTACATAGCTCAAAAGCTCCGGCGGAAGATAGCGATAGGCCTCCTGAATTTCCTGAATGATCGGAATCAGAGAACGCTCCTCCCTGCTGTGACAGGCGATGATCTCATCTGTCTTTTCATAATACGATGCATCTAACATAAAAAACCCCCTCTTTTATGTTTTCCTACTTCGTTCCTTTTTTATAAAAATACGGATTCCGGCCGTATTTTCTTAGTCTGTGCGATTTCTTTCAAATAACGGCTCCTTCACCTCCTCTTTTATCGCGCACTTACTATTTTTGCGGTTTTGTCTTCTATTTTGTGCCTTCATTATAGACCTCGGAATTTCTTTTTCCTATCGTTTCCTTTTTCCAAAGCATAAAAGTCGAAACTAATTTTTGTTCAATAAACTTATGATCGCTTCTGCTGTTTCCTCTCTTTGCTCTTCAGCCGAAATGAAGGCCTTTCCATCTCCCTTTTGTTCCCCATAGCTACCAAACTGCTCATGATTGCCTCCCTCTATGACAAGTTCCTGTGCATCTTTCGGCAGATAAGTCCTTCCTTCTTCAAGCTTTTCTATTCATTTATTCATCTCCCGCTGAATCCATTCCATAATGATCTTTACCACATAAGCCACCTCATCTTCCGTCAGCTCTCGCCCCTTGGGAATATGATGCCATTTTTCCAGGCAGCCCCTGCAGCAGCAGGCAGTGGCATGCTGCGCTACAAAAACAGGATGCCCCCTCATCGGGGTCTGCTTTCCGTCATTCGGAATCTGCGCCGGAGCAAGCCTTTTTCGAACAAAGTCCTCTGCATGCTCCCGAATCTTATCCATTCCTTTTTCTGCAGCATAGCTTCTGTCATTTGCCTTTAAGGAAAAGCTGCTGCGAAATTTAGACTGGGAAAGCCTTTTCCATAAATTCCCCTCATATACCGCCGGCCTTTCCTCCAGCCGAGACGGCTTCACCTCGCCCTTATAAACAAGCTTTTTCTCTCGGCTCTTCTCTTTTTCATTCTTCTCTATTCCATTGCTTTCTTCTGCCGAAAGCTGATTTCTTATACTTTCAGCCTCCCGGCTTCCCGGCCTAAGCCGGTCTGCCAGATGGGTATTTCTCCTGCTGCTGGTCTCATTTTTAATGGCATAGTAAACAGCCTTTTTCTCTCCTACCAGCACCAGGATCTTTTTTGCCCTGGTCACGCCGGTATAGAGAAGATTCCTTTGCAGCATCACAAAATGGCTCATGGTCAGAGGCATAACTACAATGGGGTATTCACTTCCCTGAGACTTATGAATGGTTACGGCATAAGCAAGGGTCAGCTCATCCAGCTCGCTCACATCATAGCTAACCTCACGGTCATCAAACAAAACCGTCAGTTCCCGCTCTTCCATATCCACACGAATAACACTTCCGATGTCTCCGTTGAAAACCTCTTTGTCATAATTATTGCGGATCTGCATGACCTTGTCCTTTAAGCGGTACTGATTTCCTCCCCTCTGAAGAAAGATCCGCGACGGGTTCATTGCCTCCTGCAGCTGACGGTTCAGATTGACCGCTCCGCATTCCCCTCTCTGCATGGGCGTCAAAACCTGAATATCTTTCAATGGATCTGCCTGATAATAACGGGGCAGATTGCTTTTGCAATAACGGACGATGGTATCCACAACTTCCTGATTGCTCTCCTTGGCCGCAAAGAAAAAATCCGACTCTTTGCCGCCCCTCATATCAATCGCTTCCCCCTTATTGATCCGGTGGGCATTCATAATGATCCGGCTTCCCTGAGCCTGACGGAAGATCCTGGTCAGGCGAACCACCGGAAGACTTGTTGAATCGATGATATCCCTAAGCACATTTCCCGCGCCTACACTGGGAAGCTGATCAATATCCCCTACCAGGATCAGACTCATCTGATCCGGCAGAGCCTTCAGAAGATTATACATAAGCATAATGTCGACCATGGAGCACTCGTCCACGATCAAAAGATCCCCTTCTATCGGATTCTCCTCATTCTTCTGATAGCCTTCCGGCGGCTTATACTCCAAAAGACGGTGAATGGTGCTTGCTTCCATCCCCGTTGTCTCAGCCATTCTCTTGGCAGCCCTTCCCGTCGGTGCCGCAAGAATGATCTTTGCCCCGGCCTGCTGATAAGCGGAAATAATACCAAGGGTCGTTGTTGTTTTTCCTGTTCCCGGTCCTCCCGTCAGAACCATTACCTTCGCGGAAAGCGCTGTCTTTATCGCCTGCCACTGGACTTCATCATACTGAATCTGAGAGGAGGCAGCTGTCTTCTTCAGGATCTGATCCGGATCCATTTCGATATTTGACGCACAGGAAAGAAGGCGGAGCAGCCTCTTGGCGGCGCTGCTTTCCGAAAAATAATAAGGCGGAAGATAGATTGCCTCTTCTCCCTCTATGACATCTCGGATCAGATCCTCTGTTCGCAGCATTTCATCCAAGGTCACTTCCAGCTCTGCGCTCTCTACCTCCAGAAGCTCCCTCGCCCTTTCCACCAGCTGCTCTCTTACCGCATAGCAGTGTCCATCCTCAGCCAGCTTGTTCAGACTATAAAAAATCCCGCTTCGAAGCCTGACAAAACGATTCTTATCAAAGCCCAGCTTCTCCGCAATCGAATCTGCCGTCTTAAAGCCAATCCCCCAGATATCATCCGCCAGACGATAGGGATTCTCTTTTACGATTGCAATACTATCACTGCCATAGGTCTTAAAGATCTTCGTTGCATGGGAAGTGCTGACCTCATTACTTTGCAGAAAGAGCATGATATTTTTGATTTCCTTCTGTTCCTGCCAGCCGCTCTTGATCCTGTCAACCCTTACCTTGCCGATTCCTTCCACCTGCAAAAGCGCATCCGGCCTTTCCTCTATGACATCCAACGTATCCTTGCCGAATTTTTCTACGATTCTTTTTGCAAATTTCGGACCGACGCCCTTGATCAGACCGGATCCCAGATATTTTTCGATCCCATATACGGTTGCAGGAAGGCTTTCTTCGAATTTTTCTGCCGAGAACTGGCGGCCGTATTTTTTATCGATTTTCCACCAGCCTTCCAGAGACAGAACCGAACCTACATGGGTCTCCGGCATGATGCCAACCACCGTAACAAGCTCTCTTTCACCTTTTACGGCACATTTTAAAACAGTATAACCATTTTCTGCATTCTGATAGGTGATTCTTTCAACCACACAGCGTAAATGCTCCATAGACGCTTCCTTCACTTCAACGCTTCCTTCATTTCAGCACGAATTTCTTCAGCTCTTCTCTTTTATTAACACCGAGCTTTGCAAAAATGTCCGACAGGTAATGCTTTACCGTATTAATCGAAAGTCCCAGATGATCTGCGATCTCCTGGTTGCTCCAATCTCTGCAGGCCAGCATTGCAATGGAAAATTCCATCGTAGTCAGACTGTCTGTCAGCTGGTTTCCGGTTGCATGATTATGAATTGCCATCCAGCCCCTGCTAAAGGCAATCGCTCGTTCGGACAGGGTCTTATATATTTTTGGATTCTCTTTCTTGACCTGGGATTCCAGAAGCCCCTGAAAGAGGCCATGATGCTCGATAAAAGGCTCAAGGAAATAATCCTCTTTTGCCATATTCCAGGCCATAAGAAAGGCCTCACGGGCTGCATCCGTATGCTTTTGACTGATCTCACACATGGCCACCATGCAATAGAGATAGATCATAGCGATCGGATGACTCCTATGGGAGAAATAAATCGCTGACTGACAGATTCCGATTGCCCTTCCATATTCCCCCTTCAAATAAACAGAATGTGCCATCACATACATGGAAAAAAGCTTCAGTCCATGCGGCAGATCTGCCATGTATTCCTTCATATTTAACTGCCTCTCCGGCGTGATATGCAAAAGCACATCACCCAGATAGCTGGCAAAAACACAGAAAGCTTCCCTTTCTCTCGTTCCCGGATTTTCTCTCTCCTGCCGCAGGATTTCCTTAATATCCTCAAGCCCCTTCTGGGACTTTGCCACATTTCCCAGGGTCATATTTGCATATACATATAAAATACAGGCTGTCAGTCTATGTCCCACCTTGGGACTCATCAGATAAAGTTCTGTAATATCACTGCATTCCTGCGCCTTTCCCTGAAAATAATAAAGCTCTGCACGGGCGATATTCCTTGTATCAACATCCTGAAAACGTTCGACTGTTTTCGCTGCTTCTCCCGGCAAAAAGCTGCTGTTCGTCAACGGAAGTACTGTTTTTTCATTCATTTTTCCTTCCTCCTGGCTTTCAAATTCAGAATTTTATATTATTTTATAACAAAGCAAGACAATAATCAGCCTTTTCGCCCATCTTTCTCCCTGTTTTTTCAAAAATTTTCAAATTATTCCCTCACCTGTGAATATTTGCATTTCCCCCTCCCCTTTCCCTTGTTCCCTTTCTTTTCATATGCTATATTAGCCGCATGATTTAAACTTGGCTTTATCTTAATCTACTTTAAATCTACTTTAACAAGAAGCAGAAAGAAGGAATTCCTATGAATATCTTTGAAATTATCGGCCCTGTTATGGTAGGACCTTCCTCCTCCCATACTGCAGGTGCCGCCAGAATCGGCTATGTTGCCCGCTGCCTTTTGGGCGAAGATGTCAAAAAAGCCGATATCCGCCTGTACGGTTCCTTTCTGGCAACCGGCTACGGCCATGGCACTGACCGGGCCCTCGTCGGCGGACTGATGGGCATGAAGCCGGATGACTACCGCCTGCCAGACAGTATCGAACTGGCTCAGGAAGCCGGCATGGAACTCAGCTTTGGGGAAGCCCTCCTAAAGGAAGCCCATCCCAATACCGCCCAGCTTTTTCTGACCGGCTCTTCCGGCAAAAGTCTGGAGGTCATCGGAGAATCCCTGGGCGGCGGCCGCATTAATATTGCAAAAATCGATGGCATTGAGACCAACTTCTCAGGTGAGAATCCAACCCTGATCGTCCACAATCTGGATCAGCCCGGTCATGTATCTGAAGTTACCTCCATGCTTTCCCACAAATCCGTCAATATCGCTACCATGCAGCTCTACCGGGCCGGCAAGGGCGAAAAGGCGGTTATGGTCATTGAATGTGATCAGGAAATCCCTCAGGAAGGCCTCGACTGGCTGGAGCGGTCAGAGGGCATTCTCAAGGTAACCTATCTGGGAAAGGAGGCAGAATAAATGCGGGAATATCACAGTATCAAGGAGCTTCTTGCCATCTGCGAAGAAAAAAATAAGCCCATCTGGAAAGTGATTCTGGAAGAAGAAGCCACGCAAAGCGGGCTGAGTCCTGAAGAGGTCTTCCAGAAAATGCTCCAGATGTACGAGGCCATGAAACTGGCGGATCAGTCCTATGATCCTTCCCTTCGTTCCGGCAGTGGTGTTGCCGGCGGAGACGGTGAGAAAATGAGACTCTTTAATGCAACAGAGAGAAATCTCTGCAGTCCCTTTACCTCTCTTGCCATGGAGAAGGCTCTGAAAATGGCAGAATCCAATGCCTGTATGAAAAGAATTGTCGCCGCTCCTACTGCAGGTTCCTGCGGTGTGATCCCGGCTATCCTCTTAAGCTATGAGGAATGCGGCAAGGCAAAGAAGGAAGAAGTTGTTGAGGCCTTATTCATCACTGCCGGACTCGGCAAGGTCATCGCTGAAAATGCTTCCATTGCCGGTGCCTCCGGTGGTTGTCAGGCGGAGATTGGTTCTGCAAGTGCTATGGCAGCGGGAGCCCTTACCTATCTGCAGGGTGGAGACAATGAACAGATCGTGCAGGCCATGACCTTCTCCCTGAAAAATATGTTGGGACTTGCCTGTGATCCGGTCGGCGGCTTGGTCGAGGTTCCCTGTATCAAAAGAAATGTCGCCGGAGTCATGAATGCCGTTGCCGGTGCCCAGCTTGCCATGGCAGGAATCCGAAGTGCGATCAGTCCGGACGATACCATTGACAGCATGCGCAGGATCGGCAATGATCTTCCCGTCTGTCTCAAAGAAACCAGTACAGGTGGTCTGGCAGTGACTGAATCTGCCAAAAAGATTGTCGCAAGCTTAAAAGATCAAAAATAATTTCTTTGAAAAATACCCGTACGAAAAAGCTTTCTTAATATAAAGGAAGCTCCTTGCACAAAACAGGAAAGAACTGAAAATATAGGGGATGACTAAAATGACTACTAGGGAAAAAAGAAACTACAATTGGGTAAGCATCGGTGTCGGTGTCATCGGACATCAGCTGGCAGAAGCCATGCAGGTGCTTGGCAAAAACCTCTATGGTGTAGCCAACCGCAGCTATGATAAGGCTCTGGCCTTTGCCGAAGAATATCAGATTCCGAAGGTATATGAGACGATTGATGAAGTCTTTTCAGATGAAGCCGTGGATATCATCTATATTTCCACGCCCCATAATACCCATATCGAATACCTTCGAAAGGCCTTAAAAGCCGGAAAACATGTCCTCTGCGAGAAATCCATCACTCTGAACAGTGAGGAGCTCGAAGAAGCCATTGCCTTAGCTGAGGAAAATCATGTCATTCTGGCAGAGGCCATGACCATCTACCATATGCCGATCTACCGGAAACTGAAAGAAATCGCCAGAGATCTTGGTCCCCTTCGTCTGATTCAGATGAATTTCGGCAGTTATAAAGAATATGATATGACAAACCGCTTCTTTAATAAGAATCTGGCCGGCGGAGCCATGCTGGATATCGGCGTTTACGCCCTTTCCTTTGTCCGCTATTTTATGTCCTCTTCTCCGGATCAGGTCGAAAGTCAGGTAAAATTTGCCCCGACCGGTGTGGATGAGCAGGCCTCTCTCCTTCTCATGAATCAGGAGGAAGAAATGGCTACGATTCTCCTTTCCCTCCATGCCAAGCAGCCAAAAAGAGGCACCATTGTCTTCGACAAAGGCTATATCACCATCTTTGAATATCCCCGCGGCCAAAAGGCGGTTATCACTTATACCGAGGACGGCTCCGAGGAAGTCATTGAATCCGGTGACAGCAGTCAGGCCCTTTCCTATGAAATTCTGGATATGGAAAAGGCAATTGAAGGAGAGAATCAGATGCATCTCGACTATACAAGGGATGTTATGAAGATCATGACCGACTGCCGCAGGAAATGGCAGCTCTTCTATCCGGAGGAATTGGTAAAAAGCCACGAAGAAAAAGCAAAATAATGCTTTAATTTTTACTGTTATCACAAAGCGCTTCTATAGTATAATGGAGAACGTTATACGATTCACAATCTAATTATGGGAGGAGAAAAAGCATGAATTTCTTAGAAGAAAGAATTCAGCGGGACGGCATCGTCAAAGAAGGCGATGTCCTCAAAGTAGACAGCTTCCTCAATCATCAGATGGATATTGATCTGTTTGAAGAGATGGGAGCAGAATTCAAGAAAAGGTTTGAAGGAAAGACGATCAACAAGATCGTGACCATCGAGGCTTCCGGTATCGGTATTGCCTGCATCGTTGCCAGACATTTTCATGTTCCGGTTGTCTTTGCCAAAAAAGCAAAGAGCATCAACATTGACGGTGACATGTATATTGCAGAGGTAACCTCCTTCACTCACAAAAATACCAATCAGGTTATCGTTTCTAAGAAATTCTTATCCGAAGAGGATCATGTCCTCATCATTGATGACTTTCTGGCAAACGGCTGCGCTCTGCAGGGTCTGATCTCCATCGTAAATCAGGCAGGCGGAACCGTAGAAGGCATCGGCATTGCCATCGAAAAGGGCTTCCAGATCGGCGGCAGCATTATCCGCAATATGGGCTATCAGTTAGAGTCCCTCGCCATTGTGGAAAGCATGAATTCCGAGACAGGGGAGGTAGTATTCCGTGAGCAGTAATCAATCCACTCCCTCAACAGACAATATTTACACCCTGGATGGCAGGGTTCCCCTTCTAAAGGCGATTCCTTTCGGGCTGCAGCATATCCTTGCCATGTTTGTTGCCAATATCGCACCCATCCTGATCGTAGCCGCTGCCTGCGGACTTGATACACAGAACAGAGCCATGATCATTCAAAGTGCCATGCTGATCGCCGGTATCGGTACTCTGGTACAGCTCTTTCCGCTTTGGCGCATCGGTTCAGGACTTCCTATTGTAATGGGAATCTCCTTCACCTTTGTATCGATCGCCTGCGTGATCGGTGCCCAGTATGGTTATGGTGCGATCATGGGTGCCGTTCTGATCGGCGGTATCGTAGAAGGTATCCTTGGCCTTTTCGCCAAATACTGGATCAAGCTGATCACACCCATTGTTGCGGCAACGGTTGTTACCTCCATCGGATTTTCCCTGCTCTCTGTCGGTGCAGATTCCTTCGGCGGTGGCTCCAGCTCAGCTGATTTCGGTTCTGCCAAGAACTGGATCCTGGGTACCGTAACCCTGGTATGCTGCCTGCTCTTTAATATCCTGGCAAAATCCTACTACAAACAGCTTTCCGTTCTCTTCGGTCTGGTTGTCGGTTATATCCTTGCTCTTTTCATGGGCATGGTTGATTTTTCCGGGCTTGCAGGCTCCGGTATCATTGCCCTGCCACATCTTATGCCTTTCAAGATGGAATTTCATCCAAGTGCGATCTTTGCCTTTATTATGATTTTCCTAGTTTCCGCTACAGAGACCATCGGAGATACCTCCGCCCTGGCCTCCTCCGGACTTGGCAGAGATGTTACTGCAAAGGAAACCTCAGGCTCTATCGCCTGTGACGGTTTTGTCAGTGCTCTCTCCTCCATCTTTGGCTGCATGCCTATTACTTCCTTCAGCCAGAATGTCGGACTTGTTGCCATGACAAAGGTTGTAAACCGTTTCACGATCGGAACCGGTGCCGTTATCATGATCCTTGCAGGTATCTTTCCCATCTTCGGTGCTCTTCTGGCAACTCTGCCGAGTGCTGTTTTGGGTGGCTGCACTATTATGATGTTCGGAACCATCGTTGTCAGCGGACTGCAGATGATCGGAAAATGCGGATATACTCAGCGTAATATCACCATCGCTGCTTTATCCATGAGTATCGGCCTGGGCTTTACCCAGCTGCCTGATCTTTTCGCTATTTTCCCCAGCATTATTCAGTCTGTTTTTGCTGAGAACTGTGTTGCGGTTGTATTTCTTACCGCAATTATTTTGAATCTGGTGCTTCCGAAAAATATGGAAGCGGAGCATTAATTTGGCTTTATTCTCTGGCAGCAGAGGGATAATTTCTGCTGGATTATGTCTTATCTAAGAGGCCTTGCGCGATATACGTTCGTGCAAGGCCTCTTTTCTGTGGTAATGGCGCATAAAATAAGCATATTCCTCCAGGAACCGCT
>CAVFAT010000006.1:20626-32709 GCA_963620785.1 Bacteroidaceae bacterium
TGCGTTATAATTTATCTGCTTAAACAAATGAACAGATGGAGGCAAAAGAGATGAAGCATACTATGCCGCCGGAATTCTGTGCTGATGTGCGCAGAATTGAAGCCGGTTTCACAGATTGCAGAAAACTTTTGAATGCAGTTGGAGATGAGAATAGACAGCATTTACTTTGTGTGCTGATGAATAGTCCGATTGAAGGAGTCAGGGTTACTGAGATTACAGATCAAACCAATCTTTCCAGACCGGCTGTATCTCACCATATGCAGATATTAAAAGATGCTGGAATCGTAAAATCCCGCAGAGAAGGAACTTTGATCTACTATTATCTGGATCCGGATGATAACCAAATGGAAACACTTTTGCAATTGGTTCAGAGCATCCATGATATCATGAGGCAATTACCGGAGAGAGGGGAGGAGGCCTAATGTCAGTAGCTGTTATAACAGGTGCTTCCTCTGGTCTGGGACGTGCCTATGTAGATGCGGTATTAGAACTATTTCCAGAGATTGATGAATCGTGGCTGATTGCAAGAAGAGCTGACAGACTTGAAAAAATTGCAAAAGCCTATCCTCAGAAAAAGCTAGTACCTATCCCGATGGATATGGCGGATATGAAAAATTTTCAGATGTTGCAGAACAAACTGGAAACAGAGAAAGCTGAAATCAAGCTTCTGATCAATGATGCAGGTATATCATTTGGCGGTCATTTTGAGGAACAGGATATTGAAAAAATGCTCGGCATGATAGATTTAAATGTGAAGGGTGCGACGGCAATTACAAGAGTCTGTCTGCCTTTTATCCAGAACGGAGGCACTATTCTGGAGGTATCATCTACATCGGCATTTGCGCCAAATGTAAATCTGGTTGTTTACTGTGCAACAAAATCTTATGTCAGCGCTATGTGTACAGGCCTCAGGGAAGAACTGAAATCTCGTAAAATCAATGTTTGTGCAATGTGTCCCGGACTCATGTTAACTGAGATGTCGGGAAAGCTTACAGCGCAGCAGCAAAGGCTTCCACAGATTGATGTGAAAAAGGCTGCAGTCAAATCTCTTAAGGCAGCAAAGAGGGGACAAAGTGTTTATACGACAGGTGCTTTTTACAAAGGATATCGCTTGCTTGCCAAGTTGATGCCCGTGAATCTTATGGTAAAATTTGCCAGATTGGGGTGAAAAGATGATTTTATATTTTTCAGCAACAGGAAACAGTAAATATGTAGCTGAGCGCATTGCAAAAGCTATCGGGACAAAAGCCATCTCCATTCAGGAAATCACAAGTGAAATGTTGACAGATGTATATGGAATCGTCTCTCCTACCTATGCCTTTGGACTTCCGAATGTTGTAAAGGAGTTCCTTCAGACACATAAATTCAAGAAAACTAATGGATATTTTTTCTATGTTGCAACTTATGGAACCACTTCGGGCACAAGCTGGTATCTGGCACAAAAAGCATTGCAGTCTAAAAGCAGCATTACATTTGATGCCTTTTATGGTGTACGGATGCCGGATAGCTGGACACCGATTTTTAATCTGTCTGATCTGGAAAAAGTGGCAGAAATAAATGCAAAGGCAGAAGTGCAGATAGATGAGATCATACATTCAATAGGGAGAAAAGCTACTGGCAATTTTATAAAATCCAAACTTCCGGCACTTACCGGAGTGGTACATCCCTTTTGGTATGACAAAATGAGAGAAACAAAGCATTTTGTTGTAGAAGATACCTGTGTCGGCTGTGGCTTATGTGCACGGAAATGTCCGGTTCAGGCAATCGAAATGAAGAATGGAAAACCTGTCTGGATAAAAGATCAATGTGCCATGTGTCTGGGATGTTTGCACAGATGTCCGAAATTCGCTATTCAGTACGGAAAGAAAACGGCAAAACACGGGCAGTATTTAAATCCAAATGTAAATATCTAAAAAATATAGTGCATCAGTTGATTGGAAAATCAGGTGATGCATTTTCTGTCCCTTTCGGGGATACGATGAACCTGTATCCGGTCGACACCCCCTTCCTGATGAAAAATGCCTGGCCAGCACTTGATATCCAAGGCGGTTATGCTTAGGACTAAATTTGTAAAAAAAGTCCGTATCTTCAAAAGCTTTCCAAAGAGTATATTCGCATAAAAGCAAGCAATATTCCGAAAGGGACATAACAAAGCGCCGGTACTTAGTGAACACGCCGATCAGGCGTTGTGAACTTAGTATCCGCTGCGCTTTGTACTAAGCGAGAGCGGTCCCTGAAGGAATATGCTTCTTTTATGCGTTTATACCAAAAAGCATTTATATCGCAAAAATGTTTATGAAAAAAATCATTTATGCCTCAAATATGTTTATACCAAAAAGGAGCTGCCCTTCCGGCAGCTCCTTTCAGCTCCTTTGCCAAAGCCAAGGCCAAGACAAAAGCTCTATTTACTTTTTGCGAAACTTACTGAAGAAACCGCCCTTCGCAGCTTCCTCGGTCTCAGCTGATGAAAGATCCTCAAGCTTGTAACCGATCTTGTCCAGCTCAGACTTTATATCATGCTTCAGCATTGGAATCGGGAGATTGTTCTCCAGCTGAAATTCCACGCTTCCATCAGATGCCGATGCCGAAATCTTCTTCGCATCCGGAAAAGCCTTCCGGACTGCATCCTTCACATGTGCCTCGCACATGCCACACATCATGCCATCAACCTTTGCTGTGATTTGAAACATGTTTCTCGCCTCTCTTTCTGTTGGACTGCATGATATGCTCACTGCTGCTGCAACCGGAACAACCGGAACAGCCCGGGCAGCCATAGCATCCGCCGCTTTTCTTTGTTTTGATTACGGATCTGATAATCAAGATACAGATCACCGCTATTACCGTAAGAACAAAAATATCAGCAATCATTTCTTTTACCTCCAACAGTCAAATACGCATTATGATATAGCAGGCTTTTTCTTGTTCGGATCCTTTCTGAACAAGAGATAGAGAAGCACTACTACCAAAATATATGCTACTACAGTTGCCGGTCCGAATGCAACTTCTCCAATCCAGGTTCCTACCAGCTGATAGATGATTAATGTTACGCAGTATGCGGAAACATTCTGGAAGAGGATAGAAAGCCAGAAATGCTTTCTGCTTCCGATTTCCTTTGCTGTTGTTGAAATAGCAGCCAGGCAGGGTGAATCAAAGCAGTTGAATACAAGGAATGCAATTGCTGCGATTGATGTCGGGAAGAATGCTGCAAATGCAGAATGCATATCCGGTGTGTACTCTTCGACTTCCACTGCAAGAGAGGAAAGAAGAGACATGGTAGATACGATACCTTCTTTTGCAACAAATCCGGAAATAGAAGAAGCAACTGCCTGCCATGTACCAAAGCCGAGCGGTGCAAAGATCGGTGCAATTGCGCTTCCGATGCTGGCGATAAGGGACTGTGCAGTATCATCAACCGGTCCAAAGCTTCCGTTAGCAAAGCCGTAGGATCCAAGGAACCACATTACAACGCAGCAGAGGAAGAGGATTGTTCCGGCCTTCTTCAGGAATGCCCATACTCTTTCCCATGTGTGAAGCAGAATACCCTTTAAGGAAGGCAGATGGTATGCCGGAAGCTCCATAACGAAGGGAACCGGATCACCTGCAAACATAGAAGTCTTCTTCAGGATAATGCAGTAAATAATAACAAGGACAATTCCGCCAAAGTACATAGCCGGAGCCATCCACCAAGCACCGCCCATTAAGAAACCAGCGATCAGAGCGATTACCGGAAGCTTAGCGCCGCAAGGAATCATTGTTGTTGTGATCATTGTCATTCGTCTGTCTTTTTCAGACTCGATTGTTCTGGTTGCCATGATACCGGGAACACCGCAGCCTGAGGAGATCAGGAAGGGGATAAAGCTCTTTCCGGATAATCCGAATTTACGGAATACTCTATCCATAACGAATGCAACACGTGCCATGTATCCGCAGTCCTCGAGGAAGCTCAGGAAGAGGAATACAATTGCCATCTGAGGTGCAAATCCGATCGGTGCACCGATACCGGCGATAATACCATCTACAACAAGGGACTGTACTGCATCAGATGCACCCATGCTTGTCAGGATATTCGTTGCTGCATTAGTGATCCATTCTCCGAAAAGAACGTCATTTGTCCAGTCTGTTACGACTGTACCAAGTGTTGTTACCGCAATATAGTATACAAGGAACATTACGCCTGCAAAGATCGGCAGAGCGAGGAATCTGTTTGTAACGATTCGGTCGATCTTGTCGGAAAGAGAAAGCTCTCCTGCCTTTCTGCTCTTCTTAACAGTCTTATCGATAATGCTTGTGATATAGTCATATCTCTGATTGGTGATGATGGATTCAGAATCATCATCCAGCTCTTCTTCGCACTCTTTGATGTGCTCTTCCAGATGAGCCTTGAGATCAGCTGAATAGTTTACATTCTCAAGTGCCTTCTCATCACGCTCAAAGGTCTTGATTGCATACCAGCGAAGCTCTCTCTTATCTACAACAGACTCGATGGACTCTTCAATATGTGCGATCGCATGCTCAACCGGACCATGGAATACATGCGGAAGTGCTCCCTTATCCTTGCTTGCCTCTTCGATACAAAGCTGAGCAGCTTCTGTGATATGCTCGCCTCTCAGTGCAGAGATCTCGATGATCGGGCAGCCAAGTTCTTTGCTCAGAGCCTTTACATCGATCACATCGCCATTCTTCTTCACGATATCCATCATGTTGATCGCGATTACAACCGGAAGGCCAATCTCCAGCAGCTGTGTTGTCAGATAAAGGTTACGCTCAATATTGGTACCATCGATGATATTCAGGATTACATCCGGTTTTTCCTGAACAAGATAGTTACGGGTAACCACTTCCTCAAGTGTATACGGACTCAGTGAATAAATACCAGGTAAATCCTGAACGACAATATCCTTATGATCCTTCAGTTTACCTTCTTTTTTCTCGACGGTAACACCGGGCCAGTTACCAACGTACTGGTTGCTACCTGTCAGAGCATTAAATAAAGTTGTCTTACCACAGTTCGGATTTCCCGCTAAGGCAATTTTAATACCCATTTTTCTTTCCCTTCTTTATTATTTTTGATTTTCGGCTTCTTGCTTACTTCTTACTTCATCTCCAGGATATCAGCATCGTCTTTTCTGAGGGTAAGCTCATATCCTCTGACTGTAATTTCGACCGGATCTCCCAAAGGCGCCACCTTACGAACATAAATCTGTGTTCCCTTTGTGATGCCCATATCCATGATACGGCGCTTCAAGGCACCTGTTCCATGAATCTTTACCACTTCGGCTGTTTCTCCGACCTTAACATCTCTTAATGTTTTCATGGCATTCTTCCTTTCTTAATGATGTATTTCTTACAGATACGCTATGCGAATCCTGTAATGACTAATTCATGTCCACCATAATTCTTCTGGACATTTCTTTTGTGATCGCCAGTCTGGAACCTTTCAGGTTGACAATGACATTTCCATCACCTGCCGCACTGATCACTTCGGCCTGTGCTCCTACAACGAAGCCCAGATCCTCCAGATGCTTCTTCATATCCTGACTTCCGGATATTCTGGCAACCAAGATCTTATTTCCTGTTTTCGCTAATGTTAACGGAAGCATTTTCTCTCCTTTCCCGGCATAAAGCCTAAAAGCCCAAGTTAAGGCATTCTTATCGCAACAAGACAGCTCTTCCTAAAGCGAGAACCTACTTACCGCAAAAAGGAACGACTCTCCCTGACAAGCACTTCCTCACAGGAGAAAGTTATGACTTACTTTAGTAAGCGCCTTTTACCATATCACCATATTTTCCTCCTGTCAATGCTTCCCTGTCCTTGATTTTCAATCTTTTTTCCCTTTTTATTCATCTAATCGTTTCTTTTTGTTAGTTTATTCTATCCCTTATACTTTCTTTCCTTACCAACTCATCTTATTTCCTGTCAAAGCATCTCCCTGCTTGCCCGACAGCTTTCTGCTTTTTCTTTCAGCTTCTTACCGGACTGCTTTTCGAACATTTTTTATTACTTTCCTACCCATCGGTTAATTTTGTGTTATAATGAAAATGGATTTTTATTGTTTCAAGCTAGGCGTAACAAAATTACTATGAAAAGGACAGGAAAATTAACATGCAGCAATTCACAAACTTCGTAAACCAAATGGATTCTGCCATTTGGAGTATCTTTTTGGTCCTGCTCTGTCTCGGTGCAGGCCTTTATCTTTCTATTCGTTTGAAATTCCCTCAGGTAAAGTATATTAAGGATATGGTCAAGATCCTGACCACCAAGGAGGGTGAGGATAACGGTATTACTCCCTTCCAGGCATTTGCTACCACGGTAGGCGCCCGTGTCGGTATGGGCAATATCGCCGGTATCGCCTCCGCTATCTTTTACGGCGGCCCGGGTGCTGTCTTCTGGATGTGGATCATCACCTTTATCGGTGCAGCCTCCGCCTTTACTGAATCCACCCTTGGTCAGGCCTATAAGACCCGAACCAAGGAAGGTGAATTCGTTGGTGGACCGGCCTATTATATTGAGAAGGGACTCAAATGCAAGCCCTATGCCATCATCTTTGCCATCGTTGCCTTTTTAGGCCCCGGACTTCTCATGCCGGGTGTTCAGGTCAACTCCCTGGTTACGGTTGTAGAAGAAGCTTTTTCTATTAATAAGATTCTGGTTGGTGTCGTTTGCTGCATCTTTCTTACCTTTGTTGTATTCGGCAGTATCAAACGAATTGCCAGACTGGCTGAGCTTCTCGCTCCTTTGATGTGTATGATCTATATTCTTTTTGCACTTGTGATCATGGTAAGCCATATCACCCAGATTCCGGGGGTTTTCCTGATGATCGTCCGCTCTGCCTTTGGTCTCTATCCTCTGCTCGGCGGTATTATCGGTTCTTCTATTTCATGGGGTGTAAAAAGAGGTATTTATTCCAATGAAGCCGGCATGGGCTGCGGCGCCATTGTATCTGCTGCCGCTGAATGCTCTCATCCGGCTCAGCAGGGTCTGGTACAGGCCTTTTCCATCTATGTGGATACCCTTTTTGTCGGTTCTGCAACAGCCTTTATCATCCTGCTTACCGGCACCTTTGATGTTACAGATGGAACTAATCTGCTGATCTCCAATACAGGCGGTATCGAGTCCGGCATCAAATGGACCCAGTATGCCCTGACCAGTTCCTTCGGCAGTTGGGCAGGCAAGGTTCTTGCCATTATTATCTTCCTTTTTGTATTTACCTCTATGACGGGCTATTGCTATCAGGCCGAGGCAAATATCCGCTATCTGACCAAGGACAGTAAGCTGGCGGTTACCATCGGAAGAATTATCTTTATTGCCGCTTCCTTCTTTGGAGCGGTTGCCAATGCCGACGCCATGTGGGCAATGGGTGATATCGGATACGGTCTTCTGGCCTGGGCAAATATCATTGCAATCATCCTTCTGGCACCAAAGGCTTCTGCCATTCTGAAGGATTATATTGCTCAGAAAAAATCCGGTCAGAAGCTTCATTTTGATCCTTCCGAATTTGATATCGAGGACGAGAGTGGTGCCTGGAAATAATAAGCAAATTATTTCGATAAGATAGTAAGATCACAAAAGAATATTTTATGAAAAGCATGATAAAGGAGCGTCACATAGACAAAAAATCTATGTGACGCTCCTCTTTGTAAGACAAAACACCTATTTGATAAAACCAGTATTTCCTTTCAGAAATCGCTGATTCAATCAGCTTTTTTTAGAAATCGACTTCTGTTCCATAGTAGACACAGGTAAAGAGTTTTTCCATGGTTGCAGGATCAATTGCTCTCGGGTTAGAACCTGTACAAGCATCTCCAACCGCATTCTCAGAAATTGCTGCAATCTTTTCTTTGAATTCTTCCTCAATGATACCAAATTCCTTCAGGGTTGTCGGAATATTCAAGATCGCATTGAACTCATTGATCTTCTCGCAAAGGCTGTTGACCAATGCCTTTTCGGAAGCACCCGGAAGGCCGACAAATTTTGCAATTTCCGCATATCTCTTAGAAGCTACCGGATCCTTTGCATTGTAGCGGATAACATAAGGCAGATACATAGCATTTGCCAGGCCGTGAGTAATATGACCTGTTGAGAAAACTGCTCCGGTCTTATGTGCCATAGAATGAACAATTCCAAGCAAAGCATTGGAGAAGGCCATTCCTGCCATACACTGGGCATCATGCATCTTTCCTCTTGCTTCCATATTGCCTCTGAAAGAAGCCGGCAGATAATCGAAAACCATCTCCACTGCCTTCAATGCAAGCGCATCTGTATAAGGACAGTTCAGGGTTGATACATAAGCCTCGATCGCATGCGTCAGAGCATCCATTCCTGTATAAGCAACCTGCTTTGCCGGAAGACCTGCTACCAGCTCCGGATCAACGATTGCCACATCCGGTGTGATGTTAAAGTCTGCCAGAGGATATTTGATACCCTTTTCGTAATCGGTAATAACAGAGAAGGCTGTAACCTCAGTTGCAGTTCCTGATGTAGACGAAATTGCCGCAAACTGTGCTTTTGTTCTCAGTTCAGGGAAACTGAAGGGTGTGATCAGATCCTCAAAACTTGTCTCCGGATACTCATAAAATACCCACATAGCCTTTGCTGCATCGATCGGAGATCCTCCGCCCATTGCGATGATCCAATCCGGTTGGAATTCCTGCATGGCTTTTGCGCCCTTCATTACAGTTTCAACAGAAGGATCCGGCTCAACACCTTCATAGGTATAAACCTCCATCCCTGCTTCCTTCAAATACTCCTGTGCTTTTCCGAGGAAGCCCTGTCTTTTCATTGAGCCGCCGCCTACAACAATAAAGGCTTTCTTTCCTTTTAAATTCTTCAGCTCTCCTAAAGCGCCTTCTCCATGATACACATCTCTCGGTAATGTAAATCTTGCCATAATTGTCTTCCTTTCTGCATTCATATTCTGACTGCCTTTCAAGCAGTTATTTTTGATATGCTTATTATAGGAAGACTCTTAAAGGGATAAAACGCTCGGTTCCTGTCTATTTTTAAGGGTCACTTTACTAAGGGTCACTTTTCTTTTAGATATCACTTTTTTCTTCTGAGAAGAGCCACTCAATGATGCGAACTGCATTCTCGATATCATCATTGCCCATTCCGGCATAATTTACCACAAGGGTATGCAGATCTGTGATATTGGGAAAGTGACTGTAATCAGACAAGAGCTTCAGCTGAACATTTGCTTTCTTTGCCCTTTCATGGATTTCCCGGTCTGTAAAGGAAGTATCTGCCCGGATCAAAAGGTGCGTTCCGGCTGCATTTTTCTCTACATGCAGGCGATCTTTCAGATCGCAGTTGATCAGGGCTTCATAAAAACGTTCCCTCTTTTTTTGATAATATTTTTTGATCCTGTTCAAATGCCTTTCAAAATAGCCCTCCGATATAAAAAGAGCCAGGGTCATTTGTTCCAGACTGGATACGGTACAGGAATAGAAATCCTGCGACTGTTCATAGAGCTCATAAAGGTCCTTTGGCAGAATCATATAGCTGATACGAAGAGAAGGTACCAGACTCTTGGAAAAGGTATTGATATAGATTACACAACCCCTTTTATCCATTGAAAAAAGACTGGGCAGATTCTCTCCATAGTAGGAATATTCAGAATCATAATCGTCCTCTATGATAAAGCGGCACATACCGGATCCGGCCCATTCCAGGAGCTTTTTTCTCTCCTCAAGAGGCATCACGGCTCCGGTCGGAAAATGATTTTCCGGTGAAAGATGTACGACATTGGCAGAACTTTTCTCCAGTTCCTCTACCATCAATCCCTTATTGCCTACCGGAATCCTCTGCAGGGAATTGCCGGCTCTTGCCGCGATCTTTTCTAATTTGCGGTAGCCCGGATTCTCAAAGGCCATGGTCGTTGTCGGTCCCATGATCTGAAGGAGCCTGCTGTAGAGATACTCTGTTCCGGCTCCGATCACAATTCTGTCCGGCGACACCTGCATTCCCTTATTCTTTCTAAGATAGTCACTGATCGCCAGCCTTAGGGCATATAAACCATTCCAGGGAACCGTCTGCAAAAGCTCAATATTTACATCGGAAAGAACTCTTCTCATCAGACGAGTCCAGGTTGTGATCGGAAAGAGCTGCATACTGCAGAGATTGCCATGAAAGTCCATGTCATAGACCTTCTCCTTTTTCTCCACCCTCTCCTTCGGCGCTGCTGCCGCATTCTTTTCTTCCAGCTCACAGGCATAAAAGCCGCTCGAGGGCTTTGAATAAATATAGCCCTCTGCAAGTAGCTGTTCATAGGCATTTTCAACCGTTGTAATACTGATCTTCAAATGCTCTGCCAGAGCCCTTTTGGATGGAAGTCTTTCTCCTGCCTTGATCCGCCCTTCTTTGATATCCTCCCGGACATAGTAATAAAGCCTCTCATAAAGGGGTCTGTTTTTCGGTTCATCTAAACGATAGGTTAACATTTTCTCTCTTCGTAAGGAATGAATTCCTTTTCCTTCATAACACTCATATAAGCCGGTCTGATAATCTTATCTACATTGATCAGCTCCTCGATTCTGTGAGCAGACCAGCCAACAATTCGCGCCATCGCAAAGATCGGTGTATAAAGCTCTACCGGAATACCCAGCATGCTGTAAACAAATCCACTGTAGAAATCGACATTTGCACTAACGCCCTTATAGATCTTTCTCTTTTCTGCGATGACCTGAGGTGCGAGATCCTCGATTGCCTTATAGAGCTTATAGTCCTTCTCCAGTCCCTTCTCAATCGCCAGCTTCTCAACGAATTTCTTGAATACTCTGGCTCTCGGGTCGGAAATAGAATAAACGGCATGTCCCATACCATAGATCAGACCCTTCTTGTCAAAGGCTTCCTTGTCTACGATCTTGCTCAGATAGTCATAAAGCATCTCTGTATCATCCGCATCCGTAACATGCTCTCTGATATCCTCCATCATCTGCATAACCTTAATATTGGCACCGCCATGCTTGGGGCCCTTCAGAGAAGAAAGGGCTGCTGCCATAACGGAATAGGTATCTGAGCCTGAAGAAGAAACCACGCGGGTGGTAAAGGTCGAGTTATTTCCGCCGCCGTGCTCCATATGAAGAACCAGGGCAATATCCAGAACCATTGCCTCGGTCTCCGTATATTTCATATCCGGACGCAGCATGCGGAGGATATTCTCTGCGGTTGAAAGCTCCGGCAGCGGTCTGTGAATAAAAATACTGTCATCCAGTTCGTAATGGCGGTATGCATTATAGCCGTAAACAGCCAGCATAGGAAATTCACTGATCAGCTGCAGGCACTGTCTCAAAACATTCGGGATGGAAGTATCCGCACTCTTTTCATCATATGCCGCAAGGGTCAGCACCGACTTTGTCATGGAATTCATAATATCGTGACTCGGTGCCTTCATAATAACGTCTCTTGTGAAGTTTGTCGGAAGGGTTCTGACGCTTCCTAAGATCTGCTTGAATTCTGCCAGCTGGGCTTCATTTGGAAGCTGGTCAAAAAGCAGAAGATAGGCAACCTCTTCAAATCCATAGCGTTTAAAACCAAAGTCTCCAACCAGATCATTGACATTGTAGCCTCTGTACCAAAGTTCTCCGTCACAGGGCTCCTCCTTGCCGTCTATCATCTTAGAAGAAATGATCTTTGAAATATTGGTCAGTCCTGCCAGAACGCCCTTACCGTTTACATCTCGAAGGCCTCTTTTTACTCCATATTCACTGTATAAGGAAATATTAATATCATCTGCCTGTCTGCAGACACTCTCCTGCTCTTTGCTGTAACGAATGATATCCTCTATTACTTTAGAATTTTCTTTTGCCATATTCATTCACCTCGTTCTTAGAATCTTAGAATCCCCATACACTTTTTACTCTGTACTCACTTAATCTCTACTCATTTAATAGCTACTCACTTTATTCCCGTCAGACCTTTTTTGTCTTTTCCGGAAATCGTCATAAAATTGCATCTTCTGTCCAAATATTATACAACATTTTCCCACTTTCGTTTCTTAAACTTTTCTAAAATCTAAAATAATATCAATTCGACCTGTATATTTTTATTTTCTTTTTCTTGATCTTTTCTTAACCTCTTTCTTTAA
>CAVFAT010000006.1:32716-34110 GCA_963620785.1 Bacteroidaceae bacterium
CTTAACCTCTTTCTTTAATCCTTTCTTTGCCCCTTTTTTTACCCCTTTCTTGACTGATTATATATTTTTTCATAAAATCAAAGCATATTATATATTCAGAAAGAGAAGGACAGAAAAGGAAGAGAGGCAGAAATGAACCGTTATTCCATTGACAAAAGCTCTGCAGATCCCGCTTATATGCAGCTTTACCGACAGCTGCGGGATGATATTGTAAATGGCTACTACAGCTTAGGAGACCGCATTCCCTCCAAACGCCTTCTGGCAGAGGAGTCGGGAACCAGCGTGATCACAACAGACCATACCCTCTCCCTCCTGTATGAGGAGGGTTATATTGAGATCAAGGAAAGAAGCGGCTGCTTCGTTATTTATAAAAGAGAAGAAGGGCTCTATTCCCATGACCTGTCCGAGGAATTTCCAATAGCAGGAAAATCTTCTGCCCAGCAGAAAGAAGCCTCCCGCCTTTCCGGCGGAAATCCTTATCCTCTTGGAAAAGCTAGCAGCGCAGATAAGAAAAAAACTTCCTCCATATCAGAAAAAGCTGACTCTGCCCTTTCTTTTTCTGATCCGGAGGAAGGCTCCTATACCATCCCTTCTTCTCCGGCCTCTGCCATCAGAGAAGCCGTTGAAGAAAGCTTTCCTTTTTCTACTTTCGCCAAGACCATGCGGCGGGTACTGAGTAATTATGGAGAGGCCATTTTGACCCGTTCTCCCAATTTCGGAACCATGGAATTCCGTTCTGCCATTGCCAATTATCTTGCCAGAGCAAGAGGCATTCTGGTCAGTCCCGATCAAATCCTGATCGGCTCCGGCTCAGAATATATGTATTCTCTGATCGTTCAGATGCTCGGACGGGAACAGCTTTTCGGGATCGAGGATCCCTCTTACGATAAGATCCGCAAGGTCTATGAGGCAAACGGAGTCTCTGTTGACCTTTTGAAAATGGGACATCGAGGCATTACCAGCCAGGCCCTTCAGTCCACTCAGGCCAGGGTTCTGCATGTTACCCCCTATCACAGCTATCCGACCGGCATCACTGCGGATGCTTCCAAACGGGCTGAATATATCCGCTGGGCAAAAGAAAACCATGCCATCATTATCGAAGATGACATGGATTCTGAATTTACCTTATCTACCAAAGCTGAGGATACCATTTTCTCCCTTGCCCCGGATCATACCGTTATTTATATGAATACCTTTACCCGTACCATTTCGCCCTCCATCCGCTGCGGCTATATGGTTCTGCCGGCTTCTCTGGCGGATTCGTTGAAGTCCAAGATCGACTTTTATTCCTGTACTGTTCCGGTCTTTGATCAGTATGTTATTGCGGAATTTATCGCAAATGGCGATTTTGAGCGTCATATCAACCGGGTAAGGCGTATGCTGAGAAGAAAGCT
>CAVFAT010000006.1:34181-59216 GCA_963620785.1 Bacteroidaceae bacterium
GCAGCTTGCTTAGAGACTTGCAAAATCCATATAGAGCCACTTTCTCTTTTCCGGATCATCAAAGAATTCATTCTCGTGGCGGCTGCCCCGCATCCAGAGAGAACCGTTTCGATAAGCCAGAAGTTCCATAAAGGGCACCGGCTTCCATTCGCCTTCCTCTAAGGGAACTGTACAGAAATAGATGGATTCATCCTTTTCGCAATAATAAAGGCTGTCCTTGAAATTTGTATGCACATACATAATCTCTTCATCATAAAAGATCAAATTCAGCTTATTGCCTGCTGCCATCGGAGGGATCAGCTTGTCCAGAAGAAGAAAGCGCTCCCTGGCATTCAGATTCTTCTGTCTTTTCCTAGTTTCCTGATTGATCTGATCCACCAGATAGCAAAGGATCGCTTCACTGTCTGTTCCGCCGTCCTGCCTGTCCAGATAGGGCTTCAGGGGAGGATAATCAAAAATCGTTCCATTGTGGATCAAGGTCCAGCAGCGGCTGGAAACATCCCTGTCCACAAAAGGATGGGTATTGCCGTATTCATTTCTGCCAATCGTTGCATAACGAATATGGGCCAGCATGGAAGGCACTACGATCTTCTGACTGAGTCTTGCCTTCAGATAGGCACTCTCATAGGCCGGCAGGGGTTCCTTTTCAATCGCAACCGCGCCCAAATCATAGAACATTGCCATTCCCCATCCGTGCGGATGGCGAACACTGTGGGTAAAAAATTCCTTTACTTCCTTTGTTCTATCCCTGCCCTCCAGGGCACTTACTGCAAACAATTCACACACGAGAAGATCTATCCTTTCTAAACTGTCTCATCTCTAAAGCATTTCATTTCTAAATCGCTTTTTAAACCGCCTCATCCTCCGGCAGTTCTGCAAACTTCCTGATATAATATTCCAGCTCTTTTCCTTCCGAAATCCCCTCTGCCATCTCACGGGCCGGACTGAGCAAAAGCTCTGCCCTTCGGTAAAGAGGCTGCAAAAAGACTTCCTCTCCCCTGCCTCTTTTCTTCAGGCCCTTCTCTGCCAAAGCAAGGACCTCCTGTAAAAGTCCACTGATTTCCTTTCGACAGACAGAATCCGGAAGCTCTCTTTTTACATAAAGTCTTCTCAGCTCCATCGGGCTCTTTCCATCTTTATAAAGAGGAGATTGATCCGATAAAAGTGCCGAAAGTGCCGGAATCTCCTCCATCAAACCTGTATGGAAGGCTGCCGGGCTCATGATCTCGGATACCGGCTGCTCACAGACGCTTCTCAGTTCTACCGTTCCCCGGAAGGTAACATCCTCAAACTTAAAGGAACGAAGATCCTTCAGGTCAGAAAGCTCCGGTACAAAATCAATTGCCTCATATGCTTCCTTTTCGCTGTTGTAGTATTCTGCATGGATCTGCTCCTGCTCCACATAGGAAAGCAAAGGAATAGGAGCAAAATTCATATATTTTCCCTTTTTGTCCAGGCAATACATACTCTCTGACGCAATATAGTCAAGCAGCTCTTCGATATTTTTCAGATCCGCTTCATACATATCCACGTTTTTGGGATTGATCCCGTGACTGGAATGCCGCCAGAAATAATCTCTGGCACAGAGCTCATCCTCATAGGGGGAATTGGCAAACAGCAGAGCCTTAAGAGGCTCCAAGCGGTTAAAGCTATTGAGTACATCCAGCATGGATTCCTTCTCCAGATCCAGCTGAATCTGGGAGGCACAGCTAAAAAGGCCGAAATTCGGCAGCTGATGAAAGTCTATGCTCCCCTGGTATTTTTCATAGGAAGACAGATGATGCAAAAGCATCCTGTAGCGTCCGTTTTTGATCGGAACATTGTGATTGTACTCCCGGTAGGGATTGATTCCCATTCCGGTCAGCATATGCGCTTCCTTCTGCAAAAAGTCCTGAATAAAGCGGTAGTACTCCTTAAAACGGGCATAAACAAGATGGAGATCCTCTGTTACGCCAAAGGAAAACTCGACCGTATTATAGCTGCAGTCATAGGAGAAGACATCTCCGCTTTCCGGATCGGTCATATTGTAGATATGCCCTTCCTCATCGAGGGAAGGATCCTGAAAGGAAAAATGCTCCATAAAGGCATAGCTCAAGCGGTGAATCAATGCAAAGTCTACCGCTTCCTTCCTTAGGTTCACGATCGGAAGCTCAAATTCAATGCCAACTCCACTGCCTGCCTTCCTCTCTGTCGGTAAAATATATTTATGATATAAATAATCCCTCAGCTCTTTTTTCCGGTCTGCCATCCTTTTCTACCCTGCTTTCTCCTTTTTAGGTCCTATATTCTTTGGTATTCCTATCTGTTTACTGGGTGAATCATCTGTTTATTGGCTATCATACCATTTTTTGCTTTTTCTGCCTAGTAGAAGAGGGCTCTTTTTCTTTCCTCTTTTTTCTTTTCCGCATGCTATAATAGCAATGCTTTTATGCATTGCTATTGTATTACTTATGTATTGATTAATATGTTTACTATACTATGGAAATGTTTACTATACTATGGAATTTCCTTTTGATTTTCTATGATAAGTTAAACGCTTCTCTTCCCGGAGGAAACTATGCACTATATCAGTCTGTCCGATGAAATGTACCGCCTCTTTGGCACAAAAGTTTATAAGCTTTCTCTCTCCAGCGGCTGCAGCTGTCCCAACCGGGACGGCAGCCTTGGCAGCAGGGGCTGCAGCTTTTGCTCCGAGGGCGGCTCGGGGGATTTCGCTTCTCCCTTTCTCCCAATTGAAGAACAGATCCGCCTTGCCAAGGAAAAGGTTGATCCCAAATTTCCGGCAAGGATCAAGCCGGAGGACAGGCGCTATTTTGCCTACTTCCAATCCTTCAGCAACACCTACGGCGATCCGGACCGGCTGGAGACTCTTTTCCGTCAGACCCTTTCCTATCCGGAAATCGTCGGACTCTCCATTGGTACAAGGCCAGACTGCCTGTCTGATGATATGATCCAAAGGCTTTCCCTTTTGCAAAAAAGCTTCCAAAAGCCCATTTGGATCGAGCTTGGCCTTCAGACCATTCATGAAAAAAGTGCCGAAAGAATTCACCGCGCCTATCCGCTCTCCGTCTTCGAAGACAGTTACCGGCGTTTAAAAGAAGCCGGTCTGAGTGTGATCGTCCACGTCATTCTCGGGCTTCCCGGAGAAAGCAAAGAAGATATGCTGGAAACGGTTTCTTATCTCTCCCGCCTTTCTCCCCGCCTGGATGGCATCAAGCTGCAGCTCCTTCATATCCTAAAGGGCACAGAACTCGCAGAAGAATATGAGACAGATCCCTTTCCCATCCTGAGTCTGGAAGAATATACGGATCTCATCCTCTCCTGCCTCCGCCTTCTGCCAGAGGAAACGGTAATTCACCGTCTGACCGGAGATGGACCCAAGCGTCTTTTGATCGAACCTCAATGGTCGGCCGACAAAAAAAGAGTCATGAATCATCTGCAGAAAGCGATAAAAGAAGCCAAAGACTGACATAGGCGGCAATCGGCGCCATGTCATAGAGGGGGATTAGATGCAGCTCCTCAAAAAGGCTGGTACTCTCATAGGAGATTCCTTCCGATACGCCTGTCAGATAAACCGGTATTCCTCTCTTATAAGCCTCCTCAAAAAAGGCCTTTCCCTCCGGATCTGCCGTATTTAATGTTCCGGAATGATAGGTCTCGTGAAGAATCGCCCTTGTCTCCTCCGAAAGCTTTGGATAGCTAAGACCCGGATAAGGATGAATCCAAAGGATCTGCCGGCAGCTTTCCGGCAGGGAGATACCTTCCCTTTTCTGCTTCTGCAATTTCTGCAGCTTTTCTGCTGTCGTTTTCAGCAAGGCATTTTCTTTCTTTTGCACTTTTTCTGCAACCGCTTTCAGTAAAGCATTTTCTTCCTTCTGCCTTTCTTCTTCGCCCTCCACTCGGATCTTCAGCCTTCCCTCTTCCATCCTGGCAAAATACTGATCTTTCAGGCTGAAAAAATCCGGTGAAAAGGCAGATGAAGCCAGCAGCTTATGACCGTAATGAATATAGCATATGCCATCCTGATTACGGTAAGGCACAAATACCCCCTTATATCCTGCCTCAACGACCTTGATCGCCACATAAAGATTATCGATCGCATTTTGTCTCTCATCCTCAAGGGGATAGGCACTGCTCACCAGACAGATTGGCAGCTCTAGAGCACTTTTGAACTGCCCTGCTCCTGTTATAGAGCTCAAAAGTGCTGCAGCATAAGGCAGAGTGTCTGTTCCGTGGGTAACAATGATTCCATCATAACCCTTATCCAGATTTTCAAGCAGACAATTGGCCAGCTGGCTCATCCAGCTCCCATTATTATTTTCACTCAATATGGTATAGGGATTCAGAGTATCATAGGCAAAGTCGATTCCATAACGCTCTCTGTATTGCTCAATGAGCTGATAGGGTTTCTTCTCATCTACACAAATATAGTCTTCTGAAAGAGTGCTTCCGATTGTTCCGCCGGTAAAGATAAAAAGCAGCTTTCTTTTCTTCAAAACAGACCTCCTGCAACAACAGCATCATCCTATATGCTTTTCATGCCATAGGCTTTTCTGACAAAATTACAATTTGCCAGTAAAAACGTAAGCAAAATATCTAAGGCCAGCTTTCCTGCAATAATGAAGCCCAGCTCCCAATTTCCGGGGATTCCGATCATCATCAGCTTTTCAAAGCAGCTATGCCAGGGAAAGAAATGATATTCCACATTGTGGACAGTGAGCAGGATCAGGCTGTTTTTCCCTAAAAATTCCATACCGCTGCCGATTGCCGGCAAATGCCTCTCTGTAAGCTTTGACAGTTCTATCAGGCAAAGGCTGGCACAAAGGCTGGCAAAAATATCCACTATGCCCCGGCCAAAATAAAGAATAACCAGCCAAAAACCCTGGAAATTCAGCATAAAATCAATCCAGACCATAGCAGCTGCAAAGAGGATAAAGAGCTTTAACTCTTTGGATATACCGCTGATTCTGCTTTTTTCCTGTTTGCACAAGTAGCCGATATACATAAACAGTAGAGCAAAACAGCCTCTCTGAATACAAAGTGGCAGCCAAAAAAGCTTAGCTGAAAAGTATCCGAGAAGAACTGTTGCCGCAAGAAAAAGGACTCTCTGCTCCCCCTTAAGCTTCAAGGCAATCCTCAATAGAATAGAGCCCCAAAAGGTAGCCCAAAGGAACCATAAGGCTCCTACAGTTCTTATATAGATTGGCTTTATATATACATTTCCGGATCCGCATACTGTCGCCAAGCCCCATTCCCTGACTGCCATTCCTGCTCCATAGAATCCCCCTGTAGAAAAGGCGATCAAAACAGCTGCAAGAATCATTACACAGCAGGTAATGAGATAAGGCACGATCAAGGTCCGGACTTTTTTTCTGATAAATTCCTGAATACTATCTTTGTCACTGATAAAATATCCTGTTATCAGGAAAAATATCGGAAGATGAAAGGTATAGACCACACGATTGATGTTATTCACATCTAGATGTCCCAGCACAATGCAAATGATGGCAATGCCTCTGGCCACATCAATATATCCCACTCTTTTTTTCTCGCTTCTCATCCCTTTTTGAATTCCTTCTCTTTATTCCTTCTCTTTATTTTTTTCTTCTATCTCCAAGCCTCTGGATTCCATATAATACAGGACCATATCCACCAGGCGGTCAAGGCCGATCTTTCCGGTATCGATACAAAGATCATATCCTTCACCCTGGCCCCATTTTGTGCCTGTGCACTGCTCATGGAAGGCCGCCCGCTTCTCATCCACCATCTGCATATGATTCAGGGCTTCCTTCTCGGAAATCTGATCCCGCTCCTGCAGATGCGCACTTCTGATCTCTTTATCCGCATGCAGGTAAAGAGAAATGCAGTCCGGATCCTCTCTGTAAATATAATTGGCACATCTTCCGATGATAATACAGTCCTTCTCCTCTGTCATTTCTTTTACAAAATCGATATATCTGCTTCTCGGATTTTTCACGCCATAGCTCATTGCAATGCTGTAAAGAAAGCTGTCGATCGGTTTTTCACTTAAGAAGTTCCTATTCTCCTCATAAACCTTTCTTTGCTTTGCCTCTTCGATGAATCTTTTCTTATCAAAGATTTCCATTCCCAGCTTTTGGGACAAGAGTTCTGCCACACGATGTCCGCCGCTTCCACATTGTCTTGCAATTGTAATCTTCATACTAAGACCTTCTTTCTGCTCCAAGCGCTCTTTTGGCTCTCCTTATGGGCTAAGGAAATGCTAGCCTTATCCCTTGCTTTACTCTTTACTTAACCCGCTAATTCGACCTTTCTCATTATATCCTAATGACCACAAAAAAAAAGCTCTTTTCTGCCTTTCAAAAGACAGAAAAGAAGCTTTTTTTATCAAGTAATACCCACCGTATAGGGGCTTTTTCTAAATACCTACTTTTTCTTTTTTTTAAACTCAGGCATATCTCATTTTTAGAAGTCTGCTGACATTTACTTCCAGCTCTTCCCTGCTCAGCCATCCTTCCTCTATTGCCTTCAGGATATCCTCTACATCCTCCTTTACGCCGGGCATCATCAGTTCCGTTCCGCTTTTTGCAACACCTGCTGCCGACGGATCCTTGTACTTATGCCCTTCCCGGATGGCCATTCCTCTGACCAGCCAGTCTGTCATGACAATTCCCTTATGGCCGAATTCAGATCTCAAAACATCCTGTATCAGCCGCCTGTCCTCGCAGGTATGTCTGCCATTGATCAGGTTATAGCTTGTCATCACGGCTCCGGGAGCTGCCTCCCGAATACATAAGGCAAAGCCCTTCAGATAGATTTCCCTCAGCGTCCTTTCACTAAGGATGCTGTTGCTGTCATGCCGGTTGCTTTCCTGATTATTCGCCGCATAATGCTTGATGGTCGTATATCTGCCCGGATGCTTCTGCACGCCCTTGGTTACTGCTGCCGCAAAACTTCCGCTGATCAGGGGATCCTCGGAATAATACTCAAAATTTCTGCCGCATAAGGGGTTCCTTTGAATATTCAAAGCCGGAGCAAGCCAGAAATCAATGCCGAAGCGATCCATTTCCTCTCCTACGATATCTCCGCAAGTCTCTGCCAGCTCCAAATTCCAGCTCTGGGCCAGAGCCGTGGCAATTGGAATCGCACTGGCATACTGATGCTTGATCTTCTCCTCCGGAATAAAGCTTTCTTCCTTCTTCTGCTCCGGAAAAGCAAGGGCAAATACCTTTTCCATACTCTCCGGAAGGTTAGATCCGACAGGCGTCTCTCCATTTTCATCTTCGATATAGTCCTTTGACAAGCGAAGTCCCGCTGGTCCATCTGCCATAATGTAAGGCCTGTAATCCGCAAGCGGGATCTCATGCGCTGTCTCTCCCGCTGCACCTGCAACAAGAGATCCGGAGTTGCCGAAAATCCCCTCTGCCTTTGGATTAAAATGACCGACACTGAGTTTAGCCAGCTCTTCTGTCTCTAGGCCCCTGACCTTCTCCAAGATTTCTTCTTTCTCCTCATAGCAGGCTATTTTCCGGGGCAGGGCAGACGGATCTATTTCCAAAAGTGGCAGACTTCTTTCTTCCTTGCAGTCAGAATCTTCCGTCTCAGCCGGCTCTTTTATCATCTGCTCTCTTGGCTGGCCATTTCTTTCACCTTCCGGCTTCCAGTCCTCAAAATCTGCTTTTTCTACCGCATTTCGGACCTGATAAGTAATAGAGTCTTCACCAAGCCACAGGCTGGCAACCTCCTCTGTCTCCCTACTGCTTTGACCCAGTCGAAGCAGATATTCTCCCCTTTCCAGGAGATAGGCCTGCTTTTGGCTGCTGTAGCCTGCCATATCAGAAAGAGAAAAGCCAAGCTCCATCCGGCAGCTTTCTCCGGGCTCCAGCTCCCCGGTCTTTGCAAAAGCACATAGCTCCTGATAGGGCTGATCCAGACTTCCCTGCGGTTTGGAAAGGTAGAGCTGAAGGACAGCCTTTCCCCTGTATTTTCCGCAGTTTTCCACATCGGTGGAAACTTTTATCTTTTCTCCGTCCACTTTTGTGGATACCTTTCCGATCCGGAAGTCTGTATAAGAAAGTCCGTAGCCGAAAGGAAAGTCTGCCTTGGTATCTGCAAGATCATAATAGCGGTATCCGACATAAATTCCCTCTTTGTAGCGGGTTTCATTTTCTTCTCCAAAATCACCGATTCTGGAACAATTCTCCCAGGAAGCCCAGCTGCATGCCAGCTTACCGGAGGGATTCTGCTGCCCGGTCAAAATATCGGCACAGGCATAGCCTGTTGCCGAACCCAGCTGAGATAAGAGGAGAATATTTTCAACTGTCTCCAGTCCCTTTAATTCGACCGGTCCGCCAACATTTAAGACCAGAAGAAATTTCTCATAGCTTTCATTTAAAGCGAGGATATCTCTCTTCTCGCTGTCCGTCAGATAAAAATCTCCCTTTTCCGCTTTTCTGTCAATGCCCTCACCGCAGCTTCTGGCCAAAATATAAAGGGCAGTATTGCCTTCTCCTCTCAGGGGCAGTTCAAATTCCGGCTCCTTTACAGAAGAAGAAAGCGCCTCATCAAAAATAGAGACGCCTTTTTCTTCTGACCTGCTCACCAGCTCTTCGGCATACTGATCCTCTGCCTCTTTCCAAAGGCGGTCATAGCCATCCAGCCAGTCTTTTGTTGTAATTTCAAAGCCTGCCTCTTCCAGGGCTTCTTCAATCGTAACAAAAAAGCGGGAATTTACCTCCCCCGAGCCTGTCCCACCCTTTTGTGTGTTTCTTGCCCCTTTTCCGTAAAGGGCCAGTTTTCCCCTTTCCAAAAGCGGAAAGTCATCATTTCTTTTCAGAAAAAGACAAGATTCTGCCGCAGATGCTCTCAGCTTTTCCAGATGTTCCTTTTCATATGCATATAATTCAGGCATCCTTATCCCCCCTCTGATGTCTCCTGCATCCTTTTTCATCTTAGTGTACGCTTTCACTTTCTCCAATGGTCGTCTGTTCAGCCGGCTGGGCATTTTCTGCTTCTGCCTGATTGATCTTCTTCATCTCCACGAGGATAAAGATCAGAGCCAGCAAAAATGCCAGTCCGTCAGCCGTCGGTCCTGCCCATAAAACGCCCTTCAGACCCATGATTCTGCAGAGAATCACTACCGCAGGAATCAGAATAATGATCTGTCTGCTGAAGGAAATAATTCCGGAGCGTAAAGGTTTTCCGATTGACTGAAAGAAGATCGCCGATACAATCTGAAAGCCATTAAAGAAGCAAAGAAGGGTAAAGATCCGGAAAGACATAATAGAAAACTCCCGGTAAAGCTCTCCCTGATTTCCAAACATAGCTGTCAGCTGATTCGGGAAAATCTGAAACAGTGCAAAGCAGATCACAGCCACAAGACTGGCCGTTTTGATTGCCCAATAGAAGGTTTGTTTTACCCTCTTATAATTTCCCAATCCGTAGTTATAGCCTACGATCGGCTGGGCACCTGTTCCGATTCCGGTGACGATCGCGATCAGAATGGTATTAAATTTCATAACAATTCCGAACGCCGCCAAAGGAATATCTGCTCCGTATTCTGACCTTGTTCCATAATAAACCAGATAATAATTAATCACGGCCATGATTACCGCAACTGCAAACTGTGCGACAAAGCTGGAAATACCAAGCGCGGCAATCTTCTTCAGCATACCGAATTCAGGCTTCATTTCTTTTAAGGAAATTTTGACCGTCTTGAATCTTGGGATATACCAGATGGAAATGGCAAAATTCAAAATCTGTCCGATGATGGTTGCAAGCGCAGCTCCTTCCATTCCCCAGCCAAAGCCAAGTACAAAAAGCGCATCCAGAATCACATTTGCAAGACATCCAGCAATCATACCGATCATGGTCAGCTGCGGTGTTCCGTCTGCCCTGATCAAAGAACAGAGTCCGCTTCCGATTACTACGAAGGGAAATCCGATAATAACGATCCTTCCGTAAGCTAGAGCATAGCTCAGATTGTCCGGTGTCGCTCCCAGGACGCTTACCATAGACCGAAGACCCAGGGCACAGACAATTAATACCACGATACCAACAATGATCAGCCAGCTCAGGGTATTATTGGCTCCCTTTTCTCCTCTTTCCTTCTTTCCCTCTCCCAAAGACAGGCTCAGGAAGGCCGCACCACCATCGCCCAAAAGAAGGGAAAGCGCTGTTACTACCATATTCAGAGGAAAGATGACATTCGTCGCACTATTGCCCAAGGTACCGACTCCCCAGCCGATAAAAATCTGGTCAACAATATTATAAAGGGCATTGACAACCAGAGCAACCACACTTGGGATGGCGTATTTGAGCATCAGCTTTCCAATCGGATCTGTCGCCAGATTTTCTTTTTTCTCTGCCATTTACGCTTCCCTCTTCTGCAGATTTCTGATATTGCGGCGAATCTTTCTGCATACTCCGTAGTTTTCCTTATCTCTTCTCTCCAGATTGTTTAAACGAATTTTCTGTAATGTGATATTTTCCTGTATTGTCATTTTTTTCTCCTCTCTTTTTCTATAACTTTTGACCTCCTTAGCACTCTAACCAGAAGACTGCTAAGCACTTACATAGGTATTTAAACACACACTTTCTTGAATGTGAAACGAAAATAAGTTATTATCAATGACGAAAACGCATTAATCATTAGGATGAGAGGGCAAAACCTAGCCTTTCCTCTCTCTTTTCTTATTTTTTGTAAATCCCTGTATGCACTAAAAAGGAGAAAATGAATGACAACTGATCAATTGGAAAGCTTTATCAAAGTAGCAGAAAACCTGAATTTTGCCCGTGCTGCCGAGAGTCTACAGATCACCCAATCGGCTGTATCCCGGCAGATCCATGCCTTAGAGGATGAGCTGGGCGTCAAGCTCCTGCACCGCACAACCCGTTCTGTCACCCTGACGCCGGCCGGTGTCAGCTTTCTGGAGGATGCCAAACAGGTCATCGGAAGACTTTCTTCTGCCAAGCAAAAGCTTCACCAGCAGAATTCTTCCCCCCTCCAGCTTCTGACCATCGGCTGCCCCAGTGAGGAAAATCTGGCTCTTTTGGGACAGATCCTAAAGCGCTGCCGCAAGGAACTGCCTCATCTTTATCCCTTTTTGAAGGTCATACCTCATCGTTCTCTTCTAACCCTCTTTTACCAGGGCGATCTGGATCTGCTCTTTGGCTTTCAGGATGACATTCCTCAGAAAGGAGATATGGTCTATCGGGAATTATTCCGCCTTCCTCTTTGCTGCCTTCTTTCCTCTGACCATCCCCTTGCCCAAAGGGAGACTCTGTCCCTGGAGGATCTTTCTTCCGAAAAGGTGATCGTCTGCAATTCCTATTCCATCCCTTCCGGTGCCGCAGAAATGCAGGATCGGCTGGCCAGACGTCTGCCGCCCGACTCTTCCTATCTCTGCGAAAACCTTCAGGTTCTTCTGACATTGGTAAAGGCAGGATACGGATGCTCCGTCCTGCCTCAAAATACAAATTATAATAATGCGGAAATCGTACAGATTCCCTTAAAGGACAGCCCTACCATGTCCTATGGCATCTTTTCCAAAAAAGAGCCGAAGGAAGGACCTGTCCGGGATTTTCTTTCTCTTTGCGTTTAATTTTTGATCCCTGCGGAGCATTTTTATCGTATAGAAACGAAGTTTCCTAGAAGTTTCCCTACGATAAAAATCCGCGGCAGAACTGCTTCTTTCAGTTCTGCCGCGGATACGGGAAAAGTTATAAAATGAGAGTAGGGATTAAATTTGTGATTCTTTAGTTTCTTTTATTTCTTATTACTTATCCAATTGATACTTATCCAATTGCCAGACAGATAAACATACCTACCAGAGTAGCTGCAGATGTCGCACCGATCTGTACAACAACGATCTGCTTATAAACATCCTTGTGTGTTAAGCCGATGAAGCCCATCGTTACATTCAGCATACTGGAATGCGGCATAGAATCGAAGGTTGTTGCAGCTGCCATGGAAAGTCTGTGTACCAGACCTGCCTTTGCACCTGCTTCTACTGCTCTTACACCGATTGTAGAAACAGACATGGACAAACCACCCATAGAATCTGCACTTAAAGCTGCAAAGAGTGCTGTACCGATTACAACCATTACATATGGATTCATATTGATCGTACTAATCTTATCCATAATTACCGAATAGAAGGCGGTATTGGAGATCAGGGATGCATAACCTACGATTGCGCATACAGAAAGCAAGGGAACCGCACACTGCACACAGCCATTGGTAATGGTTGCCGGCAGCTTCTTAACTACGCCGATTCGTTTTTCATTCAAAAGAACACACACTGCAATTGCAGCGAACTGTGCAATA
The DNA here is from genome assembly GCA_963620785.1 of Bacteroidaceae bacterium. GTDB lineage: Bacteria > Bacillota > Clostridia > Lachnospirales > Lachnospiraceae > RUG14243. The sequence goes on from CAVFAT010000006.1 coordinate 46,489, forward strand.
ACCGTTGACGGTGTGGAGCCCAGTCCCAGTCCGAGCTGGAGAATCATACAGCCTGCTACAACAACTACCAGTGGAATAACCGCAATGGTAAAGGACGGCTTCTGCTCGTCCGGAAGCTCTGTTGCCTGTGCACGCAGAGAAGCCTCTGTATGAGAAGGTGTATAACCGATGCCTGCCTTCCGGTATTTGCGAACCAAGGCAAACTCAACATAGATATATACAATCACAAGCTGAACGATACACATAATGATACCGATTGCACTGCCTGCATAAATGGTTGTTCCAAGTGCCTGAGAAGCAATCAGGTTGCCGACTGTCGGAGAACCCGGGAACATAAATGAGAAGGCTGAATTAACACCAACCATAACGACCATGGCCACATTCAGCGGAAGATCTGCTGCTTTCATCAGAGAGAAAGCCATAATAACTGCTAAAAAGGGCCAGGACTGTATTCCTGCAAATCCGCAGATTGCAACGAATACGCCCATGCTGTAGATTGCAAAATGCACACCAAATTTTTCAATTAAGAAATTACCGATTACGACATCAGACCCTGTTGTGATCATAATGGCGCTGAAAATACCGCCGACCATAAAGGGAATGAACAAATTGGTTGTATACGAGCCTGCTCCCTCCGCAAAAATCGTATACACTCCATTGAACCATCCTCCGTCAACACCAAAGGCAAGAATTAATCCTGCGATCAATGCTGCCGGAACCAGATTCATTCCTTTCATTACCAGTACCATCAAGACTACAAATGATACAGCAAACAGAATTGCTGACACAACTGCCATTGACATACCTCTTCCTCCTTTTTTTACAGACCCATATTTATCACTGCATCATATGCATCACGGGTCGCTTGTTCTACATTCTTTGGTTTTCTGGCATCACCAATGCAGTAGAACTTTTCTACATACTGATAAAGATCATCAATCTCATCCCTTCTGGAAACCATTCCCGATGCAAGAAGTACACTATCGCACGGGAAAATATGCTCCATCCCCTCTTTATCCTTTGCAACAACAGAATCCTTGCGGATTTCTGTTACGCACATATTTGTCTCTGTTCTGACCTTTTTTTCCTCAAGTTCATGCGTGATCGTAAAGTCTGTATAACGATGTCCGTCTGCAACAAGACGGTCGTTCATCTCCAGAACAGTCACATCATGACCCAGACTTGCCAGATAAATGCCTTCCTCACAGCCAATCTGACCGCCACCGATTACAACAACCTTCTTTCCAAGCGGCATATCCGGCATCAGATCAGCACCAATAAAGACATTGTCTCCGTCAACTCCCGGAACCGGAAGAATCAGCGGCTTTGCTCCAACTGCCGAGATCAGAACATCCGGCTTGATCTCTTTTACAAGCTCTGCATCTACTCTGGTATTCAGTCGAACCTCGATCGGAAGCTCCATTGTTCTTCTGCGCATAAAATCACGATAGCGTTTTATGGGCTGCTTGAACCAGGCTCCGTTATCTGCATATTTCAGAGCGCCTCCAAGCTCTCCTCTTTCCTCACAGAGAATGACCTCATGTCCTTTCTCGTAAGCGACTCTTGCAGCCTCCATTCCTCCCGGGCCGCCACCTGCGATCAGAACCTTCAGGCCCTTCTTATTCTGCGGATAGGGATGGAAGAAGTCTTTTTCTCTTCCGATAATCGGATTTACCGTACATCTCATACAGTCATTTCTGATCATGCCGCCCAGACAGTTTGCACAGCGGATACAGGGCATAATCTCCTCTGTCCTGTCCTCCATGACCTTTCTCGGGAAGAAAGGATCTGCGATCAGACCACGACCCATGGCAATGGCATCCGCATGGCCATCTGCTAAGAATTTCTCCATCTGATCCGGATCATCAAAAGCACCTACAGTTACAACCGGCGTCTTTACATGCTTCTTGATCTCTGCTGCAAGATTGGAATTTTCCATATCCTTCTGGAAGGGACCCGGATGCATCAGCACGGTTGAATAAAAGATCTGCTGGGTACCGGCTGAAACATGGATCAGATCTACCTTTCCATCCAGCGCTTTGGCGATTTCAATTCCATAGTCAAGTCCATAGCCACCCTCTGTTCTCTCAGATCCGCTCATACGAACCTCAATCGGGAAGCCCTTTCCTACGTTTTCTCTGATCTTATCTACAACCAGTAAGAGGAAATTCAGTCTCTTTTCCGGGCTTCCTCCCCAATGATCGTTTCGGAAGTTGGTCAAAGGAGAAAGGAACTGGTGAACCAGCCAGCCGTGGCCTGCATGCAAAGTTACCATGTCAAAGCCAAATTCCTTGCATTTTCTTGCTGCAATTCCGTATTTTTCTGCTGCTGTATAGATTTCCTCCTCTGTCATTTCACGAACCTGGTCTCCCCAGGGATCGATATAGGAGGAAGGACCTGCTGCCATATGACCAATGAATTCCTCATCGCAGAGGGCTCCACCGTGATCCAGCTCTGCAGAAATCGCAGCTCCGCCGGAATGTACAGCATCACACAGTCTTGCGAAATGATACTTTGCACTCTCCTGGTCTGTCGCCAGCTGCTTGTGGTGAGATTTGCCCTCCTGGAGATCCACAATGACCTCTCCGATACAGACTACAGCTGCTCCGCCTTCTGCACGAAGCTTATAATATTCCAGGTTTTCTGTTGTAAAGCCCGGCTCATCCGTAACATCTGCAAGGGAGGTAGGTGCTGAAAAGATTCTGTTTTTTAATACAAGATTGCCCACCTTTAAGGGCTTTAAAAGATTTGGATAATTTGGATTGCTCATTTTTTCTCCTTCTTTTCATTTTCAGCTTTTTGCAGCCGCAGGAGTTCTTCTCTCCTCCTGCAGCTGCCGCATCTATTTATGCTTTCTAAGGGAGTACTTTTATTAATCTCTCGGTCTGTTATAGCGATGTTCCTCATCAAGCGTCTCGTAAGGCTCCGGCCACATCACATCAAACTGAGGTGTCTGGATAACAGAGTATGGCTCATGCCAGGGACCCGGATAAGTAACTGCCGGCATACCCAAAGTAACAGGCGGTGCCTCCTTCTCTTCCGGATCTGTCAGTCTCTTCCAATCCTCATAAGCCCAGTCACGGAAGTCCAGATCGGACATGATGTCCGGGCAAACCTGCTCATTCAAATATTTCAGTCTGCCATCCTTCTCGTCGATCACAAAATCAGAGCCATAGCGTTCCCACATGATATGGCACCATTTTTCCTCATCCGGATCCAGGGTAGAATTGATCGCACCCGGTGTAACGAAGGAAGCTCTTGAGCTCTTTCCATCATCTGCCACCTCGATGACATCACATACCAGGGTATGAACAGAACACTCCATCAGGGGACGCGGATCCTTGCCGGCAATCTCAGGATAATGCTGTACTTCCTCGATGAAGGCCTTATATCCCATGATTTCATAATCGGTTACATTGCCGTGCCATACCTGATCTACACCCTTCATGCAGCCAAAGAAATGTCCCCAGCCGATCTCATCAGAATGTACCCAAAGCAGATCCTGCTCTGTAATTCCGTCTGCTCTCGCATGAAGATAGGCATGTCTTGCCTTGATATTTTCCGTTTCCTGACTGATATTCGCGTTATGAATTCTCTCTTCTAATGTCAGATGCTTTTTCATTTGAAATTCCTCCCTTCTCCCGCATGGAAGCCCTGTACCTTCGGCGGCTCATAGCCTTCCGGTCCATAGCTGATGTCATCGCTCCAGGTCTGATAATCCTTCGGCGGCATTGGCGGATAATTATCCCACCAGTTAAAGGTGACATCATGCGTTAGAAGCTCGATATCCGGCTTTCCAAATTCCTTTCTTACAGGATTATCGGAGTCGTTACCCCAGTTTACATAAACCGGATACTCTCCGTAATCATGACCTGCCTCTGCATCCACATCGGTTGAAATGACGATATGCCAGATTTTCCATCCATCTGCCTCTTTTATAAAATCAACAGCGACCTTGCCCAGCATCCACCAGGCCTTGCCTCTACCATCTGCCTGAGCGGTTGTTTCCTGTCCAATGGAATACCAGAGTCCCTTTGCTGTTTTTCCGTCAATCGCCACTTCTACCAGTCCTGTAGAAAGGGGATGCGCATACATATTTCCCTGGTTCAGCTCAGCTGCTCCATTTTCTTCCTTCTGCTTCTCCAGCCATTTCTGATGGGCATCCACATAATAAGCACGAATGGAATCCATTCCTGTGTAATAGCCCCAGTTGCTTCCATAAGAAGCGCTCTTGCAGTGCTCCGGCTCCTTTACCCAAAGGCTTTCGATCTCTTCTTCTCTCTTGTCCCAGCTCTGCATATAAACTCTTTTATGCATCAGGGTCTTAATATCCTCAATATCCCAGATATGTTTCATTTCCTCTTCCGGGCTGTAAATGCTTTCATCAATCATGCTCTTTTCTTCCTTTCTCCCAGCTTATCCTGAAAACTGCTCTGCAAATAAAGCTTGCGCATTTCTTTTTTATCAATCTCTTTGCTTTTCACGATCTGCTAGGCACCATATGAAAAGGTCTCTGAGAAGGTCTCATAAGCCTCCGGCAGACGGGGTGCTCCGCTAAGGGGTCTGCTAAGATTCCACAGCTCACGAAGGCATTCCCTCTTTGTGTATTCCGGCATCTTGTATTCTCCAAGTGCTTTAAATTCCGGAAGTTCCGGACGATAGCTCAGCTCCATGCCCCAGCTTTCTCCGCAGCGACTGTCTACATCATTGGTATAGGTCATATGCCAGATCTTCCAATTATTGCCGTCTTCATCTCCATCACGCAGAAAATCAACTGCATAATAGCCCCAGGACCATTTTGAATTCGGTCCGATCTCTTCAACCTCTGCATGGGCACCCATACAATAAAAGAGTCCCTTTGCAGTTTTTCCGTCTCCTGCGACCTCGATCACCGGACAGGATACCGGAAGCACACGGAAGGTTCCGATTCCGAAAAGCTCTTCTTCGTTTTTTCCCTCAAGCTTATCATCAAGTCTTTCCTTCAAAAGGGAAGCTACCAGCTGATTTCTTTCTTTGACTGCTTCATAATAGGATGAAACCGCTTCTCTTCCGATATACCAGCCATCATTGAATCCCAGACAGATGTCATCCCTGTCAGCCCAAAGATCCTTTACCACCTTCGCATCCTCGTTGAGGATGATGTAGTTCACATAAATACCCATCAGGTTTTTAATATCTCGCTGGTCTTCCCAAAGTCCAACCAGCTCTTCTGTTGTTAAGTTCTCTTTGCTCATAAACCGTTCACGCTTTCTGTTACATGTGTATTACAGGTTTTCTTGCTTCATGCATCTATTGTAAGTTCCCTGCCTCTTCCTTTCTTTATCTGTCAGCATCAAAAAAAACCGGTTCTTTTGTCTCCTGCAGATAAAGACCGCTTGCATCAAACCATCGTTTTTTTTATACTATTTGCTGAAGGGAGTCAGATTTATGTATATTACCATTGAACAAATTGCCCTAGAATTAGCAAGAAATGCGAACATTCAGACCCATAATACAGACCGTCTCCAGACGGTTATTTCTCAGATCAAAATGCTGCCCCTGGACTATGATCCGGATTTGTCTCTCACGAATAATGAAACCCTTTACCTTTGTGAGTACTGGCAGCTGAAGCAGTTCAGCCCTCATATGGATATGCCGCCTTTTCTCTGTGTTATTGAAAACAATGTCAGCCCGAATGAGCTCTTCTTCAATAACCGGATCTGCCTCGTTGCCTATGGCAGCCGGCTTTTGGATATCATGCTTGCCTTAATCAATGCCATGTATGATTTTGGCTGCAAATCCTCCCTGATCACGGAGATTTCCCGCTCTTTTCTTCTCTGTCAGAATCTGGAAGAGCTAATCGACGAAGGCTATCGTGCCTTAAAAAATCCCCTGATTATCACCAACCGGGATCAGAAGATCATTTGCTATACCAGCCCGGATCTGGTTTCCAGTCCAATCTATCGGGATATCATCAAAACAGAATATCTGCCGGTTGGTCACCCGATTATAGAATCTATGACCCCTTCCTGGAATTCAGTCGATCTTCCCTTTCTGACCAAGGGCAAGGCAGACCTTTTTCCCATTATCTGCAAGCCCCTGATCCAGGGCAGGACAAGAGTCGGCTATTTTCACCTGCTTCAAACCAATCAGGAGTTTGGAGAAGATGATCTTAATATCTGTGAGCTTCTCGGTAATCTGCTCACGCCGGCAATCTGGGACAAGGATAAGCTTCGCCCCAAATCAAACGAGCAGATCACAGAGCGTTTTTTACGGGATGTTTTGGATAATCTTTTGGGAGATGATGAATCCGCCCAGTCTAAGATGCGCTCCCTGGGCATTCATTTTAAGAAATATATTTATGCACTTGTTGTGAATATACAGGAGAATCCCCTTGGTCACAGGATTCTTTTTTCCGAGCTGTGCACGATCATTCGCAACAGCCTTCCGGGCGCTCACAGCTTTCTTTATAAGAACAGTGTTTTTACCGTTTTGGAAGCTGAAGAAGAAATTCTGGACTGGGACAGCTTCCTTGCTCCTTTAAGCAAGCAGCTGACAGATTACAATCTGATTCTCGGCATCAGCAATGCCAGCGATAGTGTCTTAACTCTTCGTTCCCTTGGCTTCCAATGCCTGGAATCCATCCAGCTGGGCGAAAAAATGCATCCGGAAAAGCACATTTATTATTATAAGGATTATGCGATTTACTATATGATGGAGCTTTGTCTGAAGAATGATGAGCTTTCCACCCTCTGCTCACCGGAGCTCCTCCGGCTTATGAAGCATTGCAAAGATGACAATAACACCCTCCTTGAGACACTGAAGGTCTATCTGGAATGCAGCAGGAGCAAGACAGAAACGGCAAAGAAGCTTTATGTACATGTAAATACCGTAAAATACCGGATTTCCCAGATTCAGGAGATTCTCCAGCTGGATCTCTCAGATGATCCGACTGCTTTTCAGCTCTCCCTGTCTCTGAAGATGATCGAGTATGCGAAACATATGCCCTTGCATGCCACATAAGGCTTGCATTTGCAAAAAAGGGATCCGGGGCTATGCCCCGGATCCCTTTGCTTAACATCATTTTGTATTCTTTATCTAAAAAGAGAAGTTATCATACTGACGCTACAAGTTCCTTCCACAGCTGAATAAAACGCACTATGTAAGGATTTTCATTCTCCTCCCTTGCTGCTGCGACGATCTTCTGACGAAAACCGGTTTTTAAAAAGAGATATTTGTCCGGATCCATCAGAGAAATCTTCTCATCTACAAGACCAATCGCATGATTGATTTCGACTGTTTCTATCCCGGATGCCACATTTTCTACAATGAGATAGCCCTTAGGCGTAATCTCCAGCTTCTTCAAAAGCTTCCTCAGATAATCCTCCTCCGGATTTCCTTCCCTCGGTTCCATCTCACAGAAAATCTGCCCGTTCAGATCTGCAAAAGTAAGGCTCTTCTGTCTTTGGACAAGCGGATTACTCTTTGCAAGAATAAAAATCGACTCATCCTCCATCAGATTTTCCTGACGAAGACCACTTCTTTTCTCCAAAGCATGATCAAAAGTAATAATCAGGTCTAATTCTCCCTCTGCCAAACGCTTGATCATACGAATATTGTCCAATCTGACCGGTCTGATCTGTAAATCCGGATCACTTTTTCTAAGCTTTTCAAATACAGGCTCTAGCTCTTTTAGATTCATTCCTTCCAGAATACCTATGGTAAGCTTCGGCTGCTTTTCCTCATAATCTGCCGTGAGTTTCTCCTGCAGCTTTTGATACTCTGCTTCGAATTTGCTAAAAAACCGGTAGATCTCCTCGCCCGCTTCTGTCAAAAGCACACCCCGATTTGTACGAACAAAAAGCGGAAATCCGATTTCTTTTTCCAGAGCGGCGATCTGCTTGCTGATTGCCGGCTGCGCTACATAAAGCAGTCTCGCCGTTTTGCTAAAACTTTTTGTTTCACACAAATGAAGAAAATATCGTATTTGCAGACTTGTCATTCTCTATCACTCCATCTATTTTTCATATGGCTCCGGTATCTGCGGGGCATAATTTCTATAGAGCTTATCCTCACCATATGAATAAAGCGGAGCCTCTCTTGGCCGATCCGGACTTACCGGATAAAAGGCAAAATCATAAGCCGGCGCCTTGGTCCAGGGCTCTTCATACTTGGTTAAGAAGAGGGGATAGAAGGTCATATGCCAGATTTTCCAGCCATCCTCTTCCTTTATGAAGTCAACAGCATAATATCCCCATCTCCAGTAAGCATCCGGATGGGCAGCTCCTTCTCTCCAGGTATCCACTCCCTGGGACGTCCAAAGACCTTTCGCCGTCTGTCCATCTTCAGCTACAAGAAGGATGGGTGTATCTGTCGCATACCACATCATGCAGCCCTTGATCTTGTCCAGCTGCCCCTCATCATGCCGGTCCCCCAGATCCTTCAGGTAAAATCGTTTTACCCCTTCGATTCCATCATAAATCCCCCAGGGCATTTCCAGTTTATCATCTGCTCGGTCTGCCCACAGAGGAATGATCTTTTGATTCAACCAGGCTGCCCCGTGAAAGATCACTTTATTGATCAGATTCTTACAGTCTGCAATAGCAAGCTGGCGGTCTGCTTCTTTATTTAAAGCTTCTATATCCAAAGTCTCTATATCTAAAGTATCTAAGCCTTTTTCTGTCATCTTCTCTTCCTCCTACCAGATATATCCAAGATCTTCATATTTACTAAAGGGCTTGATGATCACCGGCTCATCATCCGGCAAAGGTCTTGTCGGATCATAACGGAAAAGTGGCTGTGCCAGAGGCCGGTCAATCTTCGCATCTGCCATCATGCCCTCATAGGGAGCCAGATCATAATCCACAAAAGGAAGCTCATAGGGCGAACGGAAAAGCGGATAGATCTTAAAGGACCAGATCTTCCATTCTCCTTCTTCCCTGATAAAATCCATACCAAACTTTGCCCAGGACCAATAGGCATGCGCTCCCTCCTCATCCGCATAGGTCTCAAATCCGGGACCATTGCCGATGGCTCTGCCGATCTTGTTTTCATCGTCAAATTCAAGGATGGAGGTACCGAAGGTATGCACATCCAATCTGCCCTTCATCTTCTCTGCCACTTCCGGATCCGATACATCTCCGTAATCCTCTAAAAAGCATCGCTCGATTCCCTTTTTCCCTTCATAAATGCCCCAGGGCATTTCCAATTTATTGTCCTCTCGGTCTGCAAAAAGAGCCGCAACCTCTTTATTTCTTCCCTGGGTATGGAGATCAAAAAATCTGCTGATCAGCTGCTGGCAGGCATCGGCAGCCTTATAACGCTCCAGTTCGTATGCTAATGCTTTTAAATCTTTCATTGCAAAGCTCCTTTCCTACCACTGATATCCAACTTCATCATAAGTTTTATAGGGTTCCGGTGCCATGGGCTCATTTTCCGGATAAATAAAATCCGGATGATAATTGGCTGTAGATCTGACCGGACGGTCAATATGGGCCTCTGCCAAGGATCCCTCGTAGGGCGGCATATCTACCCAGCCAATTGCAAAATCACACTGAATGCCACCGTAAACACGCATTCTCCAGATTTTCCAGACGCCATCCTCCTGAATGAAGTCGGCCCCGATCCTGGACCAGCCCCAGGACATATCTCCCTTTCCTTCCGGTGCAAAGGTTTCCTGGCCCGGAGACATCCAGACACCTCTGGCTGTCTGCAGATCCTCTGCCACCTCGATCACACCCGTCGTATGAGTATGCATGGGGAAAAGTCCCTTCAGAAAATCCTCAATCCCCTCATCATATCTGTCGCCATGATCCTCCAGATAGCAGCGCTCTACTCCCTCATAGCCGCTATAACCACCCCAGGGCATATCCAGGATATCATCATCCCTCTTGCTCCAATACTGAAGATAATCCTTATGCAGAAGCGCCGTATGCATAAAGGAATATCTTCCCATGATATTCTCAATCTCCCTGATCGCACGGAGCTTTTCTACCTTTTTGTTCAGCTCCTCCAGACTTACTGCCATCTGTTTTCCTCCTTTTCTTTTACCCGTGCCTTTTTTGCTCTCTTTCTCCAATCTTTTTAAGCTTTCTCTTATCACGGAAGGCCTGCTTACATCATCCTTCCTTACCTTCTCTTCCTTTTCTTCTATTCTAATTCAAGTATATCTGGACTGTAAAATGCCGAATATGGGATCTTACTATTCTTTTTCGGTTATAGCTGTCCGGTGCAAAAATTTGCAGAAGAAAGTAAGAAAGTAGAAATGACAGTAATAAACTCGAACTCTTTGATTTTTGATCGATAGGAAAGCTGAAAGAAAACAAGAGCACTTATAAAAGCAGTGCCCTGGTGAGCAAAAAGCAGGATACCCGCATCAGGTATCCTGCTTTGCTTTTACTTTTTAGATTCTTTAGGGTTTTAGATTCTTTAGGATTTTCTTTTTTCTCTTTGGAAAAAATTACTCTGTTAATGCAATTCCAAAGGTCATTGTTCCGGTATAGCTTACGCCCGGTTCCAGATTCTGACCTGTTGTTCCCAATACCGGCTTTGCAGTATAGGTAACGGTTCCATTTTCAGTGAAGGATGCAATTTCCGTTCCGGATACGGTATCCTGTCCTGTTGTCTCAATTGTCGTTCCATCTGCTCCGATCAGCTGATATCTTAATACGCTTGTATAAGAAGAATTGGAAGTTTTCGCCTGAAGAACCAGCTGATTTCTGAAATAATTGGTTCCTGAAATGGTTACTGCCACTCTCTTGTCTCCAAGATCAGCTACATCCGTTGCTGTAATATCCAGGTCTGTTCCCTCCTTGGAAAGAGCAAGGCTTCCCGGAATGGTTACTGTATAGGTCGGCTCATTTTCCTGTACATAGGAAAATTCTGTTGATGCAGTTTCAATTTCTTCTGCGAATACAGGTACGACTGACATTACTGCGGCAGCTGCTACCAGCATCATTGTTACAATTTTTTTCTTCATCTCATTCTTCCTTATCTGTCAACATACTGAATGCTGTAATCCATATATCCTGTATAGTGAACACCCTTCTGGATTGCAAGATTTCCTGTTCCGTTCGGATAATTCTGTGAACATGGATAGATCTCATAAGAAGCGGTTCCATCCTCTGTGAAGGATGCCAGTTCTAAGCCTTTCAGCTGTTTTTCCAGTGCACCGCTCACTTCCTCACCGGATGTTCCCTTTACAATAAGTGTCATCAGATAGGGCTTGCTTCCATTCATTACATCACCCTCTGAACCCTGCAGATAAAGTCTGCCATATGTTCCGCTTCCTTTTGAAACCTTTACTGAGATTTTCTTGTCATCCGCAATATACTGTACACCACTTGCAGTGATATCAACAAATGTATGCTCTGTCGGATTCAAAGATACTGTCTCGGGAACGGTAATGGTATAAACCGGATCATTTGCTACATAAAGTGTAAAGTCGGTATGTGCACTTCCTGTATTTGCTGCAAAAGCAGGAGTTGCACAGGTCAGCAGACTTGCTGCTGCCAGCATCATTGCCACAAATTTCTTTTTCATACGATAAATTATCTCCTTTTTTATTTATGCGCTCAGATGTTATTATCTGTTAGCCCACCACATGCAGATCCGCCTGTACATCCGCTCCATTCATTCTGGTGTTATTTCCATCCATGGAGTATGATGCAATATTAAGATGGATCTTGTACTCACCGGCCTCGAGTCCCTTTGAAACCTCAAACTCAGTAATTGCCTTACCGGGTTCAATATAATCTGACTCATAAATCGGCTCTTCGCTGTCATCTATTGTGATCGAATATTTGAAGTAACAATCATTGTCCTTAGGATTCACCAAAGAAATCTTCCAGTTCGTATCCTTTGCTGCAACTGTCAGCTCCCCATATCCCGGTATTTTTATACCATTTGTTTCCTGGCCGGATAAGGCATTGAGATCCTTATCCCAGTCGACCTCATCATCTGCCACTGTAATTCCATTTGTGCTTTCTGCAGCTGCAGAATTACTGCTCTTTCCAAAATGATATGCCACAAACACCACGCTTATCGCTGCCAGTAATGCGATCAGGAGCAGGAGTATTTTTTTTGTACTTATCTTCTTTTCTGTCATCTTTTAATGCTTTCTTTGCCTTTCTTTATTGCCTCTATAAACCAGGACGATTGCTCCGCCTGCAAGGACTGTCAGTGCAATATAAAGAGCCTGTCCGCCTTCCTCACCTGTTTTTACCGAAGTCGCTGCATCTACGCTGGTATTTGTAGTCTTTGCTGTGCTTCCGGTATTTGTTGTATTTGCAGTATTATCGGTTGTCTTTTTCTCACTGCCGGCAGGATTTTTCGCGTCATCCTTTTTTGTAGAATCCGCATTATCATCCTTTTTCACAGAGTCGCTCTTGTCATCCTTTTTGCTGGAATCACTATCATCATCCTTTTTCGAAGAATCGTTTTTGTCATCTTTTTTTGAATCATCTTTATCCGAATCATCTTTATTCTTATCTGAATCGTCCGACTTATCTGCTTCCACATAGAGATTAAATTGTGTGCTTTGCTCTGCAAAGACTGCAACGTTCATACAAAATAAGCAGAAGAGCAGACTTAAAAACAGGATTCGCATGCTTTTCTTAACACTCTTTTTCTTCGTCATTTTTCTCACCTCTTTCCGCTGATTACTATAGCAAAGCCCCCTGTAAAGAACTTGCGTCTTCCCGTAAATTCTTCTTTAAAAATGCTTAAGGTATTTCATGTAAACTTTACTT
>CAVFAT010000007.1:0-2143 GCA_963620785.1 Bacteroidaceae bacterium
TTCCCCCTCATATCATTTCAAAATCTGCCTACTTCAAATTATTTAATTTTTCAATTTCGTTTCATTTTCTTCAAACGAATATTCTTTAAAGTACTATTTCTTTAGAATTCTTTTTTAATATTATTTCTTTAAATATTGTTTCCCAGTGCATAGGCTGCTCTCAGTCCGGTCTGAATACATCCGACCTTGTTGCAGTCTCCGATCATGTGCGTTCTCGCAGCGCCATTCATAAAGGTCATTGCTTCTTCCTGCTTTGCCTTCATTCCTGCTGCCAGCACGACACTTCCGCACGGGATAAAGTTTTCTTTGCCTTCCTTGTCCTTGTAGGTGACGCCTGCCTCGGTAATCTCTGTTACCAGAGCATTCAGTTCGAAGCTGAGTCCTTCCTGTTCTTCCCAGTTTTTCTCAAAAATGGATCGGAAGTGTACCGGAACGCTTTCCGGACTTAAGGTATCGCCCATCTCCAGAATTTTGACGATATGTCCTCTTCTGGCCAGGGTAATGCCCATCTCTACACCGATCTCACCGCCGCCGACAACGACAACTTCTTTTGCCAGCTCCTGCTCCCTCCTATTTACCTGGGTTGCCGGAATGACATTTGCTGCATCCACGCCCTTGATCGGCGGAATGGCCGGCTCTGAACCGATTGCTACGATCACCTCATCAAAACCTTCTGCTTCAAGTAACTCTGGGCTTGCCTCGGTGTTCAGCTTTACGGTAATTGCCGACTTCTCGATCTGGCGAATCATGTAGTCACAGAATCTCGGAATCGTCCATTTGAGTTCAATGCCCCGCATGGTATTCAGAAGGCCTCCCAGCTGCTCCTCCTTCTCATAGAGAGTGACATCATGTCCTCTCTTTGCGGAAAGCAAAGCTGCTTCCATGCCGACCGGACCGCCGCCAACAACTGCGATTTTCTTCTTCCTGTCGGGCTCCCGTCTCAGTCTTTCTACCTTATGTTCCAAACCCCATTCGGGATTTACAGAGCAGACTGTATTCCAGTTTCCCGGACCTGCCACATGACATTTGTTGCAGCGAAGGCAGGGTACAACGTCCTCATTTCTTCCCTCGTAGGCCTTATTGCCCCACTGGGGATCTGCGATATAAGAACGGGCCGCACCAATAAAATCAGCCTCTCCCTCTTCAATAATCTCCTCGCAGTGGTCAAGATCCTGGCAGCCGCCGACAATATCCACATAAACATTGTCTATGCCGGCATCCCGAATGCCTTTTCTGATCTGCCTTGCCGCATCCAGATTCGGAATTTCTCTCGGATCCAGATAAGTCGGCTGGGAAGGATCAATGGAGCCTCCGCGAATCTGCAGAATATCGATCTTTCCTGGACAGAGCTTTGCGAATTCAATCTGATCCTCCACAGTAAGACCACCCTCGAAAAGGTCATCCTCTCTTCCCGAGATAGATACCTCGATCAGGAAATCCTTTCCGCAGGCCTTCTTGATCGCCTCGCAGATCATCAGTGGAAATCTTGCCCTGTTCTCCACGGAACCGCCAAATTCATCCGTCCTTTTGTTGGTCAGGGGCGATAAAAATCTGCCCGGAAACATCAGACGGTAGGCCATGTGCATAAAGCACATATCAAATCCCAGACTCTGCGCCAGCTTTGCTTCCTCTGCATAAGCATCCACCATTTTCAAAAGAAGCTCCTTGGGTGCTGCCTTTCCGTACTCTGCTTTGGAACCGTCTCCCGCTACAAACTCCGAAAGAACTCCGTCGGATGCATCATAGCCTTCTACGATATTCATGTCCGGAAGCACCAGATAAGAAGCCTTAGCCCCGTAATAATGTACCATATCTGCCACCTGGGCAAACATATGCTGATGCTGGCCGGTATGAATATCTAAGGTAAGGGAGTGCGGATCCTTTGTTTTTACAGGGTTGTTGCCCTTACAGGTTACCACCGCTGCGCCTGCCTTTGCTTTATTTGCGTAATGAGAAATCAAAGCCTCTGTCGGCCATTTCTCTGTCGCCTGTATAAAATGTGGATTGGAGGCGGTACAGATCAGTCTGTTCCGAAGAACCACATTGTTGATTTTTACAGGCTCTAAAAGCTTATTGTATTTCAGTGTCATCTTTTCCTCCATTTCAATTTGATCGCGATCTCTTTTCTTGTCTTCATTGTAGG
>CAVFAT010000007.1:2486-14808 GCA_963620785.1 Bacteroidaceae bacterium
CATTTTGAGAATGACGAATAGCCTAAGGATTTCCCACGCATTTGGGGAATGTAAAGACCTAAGTATTTCCTGATCCCTATCTATAGATAAACTAAAAAAAGAAAAAGACAAAAGAATAAGAAGGAATAAACTCTATGGAACTGATGCAATTGGAATATTTTTATGAAACCGCCAAGAGGCAGCATATCACCCAAACGGCCAATGCCCTGAATATTACCCAGCCGGCCTTAAGCAAGGCCATTAACCGCCTGGAAAATGATCTGCAGGTGAAATTATTTGAAAGAGATGGGAAAAATATCCGCCTGAGCGATGCGGGCGTCATTGCTTATAAATATACGGAGAAGATCCTGCATGATATTGATGATATGAGGGATAACCTGAACAGCTTTTCCAAGGCGGAAAGCGGCAAGATCGTGATTGGCTCCTGCTTTCCGAATTCAGAGCCCAACTGGCTCCTGCGCGCCATAAGGACTTTTTCCTTATCCCATCCGGATGTCAATATTGTCCTTTCCCAGTTTCCCAGTGATTATCTTCCCAGCCTTCTGAAGGAGAGGCGGATTGATATTGCAATATCCACCTCCAAGATCACGGACTCTGAGCTGGAATGGGAGGAATTCTTTGTCGAACCCATGGGCGTTATTCTCTCCGAGGATAATCCCCTGGCGCAAAATTCTGTTCTTTCCATCAAGGATCTGCAGGGGGAGCGCTTCTACTGCAATGATCACAATTCAGATGTCACCAATCTGACCAAGAAATTCTGTCAGCGCTGTGGCTTTAAGCCTAATATTGTATTCGAAGGACATTTTCCTTCCCTGATCGGAGAAAGTGTAGGATCAAATCTCGGCATCTCCATCATCTCCCTCAGAGGCTATGAGCATTCCAAGGATCATCCGAATCAAAAGCCCTATGAGAAAAAGATCGTTTACCGGCCTTTAAAGGAAAATTTCTGCCGAAGGGAATGCGGAATTTCTTTCCTGAAGAACCGCTATCTCAGCCCCTCGATCATTCATTTTCTGGATGAGATCGCGCAGGCATATTCCTCGACTGAGGAATAATAGAAGAAAAAGAGGAAGCATAGCTCACGCTGTCTACGCTTCCTCTTTTCTTGCTCTGTCATTTATCCCATATCTGTTATCTGTTTTTATCTATCTTTTTTCTATTTGTTTTTATCTGTCTTTTATCTTATATCTATCTTCTATCCCAACTGCCGCAGCATTTCATCCGCTGCGATCATACCGCTGGACAAGGCCCAGCTAAATTCATTTGTGATCCAGATTCTTTCCTGTTTTTCCGAAACAACGATATTTCCGGAAGAATTATCACCCGCTGCAAAGAGATTCTCGATCACACCTTCTTTTCCCTTTACCTGGCAATGTTCATTGATCGGAATACCGCCCTCTGCTCCATCTGTCATCAGAAAGGTACGAACTGCATAGAAAGGACCTTTCTCAAGCGGAACCAGATAAGCCGGATTTTTGCCAAAATCCAGATCCTTTTTCTCATGACAAAGCGTATTATAACGATCGACCGTATTCTTCAGGGTCTCCTGATCCATACCTGCCCGCTCTGCCAGCTCCTCTAAAGTCTGTGCGATGATCAGATGATTTCCTTTCAGAGAATCCAGCCACTTCATATGTTCTTCATTCCAGGGGCCTGCAGGCATTCCTGTCGGCATCAGGGTCCGCAGGGGTTTCTGATTCTCATCCAATACCGGAATCCATTTATAGGGTGCTTCCTTGATCAGCTCTTCTGTAAAGATCGCATAGGCAAGACCCTTGGGCTGCTTCATCTGCTCCTTCACCGTGATCGCAGACATCTGTTCATTTTCAAAGCGTTCCCCTCTGATGTTGACCATGAGGCTCTCGCTTCTGTTTGAATGACTGCGCAGATCCGGCGGAAACATGGTTTTTTTCTCCGCTGCCTCAGCATATTCGACAGTCAGGCCATCACAGGGCATGACCAGACTTCCCGTGATATTCAAATAGATGTCCTCATATTTTACCGGGATACCGGCCTCCCTGCACATTTCAAATCCATCTCCGGTATAGGACTTTATGGTATGGCCGTATTTTGGCTGATAGACATCCGCAAAATCCGGTTTCACCTTTTTCAAGGCCTCGCTCCATATCAGGCTTCCTGTTGCGATCAGACAAAGCTTTGCCTGCACCTCGATTTCTCCGCCTTCATCCCTTGCCTGAACGCCAATGATTTGGCCATCCTCTGCCTTTAATAAATGCTCTGCCCTTGTACTGCGAAGAATGTTAATTTCCAGCTCTTCTGCCTGTTTGAAGAGGCGGGTCATGACAAATTCACCCGGATTATGAAACATGGGCTTATCCGGACTGTAGCTCTTGGCCACAACGACCAGTCCTTCATTGCCACCCATTGCGCTGCCCGGCATGCCGCCTCCTGCGATCACTGCCTCCTGTTCCTCCTTCTCCTCCGGCTCCATTTCATCCGGCATAGGCGGTGGACCCATATGAGATGCATCTGTCAGCTCAAAGCCTTCTGATGCATCACAGAAGCTACAGAACCAGTCAAAGAATCTCGGCAGAGCCGGAACCGTATTTTTGATCAGCGCTTCATCCAATAATCCATTACTGTAGGAAATGATTTCCCGGATTTTTTCCTCTGCCTTTGGCTTTTCATTTGCATCAAATGCCCATTTTGTATCAATGATCTGCATGGGACCTGCCACATGCATGGCTCCGCTTCCTGTTCTTTTTTCTTTTTCCAGGACAATGACCTTCTTGCCTTTTTCTGCCAGACGAACCGCTGCCGTCATACCGGATGCACCTGCTCCGATGATCACCGCATCACAGGAGTAGGTCAGCTTCTCATGCGCTTCTACCGGCTTGGGCGGATTTTCTTCATCGATAATTGCGCCCATGGGACATACTGCCAGACATTTCCCACAGCCAATACATTTACTCTGATCGATTTGCGTCTGCAAGCCATCACTATAAGGCGCATTTACCGGACAATTCCGGTAGCAATAAGAACAGGCGCAGCAATCCTCATTTACATATAATTTCATACAAGACCTCCCATCTTGATCCCCTTGCTTTCTTTTTATCTTTCTATGCTCTTTTTCGTCTTCCCTATTGATTTCTATTGATTTCTCTAATCTATTCTTTTTTCGATTCTATTCATTTCTCTGGTTGATCTCTGCTCTCATTGCATCAGCCTTGCTCTGGGTCAGATCAAAGAGGAAGATCATGCCCAGGGAGATCAGACTTGCAAAGAAGGGTGCGCCCAGGTACATGAAGGAGATCGCACTGACTGCTCCGTCTGAAATGCTTCCTGTTCCCTGGAAGCCGGTTGCTACAAGAACTGCTCCGACTACGACTGTTGCCAAAGCATTGGTGATCTTGGAAACCACACTCTGTCCCGCAAAGGAAAGACCATCCATTCTTGTTCCGAATTTCCACTCACCGTAGTCGATGATTCTGCCCATCAGGGATCCATAAGCTGCCATTGAAATTCCGTTAAATACATTCTTTACAACGAAAAATGCTGCCAGCATACTGAAAGAACGGGATCCGAAAATCCACATGCCCAGAGCAAATACTGCATTTCCACCTGTGCCGAAAATGGTCAGGGTGCGGGCATCAAATTTTTTGATAAAAGGAATGATCGCGATATTGCCGACCAGCATGGGGATACTTCCCAGGCTCATAAGAATGGCCATTTTGGACATATCTCCGATGCAGTACTGGCAGTAATAAGCCATGGTTCCCATGGAAAATCCCATGCCAAAGGTTCCGCTGAGATTATAGAGCTGATAAAATACCCAGTATTTATTCTTTACAAGCTCAGAAAGCATCTGCATAACCGGGACTTTTTTTCTTCCGGTCTTGGCCTCTCGCTTGCTCTCAACCGCATCAATCTCATCGCCCTTATGCTTTTCTTCAAAGAGAAATCCTGCTACGCCAATACAGACACCTGTTACCAGGGCAAACATACAGTTTGTTACCCGATATCCCAGGATTCCCATGTCATTCAGGCCTCCGAACCAGCTTGCAAACCAGGTTAAGAGTACACCTGTGATCGTTCCTCCTGCGGTTACAGCGAAGTTCTGTACCCACCAGAAGGCTGTTCGAACCGACTGATTATCCGTACCAAGTGACATCATGGCTGATGAAGGCATACGGCAGAAGGTAAGACAGGTATTGAAGATATTGTAGATGATCAGAACATATACAACCTTCAGCCAGGCCGGTGCCTGCTCCGGACAAAAGAAGATGAGTGCCATACTGATTGCTGTCGGAATGAACATCCATCTCAGCCAATGCACCGCCTTTCCTCTCTTTGTATGAAAGCGATCCATTACCACGCCGGCAAAAAGATCTGATATGCCGTCGACCACCGTACCGATACTCAGGATCACGGATACGACACCCGGATTCATACTGAGTAAATTTGTAAAGAAATAAAGGAAATAAGAAGAAATAAAGGTCGTCTGGGTTCCCACACCACAGAAGGCCTCACCGATATAATTCTTTAGATTCCTTTTTGCAAACAACTTATCATCTTCCGGAATTCTATTCTCCGCAAGATTCTTTGCATCCTGATTCATTTTTTACCCCTTTCCTGACAATCCTTCCTGTAAAAACTGCCCCCGCAGTCTTTTACGAACTCCCCATCTGTTCTGTGCGATTGTCACAACACATTTTCTTTGATATGATTAGGATAACACCAAAAACAGGCCTATAACAATGTTGACCATTCCCAGACTCAGCCTGTATACTGTGATATTTTCACAATGCTTTCTACTACAGCTTTTTCCTTGTTTTTCGTTTTTTGCTTTTTACTTTTTAACTTTTTGGCTTTTTACTTTTTAACTTTTTGGCTTTTTTACTTTTTAGCTTTTTCACTTTTTAACTTTTTCACTTTTTTACGCTTTACTTTAGAAAGGAAAATAAATGGCAAAAGAAATGGATAAAGATTCCCAAAACAGTGCTCCTTTCCTCTTATCCAAGGAATATCAGATCTTATTTTCCGGAGCCGACAGTAATAACTTTCAAAAGATTGCCCAAACAGCCGCAGCCGAATTGGATGCTTCTGTCATGATCGCCGACTCCCTCCACTACGTCCTTGCCGTTTCCGATGATCTACTCCGGCAATATGGTCAAATTCCCTCCTGGCTTGATCTGATCGAATCCGGCTATGCCCCTCCTGTTGCGGAGGATGCTGACAGCCCGCTTCCGATTCCGCATCCTTCCAATCTCTGTGAAAACCGGATCGGGGATCATTTGATCATTCACGATAAGCTAAAAACCAAAAGCGGCCGCTTCTGCCTCATGTGCGATATTCTGGACAAGAATGATCTCATTCTGAAACTGGCGATAAGTTCTCCCGAACCTCTGACGGATGAAAAGAAAAAGCTGATTCTCGCCCTCAGTCTCTCTGTTCAATTTGCCTATCACCGTCTCCACATTGATCATGCTTCTGATGCCAGAGGCCGTTATCTTCTGGAGCTTTTAGCCGACGGCGGCATCTCGGAAAAAGGCCTTTTCACCTACAATGGCTTTGATCCTGCAGGCAGCTTTGAGCTGCTTTATTTTCATACCGATGATCTTGGTCAGCATAACCTTTCCTTTCTCCCGATTTCATCGGACATTTCCAAAATGCCCCAGGTTCTCTCTGTCATTGACGGTGGCTTCTGCGTCCTTTTGGTCAATAAAGAATATGGCTATGGCGATCTCTACGAAAGGCTGGACAATTTTTCCTCTAAATATGGCTTTCCTATTTTGATCAGTCCCGACTTTCAGGACCTAAAGAGCACCCCCAAGCATTATCAGGCACTAAAAAAAGCCGCCTCTTTGGCCGGCAGCTTTCAGGGCATAAAGGGTCTCCACAAAAGCAGTGAATTTTCCCTCTTTCTGCTCTTTGAGAATCTGGATCCGACCGCTTCTCTGCACCCTGATGCCGAAAAACTCCTTGCCCATGATCTGGAGAAGCAAAGTCAGTATGCCCTGACGCTATACGCTTATCTCTTTCATAACTGCGAAGCTCCGGCCAGTGCCCAGGCTCTCTATATTCACAGAAATACTCTGGACAATCGACTTCGTAAGATTGAAAGCCTGATTTCCGGAAACTTAAGGGATATCAGCTATCAGTTTCTTATGCTCTTTTCTCTCTACACCCTGCTCAAGGAAAAGGCTCTCCTGCCTTACTATCCTTCCTTGCTGTAAGCAAAAAAGTGGCTCTGCAGTTTATATGCCGCCTCATATAAGGCAGCAGTTTCTGCAAAGCCACGCTTCTATTTCTTTTCTATTTTCTCTTTTCTTTTTCTAAAGGACTCGCCTTTATCCCAGCAGATATTCCTTTACGGCATCCGCACACTTGTGTCCGTCCACCATAGCCTTTACAACCAGGGACTGGCCGATTCGGCAGTCTCCGCAGGCAAAGATCTTTTCTTTGCTTGTCTGCAGATCCTGGCTAATCTCTGCATCAAAAGCCTCCAGAATATCCTGCTTCGGTCCGGAGAAGCCTGTTGCGATCAGCAAAAGCTCACAGGGAACTTCTACTTCTGTTCCAGGAATTGCCTGCATAACCACTCTTCCGCTCTCTTCCTCTTTGGCTTCTGTTTTTACAAGAATAGCAGATTTGATCTGGCCTTCTTCATCCTTTTTCACTGCCTTTACAAGGGTAGAATAGCGATAGGAATCCTTACAGAAAATTGCTGCATATTCTTCCTGACTGTAAGCAATCTTCTCTTCTTTCACCTCATTCTCAGAGGGATAAGGCTGCCAGATATGTGTCTTTCCGAAAAATTCCGGCTTTCTTTTAACCTGAACAGCAGATTTGCAGCCATTTCTGATTGCCATTGCCAGGCAGTCATCGCTGGTATCTCCGGCTCCAATGATGATGACATTTTTATCCTTTGCAGAAATTCTCTCCGAAGCATCTGTCTCATCAGCTTCTGTTGCCTCAATATTATCAGCCAGATAGTCCACTGCATAATAAATGCCCTTGGCATTCTCTGCGCCTTCGATCTCAGCTTTG
The DNA here is from genome assembly GCA_963620785.1 of Bacteroidaceae bacterium. Taxonomy (GTDB): domain Bacteria; phylum Bacillota; class Clostridia; order Lachnospirales; family Lachnospiraceae; genus RUG14243. The sequence goes on from CAVFAT010000007.1 coordinate 9,498, forward strand.
CGGCATTCTTCTGTACCTACGGCAAGAATGATCGCATCTTCCTTCTGCATCAGCTCCTCAGCCAGCTTCTGGTCTGCTTCTGTCTGCATTTCAAAGCGGATACCCAGCTTTTTCAGTTCATCGATTTTCTGATCCAGAACTGTCTTTTTCAGCTTCATGGCAGGAATGCCATAGCGTAAAAGTCCGCCTGCCTCTTTTTCTCTGTCATAAACGGTAACGGCAATTCCGCTCTCCTGCAGTCTTTCTGCTACTGTCAGACCTGCAGGGCCGGCTCCGATTACTGCTGCACTTTTTCCTGAAGCAGTCTTCTCTTCTGTCGCGTCTGCGTTCTGCACCTTTTCCTGATGCCAGTCTGCTACAAAGCGTTCCAACTTTCCGATAGCAACTGACTCAGAGCAGATTCCTCTGGTGCAGTTGGACTGACACTGCTTTTCCTGAGGACAGACACGGGAGCACATTTCCGGTAAGGAAGAAGCAGTATGAATCAGTGCATAAGCTTCCTCATAGTTTTTTTCGCGGATTTTAGCAATAAAATCTGCCACCGGAACGCCTGCCGGGCAGGCATTCTGACACCAGTGTGTCGGACAGGATAAGCATCTGCTCGCTTCTTCTAAAGCTTCTTCCTCTGTATAGGTATGTTCAATCTCTTCATAAGAATGCAGACGCTCTTCCATGGACAGACGTCCGTTTCCTGTCTGCTTCTCTGCCATGTTTGGATTCTCTACGGGAATATATTCACGATTATCCGGTAAAAACATCTTATGCTTCCTCCCTTTCCTTCTCTTCGATAAATTCCACCATATTTCCGCCTGCAATATAATTGGAGGCAACAGCCCAGGTCAGCTCAGATATCGGGGCCAGCTTTCCTCTTCTATGCATGGATGAGGTACAATCGCCTCCGGCATAAAGACCCGGAATCTTCTCTCCGTTTGCCCTGATTACCTCACAACGGTCATTTACGGTTACGCCGCCCATGGCAGCTTCTGAAAAGCAGAGTCCGATAACTGCATAGTAAGGTCCTTCTTCTAAGGGGAATGGCTTCAGGAACTGTGCATCCTTATGGAAGTCCTCGTCCACGCCCTTTTCACAAAACTGACTGTATCTGGTCATTTCTTCTACAAAGACTTCCGGATCTACGCTCATCTTCTCTGCCAGCTCATACAAGGTATCTGCCTTTTTCACCGGTGTATCCAAGGTTGCTTCGTGATCCAGATCCTCTTCCCAGGTTGCAAAATACTTTGCCCTGTTTGCCATAGCCGGTGTATTCATGAAACGCTCTGCAACTTCCTTCACCTGCTTGTAGGGCATGATCGTATAGGAAATATGCTCCGGCTGCTGATAGATCTTATCAATTCCATGGAAAAGAGCTTCGCTCTCGTCATACCATCTCTTACCATTCAGGTTGATCTCCGGGAATTCTCCCTCCTGCGCATAATCTGCAATGGAATTGTTAAAGGGATGATGTCTGGGACCCCAGATAGATACAAACATCCGATCCGGATTCGGTTCTTCTCCAAGCTCCGCCATCATAGCAATGGCATCTCCGGTATCTCCCGGAACTGAGAAACGGTGCATGGGAATCGTGCTGCTGAAAAAGTCTACATGGCAGTATTTCTTCAGCAATTCATCATTCTTTCCATAGCCGCCGCAGGCCAGCATCAGTGCCTTACAGCGGATCTCGATCTCACCGCCGTCATCCTTTGCCAAAAGGCCTTTTACTTCGCCCTTCTCATCCAGAAGGATATGCTCTGCTGCCGTACCCAGGAGAATGGTCACATCCAGATTTTCTTTCTCGATCGTATCCAGCATAGTCTGAATCACGTGTGTTCCTCCCCAGCCCGGTCCGATTGCGTCATCACGGCAGTTCAGGTTCTTCAGATAACGTTCCTTAAACTCTACAACGCTGCTTCCGAACATAGGACCATGGAAGTCGTTCTCACTTGCTGCATGCAGATCATAGGTTTCTGTAATATCACATAAGGTGCAGAGCCAGTCGAAGAAATCACTTGCTCCGTAAACGGCTGCATGGATCAGTTCCTTCTCGATCTGTCCCTCTGCCATCTGATAGAAATGCTCTACCGCACCTGCTCTTTCATCCGCAAAGCCCATGCTTGCATGCCATTTTGAATACTGGGGCATATAGCCGTGGGCATAATCTGTATTTCCACCGATCTTGCTGCTCTTTTCCAGAAGAATAACCTTCTTTCCCTGCTGAGCCGCATAGACAGCTGATACCAGACCACATCCGGAACCAACTACAACAAGATCTGCCTCTCTCTCGATTCGGTCATGCGTCTGAACCATTCTTTTCTTCGGGAAAGCCTGACAGGCTCCGCTGTGACAAACCTTCTCACAGAGACCGCATTTTACACATTTTTCCTGATCAATTTCATATTTTGTGCCAACGAAATCAATTGCCTGCCTCGGACATTCATCCGCGCAGTTATGACAACAGACGCACATTTCCTTATCAATCACAAACATTTCGCATTTCTCCTTTTTTTCTTTTTTCAAAAAAGCGCCAAATCCCTTATACTAAGAATAAGCGCCTTTACGCTACACCAACTTTTTTATGAGGAGGCCCTTTCATGAACACAAAAGATGCCAAACTGCTGCTGGAAATTGCACATGCCCAAAACCTGCAGGAACTGGTTGACCTTGGCTGTGAGCTCCTGGGTAACCCCGTTTTTATAGACGATATGTACCGCAATATCCTTGCCTACAGCCAGAATGTCAGCATTGACGATCCCTTATGGCAGGAAAACATTGTTGAAAACATCCATGATGAGTCCAGCAAATCCCAGCTGACTTCCAAGAATAACTACAAGATTTCTCTTGAAATGCAGCATCCGATCCTGCTTACGGATCTTCCGACTGCCCAGCGCTATGCCATGACGCTAACGCATTATGGTGCTCCGATCGGCAATGCCACTCTTGCAGCACATCTGCGCCCCTTTTCCGAGGGAGATGATCTCCTTTTTGAGCTTTTTTGCACCTATGCCTCAGAGCTTTTATGCAGCTCCCATTATTCCATCCGTCACTCCCAGCCGATCGTGATCAATACCCTGATCCGCCTTCTGGACGGTGACCGGCTAAGCAGAACAGCTGTTGAAAGCAAGCTTCCTTTCTATGGTAAGGATAAGACCGGCAAAGAATATCTGCTTTTGCTTTCCGATCAGAGCGGAGATGCCCTTTCCTGTCCCCGCCAGGTCATCATTGATAGCCTGTCTCTGCTTCCGGATGTAATCGCCTTCTCCTACCAAAGCTATATCCTTGCCATCATCAGTGCGAACTCCCTAAGGGAAGCAGCGGAGAATACTGAGCTCCTTCGCATTCTGAAGAAATATCAGCTTTTTGCGGGATTCAGCAATCAGATAAGGGATATCATGCAGCTTTCTCTCTACTATTCCCAGGCACAGACGGCTCTGCAGCTGAATCCGCTTACAGAGAAGGAAAGGGTCTGTCCCTACAGCGATATCGCTGTTTTTGACTGCTTCCGCATTCTGGAAAAAAAGACCGATCTGATGAACTACTGCGATGAAGCATTTCAGGATCTCTATGCCTATGACAAGGCCCATGAGGGCAACCTGCTCAAGACCCTTTTGCTTCATCTCGAGAACAGTCTCCAGTATGAACTCACTGCAAAACAGCTTTTTGTCCATAAAAATACCGTCCGCTACCGTATTGCAAAATGTCAGCAGATTTTGAATACAGATTTCACGGACGGTCACCAAAATTTCCGCTATCTCTTTTCGCTCAAGATCTTAGAATATCTTCATGCTCTTTAGCCTGCAAGACCCGGGAAAAGAACCAAAATGATCATGACTGTCAGTGTACCCAGTCCTGTGCATACGACTGATGTCCAGAAGCAAGGCTTGTAGCCTTCCATAAAATCAAGGTCACACATGTTCATTACCATCGGGATACCTGCTGCGATTGGCAGAGAATCCAAAACGCCCATTGAGAAAGCACCGATACGAGCGATTGCAGAAGCGCTTACGCCAAGCTGCGGATAAATTTCCATAGCGATCGGCATACCAACTGTCATGCCGGCCTTCGGATCGGCACAAACAGCAACCAGCAGGATCAGCATGATCGTACAGGATACCAATGGCGGTCCCGGAACCTTCTGCAGCAGAGCTGTCAGGGTCTGGCAGCCCGGTGCACTTGCAATTACACTTCCGATACCAAATGCCGGCAGGCAAAGGATCGGCATTGCTGCATCCTGAACACCCTGGTTCAGAGAAGCTGTAATGGATTTCAGTTTATTTTCTTCCATATTGAAATAGGGGAAGAAAATCACAATGGTGATCACTGCTCCAAGCAACATGCTGTAGGACAAGCCAATTGAGGTAAGGTTATATAAGAGGCAGACACATACCAAAGGTACTAAGGACAGAACCGGATTCGGCTGTTTTCCCTCTGCTGTCTGTGGCTGTTTCAGCTTGCCCCAGCTAAAGTTCTCGCCGTTTGCGTTTGCCTTGCTAACGGCATGGATCAGATAATAGACACCGGACACACCAATCACGATCTGTCCGATAATACTCGGAATCAATGCAGCTGTTCCTGATACACCTGCCAGTGTTGTCGGCAGGAAGTTGTTCTGCTGAGGTGCTCCTGCTCCGCAGCAGCAAATGCAAAGTCCCATCATCATGAAAGCCGGCAGGAATTTTCTCGGGATATTCACCCGCTCCATAGCCTTCAAAAAGATCGGCATCAGCAAGAAAAGCAGTGCGAACTGGTCTAATCCGCCGTAACCAAGAACAACCGGAATCAGTGCCATAGCAATGATTGTAATCTTCTGTTCCGTTGCCGGATTCTTTGCCTTACTACACAAAAGATTCATCATGGCACTCGTTAAGGATGAAGCCGCTCCGCAGTTGGTATATACCTTTGCAAAGATTGCTCCGAAGAGGAAGATCGGCAAAAACATACTTGCTATGCCGCCGACTGTTCCCCAGTAGCTGCTTAAGGTATCCATGACCGGCATTCCATTTGTAATGATAATGATCATTACCGTGATGATTGCACAATAGGCCAGATGCATCCCCTTACAGACCAATACAACAAGAACCGCCAGTGCCAGGATAAATCCCAATGCACCTAAAACTTCAGTTGACATTTTATTTCCCCCTTTTTCCTGTGTGCTTCTGCACACCTTCAAGATTTGATGAGCTTATTTTATCGAACTCCTCCCTTTCTGTCTTTGGCAGAAGATACTAAACCTTTTCCGTCATTTTGTATCAAAGATACAAGCCATATCCTCATTGCTCCCGCATGTTGCACAAAGGAACTCCCCGTAAATGTATTT
>CAVFAT010000008.1:0-31391 GCA_963620785.1 Bacteroidaceae bacterium
ATCAGAATTGGTAAGTTATGACTTATTTGTGACTTATTATTTGAGCGCCTAGGAGGAAGAAATGAAATTTTTTCAAAGCAGGCTTTTCGAGAAGAAATGGTTTGCCTATAGCTTTGCTTTATGCACGGCAGTTGTTTTATATCTTTTTTTAACGCATATTCCGGTTCTGCTGAGTGGTTTGCAGGCAATTGTTGATTTTATTTTCCCGGTAATTGCAGGCTTTTGCTTTGCCTATGTTTTGGATCCGATTGCCAGTTTCTGCCAGAAGACCCTCTTTAAAAATGTAAAATCGGAGAGAATGTCCAGAAACCTGTCCGTATTTGCAACTGTTGTATTTACCGGAATATTGATTGCTCTCTTTGTAGTGGCAATTATTCCGCCAATTGTACGAAGCATCGTGGATATGATCACGAATAGTACGGGCTATTTGGTTAATATCCAAAGCTGGCTGGGTACGATGACCGAATTTGCCGGAACAAAAAATGTAGATCTCAGTTGGATCACAAGCTCGATCAACGGTCTGGCAGATACGCTGACTGCCTATCTTTCGACCAATGCTGCAACGATTCTGGAGAAGTCTCTTCAGGTTGGAACTACCTTTTTCAATAGCATTCTTTCTTATATTATTGCCGTTTATTTTCTTGCGGATAAGGTAAGACTGCAGAATGCCCTGAGAAAGCTGCTGCATATGCTGAGTGAGGAAAGCCGCTACAAAACAGCAGCCGTTTTCCTGAAAAGATGTAATCTGATCATGTATCGTTTTATCTGGTGTGATCTTTTTGATGCTCTGATCGTAGGTGTGGCAAATGCGATTTTCTTTGCGATCGCAGGTCTGCCTTTTAATGCCATGATTTCTGTTATTGTTGCAGTCACAAATCTGGCACCAACTTTTGGCCCGATCGTGGGCGGTGCAATTGGCTGCGCAATTCTTCTGCTGCAGAATCCCTGGCAGGCATTGTGGTTTTTGATCTTCACCATTGTTCTTCAGACAATTGATGGATATGTATTAAAGCCAAAGCTTTTTGGCGGAATCCTCGGTGTTCCTTCCGTCTGGATTTTGATTTGCATTATCGTTGGAGGCAGGATTTTCGGTGTATTGGGTATCCTTTTGGCGATTCCTTTTGCTGCAATTTCTGATTTCCTTTATGGAGATTATCTTCTGCCCTATTTGCAGAAAAGAAGAGAAAGACTGGATAAAGAAAAGGTAAAGCAGGAAGATGGCAAGGATGCTGCGCCTGCAGAATGAGAATAATAGACTATGTTCTTATAGAATATATTTTTACAGAATGTGTTTTTAAGAAAAGGTGTAATCCCGAAAGCGGGATTACACCTTTTTTTCTACAAGTGATCGCATTTGTTTCGAGAATGCGCTTTGCACATTCTTATTTATTTTTTTATCCCTTCCGAAGTCCTTTGGGATAGTGGTTTTTCATGGTTCCTCCGGCAAGCTTTCCCCAGCCCAGACTAAAGCCATCCAGGCAGATCAGATACCAGCCCTTTTCGCCCGTGGCAGAAAAGGTAAGCCCCTTGCGGTAATTCTCAGCCTCTTCCAGAGAAAGGGAATAAGCGTGTAAAACATCTTCAGGTGAGAGCGCCAGGGCAAGGGCATGAGAAGGATCAAAACGCTTGGCTTTTTTGGTGCCCAGATGGAGGCCCGGACGAATCACCTTAAGCCCTTTCAGAGAAGGAGATCCGGCCGGAAGCAGGTAAAGCTGGTCACCGAAGGGAAGCAGAAGGAAATCTTCAGCAAGCCTAAGGCCCTTGGCATCCCTACAAAGGAAAGGAAGATGGTCTGTGACAAGGCTTTCTTCAAAAAACTGCAGAAGCTCCGGAAAGGCTTTGAGGCTTTTTCCTTTTTGAAGCTTGGAGGCCGGCAGACGGTCTTCACGCGGCAGAAAGGCGCCATCCCTTTCCAAAACGGCGATATAGTGACCTTCTCCCTTGAGCTTTTGCGGCCAAAGACGGATGCTGTCCCAGATTTCCTCGGGAGCACCGGGATAAAAGGCGGGATTTCCATCGGAAAAGCCTTCTGCCTTTTCTACTTTCACAATATGAAAGTCAGGATGCCGCTGTAAAAATCTGCTGACAGAGCCTTCGTCCTCTGCCGGAGCAAAGGTACAGGTAGAGTAAACAATGCGTCCGCGGGAGGAAAGGAGGCTGGCAGCGCAGTCTAAGATCATATCCTGGCGGTCGGCGCAAAGCGCTACATTTTCTAAAGACCATTCCGAGGAGGCATCCTCGTTTTTTCGGAACATGCCTTCTCCTGAGCAGGGGGCATCTACCAGAATGCGGTCGAAAAAGCCGGGAAGAAGATCTGCCAGATGGTTGGGATCCTCATTTGTGACAATCGCATTGCGAACGCCCATACGTTCCATATTCTCGGATAGAATTTTTGCACGGGAGGGAACGATCTCATTGGAAAAGAGAAGCCCCTGTCCCATCATTTTGGCGGCAAGCTGGCTGCTTTTTCCACCAGGAGCAGCACATAGATCAAGAATATAATCGCCGGGCTCGATGGCTAGATATTCTGCCGCAGACATGGCGCTTGGTTCCTGAATATAAAAGAGGCCGGCATCATGATAGGGATGTTTTCCGGGACGGAAGGAGGCAGACTCCTCATAGAAATAGCCGTTTTCAGCCCAGGGAATGGGAGTCAGTTCTTTCTTTAATGATGCCGGAAGCGCAGCTTTTTCAGAAAGCTTCAGTGGATTTAAGCGAAGCCCCTGATAGGAGGGCTTATCAAAGCAACGGATGAAGTTATCATAATCATCTCCCAGCATGTCCTGCATGCGGGATAGAAAAGCTTGTGGAAGCATATCTTATCTCCCTTATAAATTCTCTCTTATAAATGCATTTGGCTTCCTTACTGAAAAGGGAGCCGGTCGTAAGAAAAAGGGCTGCCACACTAACATGCGTTAAAGCGACAGCCCTTTTGGTCAGGATTCACACAATTCGAATAGGATTAGAGCAGTCCCTTAGCCTGCTTTTCCTTGTATTCGCTAACAACTTTGTGAATCTTGTTATAAGGATCCATCAAATCACTGATGGATTCATCATGGTTTAAAGTATCGATGATCAGAGAAATGAACTTGCTCATATCGCAGTTGATAAAATATTCTCTCTTGAGCAGCTCTTCATTCTGATAGGTCAGGTTGGTGGATACGATACGATAGAGAAGACCTTCTTCATAGGCCTTATCGAATTTCTCCATACCATTGGTGAAAAGACCGAAGGTTGCGAGCATGAATACACGGGCAGCCTTTCTCTTTTTCAGCTGTTTTGCAACATCCAGGATAGAATCACCGGAGGAGATCATATCATCAATGATCCATACATCCTTGCCTTCTACGCTGTCTCCAAGGAATTCGTGGGCAACGATCGGGTTACGTCCATCTACAACCTGGGTATAATCGCGTCTCTTATAGAACATACCCATGTTTACGCCGAGAACAGAAGCCAGGAATACGGCACGGTCAGTTGCACCCTCATCCGGGCTGATGATCATGGTATGATCGGAATCCAGCTGCAGATCCGGGCAATTTCTCAAAATGCCCTTTACAAACTGGTAGGTTGGGCGGAAGGACTCAAAGCCATTGTAAGGAATGGCATTCTGTACTCTGGGGTCATGTGCATCGAAGGTGATGATGTTCTCAACACCGATGGAAGCGAGTTCCTGCAGCATAACGGCACAGTCAAGGGATTCTCTTGAGGATCTCTTGTGCTGTCTGCTTTCATAGAGGAAGGGCATGATTACGGTGATGCGCTTTCCTTTTCCGCTGGCAGCGGCAATGATTCTCTTCAGATCCTGATAGTGATCATCCGGAGACATATGGTTCTCAAGGCCGGAGATCTTGTAGGTCTGGCTGTAGTTTGTTACATCAACGAGGATGTAAAGATCATGTCCGCGAATGGTGGACTGGATAACTCCTTTTGCCTCGCCGCTTCCGAATCTCGGTGTAACGGCATTAATAATGTAGGAATCCTTCAGATATCCTTTTTCATTACGCTTCTCTTCATCAAGTTCGGCGGAATCTGTACGCCATTTTACCAGATAGGCATCGATTTTTTCTGCCATTTCCTTGCAGCCCTTCATCGGAATGAGGCCAAGCTTAGAATCCGGTGTGTTTTCAAAAATCTTGATTGAGTCTTCCATTTTAAATAAGTCCTCCGTGATAAAATGTTTTCCTGCGGAATGAGTGCCTGTCTTTTCCATATATCCGGCGAAAAAGACAATAATACTAATATTATAGGATAACAGTTAGTCTTGAGCAACAGTCATCTTTAACAGTTTTTTGTTGATTCTGATATCTTTGCCAAACATTTTGACCAATTGGTAACTGCTGTTGATCCTTGATGCAATACGTTCTGAATATCGGGCTTCGATCTGGTCAAAGGAAAGATTTGTCGAGATGACAGTTGCTTTCCGGAGAAGAAGCCGCTCATTCAAAACGGTAAAAAGGCTGGAGATCGTAAAGGTGTTGACCAGCTCTGTACCGAGATCATCTATGATAAGAAGATCGCAGTTCAATATATGGGAATAGCGGTCAGAAGCACTTTCATCACGGTGAAAGGCCTGATCGCCCAGAATGTCAAAAAGGGAAGCAGCGCCAAAATAGAGGACGCTGTAGCCTTGCTTCAAAAGCTCTCTTGCAATGCAGTGGGTCAGAAAGGTTTTTCCGACACCGACATCTCCGTAAAGAAGGAGGTTGGTAAAGCTGCTTTGAAAATTGTCAACCAGCTGCTTGCAGACGGAAAGGGCATGTTCCGCTCTTTCTCTTTCGGTACGGCCAAAAGTATCTATGTTCTCGTCACTATAGTATTCAAGGGAAAAGTTGGAGAAACTTTCCTGTTTAAATAGCTGGCGGAGATTAGATTGTTTATACAAATAGCCGGTGATCATCTGCTTAAAGCAGCGGCATTTTTCGTTGCCGACATAGCCGGTATCATGACAATCCTGACAGTGATAAACCGGATCCAGATAATCTTCCGGATAATGGTTTTCAAGCAGGAGAGCCTTTTTCTCTGCATGCAAATCGGCAAGCTGCTGATGCAGATCAGACAGGGCATGCTCATCTCCGTTTAGAAGAAGTTTGGCGGAAGAGAGGCTGGCGGAAGAAATCTCCCGGTCGATCTCCCGAATCCGGGGAATATGCAGATAGACATCATCCCGGCGTTTTTCTTCTGTCAGGCGGTTTTGTGCCTGTCTTTCTTCGTAGACCTGAAGGATGCTGTTGTATTGTTCATTCGTTAATGCCAATGCTTCAGCCTCCCTTTAGAAATTACCGATCAGCAGGCCTTCGAGCTTGTTATAGTCCTTTTCGGAACGGCCCTTGTAAATCGTAGGCTGCGCTTTTTGTGCTTTTGCAGCCTTCTTTTTGTTTTCGTTGTAGCGGATATCATCCTCTGCTACGGCATTCATATTGGCGATGCCTTTCTCATGCCATTCACGCAGGATCTTGTCAGCATATTCAAAGCTGGGCTGGTGAATGTTCTTGATGCAGCGTCTGCAGGCCTCGCAAATCAGCTCAGGAGAAAAATGCCACTGTTTTGACCAGGTGAAAAGGAAGTCCTCTTCTCTGTCATTGAGAGAACGGTCAGTTAAGCCCATTGCTTTTTTGACCTGGGCAAGAAGGCTGCTGTCGATCCGGTTCTCTTCTTTGCCGGCTGCCTCTGCTTCAAGCAGCATGCGGACATCTGTCTGACTCCTTACACCGTTCTGATACCAGTTCAGAGCCGTGCGGTGCATGTTGGAGAAGGCGGATTTCTTTTCGGAAACACAGACCTCGATCAGATAGATGATCAGGTCAGCGGAAAAGCCCAGAGACTGATGCCAGTAAAGGATATAGCAAAGATCCTTCTGCTTCAAAGGTCTCTTGATATAGCTTTCTGCGATAAACTGAAGCTGGGCAAATTCATTATCAGCCAAAAAGGCACGAATCTCGGAAAGAGAATAATTCGGTACATCTGTACGGCGGAGATCCGATCCGGCCGGAAGCTTTGCAGGAGTCTCTGCCTTTTCTGCCGGGCGGGAGAGCTGACCGAAACGAACTGCTGTCAGATTGCCGTCTTCAAATTCGAGAGATAAAAGACCCTTCTGTTCCCAATAGAGAAGACCGCGCCTGATATCAGCCTCACTGGTGCCGAAGGACTCTGCGGTTTTGTCTAAGCTAAAGGATGCATGACTGCTGTTTACACAGCGAAGAAGATATAAATAGATTTTTACATATTCTCCCGGTGCCGTCATCATATAATTGTCGATAAAAGAATCCGGAACAGCGGTAAAGCCAAGATCTGAAGTTTTCTGCAGTTTGATTTTGTTGTTCGTCATTGTACTCTGTCACCCCCACGGGAACTTTCCCTAAATGCTTGGTCATTATAGCATAGGGATTTGTAAAATTGAAGCGGAAAATTTGCGGAAAAGCCCGTAAAATCAAGGCTTTTGACAATGTGGAAAGTGTGGAAAAGTAGAAAAGAAAAGGTAAAATTTATGTAAACTACAGAAAGGGAAAAGGCCGATAAAACGGGCATAGATGAGTAAAAAAGGGAAAAGAAAAAGCAGGGGATCCAAAAAGTGGAAAACCCTGCTTATTTTTGTGGATAATGTGGAAAACTTATCGGCAAACCAGCTTTTCGCCTACAATGTAAAGGTTTCCGGCCCCCATAGTTATCAACAAATCACCCGCTTTACAATTTTTAAATAAATATTCCTCAATGGAGTCAAAATCGGGGAAAGTGACTGCCTTGGTGCCGTATTTTTCGATTTCTTCCTTGATGCTTTCGGCAGATACCCCCAGTGTATCCTTCTCGCGAGCAGCGAAAATGGGCGCTAAAACGACCTCGTCTGCGGCAGAAAGGCTGCGGCCGAAGTCCGGCAGAAGGGATTTGGTCCTGGTATAGGTATGAGACTGAAAGGCAACGATCAAACGATTATGTGGATATTTTTGAGCTGCTGCAAGAGTTGCTGTGATCTCGGATGGATGATGAGCATAGTCGTCGATTACGGTAACGCCATTGAAGGAGCCCTTGTATTCGAAGCGGCGGTCAGTTCCGTGGAAGGAAGCCAGAGCACCGGCATAGGTCGCAAAGGGGATCTTCAGATCATCGGCAAGGGCAACAGCGGCAAGTGCATTGGCCACATTGTGGGTGCCCGGAACATGCAGATGGATCTGTCCCAAAAGCTCGTCTCCCTTGTAAGCATCAAAATAACAGCAAGCCTTTTCATCGAAGAAGATCTCACCCGGATGGAAGAGACTTTCCGGATTCAAACCGAAGGTGATGACCTGGGCTTTTACATCCTTTACGATCTCCTCGTAATGCTCGATAGCGCCGTTGATGATGACACAGCCTCTTTCGGAGGTCTGGGATGCGAATTCGCGGAAGGAATGGCGGATGTCATCGAGATCAGCGAAGAAATCAAGATGATCTTCTTCTATATTTAATATGATCGTATAACGGGGGAAAAGATGCAGGAAGCTGTTGGTATATTCGCAGGCTTCTGCAAGGAAGGTATCGGAAGAACCGACACGGATATTTCCCTGGATAGACTTCAGCATACCGCCAACGGAAATGGTCGGATCCAGACCGGCTGCAATGAGGATATGGCTCAGCATAGAGGTCGTGGTGGTTTTTCCGTGTGTTCCGGATACGCCGATGGAGTTGGCATAATTGTGCATGATCTGACCGAGAAGCTCGGCTCTCGGCATCATGGGGAGGCCGGCGGCGCTTGCAGCGGCATATTCAGGATTGTCTTCATGAATTGCGGCAGTATAAACCACCAGGTCAATGCCTCCCTTAATGTTATCGGCCTTCTGCGGATAATCGATCTGGGCACCCATGGAAATCAGCTTTTTGGTCAGAGCAGACTCTGTCATATCTGAGCCGGAAACAGTAAAGCCTTCCTTTAATAAAATCTCGGCAAGACCGCTCATGCTGATGCCGCCGATGCCGATAAAATGAATGTGAATTGGATTTTCAAAATGAATTGTATACATGATGGATCACTTCTTTCGAGATAATTATGTTTACTTCGTTTGTCAATTATAAGCGTTGCTATCTTTAAATGCAACTGATGCTAAGCGAATTGTCTTGAAAATGAAAGCTAAAAACATTAATATCTCTTATATATACTCAAAATCAATCGTATGGTCTTTATGGCTTTATGAGTAGGAGGGAAAACTATGGAAACGATGTCCCATCTGGACAAGCTTGAGGCGGAAGCCATATATATCATGAGGGAGGTTGCAGCAGAATGTGAGCATCCGGTTATGCTTTATTCCATCGGAAAAGACAGCTCCGTGATGCTGCATCTGGCTTTAAAGGCCTTTTATCCGGAGAAGCCGCCCTTTCCTTTTCTGCATATCGATACGACCTGGAAGTTTCGTGAGATGATCGAATTCCGTGACCGGACGGCAGAAAAGCTGGGGCTGGAGATGCTGGTCTATACCAATGAGGAGGGCGTAAAGCAGGGAATAAATCCCTTTGATCACGGAAGCGCCTATACCGATATTATGAAGACCCAGGCATTAAAGGCGGCACTTTCCAAATATGGTTTTGATGCTGCCTTCGGCGGCGGCAGAAGGGATGAGGAAAAGTCCCGTGCCAAGGAAAGGATCTTTTCCTTCCGCAACAGTGCCCAGGCCTGGGATCCGAAAAATCAAAGACCGGAGATGTGGAATCTTTACAATACACATATTCAAAAGGGAGAAAGCATCCGCGTCTTCCCCTTATCCAACTGGACAGAAAATGATATCTGGCAGTATATCCTAAGAGAAAAAATCGAGATCGTTCCTCTTTATTTTGCCAAGGAGAGACCTGTTGTAGAAAGAGACGGCAATCTGATCATGGTAGATGATGACAGAATGCGGCTTGCAGAGGGCGAGAAGCCGGAAATGAAAAAGGTGCGTTTCCGTACCCTGGGCTGTTATCCTCTGACGGGAGCAGTCGAGTCGGATGCGGATACTTTGGAAGGCATTGTAAAGGAGACCTTGGGAGCGGTTTATTCCGAAAGAACCTCCCGTGTGATCGATCATGAAGCGGCAGGAAGTATGGAACGCCGTAAGAAAGAAGGATATTTCTAGATGAAAGATTTATTGAAATTCATTACCTGCGGCAGTGTGGACGACGGAAAGTCTACCCTGATCGGTCATATGCTCTATGATGCAAAGCTGCTTTTTGCGGATCAGGCACAGGCACTGCAGCTGGAAAGCAAGGTTGGCTCTGCCGGAGGAGAGATTGACTATTCTCTTCTGCTGGATGGACTGATGGCAGAGCGGGAGCAGGGAATTACGATCGATGTAGCGTATCGCTATTTTACGACAGACAACAGAAGCTTTATCGTTGCCGATACCCCCGGCCATGAAGAATATACCAGAAATATGGCGGTGGGTGCTTCCTTTGCGGATGCGGCAGTCATTCTGATCGATGCGACAAAGGGCGTTCTGACCCAGACCAGAAGACATACCAGAATCTGTTCCATGATGGGAATCCGTGATTTTGTTTTTGCGGTCAATAAGATGGATCTGGTGGAATATGATGGAGAAAGCTATGAGGCAATCCGACAGGATATCCTGAGTTTTATGCGGGCCTTTCCGGTGGAAAGCCTACAGATCATTCCGGTATCCGCAAAAAGAGGAGATAATATCAATTCGGAAAGCAGGAATGCCATGCCCTGGTATGAGGGAATGGCCCTTCTTCCTTATCTGGAACAGCTGGAGGTTTATCAGGGGAAGGATGATCAGACCTTCTGCATGCCGGTACAGAGAGTCTGTCGGCCGGATCTGAACTTCCGTGGCTTTCAGGGACAGATCATTACCGGAAGGGTTCAGCTGGGAGATCAGATCACAGTCCTTCCGAGTTATGAGGCAGCGCATGTAAAATCCATTTATATGACAGACAAGAAGGTGGAGGAGGCCTTTCGCGGGCAGCCGGTTACCCTGGAGCTGGATCGGGAAATTGATGTATCCAGAGGCAGTGTTTTGGTCAGCGGCGGCTTAAGGCAGCTTTCGGATTCTCTGCAGACCCAGATCCTTTGGATGGACGATGCGCCTCTTTATCCGGGAAAGCCTTATATGCTGAAGCTGGGAACCAGACAGGTTCCGGTAACGGTGCAGAGTATCGAATATAAGATCGATATCAATACAGGAGAAAAGCTGGAGGCGAAGGAACTTCAGAAGAATGAGATCGGCTGCTGTCTGATCGCAGCTTCTGAGAAAGTGGTTCTGGACAGCTTTGACAATAACAGGCAGCTGGGCAGATTTATTCTGATCGATCGAATCAGCAATATGACCTCCGCATGCGGAACCGTTACGGTTGTGATGAATGACCACAATAATCTGGTATGGCAGAAGCTGGATGTTACAAAGAATATGCGTGCATCCCAGATGAACCAGAGACCGAGAACCCTTTGGTTTACAGGACTTTCCGGCTCCGGAAAATCCACCCTGGCGAATGAACTGGAGAAGCGCCTGGTGGCAGCAGGAAAGCATACCATGCTTTTGGACGGAGACAATGTTCGCATGGGCTTGAACAGCAATCTGGGCTTTTCCGAAGGAGATCGGGTAGAGAATATCAGACGAATCGCCGAGGTGGCCAAGCTGATGAATGATGCCGGTCTGATCGTACTGACTTCCTTTATTTCTCCTTTTGAGAAAGACAGAAGCAGGGCAAGAAAGATCATCGGCGATGATTTTGTAGAAATTTATATTGATACACCGCTTGAAGAGTGTGAAAAGCGGGATGTGAAGGGCCTCTATAAGAGAGCAAGGAGCGGAGAAATTGCAGACTTTACCGGCATTTCCAGCCCCTATGAGGCACCGGAGCATGCGGAGATCGTGATCAGCACCGAAGGGAAGCGTGTGGAAGAATCCCTGGATGAGCTGATGAAGGCTGTTAATGCCTACCTCAGCTAGGCAGGGCCGAGGGGAAAGTATGAAATCATTTCTGAAGATGCTTCTGAATATGATGAAGATTGGTCTGATCGGCTTCGGAGGGGGAAATGCCCTGGTTCCGGTAATCCGGCGTGAGACGGTGGACAAGGAAGAGGGGGTCAGCCCGGAAGAATTTGCCAGAGATGTCATTGTTGCCAATATTACGCCCGGAGCACTTCCGGTTGAGCTGGCCAGCGGACTGGGGAAAAGGCTCTTCGGAAGAAAGGGCATGGTTTTTGCAGCGGTGGCAATGGCGCTTCCCGGTACGCTTCTGACCTATCTGGTTCTGGCCTGTTTTTCGATTGCAGGGGAGAAGATTGCCAGAAATACCCTTTTTATATCGGTTGGAATCGCGGCAATGATCATTATGCTTTTGATTCGCTATTCTGTAGAAGCAATACAGGAATCGGAAAAGGGCTCTCAAAAGCAGCTGATCAGTATTTTTCTGCTGGCCCTGGTCTTTTTCCTGACCTCAGGACGGGAGCTTACGGATCTTTTTTATCTGGAAATACCGCTTTTTTATATCACAACCCTGGATGTACTGGCAGTGACCTTTTTTGTGATCTTTTATACCCAGGGGAAGATGAATGCTGTAAATATCGTTATTTCGATCGGAATTTCCTTTCTCTATCTGCAAAGCGTGGGAGAGGGCGGCATTATTACTTCTATTCCGGTAAGAAGAACTTTGCAGATTGCAATGATCGTACTGGCATGTTATGGCCTGGTGCAGAACATTCGAAAGCATCAGGGATGTATCCGGCATCTGAATCTGAAGATGCTTGCAAGGGACTCTGCAGCCTGGCTGCTTTTTCTTTTGGTCTGTACCCTGCCGGCTCTGCTCCTTTATCCGGAGACCTTACTTTTTGTAGGAAAGGCGACAGCCTCAGTGCTTTTGTCTTTTGGCGGAGGAGATGCCTATATCGTAATCGCCAAGGGCCTTTTTGTGAATACGATGATTGACTGGTATGATTTTTACGGACAGATTGTCACGGCCTCCAATGCGATGCCGGGATCGATCCTCTGTAAGATGCTGACGGGTGTCGGTTTTATGATCGGCAAGGAGATCGGTCCTCTTGCAGCCTTTTTGATTGGCCTTGCCGGCTTTGGCTGTGCGGTTGGCGTATCAGGGCTGACCTTTCTTCTGGCCGGCTATGCCTATGATCTTTTTGAAAATTTGGACAGCTTTAAGATGATCCGTAATTATATCCGTCCTATTATAGGAGGGCTTCTGCTGACGGTATCACTTTCCATGCTGCAGAATAATATTGAAATTGCCTGGAGCTATGAAATTCCCATGAGTGCCGTGGTGCTGCTGACGATCGGTATTCTGATGTTGCTTTGGTTTCTTCGAAAGAAGAGAAAGACAAGGCTTGTGACCATGATTCTTCTATCAGCGGGTATTTCATTTGTTTTCTGTAACCTGATTTATTATTTCTAAAGGAGGAGCCTATGCATCCTGATTTTTTATGTATTGGATTTCAAAAGTGCGGAACCACCACGATGTATGACCTGCTCAAACAGCATAAAGATATTGTGCTGACGCAGGATGTCAAGGAGCCCATGTATTACCGGGTAAAGGGAATTGACCGGATCGGAGGCGCATCCTATTATGAGAAGCGCTACTTTGGCCGCATTGCGGAGGATGATGCGCGCTTAAAGGGAGAAGTAAATGCCGGACTTGCTTTTACAGACTGTGCCGGGAAGATTGGCCGGGACTTTCCGGAGGATACCAAGCTGATCTTTATGATGCGTAATCCGGTGGATCGTGCCTATTCTGCCTATAAATATTTTCTGGCACTCGGCTTTTTGCCGGCCTTTGTTATGGAGGATGATAAGCTTCACGGCCATGCGGCAGCCTTTGACCGCTATGTGCATTATGTTCTGGGCTCTAAGAAACGCCGGAATCAGATCATGAAAAAGAGACTGAAGTATCTGGTCTTTTCCCAGGGCAATTATTTCGACAGCATTTTTGAATATCTCCAGTACTTTCCGAAGAAGAATATGAAATTCATTCTTTTTGAGGATTTTGTGAGGGATCAGAAGGGCTGCTGCCGGGATCTTTATGATTTTTTGGGAATTGAAGATGATCCGGAGATTATCTATAATATCAAAAGCAATGAAGGCATCCTGAAGCCGGTTTCTGTTATAAAAGGAAAACTTGGCATAATGGATATGGGATTCCACAATCTGACTTACGATATTCTGGATCTGTCCCATAGGGCGCCGCATTTTTATGCAGCCAATAAAAGAGTGCATGAAATGCTGCAGTCTGTCTGCCTGACAGATGAAACGGACTTCTCCAAGATGGAGCCCGGAACACGCAGAATGCTGGAAAAATATTACGCAAAGCAGGTTCACGGCGTGGAAAAATTAATGGAAAGAGATCTCAGTGAGATTTGGTACTAATGTATGTTTTTGGAAATACTGGTTTGTTTGATTGCAGGAATCGGGGCGGGAGTCGGAACCGGCTTCGCCGGAATCTCGGCAGCTACGGTGATTTCTCCCCTTCTGATCGTGCTTTTGGATATCCCTGCTTATCAGGCAGTGGGAATTGCCCTTGCCTCTGATGTACTGGCTTCGGCTGTTTCGGCGAGTACCTATGCAAAGAGCAAAAATATCGACATCAAAAGCGGATCGGTCATGCTGATTTCTGTATTGGCGATGACTGCCTTTGGCAGTATCGTTGCCTCTCATATGCCGAATATGACCATGGGCTATTTTTCAACGCTGATCACGGCCGGAATGGGTATCAATTTTTTGATTCATCCGAACATGAAAACGCGGGAAGATATGGCGCAGAAGAGCAGAAGAAGAAAGCTGATGGAATCATTAGGCTGTGGAATCTACATCGGCTTTGTATGTGGCTTTGTCGGTGCAGGCGGAGGCTTGATGATGCTCTTCGTGTTGACCACAGTCCTGGGTTATGAACAGAAAACGGCAGTTGGAACCAGCGTTTTTGTAATGACTTTTACGGCCTTTACCGGAGCAGCTTCCCATTTTCTGATTGGAGGGATTCCGAACTATTCCGTATTGATCCTCTGCATCCTTTTTACCTTTATTGCAGCACGGGTCAGTGCGATTTTTGCCAATAAGGCGAAGCCATCGACCCTGAACCGGATCACCGGTCTGCTTCTTGCCGGAATCGGTATCAGTATGACCATTTTGCGGATGATGACTCATTTGGCTGCATAAGTTATAAAAGTCATCCTTTTAGAAAATGATAGAAAACTTCAGAAGAATATCAGAAGAATAGAAGGAAATGTATGAATGAAAACCGTCTTCACCCTTGAAAGCAAAGGGCCGGAGGCGGTTTTTATGATGTAAGATTCTTTGTTCAATTAATCAAATATCACGTTAGCATAGTAGAGAAGAAAAGCCTTCTATGTTATAATAGCGCCATGTCATTAAGGAAATGCTGAATGGATCGGCATTTCCTTAGGTTTGTTTTCCGGAAAAAGCAGGAAAAGATCCGGGAGAATAGGTAGGAAGCAGTATGAGGATCATCCACTGTGCGGATCTGCATCTGGACGCAAAAATGCAGACCCATCTGACAATTGAAGAGGCGAAAGAGCGCAGAGCGGAGATCCTGGACAGCTTCCGAAGGCTGCTGGATTTTGCGGTGGAAAAAAGGGTCGATGCACTTTTGATCGCGGGAGACCTTTTTGACCGGGAATACAGCAGGAAGCATACCATAAGCTATGTGCTTGAACTGATCCGTTCCCATCCGGATTTGCAGCTTTATTACCTGAAGGGCAATCATGATGCAAGGGCTTTTGAAGAAGAAAGCGATCATCTTCCGGAGAATTTACATACCTTCGGAAGGGGATGGAGAAGCTATGAGCTCGGAAGAGAAGGAGGCAGAAAGATCCTTCTGACGGGTACAGAGGAGGCGGATATCCGGAGTCTTTCTCTCCGGGAGGAGGACTGCAATCTGTTGATGCTGCATGGACAGCTGGCAGAATATCCGGATGCGGCAAGACCGGAGGTAATCGGTCTGTCCGCTTTAAAGAATAAAGTGATCGATTATCTGGCACTGGGCCATATCCATCATTATTGCCAGGGGGCTCTTTTTCCCCGTGGGACCTGGTGCTATAGCGGCTGCCTGGAAGGAAGAGGTTTTGACGAATGCGGAGAGAAGGGCTTTGTTCTTTTGGAGATCGGCTCTTCCTTAGAGATTCATTCGGAATTTGTTCCCTTTGCCAAAAGAAGATTCTTCTTGTTGGAGACTGAGATCAGCGGCTGCCAGAGCCAGATCGAGATCGAGGAGCGGATCAAAGAGGAAATTCGCAGAAGCGGAGCGGGAAGAGAGGATTTTGTGAAGGTTCTTCTAAAGGGAAGCCTGCCCTTATCCTGCGAGAAAAGCCTGCTGCAGATCAGGGAAGGATTTCGGAATTATTTTTACAGCTTTCAGGCGGAGGATAAAAGCACGATTGCAGTTGATGCACTTTCCTATCTTCATGATGCTTCCCTGAAAGGGGAATGGCTGCGTCTGATCATGCAGGAAAATAGCTTGTCTGAGGAGGATAAGGCGGCGGTGATCCGCTGCGGACTGGCGGCACTTCGGGGAGAGGAAGCTGTAGAATGAGGATTTTAGAGCTGAGAATTGAAAATTTCGGAGGCCTGCATGACCTGACCCTTCCGCTGGAGGGTGGCCTGAACCTGCTTTTGAGGGAAAACGGATGGGGGAAGAGCACCCTGATGGCCTTTATCCGTGTGATGTTTTTTGGCTTTGACGGAGAGCAGAAAAGAAATATCGAGGAGAACGAAAGAAAGCGTTACCGTCCCTGGCAGGGAGGTGCTTATGGCGGCTCCATTCTTTTTCAGACCGGGGAGAAGATCTATCGGATAGAACGAAGCTTTGGAGAAAGGCGGGAGGATCGCTTCTCTCTCTATGATGCAAAGACCGGGCTTTTATCAGAGGACTATTCCGAACGGATCGGCGAGGAGCTTTTTCAGATCGACAGGGATTCCTTTTCGAAAAGCCTTTTTACCGGACAGCTGGAGGCAGAAACAGGGGCTACGGCAGGAATTCATGCGAAGATCGGCAACCTGGCAGCAGAAGAAGCTGATATGAGTCAATATGAGCGGGCACAGAAAATTCTGAAAAAGCAGATGGACTTTCTGACGCCGAAGCGAAAGACAGGCAGACTCAGCAGACTGAAGGATGAGATCCAGAGACTGGAGTATGAGATAAGACTTCTGTCAGAGGAGAAAAAGAGTCTGGAAGTATCTGAGAAGCAAAGGCAGGCGCTTGAAAAGGAAATCTGTGCCTTGGCAGAAGAAAGAAAGCTTTTGCAAAGGGAGCTTTTGAGCCGGGGAAAACAACTGGAGGCAGAAGTTAAAGAGAAAGAAAAAAAGGAGCGGTCTGAGCCGAAGGGCTTCGGACAGGAGGCGGAAGATGAGGATCGGGAGCCCCTTGGAAGGGGGGCTTTAGCAGGCTTTTTCCTGGCTGCTCTTCTGCTTTTGGCGGGCTTCTTTTTGACGATCCGCTGGATGGAGCTTGGAGGCATCGCTCTGTTTTTGCTTTCGGCAGGCCTTCTTTTGAAAAAGACAGGAGAGCCTCTTTCTGATGAAGAGGACAGAGACCGGGACGCAAAAAGAAAAGGCTTCGCAGAAAAAAGTCAGAAAGAGGATGCATCCAAAGCAGAAAAAAGGAAAAAGCCAGGTTCGGAGCAGGGCATGGAGGAGCTGGCCGGGCGTCTGGAAGCACTTGACAGACGCTTGGAGCGGCTTGAAAAAGAAAAGGAAGAAAAAAGAGCCCTGGCCGAAAGCTGGGAATCAAGTCTGGAGAAGCTCCTGCAAAAGCAGGAAAGTCTTGATGCGAAAAGAGAAGAAGAAAAAGAACTCCGGAGAAAATATGCCATTCTGGAGCTTACCGGTCAAAGTCTGGAAAAGGCCAGGATCCGCTTTTCGACCCGTTATCTGGAAGGGGTAAAAGAATCCTTTGATCACTATTATCAGCTGATTGCAGGGAAAGGAGAAGCTGACTTTTTCCTGGATGCAAATCTTGACCTTCGCTGTAGAAAGCAGGGAGAACTTCGGGATATCAGGCTGATGAGCAGAGGCTATCGTGATCTGATCGGAATCTGCAGAAGAATGGCTTTTTTGGATGCCATGTATGAGAAGGAAAAACCGCCCTTATTTTTTGATGATCCCTTTGCGGGATTGGACGAAGAAAAGCTGGAAGGCGGGATGAATCTTTTGGAAGAAATAGCAGACAGGTATCAGGTAATCTACCTGACCTGTCATAAGGATCGAATATGAAAGAAACCGTAATCGGAATTCTCGCCCATGTAGATGCGGGAAAGACAACTTTATCGGAGGAAATCCTTTATGAATGCGGCCTGATCCGAAAAAAAGGACGGGTGGACAGTAAAGACGCCTTCCTGGATACGGAGGCCCTGGAAAAGGAAAGAGGGATTACCATCTTTTCCAAGCAGGCCTGTTTTTCAAGAGACGGAAGATCTTTTGTCCTTCTTGATACGCCGGGACATGTGGATTTTTCTCCTGAGACGGAGCGAACGATGCAGGTTCTGGATGCCGCCCTGCTTCTGATCTCCGGACCGGATGGGGTAACAGGGCATACCATGACACTTTGGCAGCTTTTGAGGCACTATCAGATTCCGGTCATCATCTTTGTGAACAAAATGGATCAGGCAGGAACGGATCGGGAAAAGATCCTTCGCCAGCTAAAGGAAAGACTGGGAGAAGCCTGCATTGATTATAGCGATCCTTCATCAGAGACCTGTTTAGAGCAGACAGCTCTGTGTGAGGAAGGTCTATTGAATGCCT
The DNA here is from genome assembly GCA_963620785.1 of Bacteroidaceae bacterium. Lineage (GTDB taxonomy): Bacteria > Bacillota > Clostridia > Lachnospirales > Lachnospiraceae > RUG14243. Next base: position 17,718 of record CAVFAT010000008.1, read on the forward strand.
ATCTGGAGGGAAAGGCAATTGAGAATGAGAGCAGAAGAAAGCTGCTTGCAGAAGGAAAACTGGTTCCGGTTCTTTTTGGCTCGGCCTTAAAGGGAGAGGGCGTCGGACAGATGCTGGATACGATGAAGCGTCTGCTTCCGGAAAAGGAATATCCCCAAAGCTTTGGAGCCAGGGTCTATAAGATCGGACGGGATGAGCAGGGAAATCGTCTTACCTATCTCAAGGTAACAGGAGGACGCCTGAAGGTAAAGGATCCGATCCGGCAGGGCAGGGGAGGAGAAAGTCAGAAGGTCAATCAGATCCGCCTTTACCAGGGAGCAAAATATGAACAGCTCCAGGAGGCAGAGGCCGGCAGGCTGGTCTGCGTAACCGGATTGGACTTCAGCTATCCGGGCGAGGGCCTGGGGGCAGAAGAGAATGGAAGCGATCCTCTTCTTGAGCCGGTGATGACCTATGAGCTTTTGCTGCCGCCTGATTGTGACAGGAGCAGATTCCGCATGCAGCTGAGAATGCTGGAGGAAGAAGAGCCAATGCTGCAGATCCGGGAGGATTCGGAAAGTGCTGCGATCTATGTGCATTTGATGGGAGAGGTGCAGACCCAGATCCTTGCCAGCCTGATTTTGCAGAGATTCGGCATCCGGGTCTCCTTTGGAGAAGGCAGGATCCAATACAAGGAAACCATCAGCAAAAGAGTGGAAGGCGTCGGACATTTTGAACCCCTTCGCCATTATGCGGAGGTGCATCTCCTGCTGGAGCCCGGAGAGGCAGGAAGCGGGCTGGTCTATCAAAGTCAGTGCAGCGAGGATCTTTTGGATAAGAACTGGCAGAGATTGATCCTGACGCATTTGAAGGAAAGAAGGCAGAAGGGCGTTTTGATCGGAGCCCCTTTGACCGATGTGAAGATCACGCTTGTAAGCGGAAGGGCGCATGAGAAGCATACGGAAGGCGGCGATTTCAGAGAAGCAACTTACCGAGCGGTTCGTCAGGGCCTGATGCAGGCCGAATCCAAACTCCTTGAGCCCTGCTACCACTTTTCCATGGAAGTTCCCCTGGATCAGCTGGGACGGGCAATGACCGATCTGGAGACAAAAAAGGGGAGCTTTGCAGCACCGGAGATGAATGAAGAGACAGCTTTTCTGACCGGCCTGGTTCCGGCTTCCGGTATGAGTGCTTACCAGCAGGAATTTCGCTCCTATACCGGAGGAAAAGGCAGTCTTTCCCTGACACCGGCGGGCTATGTGCCCTGTCATAATGAGCAGGAGATCCTGGAGGAAAGCGCTTATGATCCGGACAGGGATACGGAATATCCGAGCGGATCGATCTTTTGTTCCCATGGAGCGGGCGTTTTTATTCCCTGGGATCAGGTTCCTCAAAAAATGCATTTGCCTTCTTATTTTAGGGGAGAGGCAAGAGCGAAAGAGGAAATGGCTGAGGCAGTCCGTGGTAAGAGCAGGCAAAAGCAGAGCACGGAGGAAGAACTCATGGAGATCTTCCGGAAGGCGCATAAGGCCGGCAATCAGAAGGACAAGCCAAGAGGCGCAGTATCGGCAAGCCTTTGGCAGGGAGAAGAAAGATATATTTCCGAAGAAGCCCGCCAGAGGAATGAAGAAATTCGAAAGAAGCATATGGGAAGTGCGGCAAGTAGTTCTGAAAAAGAGAGCCCCACAGAAGAAGTGCTTCTTGTGGATGGATACAATATTATTTTTGCCTGGGAAAAGTTACATGAGCTGGCAGAGCAGAATATGGATGCGGCCAGGGGAAGACTGGAAGAGATCCTCTCGAATTATCAGGGATTTTGGTGCATGCATTTGATTATTGTCTATGATGCCTACCGGGTTGCGGATCATGAAACAGAAATTCTGAAGAAAAATAATATTCATATTGTTTTTACCAAGGAGGCCGAAACGGCTGACCAATATATAGAAAAGGCAGCAATCGCCTTAAAAGGAAAGAAAAAGGTGACGGTTGCAACCTCAGACGGAATCGAGCAGGTGATTGTCTTTGCCCAGGGCGCAAGGCTTCTGTCAGCCAGGGAGCTTTGGGAAGAAGTGGAAGATATGAAGGAGCAGATCAGACAGGACTATCTGGAAAAACAAAAGAAAAATCCCAGGTACCTTTTTGAGGAGGCAGATCCTGAGCTGACGAAGAGGCTGGAGGAAATCAGATTAGGAGGAAAGGAAAAGAAAGATGAATAAGAGAAGAACAAAGCTGATCAGAGCGGTAGCGATGCTTTTGGTAATTCTTCTTGTACTTGGTATGTTTATTGGTGCTTTTGCCCAGTTTGCCAGTGCGAAGGAGAAGGGCGAGACCTTTACGGTTGGATTTGATGCGGAGTTTCCGCCCTATGGTTACCAGGATTCCAACGGAGAGTTTGTAGGATTTGACCTGGATCTGGCCCAGGAAGTCTGTGACAGAAACGGATGGGAGCTGGTCAAGCAGCCGATCGACTGGGATTCCAAGGATATGGAATTAAAGAGCGGCAACATTGACTGTATCTGGAATGGCTTCACCATGAACGGCAGAGAGGACGACTATACCTGGTCAACGCCCTATGTTGACAATTCCCAGGTTGTGATCGTACCGGAGAATTCAGATGTGCAGAAGCTGGAAGATCTGGCCGGCAAAAATGTGGTTGTCCAGAATGATTCCTCAGCCCTGGCTGCCTTTACGGGAGAGGATGCAACGGAGGAAAATATTGCACTTTGCGCTTCCTTTGCAGAATTGGAACAGGTTGCTGACTATAATACGGCCTTTATGGATCTGGATTCCGGTATCGTGGATGCGGTTTGTATGGATGTCGGCGTTGCGAACTATCAGCTGGAACGCAGGGATCAGTCCTATCGGATTCTGGATGAATATGTATCAACAGAACAGTATGGCATTGGTTTTAAAAAGGGCAACTATGAGCTGAGAGATCAGGTGCAGAAGACCTTGAATGAGATGGTAGAAGACGGCACTTTTGATGAGATCGCAGAAAAATGGGATTTGTCTGACAGTGTCTGCCTGGCAGATACCATGACCATGCAGTTCGATGATGAGAGTGCAGATGCGGCAGCTGCAGGAACTTCTTCCGGAAGCACAAAGTCTGGGATTCCGCAGATCATCAAGGAACTGAGTGCAGGTCTTTTGGCAACCTGTGCAATTTTCTTTCTGACTCTGCTCTTTTCCATGCCTTTGGGTCTTTTGATCACCTTTATCAGAAGAAGCAAAAACGTTGTCCTCAGATGGATCGCCAAAATTTATATTTCCGTTTTGCGTGGTACACCTTTGATGCTGCAGCTGATCCTGGTATTTTACGGTCCTTCGATTCTCTTTGGTCTGAAGCTTTCGGCAAGCTGGAGATTCGTAGCGGTAATCATCGGATTTGCCATTAACTATGCTGCATACTTTGCGGAGATCTTCCGTTCCGGTATTCAGGGTGTCCCCAAGGGACAGAGCGAAGCAGCGCAGGTGCTTGGCTTTACAAAGAGACAGACCTTTGTTCATATTATTTTCCCGCAGATGGTAAAGAGAGTTATGCCGCCGGTAACCAATGAGGTAATCACCCTGGTAAAGGATACCTCTCTTGCCTTCGCGATCGCTTATACGGAAATGTTCACGATTGCACAGAGAATCGTAGCAAGAGATGCAAATCTGATGCCGATTTTTGTAGCAGGTATTTTTTACTATATCTTCAATGCCCTCGTAGCAGCTGCTATGTCAGCAATTGAGAAGAAGCTGGCTTATTTTGAATAGGAGGAGAGCTTAATATGGGAGAAATTTTATTAGAAGTCAATCATTTAAAGAAGGCCTTCGGCAGCAATGAGGTACTGAAGGACATTTCTGCTTCCGTAAGAGAGGGAGAGGTCGTATCCATCCTTGGGCCCTCCGGTTCCGGAAAATCCACCTTCCTCCGCTGTGCGACCCTGCTGGAAAGCATGGATGCCGGTGATCTGATCTATGACGGAAGCTATGCGGCAAGAGATGTGAATGGAAAGGCGGTTTATGCGGATAAGGAAGAGATGAAGAAAATAGAAAGCAGTTTTGGTCTGGTCTTTCAGAATTTCAATCTTTTCCCGCATTACAGCGTCCTGAAAAATATTGTAATCAGCCCGGTGCTGGTACAGAAAAGAGATGAAAAGGAAGTGGAAAAGGAAGCCAGGGAACTTTTGGAAAAGGTAGGCCTGGCAGATAAGGCAGATGCCTATCCGGGTCAGCTCTCAGGCGGACAGCAGCAGAGAGTGGCAATCGCAAGAGCTCTGGCCATGAAGCCCAAGATCCTCTTCTTTGACGAGCCAACCTCAGCATTGGATCCGGAGACAACCGCCGAAATCCTGAAACTTTTGCGGCAGCTGGCAGAGGAAAAGATGACGATGGTGATCGTTACCCATGAGATCAGCTTTGCCAGAAGTGTTTCAGACAGGGTAATCTTTATGGACGGCGGAAATATTATTGAAGAAGGAAAGCCGGAAAATGTCATCGATCACCCGGAAAACGAAAGAACCAGAAGCTTCCTGAAAAAGCTTGATCTTTAGGGAAATACGGAGCTAATCGGTTATTCCTGAAAAGAAAAAGAGAAAGAAAAAAGAAAAAAACTCTTCCTATATGATTCGTAAAATGAATCAATTGATTCAACCTGTGAAATGTGAACGAAAATATGCCTTGAAAAGCAAAAGCACTTGTGCAATAATACCAACATAAGGCTTAATGTAAATGAATAGGAGGAAGAGGTATGTTCAAAGGTAAATTTGGAAGATATTCCATTACTTTCTGCATCCTGGGTATTGTTTACATGTTCATGTATTCAGGACTTCAGAATGATCAGATCAACATCATCCAGGCCTTCTCAGCCTGGGATTCGAATGCGACGGTTACACCGCTTACCATTGGTAACCTGGTTTGTATCGCGCTTTCATTTGTATACGGAACACTTTTTGTTAAGATCGGTGTAAAAAAGACACTGGTTCCGTGTATTATCCTTGCAGCAATCGGCTGCGTAGGCATTGCTATGGCAAATGGTATTGCTACCGTTAGTGGAGTACAGGCGCTTTCACAGGCAGCAGGATCAACAGCAGTTCAGGGTACTTATGCATTATATGCAGTATCCCTTTTCATTGTTCGTTGTACCTGCATGTGCTTCCAGCTGTCAGGCTTCATGTTTGCAACAAACTGGTTCATCCGTTACAGAGGACGTGTTCTGGGAATCATCACACTTGGTTCTCCGCTCTTCTCCGTACTGGGAACTTCAGTTATGACAACATTCATTTCCTCACATCTGAATGGTGACTATCGTCCCTTCTATGTAGGAATTGCTGTTGTTCTTGTACTGATCGCAATTCTGACTGCTACCATGATGAAGGATACACCGGAAGAAGCCGGTCTTTATCCGGATGGTGCAGATCATGCACCGAAGTCTGAGACAGAAGGTAGTGTAGAAGAAACTGCTACACTTGGAGAAGTTCTGAAGAACTCCAAGACATGGGTTATGATCATCAACTTCGGATGCTTTAACTTCATTATCAATGCTTGTATGGCTTCCATGGTTGCATGGTTCTCCTATCTGGTTGTTTCCAACGTAGATATGGTTGCTGCCGGTGCTATGGGCGGAATGTTCCAGGGCATGGGCGGACTGGAAGGTGCAGGAGCTATGGCACTTTTCGTAGGCCAGGCAACAAAGTGGCTGTCCGTAGGTGCTATTCTTGGTATCCCGATGTCCTTTATCTTCGGTGTAATCGATGATAAGCTGGGGACTCCAATTGCTTGTATTCTTCTTGGTCTTACAGAATTCCTGCCGGTTATCGGCTTGATGATGCAGCAGTCAGCAGTTCAGACAACAGGCTCCTGCAGCATTCCTTGGCTGATCGTTTGGGGCTTCGGTGTTGCCTGCATGACAGGTGGTGTTCCGACCATGAACCCGGCATCTGTATCCTACGCATTCGGCCGTAGAGAATATGCAACAGCTTCTCGAGTTGTTCTTTCTCTTCAGCTGATTCCGATGGCATTTGCAGCACAGATTATGACAAGTGCTTTCACATCCGGCGCAGGAAAGACAGCGTGGATGGCACTGATGGCTGTTATCGTAGTTGGTATTCTCTTCTGCATCCCGATGTTCAAATGGGGCGATGCAATGGCTGCTGACCGTGATGGCGGAAAATAATCTATTTTTAGTAAGAGATTATTAATAGAAATTTAAATGAGATAAGTTTACATTAAGTTAATTTCTGTGATCCGGGGGCTTTGCCCCCGGAAATGTCTGAAATATGGGGATATGGAAGATAAGATACAGAAGTACGAATGCAGCAGAAGGCAGAGAGGTTTAGGGGAACTGTTATAATCTGCCGGAGCTGTATTTTTTGCAGGCGTAGTTCAGTGGCAGAACACCAGCTTCCCAAGCTGGATATGCGGGTTCGATTCCCGTCGCCTGCTTTTTATAAAAAAATAAAAAAGCCGTTGACAAAGCTTTGGAACTGTGGTTTAATATCTTTGTTGCGCGATAGTAGTACAGTTGGTAGTACGCCACCTTGCCAAGGTGGAGGTCGCGAGTTCGAGTCTCGTCTATCGCTCTTAGGGATCGGAAGGTTACTTCCGGTCCTTTTTTTATCGTATAGGAAACTTTGCTCCTATAGGATAAAAATGCTTCGCAGGTTATATCCTGCAAGCGGGATTCTTTCTTGCTTGCTTGTAAGATGGCGGAGTTTGTAATAAAATACAAGCATTGTGAGTTAGCATACGCTAAGAAACACTGAGAAAAGAAATAACCATAAAGGGAGGATATCCATGGAAATCGGAATAAAGGGAAGCAAGACAATTACTGTTACAGAAGAAATGACAGCAGAGAAGGTTGGAAGCGGCTTATTGCCGGTTTATGCAACGCCCTCTATGATCGCAGAAATGGAAAATGTGGCAAGCCTGAGTGTACAGAAAGAGCTGGAGGAAGGCTGCGGAACAGTTGGAACGAAGATGAATGTAGATCATCTTTCCGCAACTCCGGTTGGTATGCAGGTTCGCATTGAGAGCGAACTGCTTGAGGTGGACAGAAGAAAACTGGTTTTCAAGGTAGAAGCCTATGATGAAGCCGGATTGATCGGACAGGGTATGCACGAGAGATTTATCATACAGAATGAGAAATTTTTGGCGAAGGCAGAATCTAAGCTGGAGAAATCACAGTCATGAAAGAAATGAAACAGGTTATTATCAAGGTTTATTTGGCGGCACTTTTGATTTTAGTGCCGCTCTATTATGAGAATGCTTATTTTAATACCCTTCAGGCAAAGGCAAGATCCTTCTGGGTGGTATCCGGACTGGTTTTCGCCTGCTTTATTGCGGTTTTCCTGATTGAAGTGCTTATGAAGGAGCCTGTTTTTCAGAATGCAAAGGCCTTTTTTAAGAGCTTTAATCTGATGGACATAGCAGTCTTTGCCTTTGGCATTGTTGCGATCGTCTCCTGGCTTTTCTCAGAGAATAAGGCAGAGGCTTTTAGCGGTTCTAATGGCTGGTATATGGGAGCATGGACGCTTTTTGCCTACATGATATCCTATTTTCTGATTTCCCGTAATCGGCCCTACGACTCTTCTTTTTTTGTTTTCGTGACAATTGGTGCAACTCTGCTCTTCTCCCTGGGATTTTTGAACGGTTTTGACATCGATCCTTTGGGAATGCACAGCCTTTTGATTGAGAAGGAACATTTCCAGTACATTTCTACGGTTGGAAATATCAATAGTTACTCCGGTTATCTCTCCTTGATGCTGCCGGTTTTGGCAATGGTCTATACCGTGGAGGACAGGATCTGGCTGAAGAGATGGATGTCGATTATTCTTGTGATCGGTTATGCAAATCTCTTCTTTAATAATAGTGATGGTGCTTTTATCGGTACAGGTTTTGGGCTTTTGTTCTTTATTTATTATGGATTAAAGACAAGAGAATACCACAGCGGTGTTTTGATGAATGGTATCTTTTTTGCCCTGGGTTCTCTGATCGTAAAGCTCTGTGATCTCTTTTATTCTGCGGATCATCATACGGAATTTGCCGGAATTGGTGCAGTGATTTTGGATTACTGGATTTTCCTGGGAATAGGGGTGCTTTGCCTGGCACTGATCCTGCTGAAGCCGGTATTGATCAAGATTACATCAGAAAAATCAGACAAGGTCTTGTCGCTTATTGTGGGAACGGTCTCTGTCATTCTGGTACTGGTGATCATTCTTTATAATGCCATGCATTTTTCCGGAGAATGGGGAACCAAGCGAGGCTGGATCTGGATGATTTCTATCGATATGTTCAAGAGCATGAATCCCCTGCAGAAGCTGATCGGAATCGGACCGGATACATTCGGCATTCTGGCTTCAAGCGGCTGGGGAGACTTTATCAGTGAACATTGGGGCAAGCGTGTTGCCAATGCCCATAATGAGTTCCTGGAGTATCTGGTTACAACAGGACTGCTGGGTGCGGCGTCTTATGTACTTTTCTATCTTTCTGCATTTAGAGATTATGTGAAAAGGATTGACTGGCATCCGGTCAAGGCGATTCTATTCTTTGGAATCATGGGCTATATGGGCCAGGGACTGGTTAACAATCCACAGGCTATGAATATGGCAATTTTCTTTACCTTCCTGGCTGTATTCAGAAGCTTCAGCTTCAAGGAAGAAGAAAAAGAGCCGGTTTATACAAGAGCTATTGATAAGCGAAGCAAGAGTAAAAAGAAAAAGCACAGACGCTAGAGAAGAAAAACTTCGAGAAATAGTGAATACGAAATAGTAAACACCGGAGAAAAAAGTCTTGAAAGCTATCGGGTACTAGAGAAAAAAGGTATCGGGAAGCAGCTGATACTAAAGGATAGAAGTATGATAGAAGAGAAAGCAGAAAAAGGGCAGATCACAAAAGAGGGAATCTTATCTTATACAGAGGTGAAGGATCTCTATGTATATGAGGAGATTGATTCTACAAATGAGGAAGTGAAAAGGCTTGCGGCGAAGGGCCTGGAGAATGGAAGCCTGGTTGTGGCAAACCATCAGACGGCCGGCAAAGGAAGACTGGGACGGTATTTTTATTCGCCTTCCCAGACGGGCATTTATATGTCGGTTCTTCTCAGGCTGGGGCTGAGTTTTTCGGAAAGTCTTCTGGTGACAACGGCCGCATCGGTTGCAGTATGCCGTGCAATCGAGGAGGTCTGTGGGATTTCCTGCGGAATCAAGTGGGTAAACGATGTTTATCTGCAGAAGAAAAAGGTCTGTGGAATTCTGACTGAGGCGATTACAGATCCGGCAGAAGGCAGGATCAGCGGCATGATCTGTGGCATTGGGATCAATGTCGGAGGGACGGACTTTCCGGAGGAGGCAGGCAAACTGGCAGCTTCCCTTTATGAGAGAAATGAAATCGAGGGAAGTCTTATGAATGCGCTGACAGCAGCGGTTTACCGGCATTTCATGGATCTTTGCGAAAAACTGCCGGACAAGGAATATATGAAGGAATATCGGGAAAGGTCGATCGTGCTCGGAAAGGCCATTCGATATACCGACCATGGGGAATGGAAGAATGCAGTCGTGACCGGAATTAATGATGAGGGAGGTCTTGTTCTCCAGACAGAGACAGAAGGAGAGCTGACCTTATCTTCCGGAGAAATCACGGTGCGCTTTAGAGAGGATGAAGGAAATGCTTGATCTGAGAGCATTTATAGAAAAGAATAAACTAAGTTGTGATCAGGAAGAAAATACAGAAAAGCTGGAAAAGGCTTTGATAGCTGGAGAATCGGTTGGCTTTGTCTGCCGGGGAGAAATCGGCGGCATGGCGCCGACAGGGCTTGAAATGCTGGGAATCAACAGCATATTCCCAAATGGAATCTATGTCAGCCTGCATGCGGAGGAAAAATGCAGGGAGGCGACCTTAACTCTGATTCCTAAGGCTTTGGTTCTGGGCCTTGATCTGGCAGGATTGGAAGAGAAAACAGAGGCTGCCTCTGGACAGGAGACTTTAGAAAAGCAGCTGTCGGATGGAATCGAAGGCCTTTTGGAGAGAATGCAGTATTATCCGGCAGCTTTGCAGGAGCTTGCAGTGGATGCGGGCCAAAGAAATAGCCGGGCGGCAAGTGCTTTGGAAAATCTTGCAGAGGAAAAGGGCTGGACTCTTTCCTACTATGAGAAGGAAGACTGGGAGCCCTGTACGGAGCCTCTTTCCGAGATCGACCGAATGGTTGGAAAGAAGGCAGAGGATGCCCTTTGCGAGAGACTGGCCAGATGCGCTGCAAAAGAGGATGGACAGCTTTTGACAAAGCAGATGGAAACCGAGGGATTTTGTGTGGCGGCAGCGCAGAAAAAGTGGAGCGTCGTTTTTTAGGAGAAGAATATGCATAACGAATTACTTACCATCGGACCGGTTACGATATATGGCTATGGTCTGATGATTGCGATCGGTATCATTTGTGCCTATTTTATGGCGGAATACCGGGCAAAAAAGCTGGGCCTGAAGCAGGATATGGTATTTTCCCTTGTGTTATGCTGTGTCCTTTTTGGCTTTCTTGGATCAAAGATCCTCTATTTCCTGACCCAGCTCAAAAATATCATTGAGGATCCTACCCTCCTGACCAATCTGGCAGATGGCTGGGTGGTATATGGCGGAATTATCGGCGGCATTTTTGGCGCCTGGGTCTGCTGTAAATTTCATCATGTCCATCTTCTGGATTATCTGGACCTGGCAGGACCGGCCTGTGCACTGGCCCAGGGATTTGGCAGGATCGGATGCTTTCTGGCGGGATGCTGCTATGGCAAAGAGACGGACAGCATTTTTGCAGTAACCTTTCATCATTCTGCTTATGCACCCAATGATGTGCCGCTTTTGCCGACTCAGTTGATTTCCAGCGGACTGGATTTTGCCAATTGCCTCCTGCTTTTGTGGGTTGCGGGAAAAAGCAAAAAGCGTGGTCTGGTTACGGGACTTTTCCTTACGCTTTACAGCATTGGCAGATTCCTGCTGGAATTTTTCAGAGGAGATCTGGTCAGAGGCAAGGTCGGCCTTTTGTCGACCTCACAGTTTATCGGCCTCTTTACCTGTGCGGCAGGTTTGATCACCCTGCTTTACAGTCTGAAAAAGGGAGGAAGAAGGGGAGAAGAAGTATGATCCTATCAGTACAGAATATCGGAAAAGCCTATGGTGAAGATGTCATATTAAAGGGCGTTTCCTTTCATATTGAAGACTATGAAAAAGCGGCGATTGTCGGCATGAATGGTGCCGGCAAATCGACGCTTCTTAAGATTATAACGGGAGATCTTTCTGCGGACGAAGGAGAGGTCTATCTGGCGAAAGGAAAGAGCATGGGATACCTGTCCCAGCATATCAGCTTTGCGGAAAATGCGACCATCTATGAAGAGGTTCTTCAGGCAAGAGCGGATCTGATCGAGCGGGAAAAGCAGCTCCGGGAGATGGAAGAAAAAATGAACCATCTGAGTGGGGCTGAGTTGGAAAAACTCCTGGAGCAGTATCATGCCTGGAATGATGCCTTTGATCAGGATGGTGGCTATACCTTCCGCAGCGAGGTTGGAGGCGTTTTGAAGGGACTGGGCTTTGCGGAAGAAGAGTTTGGCAAAACCATCGATGAACTTTCCGGAGGACAGAAGACCCGGGTTGCCCTGGCCCGTCTTCTGGTTTCTAAGCCGGACCTTTTGCTCTTGGATGAGCCGACCAACCATTTGGATATTGAGTCGATCAGCTGGCTGGAGGGCTTCCTTTTGAATTACAAGGGAGCGGTAATTCTGGTTGCCCATGACCGCTATTTCCTGGACCGTATCGTTTCCAAGGTGGTTGAGTTAGAACATCATAAGGCACATGTTTTTTCCGGCAATTATTCGGAATATGCGGTTAAGAAGAGAGAGCTTCGTGTTGCCCAGATGAATGCCTATCTGAACCAGCAAAGAGAGATCAAACATCAGGAAGAAGTCATTACAAAGCTGAAGCAGTTTAATCGGGAGAAATCCATCAAAAGAGCTGAAAGCAGGGAAAAGGCTCTGGACAAGCTGGAGCGGATCGAAAAACCGACAGAGGAAAATGCAAGAATGCATCTGACCCTGTCTCCGAACCGGGAGAGCGGAAAGGATGTCCTGCATGTAGAAGGACTGGCAAAGGCCTTTGAGGAGCAGGAGCTCTTCCGTAATCTGACTTTTGATGTCTACCGGGGAGAGAAGATTGCTCTGATCGGAGGAAATGGAACCGGCAAGACAACCATCCTGAAGATCCTGATGGGAATGCTTCCTGCGGATGCGGGCGAGATAAAGACCGGAAGCGGTGTTGAGATCGGATATTATGATCAGGAGCATCAGGGACTGCATCCGGAAAAGACCCTGATGGAGGAAATCGGAGATGCTTATCCCAATCTGACCAATACCCAGATTCGCAATACCCTGGCCGCCTTTCTTTTTACCGAGGATGATGTCTTTAAGAGAATCGGCGACATCAGCGGTGGAGAAAAGGGAAGGGTCGCCATGGCCAAGCTCATGCTTTCTGGGGCGAATTTCCTGCTCTTGGATGAGCCGACCAACCATTTGGACATGATCTCCAAGGAAATCCTGGAGGATGTTCTTCGGGATTACAGCGGAACCGTCCTTTATGTATCGCATGACCGTTATTTCATCAATCGTACGGCGAGCAGGATCCTGCATCTGAATGGGCAGAAGGTGACGAATTATATCGGCAATTATGACTATTATCTGGAAAAAAAGGATATTCTGGAGAAGGGTCTGGAGCAGGAAAAGACAGCTGCAGCGTCGAAAAAAGAGGCTTCTGACGGAAAAGCAGCCTGGGCTGAGCAGAAAAAACAGCAGGCCCAGCAGAGAAAGAAGGAAAATGCGGTTCAAAAGGTAGAAAAGAAGATCGAGGAGCTGGAAGAAAAGCAGACAGAGCTGGAAGATGCACTTGCAGATCCGGCGATTGCAACCGATTCCTATCAGCTGGGCAAGCTTTCGGAAGAACTGCAGCAGGTCCAGGATGCACTGGCAAATGCCTATGAGGAATGGGAGGAGCTCGCGGCGGAGCTTTAAGGAGAGCAGAAGATGAAGAAAAGATCCAAGGAGATCATTGCAATTTTAGATGAGAATCTGGGGACGGATTATCGCTGCTACCTGCACTATGAGACGCCCTTTCAGCTTCTGGTTGCGACCATGCTCAGTGCCCAGTGTACGGATGCAAGGGTCAATATCGTAACGGAGCATCTTTTTAAGAAGTATCCGGGGCCAGAAGAGCTGGCTGCGGCAGATCTTCGTGAGCTGGAAGAGGAGATCCATTCTGTTGGCTTTTATCATAATAAGGCAAAGAATCTGATTGCCTGTTCGAGAAAGCTGGTAAGTGAATTTGGCGGAGAGGTGCCGAGAAGTCTGGAAGAGCTGACCTCTCTTCCGGGAGTCGGACGAAAAACAGCCAATGTGATCCGGGGGAATATTTTTGACGATCCGAGTGTTGTAGTAGATACACATGTCGGAAGAATTTCCAGGAGACTGGGACTGACAAAGGAAACAGATCCGGAGAAGGTGGAGATGGATCTGATGAAAGAACTGCCCAAGGATCACTGGATTCTCTTTAATATGCAGATCATCAGCTTTGGACGAAGTATTTGCACGGCAAGAAATCCCAAATGCGACCGCTGCTTTATTCGTGGGTATTGCAAGGAATATAAGTCGTAAGAAGAGGCGGAAAATGCAGTGGAAATGCAGTGGAAAT
>CAVFAT010000008.1:31451-47281 GCA_963620785.1 Bacteroidaceae bacterium
AAATGCAGTGGAAATGCAGCGAGCATCAGCCTGTGGCATGCAGTTCTTATGACACGCTGCGTTTTCTACTCCTCACACCCGGCTGATTCGTGACGGCTACGCGCAAAACGCGCCCTTTGGGCTTGAACGTGCGCCCGCCGTCACTGCCAGGGTGTTCGTCCTTACGAAAGCCTTGCGAATCGTCATTGCGAATCTGCATGCCACATGGCTGACGCTTTCGCTGCAGCCACAATCTTGTGTGGGCATGACAAATAGTCAGGCTTTGCCTGATGGAGAATGTGGCATACAGCACAAGGACAGAATCTTGAAAATAAGGTGCACACTATGCTAATATACATTATTAAGCAATAAAAAATACTCCCGAGGAGTGTGAGGCTCTTGCAAAGGGAGCGTATTGTTCAAAGCATATAAGACGATAAGGAGATTCGATATGGAAAGAAAGGTTTTTTCCGGAACTTTTCTTGCAGCCGCAGGGCTGGCACTTGCAGGACTCTTCTTCCTGCTGCTGCCGGTAAAGGCAGAGGCTGCTGAGGCGAGAATAAGGGATAATGTCTATATCGGCAGTGTGAATGTAGGAGGAATGACCGCGGAAGAGGCTTCGGCGGCAATTGATGAATATATTGAAGAACTGAATACAGGTGAAACGGTCCTGGTTGGCAATATCGGCAGTGCAACCGTATCGAACGCAGAGCTTGGTATCAGCTGCAATGCGGCAGAGACCATAAAGAGTGCTCTGGCAATCGGAGAGAGCGGCAATCTGCTTTCCAGATATAAGGATATCCGGGACACGGAGAATCAGAAATATGTTCTGAAGCCGGATATTGAGATCGATACCGACATGACCAGACAGGTCTTTTCGGACTTTCAGAATGTCCTTGTATCCGGTGCTGTGGATTATGGTCTCAAGCATGAAGGAGACAGCTTCACGGTAACAGAGGGACAGGAAGGAACGGTAATCGACGAAGAGGCTTCCATCCTGGCAATTCAGGATTTCTTTGCTTCTGACTGGTCAGAAAGCAACAATTCCGTCGATATCGCAACAAAGACTGTCCAGCCTCAGGGTTCGGCAGAGGAACTTGCCGAGGTAAAAGATCTTTTGGGCAGCTATACCACAGATTACAGCTCTTCTACAGAAGGAAGAAAGACGAATGTAGAGCGAGGAACGGAATTGATCAGTGGCAATGTTATTTATCCGGGTGAGGAATTCTCCGTACATGATACGGTTAACCCCATGAATGAAGAAAATGGCTTCGCTCTTGCAGGTGCCTATGAGAACGGTGCCACAGTAGAGTCTTACGGCGGTGGTATTTGTCAGGTATCATCTACCTTATATAATGCTGTTTTGATGAGTGAGCTCGAGGTGGTAAAAAGATCACCCCATTCCATGATTGTCGGTTATGTAGAGCCTTCAAGGGATGCGGCTATTGCCGGTGATTATAAGGATTTTATCTTTAAGAATAATACAAATGCACCGATTTATATCGAGGGAACGGCGAGTGGTGGTGTCCTTACCTTCAAGATCTATGGTAAGGAAAGCCGGGATGCAAATCGTACGATTGAATATGTTAGCGAAACGGTCGAAGAAATCGAGCCGGGCGGAATCGAATACCGTGCAGACAACAGCATGGCGGTTGGTCAGATCAAGCTGAACCAGACAGCACATGCCGGTAAGGAAGCGGTATTGTATAAGATTGTTTACGAAAACGGAGAGCAGGTTTCCAAGGAACAGGTAAATAGCAGCAGCTATGCGGCAGCAAATACCATTTACAATGTCGGAACCTATTCATCCAATCAGGAAGCGGTTTCTGCGATTACAAATGCAATCGAAAGTCAGGATGGAGATACGATCCAGGCAGTTGCATCCAGCTATTATGATGCAGAAGCAATCGAAGAGCTTGAGGCAAAGGCAGCAGAAGGACAGTAAAGGGAGATAAGCAGGAAATGAAATGCGGCAAGGTCTCTCAGACAGTGCTGAGAAGGTCTGTTTTAAAGGAAATAAAGCCCAAGAGGGATGAAAATACAGGAATGCTTTCTTCTGTCAATGCTGCCACGGCAGTTTATGACAGGATTGGCAGATATGCCTTCTTTAAGGCGGTCAATGATCTTGCGGCAAAGGGTGCCAGCGTGGAAGCGGTTCAGGCACTTGCCCTTTTTCCGCCGGATACAGAGGAAGAGGAGATCCGCAGGGCGGCGGCCGAATTCGGAGCCCTTTGCAGGCAGTATGAAATCTGCTCCACCGGAGGTCATACAGAAATTACTTCTGCTGTGACAAGGCCGGTGATTACGGTTTGCGCCTCCGGAAAGGCAAAGGACCCGGCATATTTGGGTAAGGCCAAAGAGGGAGACAGCCTGATCCTGACAAAGAGCATTGCTTTAGAAGGAACGGCGATACTTTCCCATATAAAGGAAAAGGAGCTGAAGTCTTATTTTCCCTCTTTTCTGATAGAGCGGGCCAAGCAGTTTGATGAAAGTCTTTCTATTTTGGAAGAGGCAGAAATTGCCATGGACTTTGGCCTGCATGCCATGCAGGACCTGTCACAGGGTGGCGTTTTCGGGGCTCTTTGGGAGTTTGCGGAAGCTTCGGATATTGGTATGGAGATCGATTTAAAGAAGATCCCGATCCGTCAGGAGACGGTAGAGATCTGTGATTATCTGGATGTGAATCCCTATGAACTGATTTCCGGAGGCAGTCTTTTGCTGGCGGTTCCGGATGGGGAAGGCCTTTTGCTCAAATTAAAAGAAAAAAATATTTCTGCCGCGATCATTGGTCGTGTGACGAAGGAGAAGGGCAGAAAATTACATAATGATGGTGAAGTCCGGTATCTTGACCGGTCGAAAACAGATGAAATTTTCCGAATGATCGGATGAAAGGAAGAGTTATGAGAGAGCAGTTACTGAGAATCATCGAAAAGAACAGCCGTATCGATCTAAGCGAAGTGGCGATCATCCTCGGCGTAGAGGAAGAAACAATTGTAAATGAGCTGGCGGCCCTGGAAGCGGAAGGCATCATCTGTGGATACCATACCATGATTGACTGGGACAAGACGAATGTAGAGCAGGTGCAGGCCCTGATCGAGGTAAGGGTGACACCCCAGAGAGGACGCGGTTTTGAGCAGATCGCAGAGAGAATCTACCGTTATCCGGAAGTTTCCAGTACCTATCTGATGTCAGGTGCTTATGATCTGATGGTCATTCTGGAAGGCAAGACCCTCAAAGAGGTTTCTACTTTTGTTACCGACAAGCTGTCTACTATTGATGAGGTAACAAGCACGGCAACCCATTTCATCCTGAAGCGTTACAAGGATCACGGAACCGTAATGCAGAAGAAAAAGAAAGATGAAAGAGAGGTGTTCACGCCATGAGAAATCCGCTTTCGGAAAAGGTCGTCGGAATACGTCCATCCGGAATTCGTAAATTCTTTGACCTGGTAACAGAGATGGAGGATGCGATTTCCCTTGGTGTCGGCGAACCTGATTTTGATACACCCTGGCATATTCGTGATGAGGGAATTTATTCTCTGGACAGAGGAAGGACCTTCTATACCTCGAATGCCGGTTTAAAGGAATTAAAGATCGAGATCTGCAAATATCTGAAGAGAAATTATGATCTTGATTATGATTATGATAAGGAAACCCTGGTAACGGTAGGAGGCAGTGAGGCAATCGATATTGCCATGCGCGCCATGCTGGATCCGGGTGATGAAGTCATCATTCCCCAGCCAAGCTATGTTTCCTATGAGCCTTGTGCCCTTCTTGCAGATGGTGTTCCGGTCATTATCAATCTGAAAGAAGAAAATGAATTCCGTCTGACCAAGCAGGAGCTTTTGGATGCAATCAGCCCCAAGACCAAGATTCTGGTAATGCCTTTCCCCAACAATCCGACAGGAGCGATCATGGAAAAAGAGGATCTGGAGGAGATCGCAAAGGTTTGCATCGAGAAGGATATTTTTGTTATCAGTGATGAGATTTATTCCGCTCTTACCTACAAGGGAGATCATGTATCGATTGCATCCCTTCCGGGAATGAAAGAGCGTACCATTACGATCAACGGCTTCTCCAAGTCTCATGCGATGACAGGCTGGCGACTGGGCTATGCCTGCGGACCGGAGGTAATCCTGCAGCAGATGCTGAAGATCCACCAGTTTGCCATTATGTGTGCGCCGACAACCAGCCAGTATGCGGCAGTTGAGGCACTGCGTTCCGGTGATGCGGATGTGGAAATGATGCGGGAAGAGTATAACGGAAGACGCCGTTTCCTTATGCATCGCTTTAGAGAGATGGGCTTAAAATGCTTTGAACCCTATGGCGCTTTCTATGTATTCCCCTCAATTGAGCAGTTCAACATGAGCTCAGAGGAGTTTGCGATGAAGCTTCTGGAATCCCAAAAGGTGGCAGTTGTGCCGGGAACAGCCTTTGGCGACTGCGGAGAGGGCTTCCTTCGTATCTCCTATGCGTATTCTTTGGAAAATCTGAAGATCGCACTGGATCGAATTGAACTCTTTATCAAGGAGCTCAGAGGAGAAAAATGAGTTTGAATATTGTTTTATTTCAGCCGGAAATCCCTTCGAATACCGGAAACATCGGCCGGACCTGTGTTGCAACGGGGACGCGGCTGCATCTGATCGAACCATTGGGATTTCGGCTGAACGAAAAGGCAATCAAGCGGGCCGGGATGGATTACTGGGATAAGCTGGATGTGACCAGATATATCAACTATGAGGATTTTCTGGAAAAGAATCCTGATGCAAAGATCTATTATCTTTCAACAAAGGGACAGAATCTTTATACGGAGGCATCCTATGAAGAGGATTGTTATCTGATGTTCGGCAAGGAAAGCGGTGGTATACCGGAGGAAATCCTGAAAGAGCATCCGGATCAGTGTGTCCGGATTCCTATGCTGGAGGAGATCAGATCACTGAATCTGTCAAATTCCGTGGCGATCGTCTTATATGAGGCACTGCGTCAGAATAGCTTTGCCGGGATGCAGACGGCGGGACAGCTGACGAGATATGAGTGGTAGAGTCTATGGGTATCATTCAAACAAAAGAACTGACCTATGAATATGTTCGCAGGGATGAAGAAGGCAATGTAGAAGAACTTCAGCGGGCCCTGGATCATGTGAATATCGATATTTATGCAGGCAGCTTTATTGCCATACTTGGCTCCAATGGATCCGGAAAGTCGACCCTGGCAAAGCTGCTGAATGCAATTTTAGCTCCGACAGAGGGCAGTGTTTGGGTAGACGGAATGGATACATCTAAGCCGGAGAATATCTTTCCGGTAAGAAGAGAGGCCGGAATGGTTTTTCAGAATCCGGACAATCAGATCATTGCGAATGTCGTAGAAGAGGATGTGGCTTTCGGACCGGAAAATATGGGTGTCCCTTCAGAAGAAATCTGGAAGAGGGTAGCAGATGCCCTGGAAAAGGTCGGAATGACAAGATACCGGGAGCATTCGCCCAATAAGCTTTCCGGCGGACAGAAACAAAGGGTGGCCATTGCCGGTATTTTGGCAATGCATCCGAAATGCATTGTTTTGGATGAGCCGACGGCCATGCTGGATCCGAATGGCAGGAGCGAAGTCATTGATACGATCCTGGAGCTGAATCAAAAGGAAGGCGTAACCGTCATTTTGATCACCCACTATATGGAAGAGGTCGTAAAGGCGGATCATGTCTTTGTAATGAATCAGGGTGAGTTGGCCATGGAAGGAAATCCCCGGCAGATCTTTTCGAAGGTGGATGAACTTTTGCAATATAAGCTGGGCGTTCCGCAGATTACCCTTCTGGCACATGAATTAAGACAGGAAGGCCTGGATATTCCGGAAGGAATCCTGTCTGAGAGCGAGCTTGTGGAGGCCTTATGTCGATTGAATTAAAGGATGTACGTTACATATACAGTCCCGGAAATGCCTATGAGATCGAGGCTTTAAAAGGAATTAATCTGACGATCGGAGACAATGAGTTTATTGGTCTGGTCGGACATACGGGCTCCGGGAAATCAACCCTGATCCAGCATCTGAACGGTTTGATCAAGCCGACAAGTGGCAGAATCCTGGCAGACGGAGAGGATATCTGTGAAAAGGGATATGATCTGCGCAGCCTTAGGTTTAAGGTAGGCCTGGTCTTTCAGTATCCGGAATATCAGCTCTTTGAAACAAGTGTCCTGGCAGATGTCTGCTATGGCCCTATGAATCAGGGCTACAGCCGGGAAGAGGCTGAGGAGCTGGCAAAGGAAGCTCTGGAGAGGGTCGGAATGTCAGAGAACTTTTATGAGCGCTCCCCCTTTGATCTGTCGGGAGGACAGAGAAGAAGAGTTGCCATTGCAGGCGTACTGGCTATGAAGCCCAAGTTCCTGATTCTGGACGAGCCGACAGCGGGTCTGGATCCTTATGGAAGAAGGGAGATCCTGGAGTTTGTCAAATCCCTCTATGAAAAACAGAAGATCACGGTAATCGTGGTATCACACAGCATGGAGGATATGGCAGAATATGCAAAAAGGCTGATCGTAATGAATGACGGAGAGGTTCTTTTTGATGACAGGCCTGAGAAGGTTTTTCAGCAGTATCAGAAGCTGGAGGAGATCGGTCTGGCAGCTCCGCAGGTAACTTATCTCATGCATGATCTTGTCGAGCATGGCTTTATGCTGCCGGATGACTGTATTACAGTAGAAGAGGCAAAGGAAGCCATTTTGAAGGCGGTCAGAGAAAAAGCAAAGAAGTAAAGGAAGACAGATGCTGAAAGATATTACACTGGGACAATATTACCCGGTTAAATCAAAAATACATGCGCTCGATCCGCGGGTGAAGCTGGTCGGAACGCTCTTATATATCATATCCCTGTTTGTTTTCCATAATCTGGCAGGCCTGATTCTGGCGACTCTTTTTCTGGGATGGATGATCAGAGTCTCGAAGGTTCCCTTCGGCTATATGGTAAGAGGACTGAAGGCAATTGTGATCCTTATGCTGGTTACCGCCTTTTTCAATCTGATCTTCACACCGGGAACGGTATTGTTTTCTGTATGGAAGATTCACATTACCTGGCAGGGAATCCGTTCAGCCGGGATGATGTTTATCCGTCTGTCCTATCTGGTAATGGGAACCTCTTTGATGACCCTTACGACAACGCCCAACCGGCTGACAGATGGCCTGGAAAGCCTGCTGGCTCCCCTGGCTAAGGTGAAGGTTCCGGTGCATGAGATCGCCATGATGATGTCGATTGCGCTTCGTTTTATTCCGATTCTTGTGGATGAAACCGACAAGATCATTAAGGCGCAGACGGCAAGAGGAGCGGATTTTGAGAGCGGCAATATCATTCAGAGAGCGAAGAGCATGGTGCCGATCCTGGTTCCACTCTTTGTATCTGCCTTTCGCCGGGCGAATGATCTGGCGATGGCAATGGAGGCCAGATGCTATCAGGGCGGAGAGGGCAGAACGAAGATGAAACCTTTGAAGTATCAGGGAAGCGACAGAGCAGCTTATCTGATCATTTGGCTTTATCTTGCTTTGATGGTAATTGCCAGGTTCTATATCCATTTTTCACTTTTTCAGTTCTGATCGTCAGTTCTGAATAGAAAGAAGGAATCGGATAGAAGGATGAAAGCAAAGAGGAATCCTGATAGAAAGAGAAATTCCGATATAAACAGGAAAATACATAGGGAAAATGAGAAGAATTTTAATAGAAGTTTCTTATGACGGAAGTAATTATGTCGGCTGGCAGCTCCAGCCGAATGGAATATCGGTTGAGAGCGTTTTGAATGAAACGCTCTCTGCTTTTTTCGGAGAAAAAATTAAGGTGACAGGTGCCAGCAGGACCGATTCTGGAGTACATGCGCTTTCCGCGATGGCGGTCTTTGATACTACTTCCTCCATGCCGGCAGAGAAGGTGGCTTATGCATTGAATACAAGACTGCCGGAGGATGTTGTCATTCAGAAGAGCCGGGAGGTAGCGGGAGACTTTCACCCCCGCTATGCGGCAAGCGAAAAGACTTATGAGTATAGGATCCTGAACCGGAAGATCCGCCTGCCCAATATGCGAAAAGATCATTATTTCTTTTACCGGGAGCTGGATCTTGAGGCTATGCAGAAGGCAGCAGCCTATCTTGTGGGAGAGCATGATTTTATCAGTTTTGCGTCGCCTCACTTTACAGCGAAGACAACGGTCAGAACCCTCTATGAATGCAGTGTAAGCATGCAGGCACTTGGCGAAGAAGGCAGCCTGGAGGAAGGCAGACTGATCCGGATCCGTGTCAGGGGAAATGGATTCCTCTACAATATGGTCAGGATTATTGCCGGAACGCTGATCCAGGTCGGAACCGGTTTCTATCAGCCGGAGCAGATTCCGGAAATGCTGGAGGCAAAGACAAGGGAAGCGACCGGGCAGACGGCACCGGCGTATGGACTGACTTTGGTAAAAACGAATTTTTTGGATCTGGATTTTTGAAAAAAGCCTTCGGGGAAGGGTCTATAAGCGATCGCTCCAGAGCCTCGAAAAAAGTCCTCGAAAAGCCTGAAAAATAAAGGGAAAAGTGCTTGACAGTGCATAGGCACTAGCATATAATATCTTAGTCTGACAAAGTATGTAGGTATATTTCACAGCCCCGAAATATATTTCTCATATAAAGTATCAGTGTTCCGCATGAAAACGGCTGGTCCGGACATTACCATCTGTTTTGGAACGTGATTTTATTTTCAAGGAGGAAAACCATGAAGACATTTATGGCAAGCCCTGCTACTATCGATAGAAAATGGTATGTAGTAGATGCTACAGGATATACGCTTGGACGTCTTGCTTCTGAGGTTGCTAAGGTGCTCAGAGGAAAGAATAAGCCGATTTATACACCGCATATCGACACAGGTGATTATGTGATCGTTGTTAATGCAGATAAGATCAAAGTTACAGGTAAGAAGCTGGATCAGAAGGTTTACTACCACCATTCAGATTACGTTGGCGGTATGAAGGAGACAACACTTCGTGAAATGCTCAACAAGCATCCGGAAAGAGTTGTTGAATTCGCTGTTAAGGGTATGCTTCCGAAGGGACCGCTTGGACGTGACATGTACAGAAAGCTTTTTGTATATGCAGGACCGGATCACAAGCATGCAGCACAGAAGCCGGAAACGCTTGAATTTTAATAGGAGGTAAATCATGGCTAGTGTAAAATATTACGGAACAGGTAGAAGAAAAACCTCCGTTGCCAGAGTATATTTAGTACCGGGCACAGGTAAGATCACAATCAACAAGAGAGATATTGACGAATACCTTGGTCTTGAGACCCTCAAGGTTATCGTTCGTCAGCCGCTTGTTGCAACAGATACAGTTGACAAGTTCGACGTTATCATCACTGTAAGAGGTGGTGGATATACAGGCCAGGCCGGAGCAATCCGTCATGGTATCGCAAGAGCACTCCTTCAGGCAGATGCTGATTACAGACCTACTCTGAAGAAGGCTGGATTCCTCACAAGAGATCCGAGAATGAAAGAGCGTAAGAAGTACGGCCTCAAAGCCGCTCGTCGCGCACCGCAGTTCTCCAAGAGATAATTTCTCTTGCAAATTTGCAAATATGCTTACAAAGCCCGGAAAATCAAGGTTTTCCGGGCTTTTTTCATACCTGTAAGGTAGCGAAAACGGCTGCGCGGTTTGTGGTTTTTTGTCGTGATCTGACGTGATTTATATTACTTTATACCGGCTGTTTCGAGGCTAACCGGGTTTTTCCGGAGCCGAAACGGATAACCGGGTGGCTAATTATTTTTCAAATTCAGCTGTCGGAGGGAAGCAATAAGATGGTTATTTATAAGCTGATATTTCATGATGAAAGGAAAATACAGTGGCATTATTGGCCTGAGGGTAATGAAGAAAAGACGCCCGGTTTGATCGAGATCAATATTGAAGAAGATACAATTTCTATTACTAAGCCGGCAGAGGAAGATTTCGAAATTCCGGTATTGGTTGACGACCTTAAAGAAATGAGGGATGCTATCAACCAAATGAGAGTGGAAGAGGGTCGGCCACTGTTAAAGGACGACGAATTTCCTTTACCCGAGAATGATTCAAAATGTTGGCAATATGGATCGCATGCATTAGATGATATCAATAATGCCTATGAAAATGGAACGATAAAGGAAACCGGTACAGTTGCCTGGTATTGAATAACAATAGAACAGCGATATCTTACATAGCCTCGTGGTGACAATGGATCATCACGGGGCTTTGTCGTTTCCGGGATTCCCCGGAGCGTATCAAAAAACATGGAGGATATCGCATGAGAAAGAAACCAAGACAAAAGACAATTCGGATCGATGGTGTCAGCTATTTTGCAGACAAGCCGTCCGACTGCCGGCAGTGCTTCTTCTGGAAGAACCGCAAGGTCGGCTGCATCCTGGGCAAGGCGAACTGCTATTACCTGGCAGAGACCATCAAGACCGAACAGGAGCGCAGATGCGAAAACTGCTGCTATGCCAAAGGTAAGCCCTGCGTGAGCGTTGTCTGCTACCGGCAGCTGGACCGCTGGCTGCAGTCAAACAGAGAAAGCCACAGGAAGAAAGAAGGTGTGGGGATTGCGTAAGAAGGAAGAAGCATTCCGTCATTATGAGAAGCTGGTCAGAAAGGCAGCCGGTAAAAAGGAGGCAAAGCCGGAGAGCTGTCCCCACTGCCCGTATTACAGGGAGGATTTCCGTTACAGAACCTGTACCTTTGCGCGTTGTCCCTTCGGCAAAGAGGTGGATGTCTTTCGTAAGCAGCCTCTCAAACGCAACAGTTACTCCGGAAATCTTTCAAACGCGATAAATACTCCGGAAAAGAGGTGATGTAATTGCGAGTTTGATTATTTCTACGGCGCCCAGGCGGAGCAGTTTTCGTTCTACCGGGTGCCCAAGGTGCTGTTCACCAGTGAGCGGTTCAAAGATCTGTCGGCAGAGTCGAAGACGCTGTACGGCATCATGCTGGATCGGGTTTCCCTTTCCGTGAAGCATAACTGGATCGATGAAGGCGGCCGGGTGTATATCATCTACACGATCGAGCAGATCATGGCAGACTTAAGCTGCGGCAACAAAAAGGCAGGACAGCTGCTGGATGAGCTGGAAAGAAAGGCAGGACTCATCGAGCGTAAGCGGCAGGGTCTGGGGAAGCCAAACCTGATCTACGTCAAGAATTTCATCAGCGCGGTGGATAACCCTGTGGAAGGACATTTCCTGAAATGTCAAAACGACACTTCCGGAAGTGTTAAAACCACATCTCTTGAAGTGTCAAAACGACACGGAACTAATACTGATCTTAATAATACTGATCTTATTGATACTGATCCTATCGTATCCGGATCGGATGACGAAGGGATGCGCATTCGAAAGGAGTATGAAGAATATTTCAGAAGTTCCTTAGAGATAGAAGTCCTGCTGATAGAAGATCCGTATGAGGAAGAGACCATTATGGGAATACTGGATATTCTGGTGGATACCTGCAGTACGAAGAGAAAGGTGATCCGCATTGCCGGGGATGATAAGCCTGCGGAGGTGGTAAAAAGTCAGCTGATGAAGCTTACCGCGGAACACATCCGTTACGTGTTGAAGTGTCTGACGGAAAACTCCACCAAGGTAAGGAATATCCGGCAGTATCTGCTGACCGCGCTCTACAATGCGCCCACAACCATCAGTCCATACTATCCGGCATGGGTAAACAACGACATGGCCGAAGGAATGCTGTAAAGGAGGTGATTGAGTTCAATGTCGAAAGCCACAGTAATGGCTGTAGTGAATCAAAAAGGTGGAACCGGCAAGACCACCACCTGTGAGAATCTCGGGATCGGTCTTGCCAAGGAAGGCAAAAGAGTCCTACTGGTGGACACGGATCCCCAGGGTCAGATTTTAAGGCAGCTGTGCAGTTGACCACAAAGGACCGGATCGTGACACTGTCTACCTGCGCATATGATTTTCAGGATGCGCGGTATGTGGTGCACGGAAAACTGGTAGAGATTTAATGGATAAGGGGACAGAGACGGGCTCGGGTCAGACGGAGGCTGCCCTGATACATAGAGATGCAATAAATATCGTGCACCTCAAGCTCGGAACAATAGTTCGCGTTGACATTGTTCGCTTAGAAGAATAGGGTTATCTTATAAGGTAGTTAGCTACTCATGATCAGAGGTAAACAATGATTGATGGATATATGAATATAAAAGAAGCTGCAGATAAGTGGGATATCTCGACTAGAAGAATTCAGGTTTTATGCGAGGAAGGCCGGATAGACGGGGCATCTAAGTTGGGACGCGAATGGGCAATCCCGATAAATGCAGATAAGCCAAGAGATCGGAGAGTTACAGACGGAAAATATAAAAATTGGCGTGCAAGTCCCAAAATCAGGTAATCTCGATTTCAATAAAAAATGATTCTTTAAGTGGACTGTGAAATTTTCTAACAAATAAATTCCTATGGAAAGGATATGACTTATGTTAAAGAAATTTTGCTCGTTTATGTTAATCGGTTTATGCGTATTAGCGATTCCCAATATGGCATATGCGAAGGATGCGACTTTGAATGTTTCCGGAAATGTATATGAGTTTTCAGACAAGGAAAACTATACATTCTCAAGTTCCACATCTTCTGCGAAGACTTCCGAGCAGAACATCATGGGCACTCTAACTGTTTCCGGAAATGCGAAAGATGCGGGAGAGAAGGATGGCTTTGAGATGTATGAGGTTTCTTCGGGAAATCTCACATTCTCTTATAGCTTCGATGCGAGTATTCTTGATGCTTCTGAAACTGACTGGCATTTGATTGAAGATAAGAGCAAGAAAGTAGACACGTTCTCGCTTAGCAAGGATATTAAGCAGGGCGCTATAATTGTACAGTCTTCTAAGAATGGAACCGATTGGATCATGGATTATCAACTTTGTGATGCGTTTAAGACAGCAGATACGATTGAAAGTAGTATCTATACCACAAAAGATGTCCAGTTGGAAAATGGATGTTATTACCGTGTGGCTGTTATATATGAACTCCAGCGTAAGACGGGCGAGCAGAAAATTGCCTTTATTACCAAAGATGTTACAGAGGAAAAGAGAGTTGCGGAAGTTTATTCGTTTTATGCTGTAAATAAAGAGAATGCCGGTAATACCATGAGTGCTGCAGATGAGCCTCGTAAACAAATTGCCAGTAAGCCAATTAAGACTGAGAAAGATAAGGGTTTCTCCGGAGAAAAGGTTATCGATAAAGACGATCCGCATTTTGGATGGATACTTGGAACGTTCGTCATTAATGGATATACCAGAGAGACATCTGATGGAAGTAACATTTATCTGAAGAATGTCGGAGATAAAGTCACACTATGGTTTACGTTAAATCAGGATATTAATAAATTAAATGGCAATGAGAATTATTCCATTGCCAATGACAAAAAAGCATATGACCGGGAATTCGGTGTGAGCGAGTCTAGTTTTGGCCATGGGGCTTTGATTGTTAGTTATACCGATTACCAGGGGAAGACACATGACCCTGTAATTTATAGGGATTTTCTGGCAGCTAATGCAACTACAGGGGCTGATACCAGAGTACAGCTTTTTGAAGAGGGCGACTATAAGGTAACGCTTGATTATGAAATCAAAAATATTCCTCGTAGGGTTGGTTCTGTAGAAGTGGTTCCGGAGTATACAGACTATAAAATTGAGTTCAGCTTCTCCATTCGCAACGGAAATTGCATGGTTTACCCGTTTGATATCGAAACAGGCGACGAGCTTTCCAGCAATGCCATTACGGAAAACGGGTTTAAGCTGAATAAAGCAAAATCGGGGTATCTTGATGTTGATGTTATAAAAACCGTATTAAAAGTCAGCTCTGATGGTTTCCTCTCGGAGGATGTTCGCTTCAATCGACCGGCCAAGGATAATGAATCTTATGAAGATGAAGGTATCTATACCTTCTCTGTAAAGAATCTTTATACCGGGGCGACAACAACAAAGATTATTTATGTCGGTGATAACAAATACTACAAGGCACTGTCAAAGAACAATCTGACTGTGGATGCTTTGAATGAGAGAATTGCTGAAGGTTATACGATTGAGAATGATGGAACCTTAACTGAGCCGCTTGTTGAGTCGGATCCTGTCCCTGAAACTGAGTCAGAGACAACGACACAGGAGACAACTGAGTCGGTTGAAATGACGGAAGCAACAGTAGAATCAGCAACTTCGGTGGAAGCATCACCTTTTGAGCAGACTGTTATAGAAGAAACAACAGAGAGTGAAGAGGCTGCGGAGGGAGAAAAAACAAACAAGAGCGATGGATCACCGCTGCCATTTATTCTGTTGAGCCTTGTAGTTGCCGGTGGTGGCGTAGTTGCAGTGGCAATGAAGCAAGGAAAGAAGAAAGGCGGTGCGGAATGAAACGAATAATTGCGATGGTATTGGCCTGTGCATTGACACTAACTGCTTGTGGACAAGCAGCGACGACCTCATCATCGACCAATGAAAGCTCTGCAGAGACGACTACAACAAGTGCGGTGGAAGAGAGTACAGAGACAAGCGAAATTGCCGCAAGTGAGCAAGAAACTGAAGATGTTTCGGAAACCACTTCATCTGTTGAAGTGGCTCCGCTTCAGTATGAGAAAATCGTTCCTGAATATACAGGAATGGACGATCCGAAACTTTTAAGATATGTAGAGGACAATATTTATTCTGGACTTATTACGGACCTGAATGATGATAACTACTTTATTGAAAATGTAAGTGCGGTATATGTTTCAAAAGAATATCTTGAAGAATTAGCCTTTAATTCGCAATCAAACGTGTTTTTTGGGTATTCACTTGCAGACTTAGATGCAGAGTTTGAAGGTACTCGGTATGTCTTTACCCTTGGCGAGGATGGATCAACTGTTGTTCAGGCTTTTGAGGATTATGATGATACTTACGAGCAGGTTATAAAGAATGTAGCAATTGGAACCGGAGTAATTCTTATCTGTGTTACGGTTTCTGTTGCAACAGCAGGAGCTGGAGCCCCTGCAGTAAGCATGATCTTTGCGGCAGCAGCTAAGACGGGAACAAAATTCGCTCTTTCTTCCGGTACAATTAGCATGGCCGCATCGTCGATTGTTACAGGAATTCAAACTGGCGATACAGAAGCTGCTTTGAGGGCCGGTGCGCTTGCAGGAAGTGAAAGCTTCAAGTGGGGAGCTATTACGGGCTGCATTTCTGGTGGGGCAACAGAAGGCGTGAAATATGCCAAGGCAATGGAAGCATTGAAGGGCGTTACCTTAAATGGTATTACAACTCAGGAAGCCGCAGCTATGCAGATGGAGTCAGGATTCCCAATCGATGTCATCAAGCAATTCCATAGTGTGGACGAGTACAATGTTTATAAGAACGCAGGTCTTGACGCAGAGATGATAAATGGCCAGCTGGCATTGGTTCGTGACATTGATTTGACGTATGAAAGCACCATGTCAGATGGCAAAGTTCTCACAAACCTGCAAAGGATGCAGAAAGGTTTGGCACCGCTTGATCCTGCAACAGGAAAACAATATCAATTACATCATATCGGTCAGAAAGCAGATGCAACATTAGCTGTTTTGACCGAGGCTGAGCACCAAGGCAATTCCAAGATTTTGAACGTGATTGGTAAGGAGTCTGAAATTTACAGACCGGCATTTGATACTGTAAGAAGATCCTTTTGGAAATCGTTTGCTGCTTCTGTAAGATAAGCGAGGAGATTATGAAAGATATTGTTGAACAAATCCGAAATATGCCGGACGCATTTCTTGGCAAAGGCAGTACGGAACAGGCAATAACATCCGCGGAGGAAATTCTTGGGATACAGTTCGCAAATGACTACAGAAAATATCTCTTGGAG
>CAVFAT010000009.1:0-9435 GCA_963620785.1 Bacteroidaceae bacterium
ACGATGATATTGAGCTCAGAGGAACCCTGATCGATCATGCGGATATTGATACCGACTCTCTCAAGAGAAGAGAAGATCTTTGCAGCAGTTCCACGGGTGGATTTCATGCCTCTGCCTACGACTGCGATCAGGGCAAGTCCGGATTCGATCTCGACGGAGTCCGGCTGGGCATTTCTGTGGATAGCAGAAACAACCTTCTGTTCCTTGCACATGAATTCGTCTTCGTGAACAACAACGGTCATGGTATCGATACCGGAGGGCATATGTTCAATAGAAATGCCATATTCTTCGAAGGCCTGAAGAACCTTGCGGCAGAAGCCGATCTCGGAGTTCATCATTGCCTTTGTAACAAGAATGGTGCAGAAGCCCTTCTTGCCGGCGATACCGGTAATGGTATTGGTCGGTTTTTTTGCTGTGCTTTCTACGATCCAGGTACCATCTGCCTCCGGATCATTGGTGTTGCGGATATTGATCGGAATTCCCTTTGCACGGATCGGGAAAATAGCATCTTCGTGGAGAACGGAAGCACCCATATAGGAAAGCTCACGGAGTTCACGGTAGGTGATGGTATCGATGGTTACCGGATTCTTGATCACTCTGGGATCGGTAAGCATGAAGCCGGAAACATCTGTCCAGTTCTCATAAGTTTCTGCTCTTGTGGAAGCAGCAACAATAGATCCTGTTACATCAGAGCCGCCACGGGAGAAGGTCTTGATCTTCATATCTTTTCCGCAGCCATAAAAGCCCGGAATAACGGCATTCGGTAAATTTTCCAAACGCTTGCCGAGAACCTTCTGTGTCTTATAGAGGTTTGCATTACCCTCTTCATTAAAGAAGATGACCTCATAAGCATCGATAAATTCAAAGCCAAGATAGTTGGCAAGAATCTTACCGTTCAGGTATTCTCCACGGGAAGCAGCATAATCCTGATAAGGATCTTCGGTTAAGGTCTTTTTGATTTCGGCAAAATCTTCATCAAGGGAAAAATCCAGGCCGAGGCCGGTAATGATCTCATCATATCTGGCCTTGATTGCCTTAAGCTGCGCATCGAGATCTCCGCCATTAACGGCAATATCATATGCTTTAAGAAGCATGTCGGTTACCTTGGTGTCATCGGAGAAACGTTTTCCGGGTGCACTTGGAACAACATAGACACGGGATTCATCAGCACGGATGATCGCAGCAACTTTTTTGAACTGGTTTGCATCAGCGAGAGAGCTTCCGCCGAATTTAACTACCTTTTTCATGATTTTATGTCCTTTCGGAAGATGAATTTCTTGTATATAATGTACTAGATTGTCATTAAGTCAAATCCTACCATATTTTGGGCTGAGATACAAAGAAATATATGATTTTCTTGAAAAAAGCAGGAGAAAAAATGAGTATCAGAGACGAAAAAAGAAATCTGAGAGATAAAATCAGAAAAAAAACAGCCGCCTTGAGTGAGCAATATAAAAATGAAGCGGATCAAAAGATTATAGAGTGGCTTTTATGCCTGCCGGAATATAAAGAAGCCAACAGGGTATTTGCTTTTGTCGGAACAGATAGTGAGATCAATACCAGGCCATTCCTGGAGAGGGTACTGGCTGACGGAAAGACTTTGGCGGTTCCCCTTTGTGTCGGCAAGGGGATTATGCAGGCAAAGAGGATTGAAAGTCTGTCAGAATTGAAGAAGGGCGCTTATGATATTTTAGAGCCGGAGGACTCTGCTGAGACCATAAGCTTAAAGGAGGAGGATCTGGCAGTAATTCCCTGCCTTTCCTGTGATCATAAGGGAAACCGTCTGGGACATGGCGCAGGCTTTTATGACCGTTATTTCCGGGAACTGAAGACGAGAGAGGTCATGATCTGCAGGGAAGCTCTGATCGAGGAAAGCATTCCCATGGAAGAAACGGATCATCGATTTGCTAAGGTGATCACGGAGAAGGGAATCTACTAAAATAACGAAGATCGTTTACAGGAATTGTTTATAAGAAAAGTTTATATGAGTAGCTTTTATAAGAGTAGTTTTAAGAGCAGCTTATAGTTTAAGAATCAGCCGGCTGCTTGACAAAAAATAAACATTTCCGGAAAAGTGTAGCATTCATGAGGCATGAAATTATTTCTTTTTTTCTCTTTTTTTGTTAATATAGTTGGGTTATTAAGTTATCTAATAAGGGGTTATAGTGTATGAAGAAGATAGGAATTACGGCAGATTCGCATTCCAGTATTACCCAGGAAATGGCAAAAGAATTGGGGATTCGAGTACTGCCGATGCCATATCATATTGACGGAAAAACCTACTATGAAGACGTTTCGATCAAGAGAGATGAATTTTTCCGCCTTCAGGCTGAGGGGGCAAAGATCACAACCTCACAGGCAACACCGACGGAGCTGATGGATTTTTGGAATGAGGCTTTGAAAGAATACGAGCAGATTCTTTATTTCCCGATTTCAAGAGGACTGAGCGGTTCTGCAAATACAGCAAAGCTCTTATCTCAGGAAGAAGAATATCAGGGCAAGGTATTTGTAGTCGACAACGGACGTACTTCAACACCGATGCATGTAACGATTCTGGATACGATCGAGCTGATCGAGGAAGGCTATGAAGCTGAAAAGATCCAGGAGATGCTGGAGGCTACGGCAGAGGATGTTTCTATTTATATTGTCTTGGATACCCTGGAGTATCTGAAGGCAGGCGGAAGAATATCCAAAGCCAAGGCTACGGTAGGAAGTGCCCTTCATATTAAGCCTATTCTTCAGCTGGATACCGGCATGCTGCATTCCTGGAAGAATGCCAGAAGCATGAAAAAGGCGCAGAAGGTCATGTTTGATCAGATTCATGAGGAGCTGAAGGGAAGATTTAAGGATGCCGCAGAGGCAGGAGAGATCTACCTCATGTCAGCCGTATCTGCAACAAAGGAAGAGGAAGCGGAATGGATTGCGGAGATCGAGAAGGAATTTCCGGGTTATGAGGTGATCGGAGACGAGCTTTCCATGGGCGTATGCTGTCATACGGGTCCGGGAGGAAGAGGAATCGGTCTTGCTGTGAGAACCAAATATGCCTACGAACATAAGGCATAAAGAAAAAAGAAATGAAAGAACTTCTGCCGAACTTGGGGAGAAGTTACGATTATCAATGATTAAAGCTCTTGCTTCAAAAAAGCAGGAGCTTTTTTTTAAGCTTTTGGAAGGTTAAGCTTAGGACTGAATTTGCGAAATGATTGACAGTATTTGAAAAATATTTGAGGAGAGAAGCGGAATTAAATTTTCATTTTAAAAATCTCAAAAAAGCTATTGACCTTTCAAGAGAATGTGATATACTAACGATAGTTAGCGAGGGCTAACAGTACCTGATATCTTTATTTTTTTTATATACAGGTTAGAAGATTCTAACCTGTATACCCCCCTAAAAGACGGAGGTTATATGTCAGATCAGATATTAATTGACCACGCTGCGCCGACCCTTGCGGGTATTAAAACAGGAAGCCTTTTTTCTGTTCGGGCAGAGGATCGTGCGGCATTTTTAAATGAACTGAAGAATTATAACAGACGACTTCGTGCAAAGGGAATTTGTCTGATCCCCTTGCACCATGATAATGGCAGAGTACTTTTATATCTCTATCGTCCCGGCAGATTAAAGGATGACCTTTGCAGGAAGGAAGTTCAGGAAATGCTGAAGGAAAAAGGGTATGCCTATGAAAGCGTAGGAAAATGTATCTGCGAGCTGAGAAGAAGGCTTCGGGATGAGGAGGATTTTCCGCATGAAATCGGCTTATTTTTAAGTTATCCTCCGGAAGATGTAAAAGGCTTTATAGAAAACAGTGCACGCAACTGTAAGAGCGTGGGAACCTGGAAGGTATACGGGAACCAGGAAGAGGCAGAAAGAACCTTTGAGCGTTATAAGAGATGCACAAGGACCTATCAGGAATGTTCTGTCCGTGGAATCAGTCTGGAAGGACTTCTCGTTGCAACCTGAGTTTAAATTGAAAGGAAAAAGAAAATGAAAGTAGCAGTTGTATTTTGGACAGGCGGCGGAAACACAGAAGCAATGGCAAATGCTGTTGCCGATGGAGCAAAGGGAAAAGGTGCTGAGGTTGATGTGATCTTTGCCGGAGATTTTTCAGCAGATAAGATTGCAGGCTATACCGGCATTGCATTCGGATGCCCGTCCATGGGCAGCGAGGTTCTCGAGGAAAGCGAGTTCCAGCCGATGTGGGATGATGTAAAGGGCAATTTGAACGGTAAGAAGGTTGCTCTCTTCGGATCCTATGGATGGGGCGACGGTGAATGGATGAGAAACTGGGAGTCCGAATGCGACGATCTGGGCGTACAGCTTTGCTATGACTGCGTTATTGCAAATGAAGCACCGGATGATGACGCTATCGCAGAGTGCAATGCACTTGGAGCTGCTGTAGCATCATAAGAATTGCTTTAACTGCGTCGGGGTCTTATGACCTTTCATGCGATTCGTCGCAGGCGAAAAATCCTGCAAGCAGGATTTTTTGCTGAAGAGGGATATAAACAAATAGAGTCTTCGATGAGGAGAGAAAAAAATGTTTCTCGAGGTTACAAATATCAAGAAATCATTCGGAGAAGGTCAGAGCAAAGTCGATGTCTTAAAAGGCATCGACTTTGCTTGCGATAAAGGAGAATTTTGTCTCCTTCTTGGACCTTCCGGTTCCGGTAAGTCTACCCTTTTAAATATCATTGGCGGGATTGACCAGCCGGATGAAGGTGAAATCACGATCAAGGGAGAGACGGTTGGCAGAATGACGGAAAAACGCCTTACCCAATATAGAAGAAAGCATCTAGGCTATATTTTTCAGATGTACAATCTGATTCCCAATCTGACCGTGCGTGAGAATATTGAAGTGGGAGCTTATTTGAGTGAAAAGCCTTTGGATACAGATGAGCTTCTTCATACCCTTGGCTTATTTGAACACCAGAGGAAATTGCCGAATCAGATCTCCGGCGGTCAGCAGCAAAGGTGTGCGATTGGGCGCGCCATTATTAAAAATCCTGACATTCTTCTCTGTGATGAGCCAACCGGAGCCCTGGATTTTCATACATCCATTGAAATCCTGAAGCTGATCGAAACCATTAATCAGACTTATGGAAATACCATTATTATGGTTACGCATAATGATGCAATCAGGCATATGGCAGACCGGGTGATCAATCTGAAGGACGGCAGGATCCGTTCTGACATACTGAATACAAAGAAGCTGACAGCAGAGGAGCTCGATTGGTAATGAAGAGAAGAAAAAATCCTCTGAATGGCAGAGTATGGAGAGAGCTGAGAGATGATATCGGGAAGTATCTGGTGATCTTTTTTTTGATGATTCTTTCCATTGGCTTTGTTTCCGGTTTTTTGGTAGCGGACAATAGCCTGCTGATTGCCTATCATGAGGGATTTGAAAAATATAATATAGAAGACGGGAATTTCACCTCCGAAAGAAAGCTGAACCGGAATGCCAAAGAGCAGATAGAGTCTTTGGGTGTCAGCTTATATGATCTTTTTTACACAGAGCAGGAGCTGGACGGGGGTGCAAAGCTTCGGATCTTTAAGGATAGAGATCAGGTAGATAAGATTTGCATCATGAAAGGGAAAATGCCGGAAAAGGCAGGAGAGATTGCAATCGACAGAATGTTTGCGGATAATAATAAGCTTTCTGTCGGAGACAGGATAAGTAGCGAGGGTAGGAGCTGGACGATCACAGGCCTGCTTGCTTTTTCGGATTACAGCTGTCTTTTTGAGAACAATAGTGACACCATGTTTGATGCCACTCTTTTTAGCGTGGCAATCGTATCGGATGAGGAATTTGCTGCCTATGACAGCTCTGCTTTAAAATATCGTTATGCCTGGAAGTATCAAAATCCGCCGGCAGATAAGCAGGAAGCAAAGGAAATGTCGGAGGATTTTTTGGAGCAGCTGAATGATTATGTTAATCTCCTGGATTATACGCCGGAGTACTGCAACCAGGCGATTATTTTCACCGGAGATGATATTGGCGGAGACGGTGCCATGATGACGGTTCTCCTCTATATTATTATCGGTATTTTGGCTTTTGTATTCAGCGTGACCATCAGCTCGACCACCAGCAAGGAGGCGGCTGTGATCGGAACATTGCGTGCAACCGGCTATAGTAAAAATGAGCTGATCCGTCATTACATGCGGGTTCCCCTTTTGGTTACCCTGATCTCCGCTTTGGTAGGCAATATTCTGGGCTACACCATCCTGAAAAACTTATGTGCGGATATGTATTATAGAAGCTATTCCCTGCCTACTTATGTTACGGTTTGGAATGCGGATGCATTCTGGAAAACGACCTTGGTTCCCATTTTGCTGATGCTGGCAATTACTTATTTTATTTTGAGGATGAAGCTGTCTCTATCGCCCCTGAAATTCCTTCGAAGAGATTTGAAAAAGAAAAGGAATAGCCATGCGATTCATTTAAAGGAAGGAATGAAGATTTTTACCAGATTCCGGATCCGGGTACTGACACAGAATATTCCGAATTATGTCACAATGGCAGTCGGCATTCTTTTTGCAAATCTGCTTTTGCTTTATGGCCTGGTTTTGCCGGATATTATGACGCATTATCAGGATAGTATATCGGAAATGATGATTGCCAATTATCAGTATATTCTGCAGATTCCGTCCGATGCTTTGGATGAGGATGACAAGCTGGGCAGCATGCTTTATATGATGGAGTTTGCGGCAGATACCGAAACAGAGAATGAGGATGCGGAAGCCTTCAGTGCTTATTCTTTGGATACCATTCCGGCAAAGGAAGGAAATATCGTTGATTCGGTTACTCTTTACGGCATCAAAAAGGACAGTGATTATTTCAAGGCCGATCTGGAGGAAGGAGATATTCTGATCAGCTCTGCCTATGCAGAAAAATACGGAGTTGGTGCAGGAGACAGCATTTGTCTGAAAGAGACCTATGAGGATAAGACTTACGAGTTTCTAGTAAGCGGTATTTATAAGATGGACAGCACAATTGCCGTCTTTGTGCCGCAGGCAGATCTGAATGAGACCTTTGATCTGGGGGAGGATAGTTACTCCGGCTATTTCTCCGATACAGAGATTAGGGATATTCCGGAGAAGTATATCGGAACGGTTATAAATTATGAGTCTCTGACAAAGGTATCCAGACAGCTGATGAGATCAATGGGAAATCTGATGTATCTTATGGATGCATTTGGTGTCGTGATGTTTATGATCCTGATCTACCTTCTTTCTAAGGTTATTATTGAAAAAAACACCCAGTCTATTTCCATGGCTAAGATTTTGGGAATGACAGATGCAGAAATCAAGAGCCTCTATATCAGGCCGACAACGATTATTTGCTTTCTTCTGATCCTGCTTTCGATTCCTATATGTGTAGCTTCGATCAGCTGGATCTGGAAGCTGGTGGTCGCCAGCAAGATGAGTGGCTGGATTCCGGTATATATCAATCCGAATATCTATTTGAAAATGATTGGATTGGGCTTTGGAACCTATCTTATTGTTGCCTATTTGGAGTATCGGAAGATCAAAAAAATCCCGATGGAGGAGGCCTTGAAAAATGTGGAATAGAAAAAGAAAAGATCTGCTTTTTATGGTAATTATAACGGCAGGAGCCTTGCTCTTGTCCAGCTGTGGGAGAGCAGAGCAGAAAGCAAATACAGCTTCTGCAGATGCGGTCTCTTCCCAGGAAGAACAGATCAGCTTTCATGCAGAGGAGGCAGTTCCGGCCTCAGAGAAGGATGAAACTGTCACCGTAAAAGCGGATGCGGAAGGAAATCCGACGAAGATTACAGTGGCAGACCGCCTGAAGGGAACAGAGAGTGGAGATTTTATCCTGGATCAGACGAATCTAAGCAATATCCGGAATACGGATGGGGATGAAGGCTTTCAATTGTCCGGGAATGGAAGTCTGATCTGGCAAAGCTTCGGAGAGGATATCAGCTATGAGGGAGAATCGGATCAGGAGATTCCGGTCGGCCTGCAGATCAGCTACTATCTGAATGGGAAAAAGGTTAGTGCGGAGGAAATCGCCGGGGCAAGCGGTGATGTCCGGGTACGCTTTGATTACAGCAATAGCAAAACGGTAGAAATCGTACAGGATGGAAAAAGAAAAACTGTGACTATGCCCTATCTTTTCATGACGATGGCACTTTTGCCCTCTGATTCCTTTACCGATCTGAAGGTAGAGAACGGAAAAGTGATGGAAATGAGCGGAAAAGAGTTGATAGTCGGTTATGCTGTTCCGGGTTTTATGGATTCTTTGAAGCTGAATGACTGGGAGCCGGCAGAGGATATCGAGTTGCCGGAATATGTAGAATTTAGCGGCCATACGGAAAAGTTTGGTTTGGAATTTACCGCAACAGTAGTAACAGATGGACTCTTTGAAGAGATTGAGGAGGAGGATCTGGGAGACATTGATGACCTGACAGAGCAGATAGAGGAGCTTTCGGACGCATCTTCTCAGATTGCGGATGGAGGCTATCAGCTTGCATCCGGAGGAGATCTTTTCGGCTTTTATCTGAGTCAGTATACAAGCGGAGTCAATACGGCACTGTCGACGATGGTCAGCAGTCTGGATACCATCAATAAAGAGGTATCGGCAGCAATGAGTGCTTCCCAAAGTCAGTTGGCCGGGGCATCGGAATCTCTGGCAACGATTGCTTCGGATGCAGGCAGGATTTCAGAACTCCTCCAGGCAGAAGAGAGTGCAATTACTGAACTGGATGAGGCATCCGGCAGTCTTTCTTCTGCAACAGAAGCATTAAATAATCTTTTAAGTGCACATCCGGAGATCGGCGAAGAAGAAGCCGCTGTGCTGCAGGAGGCTCTTTCCGAAACAAGCAGCAATATTGCAGAGGCCAAAGAAGGCCTGCTCAATACAGAAAATATAGAAAGCATTCAGGCTGCGGCTGAAGACATGCAGACTCAGCTGCAAAATTTGTCTGAACTAAGCGGAGAAAGTGCAGGAGCGGCGGGCAATGATTCTGCAGAAGCAGCTGTTTCATCAGGAAGTCTCTTTACAGAAGAAGAGTGGGAAGAACTTTCCGGCGGAGTGCAGACCCTTCTTTCTGCAGGGAAGAGCTGAATACAGCATATAGTAGCTTAAATGAGGGCATGTATACTCTGGCAGATGGTATGGAAGAATTTGATCAGGAAGCTATTTCGAAGCTGACGGAGCTTGCAGGCAGTGACTTGCAGGAGCTGCTAAAGAACATTCGGGCAGAAATCGAGGCAGAGGGGCAGGATATATCCTTTTCCGGAAGAGCTGAGGGAACAAAGTCGAATGTGAAGTATATCATCCAGACAGATGAGCTGGCCGGGGATAAGGAAAATAGTAAATAGAAAGCAGCTATAATAGCATAAGCCATAAACATCATCGAGTTTGAATGATCTAAAAACTGCGGGAAGCCTTGTAAATCAAGGCTTCCCGTTTTTAA
>CAVFAT010000010.1:0-20221 GCA_963620785.1 Bacteroidaceae bacterium
AGATCATGCAGATTGCCCTTAGCGTTTTTTCTATTACATTTCGCTAGAGAAACACATCTGAAACACATCTAAAGATTACAGAAGGTAGAGCACGTGCATGGGGGAATTCGTTAGGAAGTAGTTACCTTAATGGAAATGAGGAGGAAAAACAATGAAAAGAAAAGGCGTCATGAAACGTGTTGCCGGATTGCTTCTGGCAGCGACGATGGCATTTTCGCTGACAGCCTGTGGCGGCAGCGGAAGCAGCGGAAGCGGATCGGATTCATCCGCAGCATCCGGAGGAGCAAGTGGAAATGCAGCAAGCTATGATACAGAAGCTTCTATTGCAATCGGTTCTACGGCTCAGCAGTTCCTGGGCCACTTCGATATCTGTCAGCTCTTTAGTACAGAGTGTTCAACCGCTGCCGGCTATTTGGTTTATGACCAGCTCTTTAGCATCGGCTCCGATGGAAAATGGTATTCCGATATTCTGAAGAGCTATGAATGGTCAGAGGATACAGAAAATCAGCTGGTACTTACCCTGAAAGACAATATTTACTTCTCAAACGGTGATCAGATGACAATGGAGGATGTTCTCTTCTCTATGGAGCGTTTTGCAGCATCTACCCGTGGAGCAGCAAACTTTGCAGTAATTGATTTTGATAAGACAAGCATTTCAGATGATGGAATGACCATGTATCTGCAGTATAACCAGGAATATGGTCCCTGGCAGTCCGGTCTGAATATCTTCGTTATGGATAAGAGCTTTGTAGAAGATCTTGGCGACAATCCTGACTGGTTCTCCAAAGATTCTGTTTGCGGTTCCGGTCCTTACACAGTAAAGGAAAGCATTACAGATACTTCCATTACCTTTGAACGTCGTGATGACTGGTGGATGCAGGATGAGGTAGATGCAGGTGTTGCTTCCGCTAAGGAAATTACCATCTACAAATACACAGACGACACCACAATGATGGCAGATTACGTAAATGGCGTTATTGACGTGGCAATCAACCTGACAGCAGATGACTGTGAGGAAATTGAAAATGATTCCAGCTTAGGAACCTATGTACCGGTTAACTCCAATGCATCAGCAGTTATCGTTCTCAGCCCTGAAAATGAGATTCTCCAGAATGAAAAGATCCGTGAAGCAATCTGCATCGGAACAGACAGCGAAGCAATTGCAGATCAGGCATGGGGAATCTTGGGAAGTCCTTCCAAATCTACTCTGAACGAGAACAACCCCTACTTCGTAGACGGACATGCATACAGCTATGATCCGGAAGCAGCAAAGAAGCTGGTTGAGGAGAGCGGTATCGACAATCCGACACTGACCTTTGTTACCAATACAGCCGGAACATCAACAAAGATTGCAGAGAGCTTCCAGTATTACATGGAGCAGATTGGCATTACAGTTAATGTAGAGAGTTATGACCAGGCTACAGCAGTAGCAGATTACTGGACAAAGAATGGCGGTTCTGATTTCTTCATCAATGGTGCAGCAATTGCAACCGCAACCAATGAAGCAGCTGATGTTTATACCTTCTATCGTGACAGCTTTGCTTATACCTGTACTGCACAGACAGATCCGGAAATCCTTGATCTTTTGGAGAAGGGCCGTGGAACAACAGATGAGACAGAGCGTGCACAGATCTACAGCGATGTTCAGGATTGGTTCTACAATAACTACAGCATGGTTCCGGTTGGACAGTGGAGCACAGCATATGCTTACAACAGCAGAATTGCATCCTGTGATATTCCGATTACCGGATCTCCTTCTCTGAGATACATTGCAGTGGCTAAATAATTGCACCTAACTCATTTTGAGAGACTTAAAAGCCTTATTTGAGTTGTTCGCTCCGCCGGCTTCGGCGGGCGGAGCGAAATGTGTGTAATGTATCGAACAAAGGAGGAAAGAAGATGGTTAGATACATTATAAAACGTCTGCTGCAGATGATCCTTGTTCTGATCGGCGTTATGATCATTGTTTTCACACTGAGTTATCTGATGCCGGGTGATCCGGTATTGAACCAGATGCCGGATAACTATACACAGGAACAATATGATGAGGTGCAGCATGAATTAGGTCTTGATCAGCCTTACGTTGTTCGGCTGGGTCAGTATGTTTGGGGCGTGGTTACCCGTTTTGATCTGGGTACTTCCTATATGACAAACCGCGCTGTTACCGCTTCCATCGCGGAGCGATTATGGATAACCGTCCGATTGGGTATCCTAGGTGTTCTCCTATCGGTTATTCTGGGTATCCCCTTCGGTGTCATATCCGCAGTGAAGCAAAAGAGTGCTGTGGATTATACCATTACCATTCTGGCAGTCTTTTTGGCTTCCATTCCGGGATTTTGGCTGGCCCTGGAAGGAATTGTTATTTTCAGTATCAAGCTTGGGGTTCTGCCGGCCAGCGGATTGAGTACACCCTTGCATTATGTTT
Organism: Bacteroidaceae bacterium; assembly: GCA_963620785.1. Taxonomy (GTDB): domain Bacteria; phylum Bacillota; class Clostridia; order Lachnospirales; family Lachnospiraceae; genus RUG14243. Next base: position 2,426 of record CAVFAT010000010.1, read on the forward strand.
TACCGGTTCTGGCCAGTGGTATGCAAAGTCTTGCCGGTATCACCCGTATGACACGCTCCAGTATGCTGGAGGTAATTCGTCAGGATTATATCCGCACAGCCCGTGCCAAGGGTCTGCGTGAAATGACGATCGTTCGTAAACATGCATTGAAAAATGCACTGATTCCCGTTATTACCATGATTGGCGGACAGGTTTCCATGATCATCGGCGGAAATGTCATTATAGAGACGATTTTCAATATCCCCGGACTGGGATCCCTGATGGTAACGGGTATTAATAACAGAGACTATCCCATGATCATGGGAATCACCTTAGTGATTGCTATTTTCGTGTGCTGTATGAATTTGCTGGTTGATCTGACCTATGCGGCAATCGACCCGCGTATTAAGGCAAAGTTCTCCGGCGGAAACAAACGTCGTAAGAAGCCTGTGAAACTTGAGGAGGCGAAGGCATGAGCATGACCAAAACAATGAAGGCAAATGCACCTGACAGCAGCCTGAAAAAACGCAGCCAGCTCCTGGAGATCTGGGACCGGCTGAAAACAAATAAGCTGGCCATGGTTGGCATGGGCATTGTAGTGATCCTGATCCTTTGCGCGGTCTTTGCCGATTTTATTGCCCCCTATGGCATTAATGATCAGAACTTGAGTGAAAGACTCATGTATCCCTGCCTGGCGCATCCCCTGGGCACAGACAATAACGGACGTGATATTCTCAGCCGTATTATTTACGGCGGAAGAATCTCTCTTCTGGTATCTGGCAGACAGCTGTGGCTGTTGCGGTAGGCGGTATTGCTCCCAGCTGCCGTATGATGCGTGCAACGGCGCTGAGCGTACAGGGTGAGGAGTATATTGAGGCGGCAAGAGCCTGCGGATCCCGAAATCTTCGTGTCATTCTGACCCATGTGATCCCGAACTGTCTTGCACCGATCATCGTTGACTGTACCCTTCGACTGGGCGGCAACATCATGATGATTTCCGGTCTGAGCTTTATCGGTCTGGGTGTTCAGCCGCCTACACCGGAATGGGGCTCCATGCTGAATGCAGGACGTGAGTTTATCCGTAAATTCTATCCCCTCATCACCTTCCCGGGAATTGCAATCATGCTGACAATGTTCGGATTTAACATGTTTGGCGATGGTCTGCGTGATGCAATGGACCCGAAACTGAAGGATTAAGGAGGAATGGACGATGAATGAATTGGAAATTAAAGATCTGACGATCCATTTTGTCACCCGTTCAGGTACGGTTCGGGCAGTGAATAATGTGAGCTTTTCGATTGGCAAAGGAGAAACACTGGGGCTGGTTGGTGAGACCGGTGCAGGTAAGACGACAACAGCACTTGGAATCCTTCGTCTGGTACCCAACCCGCCCGGAAAGATTATTGGCGGAGAAATCCTTTTTGAAGGAAAGGATGTCATGCAGATGACGGATGAAGAGCTGCGTGAGATGCGCGGAGGCAATATCTCCATGATCTTCCAGGATCCGATGACAGCTTTGAATCCGGTGCTGACGGTTGGCGATCAGATTGCTGAGATGATTGAGCTTCACTCTGACTGTTCAAAGGCAGAAAGCATGGAAAGAGCGAAAGAAATGCTGAAGACAGTTGGAATTGCGCCGGAGAGAGCGGGAGAGTATCCCCACCAGTTTTCCGGCGGTATGAAGCAGAGAGTTGTCATTGCCATTGCTTTGGCCTGTAATCCGGCCCTTCTGCTGGCAGATGAGCCGACAACGGCTTTGGATGTGACGATTCAGGCACAGGTTCTGGAAATGATCAAGGAACTGCAGGAGAAGCAGGGTACATCCATGCTGCTGATCACCCATGACCTGGGTGTTGTGGCAGAGACCTGTGATAAGGTTGCCATTATGTATGCCGGTGAGATCGTAGAATATGGCAGTTTGGAGCATATCTTTAATCATGTGCAGCATCCTTATACTAAGGGCTTGTTTGATTCTCTTCCTTCCTTAGATAAGGATGTGCATAGACTGCATCCCATTGAAGGTCTGATGCCGGATCCCAGTAATTTGCCGAAAGGCTGCAAATTCCATCCCCGCTGCCCCTGGGCTACGGCGGAGTGCAGCCAGCATGAACCGGAGCTGAGCGAGATCGAACCGGGTCATCTGGTACGCTGTTTGCTGGCAGACGGAAAGGAGCGTGCGATTCATGAGTAATGAACTGCTTCAGGTGGAACACCTGAAAAAATATTTCAAAACCCCCGGCGGTTATCTGCATGCCGTTGATGATGTCAGTTTTACCCTTGGAAAAGGCGAGACGCTTGGTGTTGTAGGCGAATCCGGATGCGGCAAATCGACCTTGGGCCGGGCAATCTTAGGCTTAAATGAAGCGACTGACGGCAAGGTGCTTTTTGAAGGACGCGATATTACCCATTTGAAGGGTAATGCACGCCGGAAAAGTTATCATGATCTGCAGATCATCTTCCAGGATCCTTATTCTTCCCTGGATCCGCGTAAATCCGTATGGGATCAGATCGCAGACCCCCTGCTGATCAATCATGCTTATAAGAATAAGGATGAGCTGAAAAAGCGGGTGGGAGAGCTGATGGATACGGTTGGTCTGGCAAGACGTCTGACCTACTCTTATCCCCATGAGTTGGATGGCGGACGCCGTCAGCGTATCGGCGTTGCAAGAGCCCTGGCACTCAATCCCAAGTTCATCGTTTGTGATGAACCGGTATCTGCTTTGGATGTTTCCATTCAGGCACAGATTCTGAATCTTCTGCAGGATCTGCAGGAGGAGAGGGGACTTACTTATATGTTTATCACCCATGATCTGTCTGTTGTAAAACATATTTCCAACGACATCATGGTAATGTATGTGGGCTGTGTGGTAGAGAAAAGTCCTTCCAAGGAGCTTTTCAAAATGCCTTTGCATCCCTACACAAAAGGACTTTTGTCCGCAATTCCGATCCCGGTTATTAACCGCAATAAAGAGCGGGTGGTAATAAAGGGCGAGATCAGTTCGCCCATTGATCCCAAACCCGGTTGTCGTTTCGCAACCCGGTGTCCTTATGCAACAGAGCAGTGCCACCAGGCACAGCCGGAATTGGAAGAGGTAATGCCGGGACATTTTGTAGCATGTCACCAGGTAAGGGAATTGAATAATCTGTAGCAATTGGATAATAAATCGAAAGGAGGATTTTATTATGACTACTGAAGAACTGGAGAAGAAACTAGAAGAAATGCAGCTTCAGCTGGACCGTATGGAGGCAGTTACCATCTGTGCCAATCTGATGAGCCGTTACGTGAATTATCATGCAGCTTTCCGTCATAAGGATTATGTTGAATTCTGGGCAAAGAGAGAGGATGATATCCTGGAAATGCCCTGGGGCAAGTACATTGGATTTGAGAATGTAAAGAAGTGCTATCTGGAGCACCACTTTGACCGTGGAGACGAAGGCGCAGAAGAGAAGATGAAGGGTGCTGTATTTTTCCATCATCTTGACACACCAATCATTGAGGTTGCGGCTGACGGCAAGACAGCACGTGGCGCATGGTGGTCTCCGGGACATGAGACCTTCCCGCGTGGAGACGGAGAACCCGGACAGGGCGCAATCTGGGCATGGAGCAAGTATGGCGCAGACTTCATCAAGGAAGAGGATGGCTGGAAGATCTGGCGTATGCGTATCTATCCGATGTTCAAGACCCCGGTTGGCACATCCTGGACAGAGTGGACTGATTTCTCAGGCCCGATGAATCTGGACGAGTTCCCCAAGAGCGATGCACCTTGCACAGATACCCCCTGGTATATGGGTGTAAACTCTGTTTACCCTGCAGATCAGCCGGAACCGCCGGTTCCTTATAAGAGCTATTCAGATCTGAAGAAGACCTTCTTCGGCGATATGATCTAGGAAGGGCTATGAAGATACAGATAAGATTAATATTTCCTTAAAAAATCTTTGCAATTTATAACGACTCCCTTCGTAAACAGGAAGTTTTCCTGTCTTTACGTGAAACCTTAAAAGGAAAGCTCCCGTGACTTGCTTTTGGCAGGATAGCGGGAGCTGATTTTATCTAGGATTCTTTTCTTCATTTTTCATTTACAAAGGGAACACAGATTGTTCACGTTTTTGTAAAGGTTTGAACATATCCCCCTGTTAATATAAGACCATCGAAAGAGAACAAAACAAGTTCGCTTGAGATAATAAATTTTTTTTTCATACTTTTCTCATACTCCCCCTTAAAGCAGTTGCAAGTGTGCAGCTGCTTTTTTATCTTAGTGTGCTTGGCGCGAGAATGTGCTTTGCACATTCTTTCTGATCTTTATATTGTGTTATACTTGGGATAAATGAAAAAGAGAGGAAGAATATAATGAGAACCATAACGATAAAAAGAGAACGCGCCCTGGCGAATTTCGCAACACCCTATTATTTTATGCTGGATGCAGATCTGGAAAAGATTCCGGAGAAGGGGGAAAGGGACAGCTTTTTGGAGAGTATTGAGCCCTATCAGCCGATTTTCCTGCCGAATGGCGGATCAGGAAAAATAGAGCTGGATGAAAAGGCACATAAGCTTTATGGTCTTTTCTGGACGGAAAAGGGAGTCAGAAAGGCAGAGGCCTATCCGATAGAAGCGGGGAGTGAAGATCTGAAGCTGACCTTTGTCACGGATTTTGATGGAAACAGGCGTGTTTCCTACATATGGAAAAAAGAAGAGTGGTAGGATTTCCTACCACTCTTCTGAATGATCCTGAGGTGCTTTTCTTTTGTGAACCTCTGTCATAATGTCTTCCAGCCAGCCGTCAATCTTTGCTCTTTCTTCTACTGTGAAGTCTGCCTCTTTAAAGTCAAAGCAGCAGGCATCAAAAGGACTTTCACTGCTCATGCGGATTACCAGACCGTCTTTGATAAAGGAGCCGGTTGCGCCCAGAGAATCAACACCGTAGGTGATAGATTCCGGATGCAGGACTTCTTTGATCACGTCCTGAATCATATAAAAATCCTCATCTCCAAGATAACCGTCTGCAGTAATAAGAATCAGGCCCTTGGCCATTTTATATTCTGTAGTAAGTGACATTGCTTTTCTCCTTGCATTTTTTTCTAAACTCTATTCATTATAACATACTGCCTTTATAGCAGAAAACGAAATAAGCGAATAAAAAGTGCGACAATTAGCGTATTAACAAATAAGAGTTGTGCAATTCCATGCATGAAATGCATATGTGTATTCAAATTATGAATTGTAAAGAAAAAGCAAAGTGCTATAGAATGATTATATTATGAGACAAGTGTCAATCAATAGGGGGTTGATTGACGGAAAGGGGAGTACTATATGAAAAGAAAAACAGTAGCAGTTGTGCTTGCTGCAGCAATGGTTCTGTCTATGACAGCCTGCGGCAGCAGTGGGGGAAGCAGTAGCGCAAGCTCTGATTCTGCAAGCGGAGGAGCAGAAAGCGCAGATGCCGGGGGAGGAGAAAGTGCAGATGCCAGTGCAGATGCTGCTCCCGGTGGCGGAGGAGGCGGCATGCCCGGTGGAGCAGCTGCTGACCCGGTTGATCTGACTGGATTGCTCTCTTTGGCAGATTACGTGGCTGAATCAAAGGACAGTGCGGTTTCCTTTGACTATTATGGTATGTTTGAAGCAAACCAGGAGGAGAGCGGAGATGCAGAGTTTGTACTGGGCACTACAGATCCTGACAAGATCACGGTATATGCGGACAGAGATCTGACGACAGAGGCAGAGGGGGTTACGGCAGCGATCGAGGGAGATAAGCTGACAGTATCCGGACTCAACGGCAAGGACAATACCGTTCTTTATCTGAGCACGGGAGAGGATGCCTTTACAACCGTTGTCTATGTTGTAGCGGACGAAAGCGACACTTCCTTTACCAAGGAACTGAATGACGGAAGCAGCATCAAACTTTCCGAATATGCACCGGAGAATGAGACTTCCAAGGTTTATATCGGCGGCAATCAGGATCTGATGGATGTGGATGATTTTGAGGATCTGGCAGATCTGACGAAGGATGACAAGGAAGTGGCTGACTGGTGGCTGCATGCCGGCATTACAAACAGTGGTGCAACCATGCATGAGTTCGGCGACAGCTTTTACCGTTTTGAGCTTTCGGTATCCCTTTACCGTGAGTTCCAGATTGTGATCGATGTCAATACCACGGCAGACGGATTTACAGATCCGGCAGACTGTGTAGGTGCAATGGGCGGAAATGACCAGTATTCGGATTCCGTTTCAGCAAATCTCTATGCAGGCGTATTTGATGGTCTTTATACCGAAAAAGACCAGGACGGCAAGCTGAAAAATATAGACGGTGTAAGTGAAATCGGAGCAGATCAGAAGGTAGATGAGGAATACCTGATGACAGCAGTTTATAATGCAATGGTTTCACCTTATGCTTCATTGAATGAGGATGGACAGAAGGCTGCTGAAAAGCTTTTGGAAACAAAGGCAGAGACCGGAGAAGAAAAGGCAGCTGCTTTAAAGGATGTATTGGGAATCAGCTATGGCGGATATTCTACAGATAAGCTGAATGCGCTTGCTGTACTGCAGCAGGTAGAGGAATATGTAAGCCAGAAGGATTCACCGGATGCAGCTTTCCAGGAGAAGGTAGCATCAGATCCTTCCTCTGATATGGGCAGCGTGATCAAGGAGACAGCAGCCCTTGTTGTGGATCAGGATACAGATATTACAGATGAGTCTCTGGCAACAGATGAGCCGACAGCTCTTTATGTAACAAATGGAAAGGTCAATTTGAAGAATTCCCTGCTTGCATCCAGCGGTGATAATACAGAGGCAGCAAGCATTCTCGGTATTGAGAGCGGTATGCCGGCGATGCCGACAAAGGGTCACAATATGACAGCCGCAAATGCTTATTACAGAGATGGTATCGGTGCAGTGCTTCCGGCATGGGGACATAATACCAAGGTATATCTGTCTACAACAGACGGAGAGCTGATGGTAGACGGACCTTCCGGATCCGCTTCTATGGCAGGTGCTCTCTTCAATGCCTTTGGTGCAGCAATCAATGTTGACGGCGGCGTTGTATTTACCCAGGGACAGCATATGTCCAATACCGTTTACAACGGAACCCTTCATTATGATGGAACAGCTGTCCTGAATCCGAATGGAAGACAGTTCTCTTCTGACTTCTGGGGTGGAAATATCGTATTTGAAAATGCCGTTGCAAACGGTGGATTCGTATCAGATGAGCCGACGACAGTAATCAATAAGAATTCCGTTCTGAAGTATGGAAATGGCGGATCGATCAATGGATATGCATCCATGTACTATGAGAACAGCTATATTGAAGATGCAAATTATATGTTCCAGAACAATACCTCTCTGATTACGGATACAGGATCTTTGATTCTTGTAAATTCTGTTTTAAATGGAGATTCTATCGGATCCGTAACCCGTTCGGAGAAGGCTGTGATCAAGCTGGTTGATTCAACTCTGAATCTGAACACAGGAACGATCCTTTCCATCGATGATAATCTGGGTACACCGGTTTCAATGGATGACGCAGACTTCCATGAGATGTTTGCAGCGGAGGCAGCTATTGAGATCTACGGCGATGTAACCATCAATGTTCCGGAGAAGGCCGGCTTTGAGGTAACAAGTGCAGACGGAGATGAGCAGATTACCCTTTATGCAAGCGAGATCGACGGAGAGCTGGACGATTCTAATATCAATGTAGTATTAGACGACAGCTATGGCGTGCTTCATATTGTTCAGAAGTAAGAAATGTTTTTCGGATAATATAGAAAATAATTTAAGAAAGTATTTTTAGAAAGCCTGTGGGTCGGGAAAGCGGCCTGCAGGCATTTTTATCGTAGAGGATTTTAATTATTTTGACATTGGGAGAAAATTGCTTTTAAATAGAAAAGAATGCTAGAGAAATATACCCTGAAAAGAGGAGGGAAAGAATGAAAAAAAGGCTGGCAGTTGCACAGATGGATTCCGGGGCTTCGGAAGAAAAGAATCTGGCCCAAATGCGAAGCATGACAAAAGAGGCAGCAGAGCAGGGAGCAGACCTGATCCTCTTCCCGGAGCATGCCCTTTATCTGGGCAGACAGATGCAGGAACATGCATATGGGAAGGATGACATATGGGTGAAAGAGCTGGCCTCGATCGCGGCAGAAAATCAGATTTATCTGCATTGCGGAAGTCTTTCCGAGAAAAGTGCGGATGAAAAGCCCTATAATACCAGCCTCTTTTTTGACAGAGAGGGAAAATTGACGGCAAGTTACCGAAAGATACATCTTTTTGAAGCGGATATTCCGGGCGGAGCCAGTGTAAAAGAGGCAAATGAGGTAAGAGCGGGAGAGGAGCCTGTTCTTGCAGAAACGGATTTTGCAAGAGTTGGTTTTGCGATTTGCTATGACCTGCGTTTTCCAGAGCTTTTTCATTTGATGGCAGAAGAGGGAGCCGATCTCCTTTTCCTTCCGGCGAATTTTACAGCAGAGACAGGAGCGGCACATTGGGAATGCTTGCTTCGGGCCAGGGCGATCGAGAATACCTGTTATGTGATGGCAGCAGGGCAGATCGGACAAAAGCCCCAGTTTCATGCCTACGGTCATTCCATGATCATCGATCCCTGGGGAGAAATCCTGGCAGAAGCAGGAGAGGAAGAAGGTCTGATCTTTGCCGATTTTGATACAGAAAAAATAAAAGAGACCAGAAGAAAGATGCCCTCCCTGAAGAATGCTAAATATATCGTATCGCGAAGCGATACGATGTAACGAAGGCGCATCGTGCGCTAGCACGATTTTTTTCGTATAGGAAACTTCGTTTCCATACGATAAAAATGCTCCGCAGGGATCGCACTGCGGCGGCGAGGAAGTATGTCGCTTGATGCGACCCGCCGCAGGCGTAGAATCCTGCGAGCAGGATTCTCTTGCACCGTGAGTCCTGATGAAAGGAAAAGAAAAATGGATATTATAAAAAGTATTGCGGAAAAGCTGTCTGTCAGAAATGGGCAGGTAGAGGCAGCCGTTAATTTAATTGATGAGGGAAATACAATTCCCTTTATCGCAAGATATCGAAAGGAAGCAACCGGCTCCCTGAATGATGAGCAGCTGCGAGAGCTGAATGAGACACTGACCTATCTTCGTGCCTTAGAGGAAAAGAAGGAGAGTGTTTTAAAGTCAATTGAAAGCCAGGGAAAGCTGACGGAGGAGCTGAAAAAGCAGATCGAGGAGGCCGAGACCCAGGTTGCGGTAGAGGATTTATACCGCCCCTTCCGTCCAAAAAGAAAAACAAGAGCTTCTGTGGCCAGGGAAAAGGGACTGGAGCCTTTGGCAGAAAGGATTCTTGCGCAAAAGGAGCTGGGCAGCCTTTTGGAGGAAGCAAAAGCATATGTAACGGCAGAGAATGCAGAGCTTGAGGAGGGCCTCAGAGTTGCGACTGCAGAAGATGCCCTTGCGGGAGCAAAGGATATTCTGGCAGAAGAGATCAGTGATAATGCATCCTATCGCGAGTGGATCCGTAATATCAGCCAGAGCAAGGGACTGATTCTTGTGGCAGAAAAGCCGCAGAAGAAAAAGAAGGAAGAGGAAAAAGAAGAGAAAGAGAAGGAGAAGAAAAAGCAGGCAGACCGCAGGGATGTCTATGAAATGTATTTTGACTTTTCCGAGCCGGTCAGTCAGATCAAGGGCTACCGGATTCTGGCAATCAACCGGGGAGAGAAGGAAGGTTATCTGACGGTGAAGATCGAGGCACCGGAAGAAAAGATTCAGGCTTATCTGGAAAGAAAGCTGATTCGCAAGAACAACAATCATCCGGAAAGCAGGGCGCTTTTGTCTGAGGTAGCAAAGGATGCTTACCATCGTCTGATCGCACCGGCAATCGAAAGAGAGCTTCGAACCCAGCTTACGGAGGTAGCAGAGGATGGCGCAATCACAGTCTTCCGTTCTAATCTGACGCAGCTTCTGATGCAGCCGCCAATCGCGGGGAAGGTTGTGCTCGGCTGGGATCCGGCCTTCCGTACCGGCTGCAAGATTTCTGTAGTAGATCCGACCGGAAAGGTTTTGGATACGACGGTAGTCTATCCGACTGCACCTCAGTTTAAGACAGAGGAAACGAAGAAGAAGATCAAGAGCATGATCAAAAAGCATGGTGTGAATCTGATCTCACTGGGAAACGGAACCGCATCGCGTGAATCAGAGCAGATTATTGTAGAGATCATCCGGGAGTATGCAAAGGAAAATCCGAAGGAAGGGCCTCTGCAGTATATCATTGTCAATGAAGCGGGTGCTTCTGTTTACAGTGCAAGTAAGCTGGCAACCGAGGAGTTCCCGGATCTGGATGTGGGACAGAGAAGTGCAACTTCCATGGCGAGACGTCTGCAGGATCCTCTTGCAGAATTGGTTAAAATCGATCCTAAGGCAGTGGGCGTCGGTCAGTATCAGCATGATATGAATCAAAAGAAGCTGGATGAAGCCCTGCAGGGTGTGGTCGAGGACTGCGTGAATAAGGTAGGCGTTGATCTGAACACGGCTTCCTTCTCACTCTTATCCTACATTTCCGGAATTTCCCAGACGCTGGCAAAGAATATTGTTGCCTACAGAGAGGAACACGGAAGCTTCACAAGCAGGAGAGAGCTGCTCAAGGTAGCAAAGCTGGGCCCCAAGGCCTATGAGCAGTGCGCCGGCTTTTTGCGGATCAACGGAGGAAAGGAAGCGCTTGATGCAACGGCGGTTCATCCGGAAAACTATACAGCAGTAAAGCAGATGCTGAAGGAGCTGAAGCTGACAGACGAAGCGTCTTCCTTCCGTATGGCAAGGCTTTTGGTAAAGGATAAGAAGCAGATGGCTAAGAGCTTGGGAATCGGTGAGATCACCTTAAATGATATTTTGGAGGAGCTGGAAAAACCTGCAAGGGATCCGAGAGAGGATATGCCAAAGCCTATCCTGAAGTCCGATGTTATGACCTTGGATGATCTGACACCGGGACTGGAGCTGAAGGGAACCGTCCGGAACATCGTTGACTTTGGTGCCTTTGTGGATATCGGTGTGCATCAGGATGGACTGGTTCATATCAGTCGTCTGTCAGACCGTTATGTGAAAAATCCCATGGATGTGGTAAAGGTCGGAGACATTGTCGATGTAATGGTGGTTTCAGTTGATAAAAAGAAGGGCAGAATTGCCTTGTCCATGAATGGAAAAATATAAAAAATCGGTGTAACCCGTTTCCGGGTTGCACCGATTTTTTCTGTTGGTACTTATGAGCTGTATTAATCTCCGAAGCTGATACCGATCCGTTTTGCTTCACGGATTTCCTCTCCGTCCGGATCCACAGTTTTGAGCTTTCCGGCAGCTTCCTCAAGGGGAACCTTGACGCAGTTTCCGTTTTTGATGCCGACCATATAGCCATATTCTTCATTTAAGATCAATTCTGCACAGGCAGAACCGATTCTTGTAGAAAGGATACGGTCATAGGGACAGGGGCTGCCACCTCTCTGGGTATGACCCGGAACGGTAATGCGAACCTCGAGACCGGTTCTATCCTTGATCTCATCTGCAATTTTGTAAGAGACAGAGGGCCATTCCTTTTTCTCACGCTTTTTCTTGTAGTCTTTTTTAGGCAGGGCGGCATCCTCATTGGAGATGGCACCCTCTGCGACTGCAATGATGGTAAAGCCCTTTCCGGCCTGGGAACGATTGTCAATGGCTTCGATGACCTTATCGATATCATAAGGAATCTCAGGCAGCAGAATGATATCTGCACCGCCTGCAATACCGGCATAAAGAGGAAGCCAGCCAACCTTATGTCCCATGATCTCAACGATAAAAATACGGTTATGAGAAGCAGCGGTGGTATGGATGCAGTCGATGGCATCCGTTGCGATATTGACTGCGCTGTAGAAGCCAAAGGTCATGTCAGTTCCCCAGATATCATTATCGATTGTCTTGGGAAGATGAATGACATTCAAGCCTTCCTCACGGAGAAGGTTTGCGGTTTTCTGGGTACCGTTTCCGCCAAGAATGACAAGGCAGTCCAGACGAAGCTTATAATAATTCTGTTTCATGGCTTCAACTTTATCCAGACCGTTTTCATCCGGAACCCGCATCAGCTTGAAGGGCTGACGGGAGCTGCCGATGATGGTGCCGCCCTTTGTCAGGATTCCGGAAAAATCAGCCGCACTCATCAGGCGGTAATTTCCGTAAATCAGACCCTTATAGCCATCAATAAAACCATATACCTCAAGTTCATCAATGCTGTGTGTCAGACCTTTTACAACACCTCGCATGGTGGCATTTAAGGCCTGGCAGTCACCTCCGCTGGTTAAAAGACCAATTCTTTTCAAAAAATCACATCCTATCTATAAGAGTTTTAAAACATATGGTCTTATTATATGTCAGCAGTTAGGACTTTCCAACAGGCTTTTTGTAAAATAAAATAGGAATGGAATAAAAAACAGGACTAGAAATAGGAAATAGGCAAGAAAAAAACGCCTTAAGGAAGTGGGAGGGGGTTCGTCTCAATTCCGGAGCGTTTTTTCTCGTTGAATAATTGTGTTATGATCAAAAGGCTATACACAAGGCATATCCCTCTGTCACCAGTAGGAATCTGGCGGGTGTATGTCACACCCGGTCCCGAAGAAGCACAGGTAAGTGGAAAGGACTTTCATATCCGCCGGGAAACCGGCGCTTACTTGTGCTCTTGCTTCGTATTAGGTTTTGTTTTGTCTGGGATTATAATAGAAGAAAACTGGATATAATCCTAGCATCAAAGTGAAAATAAATTTTAAGGTCAGTTTAAGAAAGGCAGGGCTAGAAAGAAGAAAAGCGGATACATCTGATGAGAGATAAGTGATGAGCGATAACCGTAGGAAAGAGAATTAAAAAAGGAAAAAGAAAGATGAACATCGTAGTATATCTGGGATCAAATGAAGGAAAAAATCCACTGTATAAGGAAAAGGTCAGGGAGCTTGGAGGCTGGATCGCAAGAGCAGGTCACACCCTGATTTACGGAGGAAGCAAGGCGGGGCTTATGGGGCAGCTGGCCGGGGCGGCACAGGCGGAAAAAGGAAAAGTCATCGGTGTGGAGCCGGAGTTTTTTATCCGGCAGGGCGTGGTTCAGCTGGATCTAAGTGAACTCATTGTGACAGAGACGATGGCAGAGCGTAAACAGAAAATGATCGAGCTTGGAGAGGCTTTTCTGGCTTTTCCGGGTGGAATCGGAACCCTGGAGGAAATTTCAGAGGTGATGACACTGACCTTTCTCGGAAAGCTTTCTAGTCCGATTATCTTCTATAATGTAGCGGGTTATTACGATAAGCTGAGAGAGACTTTGAATCATATGACGGAGGAAGGATTTTTGCTGAAGGAAAATCTGGACAGGGTACATTTTGCCCAAAATCTGGAGGAGATTCAGGAAATCCTCCGTGAGCAGGAGGAATCTATGCTATGATAAAAAGGTAGTTAAGCAAACGCTCAACAGGAGGTATAAGGATAATGAGACAGGAAACGAAATGTATTGAAGCCGGTTATACACCAAAAAACGGAGAGTCCAGAATGATTCCGATCATTCAGAGCACGACCTTTAAATATGACACCAGTGCAGATATGGGAAAGCTTTTTGATCTGGAGGCAGAGGGCTATTTTTATACGAGACTGCAGAATCCGACAAATGACATGGTTGCAGCCAAAATTGCGGCCTTAGAAGGAGGAAGTGCGGCAATGCTGACCTCTTCCGGCCAGGCAGCTACATTTTTTGCGGTATTTAATATTGCGGGAGCAGGAGATCATGTGATTGCATCCTCTTCGATTTACGGAGGCAGCTTTAACCTTTTCAATGTAACCATGCGGAAAATGGGTATTGATTTTACCTTTGTAGATCCGGACTGCAGCGAGAAGGAGCTGGAGGCTGCCTTCCAGCCGAACACCAAGGCAGTATTTGGAGAAACCATTGCCAATCCGGCTCTGATCGTTTTTGATATCGAACGCTTTGCCAAGGCGGCACATGCACATGGCGTACCGCTGATCATTGACAATACCTTTGCGACACCGATCAACTGCAGACCCTTTGAGTGGGGTGCGGATATCGTAACCCATTCCACTACCAAATATATGGATGGTCATGATGCAACCGTAGGTGGTGCGATCGTGGATTCCGGCAAGTTTGACTGGATGGCACATGCAGATAAGTTCCCGGGACTTTGCAGCCCGGATGAATCCTACCATGGCATTACCTATGCAGAGAAATTTGGTCAGGAAAAGGCCTATATTACAAAGGCAACGGCCCAGCTGATGAGAGATCTGGGTGCGATTCCTTCTCCGATGAACAGCTATATGCTGAACCTGGGATTGGAATCTCTGGCAGTTCGTGTGCAGAGACATTGTGAAAATGCCCAGAAGGTTGCAGAGTATCTGCAGGCACATCCGGCTGTTTCCTATGTGACCTATCCAGGTCTGAAAGGGGACAAATATTATGAACGTGCCCAGAAATATCTTCCAAACGGCAGCTGCGGCGTAATTTCCTTTGGTGTAAAGGGCGGCAGGGCTGCTGCAGAAGAATTTATGAAGCATTTAGAGCTTGCCATTATCGCAACCCATGTAGCAGATGCCCATACCTGCGTACTGCATCCGGCATCATCCACCCACCGTCAGATGACAGATGAAGAGCTGATCGCAGGCGGCGTAAAGCCGGATATGGTTCGTCTTTCTGTCGGCATTGAGAATGCAGATGACATTATTGCAGACCTGGATCAGGCCCTGAGACAAAAAGCATAAGGAATGCGGGGAAGACAAGATGAAATTAAGGGTACTGATCGATAATATTACAAAAGATGATAAGTTACTCGACGAGTGGGGACTTTCCCTTTATATCGAGTATAAGGAACAGAAAATTCTGCTGGATACAGGGGCAAGTGATGCATTTTTGAAAAATGCCCAGGCAATGGGAATCGATTTGAAGCAGGTGGATTTTGGCGTTTTGTCGCATGCACATTATGATCATGCGGACGGACTCGATGCCTTTTTTGATGCCTGCCCGGATATCCCCTTTTATTTGAGTGAGAATTGTCGGGAAAATGCCTATGGCATAAAGGAAGATGAGCCGCTGAAATACATTGGGATAAAAAGAGGACTTCTGGAACAGTATGCCGACAGAATCCACTTTGTGGAAGGCCCTGCTGAAATTTCAGAAGGCGTCTGGCTGATTCCGCACAGCAAAAAGGATTATGAGGCAATTGCCCTGCGCGGCAGGCTTTATCGCATGGAGGAAGGAGAAAAAGAGCCTACTCCGGAGAATTTTGATCATGAGCAGAGTCTTGTTCTGGAAACGAAAGAAGGGCTGGTGATCTTTAACAGCTGTTCCCATACCGGTATGGAGAATATCGTAGAAGAGGTAAGAGGGCAGCTGCCAGGGAAGAAGATTCTGGCTTACTTCGGCGGCCTGCATCTTTTCCTTTTGAATGATGATGAGATTATGCATGTGGCGGATCTGATCCAGGGACTTGGAATCGAAAAGGTAATGACGGGCCACTGCACGGGAGATCATGCCTTTGCACTTTTGCAGGAAAAGCTTCCTGGAGTGATGCAGCAGTTTTACAGTGGATTTTCCTGGGAATGCGAGTGATACGAGGGCAACGCCTCAAAGATCAGGCTCTGCGAAAGTGCAGGACACGCTGCGACTAGGTTTTTTATGCCGCAGCAGATTTTGTCATGCTTCGCATGAGCCTGAAGGCGCAGGCATGCTCGTCTGCTCCTAGCGGCGGCTTATTCACTCGGGCTCCTGGCTAACTCGCCGCCCTATGTAACAGAAATGCGATATACAATGAATGGCATAGGCAGGCCCTGTCGCTTTTTGTACTGAGGCTCAAACAGTTGCCCCGCCCTCGTGCCAGCCGCTTCGTCGCAGCATCCGTCTTGCGAATCATCCTGCACTTTTGCAGGCCTGATCTTTGAGGCTGTTTCACAGCCGGCATAAATCAAAAAGCCTTTTTCAGTGACGATTCACAAGGCTCTCGTTGTGACGCGGCGGCTAGCAGCGAGGGCGGGGCATTGTCTGAGCACATGAAAGTGGGCGATAAGGATATGAGGGAGTATAGGGAGCGTATTCAAGAAATACGAAGCGAGTTTATGCCTGGAGCCCGAGCGAATAAGCGCCGCAAGGAACAGAGAACGCAGTGTGTCACGGAAAAAGCTTTTTGACTTTATGCCCTTCTGTTAAACAGATAGGGATAAGCAGGAAGAAGAGAAAAAATACTGAAAGTTGTTATTTGGCATCAAAAATAAATACTCAGAGATTATAAATATTCGAGTTATTAGGCCAACAAAAAAAAGAAGCGGTTACACTAAAATCAATCAGTGTAACCGCTTCTTCTAAAAACAGCAATTTTCTTATGGGAAATGCTTACTATGCCTTTCAGCCAAAATTATTTTCCGAACTTGCTGGTCATCAGCTTCTCAAAACGCTGCATAGCTTCGATTGTATTGTCCCTGTCACCAAAGGAAGTCAGACGGAAGAAGTTAGCACCGCCTTCACCAAAGCCTGCACCCGGTGTACCAACAACCTGTACCTCATTCAGAAGTACATCGAAGAAGTCCCAGGAATTCATGCCATCCGGGCATTCAAACCAGATGTAAGGAGAATGCTGGCCACCATAGTAACGGATGCCGAACTTATCCATGGTAGAAGCGATGATCTTTGCATTGCCCTGATAGAATTCGATATTCTCACGGCATTCTGCCATACCCTCTTCTGTGAATACGGCAGCAGCACCCTTCTGGATGATGTAGGAAGTTCCGTTGAACTTTGTAGACTGTCTGCGCAGCCACATTGCATTCAGGGACATATCCTTTCCGTCAGAGGATTTAAATACCAGATCCTTGGGAACAACGGTGTAGCCGCATCTTGTTCCGGTAAAGCCTGCTGTCTTGGAGAAGGAGCAGAACTCAATTGCACATTTCTTTGCGCCTTCGATCTCGAAGATACTTCTCGGAAGCTCAGGATCAGAAACAAAGGCTTCATAAGCAGCATCGAAAAGGATGACGGCTTCATTTTTCAGTGCATAGTCAACCCAGATCTCAAGCTGTTCTTTGTTGTAAACAGCGCCGGTAGGATTGTTCGGAGAGCAAAGGTAGATGACATCGGCATGCTCTTCCGGATTCGGCATGGGAAGGAAGCCATTGTCGGCATTTCCATACATATAGGAAAGGGTCTTGCCACCCATGATATTGGTATCAACGTAAACCGGATATACGGGATCCGGAACAAGGATCACATTATCAACACCGAACATCTCTGTGATATTTCCGGTATCGCTTTTTGCGCCATCAGAGATGAAGATTTCGGACGGATCAACATCAGCGCCGAAGGATTTATAATAACCGGCAACGGCATTGCGCAGGAAATCATAGCCCTGCTCAGGACCATAGCCCTTGAAGGTTTCGGAAGCAGCCTGGTCATCAACGGCGTCATGAAGGGCCTTGATAACGGTCTTCGGAAGCGGCTTTGTTACATCGCCGATACCGAGGCGGATCACCTTTTCTTCCGGGTGAGCAGCCTGATATGCGTTGACTCTGTTTGCGATCTCGGCAAAGAGATAGCTTTCTTTGATGTTCAGATAATTCTCATTAAGCTTTGCCATGTTTGCTCCTTTATCAATGCTGGATTTACAGCCTAAAATATGGATTTTCTATTAACTACACAAGTTTAGCAAAGCATAACAGTGATGTCAAAAAATATTCCCTTTAGAAATAGAAAAAGTTACTGTCAAGTAATCGTTGGCAAGCGTTTCATACAGATCAACCATCGCATTGCACGTGTGAGATATGCAGCCAAGACACGCTGCGTTTCCTACTCGCTGCACTCGCTGG
>CAVFAT010000011.1:0-9993 GCA_963620785.1 Bacteroidaceae bacterium
CCTGAAAGCAATTCTTCTAAATCTTCCGTGCGATTAGCATATGTAATTTTTGCCGTTATTTTCTCAATGATTTCTTCTAATTCCTCATAATCCAGCAAAATTACTGTACCTCCTCGCTATATATATGCTTCATCTTAAACAGCGTTTTCTCCAGTTTTCTTCTCAAGAGGATGGTTTCATCCATTGCTGCAGCATATTGATTGCCAATTCGATTTTGCTCTTCAACAGATGGAAGCGGAATAAGCAGTTTTTTCAATTTATCAAGCGAAATCATCTTCATTGTGCTTCCTGTACTGATACTTCTAAGTAATGCAGCTCCTGTATCGCTCGCAAAAAACGCCTGCAAATAAAAGGGATTTGCCTTCGTCTCATCAACTTCAATAACAAAAAGGTTTCCTGTCGCCAAAACCTCTGTATCTTCATCTATTTGAGCGACTGCTGACTTAAACTCAGGCACCCCTGTTCTCGCAAGAACGATCGCATTGTTCTTTACCGTAAATTTCTGCAGCTTGGATGGTATTGCAGTCAGATACTGTTCGTCTTCTAATGTAAGTATTCCGTCGGATATATTAGATAGAGATAAGAACTTATAGTCTGTAACCTCATTTGACTTCAGATTATCCAAATCATTTGCCCTAAGCTGGACACCTCTGGTTATATTTTTAATAATACTTTCCAGTTCAACACCATTTTCGAATTCCGGAAGCACTTCTAAATAATGACTTGCGCTAAGGCAATATTCATTATCTGCAACTTCTTCCAAGCTCTTTGTGACAGACTTCTCGCTGTCCTTATTCAGCAAATCCAAAATCCTTTCAATGTCGCTGTCAGATAAAATATTCATTCTTCTTTTCTTCGTGCAAATATCACTTGCATCCACCATCTTGATTTCAGAATTTCCATAACTAAAAAGAAGAAGAGTTGTGGGAATAGCTGTACCGCTAAATAGTCTTGCCGGAAGAGATATAGCCGCTTCAATCAAACCATTTTCTACAAAATATTGTCTAATTCCTTTATCTGCTGTATTACAGCTCGCACCATTCGTCATAATTGCAGCTGCCTTACCGGACTCGTTTAATTCTTCGATTATGGTCGCATTAAAAATCCAATCAGAAGAAGCTCTTTGAAGCACTTCGTTCGAAAGATCCAATGATGTTTTGAGTCTCTCCTTATGTTCAGCCATAGATGGGGTTCTTAAACCAAATGGATAATTCGCAAAAATCTTATCCGCTTTTTCTTCTGTTCGATATTCAAGCGCATCACTAAGGATTAAAGAAATATCTTTCTGCAACAAATCTGCACGGATCTGTGCAATATCATTGCAATTAAAGTTTAGCTCTACGCCTGTATAATCAAAATTCTCTTCTTCTATATAGGCCTCAACAAAGAAGTTCCCTGTTCCCGAACATAAATCCAACACCTTGTCCCCTGCTTCTATATTTAAAAGTGAATAAGCCAGTTTTAAAACTCCCTCCGGGGTAGAATAGGATCCGCTTCTTGAATCCTCAAGTTCATTGTTAAAAAGCAAATAGGATAAGAAAGCTTCTGCGGGATATTTTCCTTCCAGAGAGCGAATTAAATCCCAATCCATTGTCAAATTTCTGTCCAACAAATCTTTGATTCTTTCCGAAGCATGAATAGAATTTAAAAAAGCACTCTTGTTTTCTGTATTTACAGAAGCGTCAATCGAGGACTGATACAATACATAAGCAATAGCGAAGGCTTTCGGACGAAAACCAGCCAGGTCTTCAATCCCTCTTGCTCTATTTGCAATCGCATATAAAAGATTACTTGTGTTTATTTTCTTCAGTTCCTTTAAATCCTTCTTATTCAAAATCATTACCTCCATTTTTTTAGGTTTGCAATAACCTTTGTTGCAAGGTTATTATAAACCTAAAAGTTGCAAAGGTCAATGCTTTTATTAGGTTTTTCAAAACCTATTTCATTCTACTAGAGAAATTGACAGTGAATCTGCCGAAAGACAAAAAAAGGACCTGCCCCACCGACTTTTTCCGGTTAAGGCAGATCCTTCTCATTAATCTATTCTTTTTTATCTATTCTTTTATAGCTTTTAGATCAGGCTTTTCCGTTTGATCCAAGAACCTCTGTGATCTTGTGTGCAACGATTGCCTTTACATTTGCACGTCCGTCGCCCATATACTGTCTCGGGTCAAAATGATCCGGATGCTCAGCAAAGTGCTGGCGAATACCTGCTGTCAGGCCAAGACGAAGGTCGGAATCGATATTGATCTTGCAAACAGCTCCCCTTGCAGCCTCTCTGAGCTGCTCCTCCGGAATACCGATCGCATCCTTCAGCGCACCGCCATTTGCATTGATGATCTTAACATATTCCTGGGGAACAGAAGAAGAACCATGCAGAACGATCGGGAAGCCCGGCAGTCTTCTGGAAACCTCTTCCAGAATATCCAGACGAAGCTTCGGATTCTGGCCCGGTTTGAACTTGTATGCACCGTGGCTTGTTCCGATTGCAATTGCCAGAGAATCTACTCCTGTTCTCTTAACAAATTCCTCTACCTGATCTGGATCTGTATACATTGCATGCTCTGCTTCTACTGCTACATCATCCTCTACACCAGCAAGTGTTCCCAGCTCTGCCTCTACGACAGCTCCGCGCTCATGTGCATACTCAGCAACCTTTCTGGACTCTTCGATATTCTCTTCAAAGGAATGACCGGAATAATCGATCATAACGGATGTAAAGCCGCCATCTACGCAATCCTTGCAGGTTGCAAAATCAGCACCATGATCCAGATGCATAACGATCGGAATATCGGTTGTCTCAACAGCAGCCTGAACCAGATGCATCAGATATTCCGGCTTTGCGTACTTTCTGGCACCTGCAGAAGCCTGCAGAATAACCGGAGAGCGAAGCTCATTTGCAGCCTCTGCAATCGCCTGAACGATTTCCATATTATTTACATTAAATGCGCCGATCGCATATCCTCCATCATATGCTTTCTTGAACATTTCTGTTGAAGTTACTAACGGCATAGTAATACCACCTTTCATTAATTAAATTTTTAACAATCTTTTTCCCTGTGCCTATTATACCCTTTCTTTCTCAAAAAACAATCCAAATTTTACCTTTTATACGGAAGGCTTTTATACAGGTAGCTTATCCTCTTTGAAAACCTTGAAAGCCTTGAAAACTTATCTTTGTTTTTCCGAGAAAGAAATTCCCCAAACTGCTAAGGGTTTCCTAGGCGATCAGGAAGGGCTTCATCACTTCTGCAAACTTATCCAATTCTTCCTGATCATCGGAATGAAGTGATGCTGTCATATGATCGCTCAGCACCAGGGATAAGACACCGAGGATGGATTTGCCGTTTACAATGTAGCGTCCGGACAGCAGGTCAATATCACCTTTGAACTTCTCAGCTATTGCTACAAACTCCTTTGCCCTCTCTACATTTTCAAGACAAATGTTGATTTCTTTTTCCATAAAAGTGCTCCTTTCCATAGGGTTTAACTACTTATCAGTCTAACACAAAAGCTATTTGAATACATCAAATTTATCTGATGAGCATTTCAAGTCTTTCTTATGATTTCGTCTTCTTCTCATCATAGGGATGATGCATCCTATCTTCATCCCTTTCTCTGTAACCGTGCCACATTTCGCCAAGGGCGTCAATCGGAATATGCTTTTCTTTCATATCCTCCCAGCCCAGCTTATAGACCATATTCAGAAGGGGAATCATCTTTTTCCCTGCCTCTGTCAGCCGGTATTCTGTCTGAGGCGGCTTGGTATCCCGCACGGTCTTATAGATCAGACCATCTTCCTCCAACTGCCTCAGATTTTCTGTCAGTACCTTCTGGGTGATAGGAAGCTGCTTTGTGAATCTGGAAAAGTTTGTGAAATCATCCTCTTCCACGGCATGTAAAATGAAAGGTTTCCATTTGCCGAAGAGCATCCGCATCATGTGATTATAGGGATCCTGCTTAAAATTGAAAACCTGTTCTTCCTTTTCACTCATTGATCGCTGCCTCCTTTCTTACCAAACTCCAGTCTAACACAAAATGCAAAAAGAAACAGCCTCCGGGGATCTTCTTTTGCCAGACCCGTACGGAAAGCTGTTTCTTTTTTATTTCTTTTTTACTTTTTTCAGGTGCTTCTACAGAAGCCTTTTACAGAATATCCATTGCTGCACAGAAGCTTTTTACAGAATATCCATTGCTGCACAGAAGCCCTCATAGGTTGCCTGCTTTACTGTACGTGCTCTCTTGCCGTCTCCGGTTACGACAAATCTGTCGCAGCAGCCGGAAAGTTCTTTCACGATATCATCGTTTGATCTGGAGCCGCAGCAGTAAAGTACAAGATCTGCCTCATCAAACTGCTCATTTCCATCCTGATCCAGATAAAGAACACCATTTTCACGGATTTCCTTTGTCTGTACGCCGCAATAGCTTCCCATGCCTGCCTTTTCCATTCTCGGAATCAGAGCTGTTCTCTGAGAGGGGAAGGAATCCAGCATCAGGCCATTTCTCATCTCCATAATGTCTACCTGGCAGCCCCATTCACTTGCGAAGAAGTAACCGGATTCACAGCCGATAGCGCCGCCTCCGATGATGATCAGCTTCTTGCCCTTTACTTCCTCAGGCATGAGATATGCCTCTGTCGCATGCTTTGCATACTCTACGCCCGGAATATTCGGAACGAAGGGATGAGCACCAACTGCACAGATCACATGATCCGGCTCAAGGGAAAGGATCAGTTCCTTTGTTGCCTTGGTATTCAGCATTACCTGAATATCACGATGGCTGACTCTGGCGATCATGGCATCTTTGAAAGCCTTTAAAGCTTCCTTATCCGTGTCGATCTCGGTGAACCAGAGCTGTCCGCCCAATACATCTGACTGCTCGATCAAAGTTACCTGATGTCCTCTGTCTGCTGCTGTTACAGCTGCATACATACCGGAAACGCCTCCGCCTACAACAACTACCTTTCTGCTGCCTGTCGGAGTCGGTGCAGTTCTCCAGCGCAGTTCTCTCTGTCCCCAGGGATTGACTGCACAATGCCAGAGAGAAGGAATCGGTCTTTTATCCGGATCGGAAGCCAGAGGATTAAAGCAGGAGCATCTCAGACAGGGTGCAATTTCATCCTCAATTCCGTCTCTTGTCTTATTTACAAATGCCGGATCCGCAAACTGCTCACGGCCCATAGCAACAAAATCGCATTTTCCTTCTGCAAGTGCCGCTTCTATCTGAGAAGGATGGTTAAAGCCACCAACTGCTACAACCGGTACATGTACATTTTTCTTGATGGCCTCTGCAAGATCCAGATTGCAGCCATGCGGATCAAACATAGAAGAAAAGGCCTTTGTATTTACATGATCCTGATAAGAACCGGAAGTTACATGGATGATATCTACATGATCCTGAATCAGCTTCGCAAATTCGATGCCCTCTTCTAAGGTCATGCCGCCTTCCATACGCTCAGAACCTGACATTCTGTATTCGATGAGCAGATCATCTCCACAGACCTCTCTGATCCTGTCACAGACCATGATCGGGAAACGTGCACGGTTTTCCATGCTGCCGCCGTACTCATCTGTTCTATGGTTGAATTTCGGTGAAATGAACTGATTCAGAAGCCAGCCATGTCCGCCATGGAGATTGATTACCTCGAAACCGAGTGCCTTCATATTCCAGGCAGCTTCCGCCCAGTTATTTGCTACACGTTCCATCATTTCGACGGTCATTTCCTCAACCTGTACGCCATCTTCTCTGACAAAGGCAGATGGTCCGATCGGATTCTTATGACCCTTGATGGTATCCGGATGATTCATTGCTCCAACATGATTCAGCTGGATCGCTGCCACTGCACCATGCGCCTTGATTCCCTCTGTCAGGGTCATGATTGCTTCCATATGATAGGTCGTCATCGGATTTGCCCAGGTGTTCAGACCATGCTCATGTCTCCAGGCATATTCATCATCAATAAAGCTTTCTGTTACTGTAACCTGTCCAAAGCCCCCTCTGGCCTTGGTTTCATAAACATCAATACCTTCCGGTGTCGGTGTCTGATCCAGTGTGATTCTGTTTGTGGTGATCGGTGATGCGATCACGCGGTTCTTATAGGTTACCCCCTTAATTGTCATTGGTGAAAACATATGAGGATAATGATTACATCCCATAACTCTACTCCTTTCAAATACCTGATTATCTTCTGAATCCGGCCTGATATCCTGCAATAAAAGGATATTCCCAAAAACGATATCAGCCGGTTCTTTCTTGCTTGTCCTTATTATAAAAAAAGTCATTTTAGGCCGCAATATCTTACTTTAAAGTAAGCCATGCAGGCATTTCGGAAGAGGATTATTTATGCTATTCTTTAGTTAAAATAGATAGCAAAACAAAAATAAATATACAAAAGAAAATAAAAAAGAAAGAGGTAACACGATTATGAAAGAAAAAAACTGTGAGGTTCTGGTTCTCGGCGGAGGCGGTGCCGGTCTCGTTGCCGGTGTCCGTGCCGCAGAAGCAGGCAAAAAGGTTATCATTCTGGAAAAAGCCAAATTTCTCGGAGGCGGCATGCTTCTGGCTTCTACCCTGAGGACCTTCCGAAGCAAATGGCAAAAGGAAAGAAATATCCCGGATTATTCCAATGCCTTTATCCGCAATATGATGGATCTCACCAGATGGAAGCTTGATCCCAAGCTGGTCAAAAATGCCGTTTTTGCAACCGGAGAATTTTTTGACTGGTACAGCGAACACGAGGATCCCGAGGAGCTGGCACGTTATGAAGCGAGACCCTATGTCTTCGAAAACCCTGACTGCCTGCAGATCGGTCCCCAGGTAGATGACTTCCATAAGGGTTCCGGTGCCCTCTTCATGAAATGCATGATCCGCTACGGCAAAGAACTTGGCCTTGAAATGCTGACAGAGCATGCTGCAAAGGAAGCTATTGTAAAAGATGGAAAAATCGCCGCTATTCTCGCTGATACACCAGAGGGAAGGGTTCAGTTCAACTGTGATATCTGCATCATCGCCAGCAGCAGCTGGATCAACAATACTGAGATTGTAAAAAAGGTCGAGCCTCGTTTCCTAACCGCTGATGTGCAGAAAAATGCCCACCGCAATCCCGCCTATACCGGCGATGCTCTTGCCATTGCTGAGCAGGTTGGCGCTTATATTGACTGGGAGAATTTCTGCTTCCGTCTGATGGGACCTCAGGCTGCAACAGGTGACCGCTCTGATCTGGATAACCTGGGACACTCTCCCAGCATCATTCTTGTCAATAAGCTGGGCAATCGTTTTGTAGCAGAACCTCTTGCCCCCCGCATCGATCCCTTTACAACCGGCCACATTCTTCTGGATCAGCCGGAAGCAAAGGCCTATTATGTTTATTCTAAGGATATGTTGGAAAAGATCATTGCCGACAGCAAGAAAAACGGTAAAAAGGATGATTTTGATGTCTTTGGACTTCCGGAATTCCCGGATTATCCGGAACTTGTGACCTGGTTTGAAAAGGCAATCAAAAAAGATCCTTCCAACTGCTCTATGGGCAGCAGCATTGAAGAAGCTGCCGAAAAGATCGGCATCAATCCCGAGAATTTAAAGGCAACCATCACTGCCTATAATAAGAGCTGTGATGAGGGTGAGGACTGGGATTTCTTCAAGGATCCGGCTGATATGATTCCTCTGAAGGAAGGGCCTTACTTTATTGTCGGCGGTCAGCTTTCTACTGATGGAGCCTTCGGCGGCATCAAGGTAAATCCGGATATGCAGGCCTATGCCAAAGACGGAAAGTCTTTGATCGATGGCCTTTATGTTGCCGGTGATATTGCTTCCGGCCGCCATATCGCAGACAGCGGTATCAAGAAACAAGTCTTAAATGATATGTCCTGGGCACTCGCCTCCGGATTTATCGCAGGTACAAATGCCGGCAGGAAATAATCATGATATCGAATAGAAAGAAAGTTTTCTATTCGGCATAAACGATATAAAGACAGAAAAAAACGCCTCCAGTCCTTTCCGGCCTGAAGGCGTTTTTCATCTACATATTTTGTCCTATAACTCTATTTTCCCTATAGCTTTGGCTTTTATTAAGCTAATGGATCCTATCGTTCTTTTTCTATTGTCTGCTTACTTCATATGTTTTGCTTTTTCGTTTCTTTCCAGATTATCGCAGATCCTCTTGAGAATGATCTCTGCCTGCTTTTTATCCGCTATGGACAAGCCTTCAAATACGATATCCGGATTTTTATCAAAATCGGCACTTAGCTCGTTATATGCTTCTTTACCCTTATCTGTCAAAGAAATGATATGGACCTTTGCGTCCTTCTCATCGCTTTTTCTTTCGATTAAGCCATTGTTCTCCATTCTGCGGATCATGACACTGATCGTCGCCGGAGAAACCTTTCTTAATTTTGCGATCTGATTCTGAGGGAGATCTCCATATCTGCCAAGAGTGGAAATTACAGCCCCCTGTCCCATCTGCAGACCCATCTTCTTCAGATTGTTCTCTACATAAGCGGAGTGCATACGAACCGCATCTGTCAGCAGATTCAGCAACTCCAAATCCTTTAAATGTTCTTCTGTCTGTTCTTCTCTCATAACCATTTTTTCTCCCCTTCTTCCATCAGGGAGCACCCCTTTTATTTTTTAATAGAATGTGCAAAGCACATTCTCGCGCCAAGCGCGGTCGCTTGCGACAAACTCCCCCTTCGCACGAGTGCGCATCTTTGGCATCTAGCGCCTTTTATCCAATAGGAAGAAAATTCCTATTCTATAAAACATTCTATAAAACATGCCGGAACAAAAATGTCCCGGCATGAAAGAATACTCATTATCTTGGAATTAGTACTGCCACTCTTCCGGATGAGCTGATTTGAACCAGTCAAGAGCAACCTTACGGTCATTGATCTTGCCTTCATAAGTTCTCGGATTCTGAAGCTCTTCGTTGGATACCGGATCACATCTCCATCTCCACCAAGCGCCTGAGAATCTCTCATCAACCTGTCCTGCCTCTGTAGAAGCATCAGCATCTTCCTTCTCATAATCATTGTAGTTGATAGAGATCTGTGTGCTGTATGCCTCAGAAAGTGTGTTAACACGAAGGTCATCCATAAGCAGTCTCTGCAGCGGTCTCTTGCAAAGAGAAGAAGCTACTGTACGTGCATGGAACGGAGCACTCTTGATGATCTTAGCCATTTCCCAAGCTCTCTCAATAACCTTGCCCTTCGGAGCAACTTCAGAAACCATACCCCAGTCATAAGCTGTCTGAGCGCTGATCTGTCCGCCGCCAAGGATGAGGTAGTTAGCTCTCTTCAGGCCGATGCCGTTCTGAAGAAGAAGTCCCATTCCGTCACCGGAAACCATTCCTGAAGAAAGGTGCGGATCATCGAATGTTGTATCTTCAGATACGATACAAATATCGCAAAGAAGCGGTCCATCCCAGTGGAAGCCCGGTCCCGGAATAGCACCGATTGTCGGTACGTCAAGATCGAATACCATGTTCTTGATGAGGTTCATATCATCGAAATACTGATGTGTGAAACGCTCGTCATTGTATCTTTCCCAGCCATTGAAATCCTGATCCTGGATCCAATCCGGATATTTTGTTGTCCAGATGATAATCTCATTCTCGTGGTCAAGAGAGATCATACGAGACATCTGAGACATTGCGCGGTGCATTCCGCCTGACCAGTACGGCTTGT
This sequence comes from Bacteroidaceae bacterium, assembly GCA_963620785.1. Lineage (GTDB taxonomy): Bacteria > Bacillota > Clostridia > Lachnospirales > Lachnospiraceae > RUG14243. The sequence goes on from CAVFAT010000011.1 coordinate 9,681, forward strand.
GATCGCCTGTCTTCAGAGAAACCTGAAGGATTCCGTCTTCTCTTTCAAGGTCTGCATAATCCTTGAACCACTCTTTGTACTCGTCAAGCTTCGGAAGCTCAGCGTAAGGTACCATCTGCTTTGAATAATCTTTTGCCATTGGCTTGTCCTCCTTAAATCTACGGAACATTGTCAATATTGTTTAATGGTCTGTGCAGCCATTCTGCTGCGCAGACCAGATAAACCAAAAGTAAAAAATATAAAGTATATAGTATAAAAATCAACCCTTGCAAAGAAGTCCGCCATCCGGATACAGAACCTGGCCTGTATGATA
>CAVFAT010000012.1:0-34630 GCA_963620785.1 Bacteroidaceae bacterium
TTTGATATTTCATATCCTGTCCTCACTTTCTTTTTTCAGATTTGCTTTCATTTTTTGTTTTGTTAGTCTATTAATTTATGAATTGCCTTATTATATCATGCACAAAAAGGAGAAACAAGCTCTGTTTATTTTCTATCAGATTGCCGAAAACTTTCTTTCCTTTTTTCTTTATAAAAGCCTTTTTTCAGTTTTTTTCCTTTTCTTCCTTCCTTCCATGCTATACTTAAGGAAGTTTTTTTGTTATTTGAGGAATGGAGAAGAATGAAATGAATAATGAAAACGAAAATACGCCCGAAGTTTTGACAAAAGAAGACAAAAAGGCGAGAAAGAAAGCAAACAAAGCGGCCCGTAAGGAACGCTGGAAGGCACAAAAGGCAGAAGCCAAAGCGGCCAGAAAGGAAAAAAGACTGAAGCGGAAAAACCGCTATCGGGATGCCCCCTTCCTGGTGAAGCTCTGGCATAAGGTTCTGGTAAAACTCCTGATCCTTTTCCTTGTTCTCTTCGGCTTTTTCCAGTTTCTGATATCGGATGCCGGACTTCCTCTTCTGACAAAGATTATTCTGCCGATTTATAATTCACGAAAGGATAATCCGGTCAGCCAGGAGGATATCTACAGTTTATCGCCCAAGGATGAGACAGGAGATGCCAGGATTCAAAAGATCGCTTCTGTCGACGCAGATGACACTTGGACGATTTGTTTCTACATGGTCGGCTCCAATCTGGAGGATCTGGGAGAGAATGATCTTTCCGATGTAACACAGAATCTGGTTTCCAGTATTTATCAGCAGAACCAGGCAGAATCTGCCTCTGCAAATGCCACTCTTCTGCCGGACTATGCCGCAGAACTGAAGGAAATGGGACTGGATCTCCCGGAATACATGTATGAACCGGTACACCCGAGCGAAAGTCAGACAAACGCTTCCACTGACAGTGCCATCGCAACTTCCCCGGGCTATGCATCAACCGATCTGTCGGAAATCTGCAGCGGAATCTGGCCCGATAACATTAATATCGTTATTCAGACAGGCGGTGCAACCAGATGGAGTAATTCTCAGGTGAACCCCAACAAGACCCAACGTTTTGAATTCAAAGACGGCAGACTGATGCAGATCGAAAATCTGCCTCTTCAGGACAGCTGTGATCCGGATACCTTAGCAGACTTTATGTCCTACTGCGATGAAAATTATCCGGCTGATCACAGAATGCTTGTCCTTTGGGATCACGGCGGCGGCGTTGTCGGCTATGGTGTGGATGATATCTTCGGTACCAGCATGTCCTTAGAGATGCTGCAGGAGGCCTTCTCCCAGATTTATGAAGCAGATCCGGAGAATCCCCACTATGACATTATCGGCTTTGATGCCTGCCTGATGGCATCTACCGAGGTTGCTCACAATCTTTACGGCTATGGTAAATATCTGGCTGCAAGTGAGGAGACAGAACCCGGAGATGGTTGGACTCATAATGCTTATTTAGAGGCTATGTCTGCCGATGCTACCCTAAGTCCTGCCGCCATTGTGGAAACGATTGCCGATTCCTATATGGATCACTATATGACGCAGAACTACAATAGCGCCTTCTTGGGCATTACCTTTGACGCAACCTTTTCTGCAATTGACATCAATGCCGCAGAAAAGACTTACCAGTCCTACTGCAAGCTGAATGCCAAACTGCTTCAGGATTCGATCAATGATATCCAAACCCTGTCCAAGATTGGAAATGCTGCCAACAATTCTACCCGTTTTGCCGGCTCTGCTTATATGGTCTACAATACGATTGATCTTGGAAACTATATGGAAGCTCTGTCAGACTACTATCCAACAGAATGCCAGGAGGTTCTGGATGCTCTGGATGAAGCAGTCCTTTATCACAGACAAAGCGGCTATTTGTCCGATTCCACCGGTCTGAGTATCTATATGCCGGTTGATATCAAGGGTACCGGTGGCCTGAGTCTCTTCCTGAAATATGTAAATTCGATTTCTGACGATATGGCGACAAAGGCTCTTTATTACTATAAGGTATCCGGCTGTCTCAATGAAGAATTCCAGGCCTATGCGGATTCCATGAACTATGGTACTGCAAAAACCATGGATACCAAGGCACTTCAGAAGCTCGGCAGCAATGAAATCAGCTTGACGGATGACGGTTTTTCTTTGAAGCTGAATGAAGAACAGATGGAAAATGCCCAGTCTGCAAAGCTGGAAGTTGGATTCTATGACAAGGATACAGCTGAGATTATCTATTATGGCCAGAATTCCTCCGCTTCCATTTCAGGAGATGGACAGGTAGATACCACCTTCCAGGGTAAATGGATCACGCTGGACGGATGCCCTCTGGCTACAGAGATTGTAGGAGAATCCAATACTTCTATCTCCTATAGAAGTCCGGTTTACATAAATGGAGCCAAGCATTATCTTACCTTCACTTATGATAAGGAAAGCAAGAAGCTCAGCCTGACCGGTGCCATTGAGGTTGATGAGACCACCACCGATCCGTCTGCAGCGCAGGCTTATGTTATTGATAAAACAATGACGGATCTGACAGTCGGTGATGTCATTTATCCGATTTATGAGGTTTATAATACGGAAGACGGATCTACCAGCTCCATAAAGGGAGATTCCAGAATCGTCTTTAAGTTATCCACCAAGATTTCCATGGGAGATCTGCCTTCCGGATCCTATCTGACTTCCATTGTTCTGACAGATATCCGTGGTGATGAATATTATTCCGCAGTCGTTGAACAAACGATCAATAACGGAAAGATCACTGATCAGTATCTCAATGAGGACTTTATCGGAAGCTCTTACTAAATAAGCGGTCGCTTTAGTGACATAATTCCTATGCTCCGCAGTGCAATCTCTGCGGAGCATTTTATCGTATAGAAAGGAAGTTTCCTGTACGATGAAAAAAGGACATTCTTCACTCAGTTTCATGCGAGTGAGAATGTCCTTTTTTTCTAGACTTATATAAGAAAAATGTCCAAGTGGCGTGACGAGAATGATTCTACCGAGTCAAAAACACGCTCTTGCTAAGCACTGAGGTCCTCCTAACGGTTTTTGACTCTAGGCAGAACATCTCGTCTTACATAAAAATTTTAATCTTCCTCTGACTTATGTTCTCTCAGCTTTTCAATCAGGGAAAAGACCTCCGGATGCCTTTCCTTTAAATGGGCATCCAATACATGTCTTCTCTCTATAAAACGCTCTGCCAGCTCCGGATGATTCTCTGCGATCCGTCTGTGAATCTCCTGCCTGTGCTCCTCGAATTTCTTTGCCAGAGCAGCCTCATCCTTTCCGGAAATCCGAACGATTTCCTTCAAATGCTCTTCCAGATGCTCCAGCCATTCATCCATATCCAATGCATCCATATAGGACCAGCTTCCGTGCAGCAGCTCCTCGACATTCTTTGTTTCCTTCAAATGCTCGATCTGGTGCATGATCTGCTTTTCCATTTCCTCCTCGGCATCCGGCCCGAAGGCCCAGACAAATTCCTGTACCCGGTTATCTGCCCGTTTGAGGGAAGCACTTCTTTTTCCATTATCCACGCTGCCCTCCAGAGGGTAAGGACGCTTATAGCCCATATCCTTCAAGGCAATGTGAATGGTTCTTCTGACATTTCCTTCCTCTATTAAATGCCCCAGTCCCAGCTTTCTGAGCTGGATATTCAGCTCGGAAATGTGCTCTGTCAGATAAAAGGCGATTCCCCTTTCTTTCAGGGATGCACTCAAAAGCTCCAGACGATCCGCCGCAGTAATATCTATGCTTCCGATTCCGCTCGCGTCAATAATAACTGCCTTTGTATCCTCCTTAATGGCTTCCTCCAGCTCCTTTTCCAAAACTGAAATATTGGCAAAAAAGAGATTGCTGCTAAAACGATAGATCAGAACCCCGGAAAGAGGATAAATGCCATCTCCTTCCTTCAGATCCCGGAAGTGTTTATGTCCCGGCTGAATGCCAAGAAAACAGGTAGCCGGCTTGGCCGAGCGTATGATCATCTCCGTAAAGGACAAAATGATTCCGATTAATACACCGTTTATGGTTCCAAGGAAAAGCACTCCAAAGAAGGCTCCCCAAAAGATAAAGCATTCTGTCCGGCTGATCTTCCATAAGCGCACAGCCAGTTCAAATTCCGTCGCTCCCAATAAAGCCGATATGACAATTGCTGTCAGGACCGGAATCGGCAGATAGCCGATAAAACCGGTACAAAAGAGAAGGAGAAGAATCATGGATCCACCTGCTACCAGACTGGTCAGCTGAGTCTTTGCCTGATACTGTTCTCCCATGGCGCTTCTGGATACCGAACCGTTAATGGGACAACAGCCTGTAAAGGCTGCAAGAAAATTTCCCAGGGAAAAAGCCAGAATCTCCTGATTATCATCAATCTGATAATGATTCTTCTGAGCAAAGCTGTTCTCCGCCAGCAAGGTCTCCGCCATGATTACAACTGCCACCGAAAGGCTGATGCTGACCGCTTCCTTGATCGGTACAGAGGAAAAATCAGGGATACGCCATAGTGGCAGCCCCTTTTCTACCGCTGACAGACTGCTGATCCCCCATTGCTCCAAAGGACAGAGGCGATTCAGTAAAGCACCAGCTGCCATCAATACTACCGCCATCGGAAATTTAGGAAGCAGCTTTTTGCTGATCAAAAGAATCGCCAATGCGGCAAGCCCCAGGAAAAGAGACGGCAGATTTACTTCCTTTGCTGTTTCGATAATATGTTCAAAAAGCTCTAGAAATTCTCCCACACCTGCACTGCCTCCCATCAGCTTGGGCAGCTGCATGAGAATAATGGTGCTGCAGATACCGGTGATGAAGCCTCCCATTACCGGAGCTGAGATATAATTCACCAGCTTTCCTGCCTTTAAGAAGGAAAAAACCAGCAGCCAGAGTGCCACAAAAAAGGTCAGCACTGGAACCGCCGCCATGGCTTCTTCTGACCCCGCTGTAATATTCAGCCCCAAAAGAGCCGATCCGATCAAAGCTGCCGGTGCCGCATCCACACCAAAAATAAACTGGGGTGAAGTCGAAAACAGGGCAAAAATCAAGATCGGAAAAACAGAACCATACAGGCCATATACCGCAGGCAGTCCCGCAATCTGTGCATAGCCCATAGAAATCGGAATGGATACCGCCATGATGATTAGACCGGCCAGAATATCCTTTCCCAGATTTTTCTTATCATAGTTTCGCAGTGTATATGCTACTTTCATTTCTTTCTCCTTCAAAAGGGACTACCCTTTTTATTCCTTTGCCCCCGGATTTTATATCAATCAGCTGGCTGAACCGAATTTTGCTTCACATTCTTTCATAATGTAAAAATACATGATCAAAAGTAAGGCACCAGCCAGAAGCCATGCTGCAGGCCCCGCCAGACAAATTCCCATATAGCTTCTCATTCTTCCTGCGATCACGGCAACCACCCCTCTGCCGATCAGCTCCGCAAGACCGGCTGTCATAGGAAGCAGGCCATAGCCCAGTCCCTGAATCCCATTTCGATAAACATTGACGATCGTCAGAGGAATAAAGAAAAATCCGATACATTTCAGATAGATATCCACGGAATTCATGATCAGGGAAATATCCTCCGAAACAAAAAGGTAGGTCAGATATTTTCCTATGGTCATAATAAAGGCCGCTGCCGCAAAGGAATAGACCACGCCGATGATGGTACAGGCCTTAAAGCCCTCCCTGATCCGTTTGATATAACCGGCTCCCATATTCTGGGCTCCGTAGGTAGCCATTGTTGTTCCCATGGCAACATAAGCCTGGGTAACAAGCTGCTCGATCTTGCCTGCAGCCGTATAAGCCGCCACCAGAGTCGATCCCAAAATATTCAGGGAGGACTGAACCATCATGGTTCCGATCGCTGTAATGGAATACTGTAAAGCCATAGGAAGGCCAATGCCCAGCTGCTTCTTATAAATGCTCGCTCCGACATGCAGATCCTCCCTTTTCAGATGCAGCTCCGGTATTCTGGCAATGATATAGATCAGACAGAGCAGACCGGAAATCCCCTGGGCGATCACCGTTGCAATTCCGGCACCCTTCGCCCCCATATGAAAGCCTATGATCAGAAGCAAATCCAGAAAAATATTTAAAACTGCACTGATGATCAGGAAAATCAAGGGCAGTCTGCTGTTCCCCAGGGCACGCAAAATGCTGGACAAAAGATTATAGAGCATCTGTGCCAGGATGCCTCCGCTGATGATCATGATATAGGCATAGGCATCCGCAAAAATATCCGATGGCGTATTCATCAGAAGCAAAAGAGGCTTCATAAAGACCATAAATAAAAAGGTCAGGATCAGCCCAATGATCAGCGATAAAATACCGGCTCCCGCAACTGTCTTCCGCATGCCTCTCATATCTCCGGCACCGAATTTTTGTGCTGTTAAAACAGTAAAACCGGCCGTCATACCAACCACAAAACCATAGATCAAAAACATGATCGTGCCGGTAGATCCAACCGCCGCCAGGGCCTGATTGCCGACAAATTTTCCGACAATGATCGCATCTGCCATATTATAAAACTGCTGAAAAACATTTCCAATAAAGATCGGCATGGTAAAAGCCAAAATAAGCTTCATCGGATTCCCAACTGTCATGTCATTCTGCACTGATTTCATTTTTTCTCTTCGCCTTCTTCTTCTTTCTTCTTATTAATCTTTTTCTCTTAATTCTTTTTCACATTCCTAACATTATATATCCACATTTTCCTATGTCAAGACGGTGATTTTTCCTTTATAATGTGTATAAGTTTTTCGATAAATCAACACATTACACAAACAAATAAGGAGGTAAGAAAAAAATGGGAAAACCTATGGCAGATTATGTAAAATTGCCGCAGCTTGAAGAATATAAGGAGTGGTTTAAGGACTTTGCCGATCTCTATCGTGAGGACGGCATTCTGCAGGTCACCTGGAAGACAAATGATGGTCCCATGCATCATTCCGGCATGTCACATCGTGCCTGCTCACAGCTGACAAGAGTCCTTTCTCTGGACTTTAAAAATGAAATCATTATCTTTACTCACATCGGAGACAGCTGGATGATCGAATCTGATCCCGAAGGCTGGGAGACCTACTCCGAGCTTCCGACCGAGCGCTTCCAGCACCAGTATTTTGATGATACAAACCTCATCAAGAACATGGTATTCGATATTGATGTACCGACGATCGGTGCCATTCCGGGTCCCGGTTTCCACTGGGATTCCGCTTTTCTTTGTGATATCACCATCTGCTCAGATGATACCGTAATGGAGGTTCCCCATGCCCAGGGCGGCCTTGTACCGGGTGATGCCATGGGTCTTATGTGCCAGCACTATTTCGGCACAAAGCTTGGCAACTATTACATGACCACCAGCCGCCAGTTTACCGCTCAGGATCTGCTGGATCACGGTGCCATCTCTGAAGTAGTAGAAAAAGCCAAAGTCATGGATCGTGCTTGGGAAATCGCCCGTATGTGGAAGACCATGCCCTATGAGAACAGAACCATCATGTCCAATCTGGCAAAGCGTCCTCTGAAAAAACTCTTTGTAGAAGATCTGAAGCTCCATACCGTCAGCGAGCAGTACGGCTCTCTCCTCCGCATCGCTGCAGGTGATCTCGGTGATGAGAATTCTGCTCAGCAGGATGAAAAATATATCAGCCATACCAGTGACTGGCGCTATGCAACCAAAGACATGCAGGAGCCGCAGACAGCTGAAAGCTGGCGCAATATGCCGAAGAAGGCAGAAGCATGGTTCAAAGATGTAGAAGAAGGCAAGGCCGTAAATCCCTTTGCACCAAAGCCTGTAAAGCCTTATCGTCCGGCTCCGCAGAAATAAAAGCAATATAAATAATAAAAGCATTGATACTGTCAGTTTTATTATTAGCAACAAATAACTCTCATATCATTTTTTTCGAATAGAAAGAAGTTTTAAAGTAAAAAAGAAGCAGATTTCTCTGAGGATTGCTTGTACTTTTTCAAGCCCCTTACAGATTCTGCTTCTTTTTTCTTATGCTTATATTTCTTATATATGTTTATATCTCTTATCTATTTTTTTCTCAATTACTGCTCAAAGGGAATTCTTCCACGGGCACAAATGCACTCAATCTCTACCAGTGCTCCCTTTGGAAGTGCTGCAACCTCTACTGCAGAACGGGCAGGATAATCAGAGCTGAAATGCTTTGCATAAACTTCATTCATCGCCGTAAAATCATTGATATCCGCCAGGAAAACCGTTGTTTTGATCACATTATCCATGGTCAGATCTGCCTCGGCCAAAATCGCCTCGATATTCTTCAGCGCCTGCTCTGTCTGCGCTTCAATGCCACCCTCTACCAGATTTCCGTTAGCCGGGTCAATTGCCAGCTGGCCGGATAAAAAGACCATTCCACCCAGGCAAACAGCCTGAGAATAGGGACCAATTGCTGCAGGTGCCTTTTCTGTAGAAACGATATTTTTGAGTTTTTCCATGATGATACTCTCCTTCTTATTCTTTTTCTATTTTATTTTATAAGCTGAAGCTTTCAGCTTTTGGACAAATCGCTAATTCCCCACTCCCTGCAGAGTGAAACCAGGGAATATTCTTCCTCCTGATCTTCAGACCAGTGCCATTTTAATGCAGCTGTGGGACAGGAATGCACACAGGCCGGATCCAGACCGGCTTTGATCCGCTCGATACAGCCATGACATTTTTCCATTTTCACCTTAGGCCTATCCTGTCCGCTGGGGCGAAAAGAAATCGCATCATAGGGACAGGCACGGGCACAGGCACGACATCCCACGCATTTTATCGTATCATATATCGTCAAGCCTGTCTCTTTATCCTGCTGAATACAGCCAAAATGACATGCCTTCATGCAGGGCGCATCCGGACAATGCATGCAGGCTGTTGTAAGATAAATTCTTGCATCGGGACGCTCAAGCTGATAAATCTTGCGGTAGGGCTGCATACCGGCTTCCAGATCAATATCATTTTGATCCATACAGGCAATGGCACAGGCCCCACAGGCAGAGCATTTTTCCGCATCAAAATCAAAAATCAAACGCATGCTCTTACACCTCCTTTTTTATCAGGGCACAGCGAACACTGCGATAGCCCGGAAATCCGGAATAAGGGTCATTATGTCCCGGCGGAATAATGGAATTTACATCTGCCTCACTATAGCCGTGATACATAAATACCGTACCTTTTTTCACTGTCCGGGTAGGATTTGCAGCTACGGTGATTTCTCCCTCACAGGTAGAAAGGCTAATGCTGTCTCCCTCCTGAATTCCCAACTTCTTAGCGTCCTCATCATTCAGATCGGCAGTCGGAAGAGGACGCAGGGAACGCAGCCAGGGAAGCGTATGCAAGCGGGAATGCAGGGCATTTGGCAAGCGGGCTCCTGTAACCAGGCGGAAGGGATATCTTTCCGGATCTCTATCATCGATGCTGTCCTTCCATGTTGGCAAAGGATCTAATCCGGGATATTTTTCAATCACAGTAGAATAAAGCTCGAATTTTCCGCTGGGTGTTTGGAAACCATGCTGGCCAACCGGAATCTTTCTGACGCCTTCCAGTTTTTGTGGAAATTGACTGTGTTCTTTAAGAAAATCGATATCAACCGGTGTCTCCCTCAGCATATAGCGTACACAGGCTTCCGGTCCGGATCTTAGCAAATCATCATCCAGATTCATACGCCTTGCCAACTCACAAATGATCTCATCATCCGGTCTGGACTGACCAAGTGGCTTGATTACAGGCTCTGTATACTGACCAAATCCGCCTCCAAAGACCTTAAATTCCCCTCTCTCAAAGGAGGAGCAGCAAGGCAGCACAATATCTGCCAGCTTTGCCGAATCCGTCATAAAAAGATCAACATCAACAAAAAAATCCAATTCCTTCAGAGCCTTCTCCAGATTCTTGTCTCCGTTGAACATACGGAAATTCATACCATGTGCATAGAGACCCTTTACCGGATAAGGAAGCCCCTCCACAATTTGCCGGGCAAGATCGTTCCCCTGCATTTCACCAACCAACTCATCCCAAAGTGGAAAACGCTGGGCACCTATGGGTCTTGGAGCATCCTTTGGATATTTTTCCTGTGGAAATTCATGATCCAGCGTGCTGAAGCCTGCCATCGAATGGGCATAGGTTAATGGTGCCGGAATCATGCCGCCCGGACGGTCATAAGTACCCATCAGGGCAGATAAGGCCATTACAGCACGATGCGTCTGCATACCATTGGTATGATGCACCAGGGCTGCTCCCGACTGATTGATTGCCAAAGGCATATTTTCATGGATCATTTTGGCTGCAAGACGAATCTTTTCTGCCGCTACATCCGTCAGTTTTTCCACTCTTTCCGGCGGAAAATCCATGACATAATTCTTGTATTCTTCATACCCGAAAACATGCTCTTCGATATAGTCATGATCTACCCAATCATTGACGATCAGTTCTCTCGCAAGCCCCAGGGCTAAGGCACAATCCGTACCCGGCTTGATCTGCAGATGAAGATCACATTGTTTTTCTACAGCAGGTGTGATGCGGGGATCAATGATAATGACCTTCATCCCCCTCTTCCTTGCCATTTCAACACCGCCTGCCATCAGAAACTGGGCATAATATGCATTGTAGCACCAGCCCAGAAAAATCCCCGCATTCCGCAGATCCGGTGCAGCAAAATCCGCTCCTGTTGCCAGACGCCAGGACATGATCGTCGAGGTAAAGCAGGAGGAGGATTCTGTACCATAATTTACCGAGCCAAAGTCATAGCAGAGCCTCTGCAAAAAAGGTCTGTACCATTTGTTATAACCGGAATAAAAGGCCACAGAACAGGAACCATAGTCTTCCTTTAGCTTACTAAGCCGGACTACGATTTCATTATAAGCCTCATCCCAGCTGATCGGCTCAAATTTGCCCTCTCCCCTTTCTCCTATGCGGCGGAGAGGGGTCAGAATCCGATCCTTGCGATAAACATATTGGCGGCCTGCCTGTCCTTTTGTACAAAGAAGTCCATGGTTTGTCGGATGTCCTTCCGTACCTTCGATCTTAATGATCCTGCCATCTTTTACATAGCAGGTCACACCACAATGCGGACCGGGTGCACAGATATCACAAAAACTGTTTTTGGTAATAATTCCGGTATCCTCACCCGGAATCTTTTGATGAAGCTTTTCTTCTTTTGCGCTTTCTTTCAAAGACACTCTGATCACTTCCTTCAGTAGGTTAAAATGATTTTCGTAAATTTATTTTCATTATACAAGGCTTTTTTGTGGAATAAAACAGTAGCTTCCTATCCAATAAAAAAACGCCGGAAAGCCTTGCTTTTCTAAGGCTTCCCGACGGAACTTTCTGGCGTTCCCGAGGTGATTCGAACACCCGACCTACCGCTTAGGAGGCGGTCGCTCTATCCAGCTGAGCTACGGAAACATTCATTAAAATAAATTGACTGTTTAATATTCTACTACCTGGATCAAGTGAAAGTCAAGAAGAGCTTTTGGGCTATTTTCACCGGCTCTTTCTGATCAATCAAAGTCGACCTCTCCCTGTAACCAGATATCTCCCCGGAAACGTCTGCCAATCTCAGGCTCTCCGATCAAATCCTTTTGATTGATGCAAAGATCAAAGGTCATTTCATTGCAGCTTATCATCATCTGATATAATACTTCTCCGCTTTCCGGATTTTTTATCTTTTCCAGATCAATGATTTCACCAATGATATAATACTTATCACTCTCTATACCACTTGGCATAAAGGTTGATTCGACAATAGAAAGAATATCTTCTGACATCATCCGTTTGGAAAGCATGGAATAAAGATCAATATCCTCCAGTGTCAGGGATTCAATTGCTTCCTCATCCCCTTCTCTGGCAGCGGCAATCAGCTGGGTTCTCTGGGAAAGATTTTTCTTTTCCTCATCCTTTTGGAAACAGCTTTTCATTACCGGAAGCAGAACAGTTCCCCTTGTGGAAAGAGCTGACATTTTGATTTGCCTTGTTCCCAGCCTGTCTCTTTGATTTTCCTTTAACTTCAGATAAGAAATTGCATTCTGCAGGTAGAAAATCAGACTTGCTCCTACCCTGATATCATCTACAATTCCGGCATAAGAAATCTGCTCAGAATGCTTCTCTACCTCTAGCTTTTCTGTTGAAGTAACTCCGCTTGCCTTAAAATAAGGATATGAGTAGTGAATATGAAAGCATTTCTCCTCATCAAATTCACCTCTTACGGCAATACCGGAAAAAGCAGCATATTCTTTCCGGTATTCCGCAATTACAATTCCATCTGTTTCTGTCAGATAACGTTCTGTTGGATACTTCACGACCTCTCGGAGCAAAGCATCCTCTTCAGTTCTTGTTTTTATATTGGAAAAACCAACGCTACGCAGGTAATCGTGCATGCGCTCTCCTTATTTTCTGCGAATCGCATCCATACCGCCCATGTAAGGACGAAGCACTTCCGGAATTCTTACAGAACCATCTTCCTGCAGATTGTTCTCCAAAAAGGCAATCAGCATACGCGGCGGAGCAACAACCGTATTGTTCAGTGTATGAGCCAGATAATTTCCATTCTTGCCCTTGATTCTGATGTGCAGACGTCTTGCCTGTGCATCACCCAGGTTAGAACAGCTTCCAACCTCGAAATATTTCTTCTGACGCGGAGACCATGCCTCAACGTCACAGGATTTCACCTTCAGATCAGCCAGATCACCGGAGCAGCATTCCAGAGTTCTAACCGGAATATCCAGGCTGCGGAAAAGATCTACTGTATTCTGCCAAAGCTTATCATACCAGATCTTGGATTCTTCAGGCTTACAGATAACGATCATTTCCTGCTTTTCGAACTGGTGAATTCGGTAAATACCTCTTTCCTCAATACCATGGGCACCCTTTTCCTTACGGAAGCAAGGGGAATAGCTTGTCAGGGTAAGCGGCATTTTTTCTTCGTCATTTACAGTATCGATGAATTTACCGATCATGGAATGCTCACTTGTACCGATCAGGTAAAGATCCTCACCCTCAATCTTGTACATCATGGCATCCATTTCCTCAAAGCTCATTACGCCATCAACAACAGCGCTTCTGATCATAAAAGGAGGAACACAGTAGGTGAATCCTCTATTGATCATAAAGTCTCTTGCATAAGCAATTACAGCAGAATGCAGTCTTGCAACATCTCCCATCAGATAGTAGAAGCCATTGCCTGCAACCTTTCTTGCTGCATCCAGATCAATTCCATCAAAGCTCTCGATGATATCTGTATGATAAGGAATCTCAAAATCCGGAACAACAGGCTCGCCGAATTTTTCAATTTCCACATTCTCACTATCGTCCTTTCCAATCGGAACAGAAGGATCAATGATATTCGGAATGGACATCATTACCTTTTTCAGCTTGTCCTCTACTTCCTTTTCTTCTGCAGAAAGGCTGTCTACTCTGTCAGCATTCTTTGCAATCTCATCCTTGATTGCCTGTGCCTCATCCTTCTTGCCTTCCTTCATCAAAGCACCGATCTGCTTGGAAAGCTTATTCTTCTCTGCACGAAGTGCCTCAACTTCCTGCTTGATTTCGCGATTGCGCTTATCGTATTCGATTGCATCATCTACAAGCGGAAGCTTATGCTCCTGAAATTTATTGCGGATATTCTGTCTGACAATGTCAGGATTTTCTCTTAAAAACTTTATATCAATCATGCTTTCTAATCCTTTCAATATGTCCGGCCAAACTCAAAGCCAAACATAAACTAACAATATACTATTCTAATCGTTTTATTTATTCAGTGCAACTGTAACAGCCTCTTTTTCTTCCTCAGAAAGAAGAAGAACCGATCTTCCACGGATGATTTCCTTCACATAGGTATAGCAGCCTTCTCTTGTATGGATTGCATTGATCACAACACCATCATCCTGATCATTTAAGAGCGCCAGTGCAAAGCTCAGGCGGCCGCCCATATCCTGAAAAGCATTGTATTTTACAAGGCCATACTTCTGGAAGGAATGAATCTCATTTGAAATCAGTCGGTCAATATCTCCCCTGTTTTCTCTTTCGATTTTTTCTACCTCATCCAGCTTATTGATCCTGCTCAAAAAGATTTTTTCAAGGGATCTCGGACTCTTGCCCTTCATAAACAATTCATAACGTTTATTCATTCTGCCTATCTTTATAAAAGAAAAAATGACAAGAATGAACAGGATCAGAATAAGCACTGCCATTCCGATCATAATATATAAGGGATCAATCCCATAGCTTTCCAGCAAATTACTGCTCATTTCATTCTCCCCGAACTATTGTTCTGCTATATTCTTTTCGTACTTTGAAGCATTTCCAGAATTCTCTCCAGCTCATCTACTGAATAATAGGAAATTTCAATTTTTCCTTTTCCCTTCTGATTCTTAATTGAAACCTTTGTTCCGTATAGTTCCTTCAGATTGTTTTCAAAATTCCGGTAAATCAGCTCTTCAGCTGTATTGACTTCTTCTTTTTCTTCCTTGGCTGGCTTCTTTTTCAAAAGAGCTTCCACTTCTCTGACACTCAGACCTTTTTCCACAATTTTTAAGGCGAGTTCATACTGTTTGTCCACATCCGATATGGATAAAAGTGCTCTTGCATGACCAGCCGAAAGCTCTTCTCCCGCAACCATATCCTGTACTCTTTCATCCAGCTTGAGCAGACGCATGGTATTTGTGATTGCTGAGCGGCTTTTGGATACACTATTTGCCACATCTTCCTGCTTCAGATGAAATTCATCCAACAATCTTTTGTAAGCCTGTGCCTCCTCGATTGGATTCAGATCCTCCCTCTGAATATTTTCGATCAAAGCAATTTCCATTTTTTCCTGCTCTGACAGTTCTTTGAGCACAACAGGAATTTCCTTTAGACCGGCAAGCTTTGCAGCCCGCCATCTTCTCTCACCTGCTATAATCTCATAATATTTTTCTTTTTTTTCTACCAAAAGAGGCTGAATTACGCCATATTTTTTGATGGAATCTGCAAGTTCCTGCAATGTTTCCTCATCAAAATGTTTTCTGGGCTGCTCCCTGTTTGGTTCCACCTCGCTGAGCTTAACCATCAAAGGGCTTTTGTTATCTACTTTTTCTTCTTTTTCCACCGAAGCATTGCCTGTTTCTTTTACGGCAACCGGCCTTCTGTCCGCAATCAGTGAATCAAGGCCCTTTCCAAGACCGCCTTTTCTCGCTGCCATCAGGAATCCTCACTTTCTATGATTTCCTTTGCTAAAGATCGATATCTTTCCGCGCCGGTTGATTTTGAATCATATAAATTAATCGGAAGTCCATAACTTGGTGCTTCCGCAAGTCTTACATTTCTCGGAATGACTGTTTCATAAATCTTATGCTCAAGATTTTCCTTTACATTTTCCACAACAGATGCGGAAAGGTTCGTTCTTGAATCAAACATGGTAAAAAGGACGCCCTCTACATGCAAAGTCGGATTTAATCGTTCCTGAACCAAAGAAATGGTATACATCAGCTGAGATAAGCCTTCCAATGCATAATATTCACACTGAATTGGCACCAATACACTCTTTGCTGTCGTAAGTGCATTGATTGTAAGCATATTCAGGGATGGCGGACAATCAATCAAAACATAATCAAAATCATCCATCACATAATCGATTTCATTGCGAAGAATAAATTCCTTCTCATTCACATCAAGAAGTTCGATTTCTGCTCCGGCCAGATTCATATTTGACGGAATAACCGTAAGATTCTCCTGTTCTGTTTTATACATGCACTGCTTCGCACTGCAATTTCCCAGAATCAGCTCATAAACGGTATATTCTACGCTGTCCTTATCGATTCCCAACCCACTCGTTGCATTTCCCTGCGGATCCGCATCAATTAGAAGGACTTTTTTATTTGCCTCTGCCAGACATGCAGACAGATTGATTGCTGTGGTTGTTTTTCCAACTCCACCCTTTTGATTTGCAATAGCTATAATTCGATTCATATACATTTCCTTGTATAAACTATCTTAAGACTCTCTCCTCTTTATAAATAGAACCCATAAATTCACATAAAGAAAGACTTTAATAATCATAACATTATCATTATTCATATTCAATGAAATATAAAAATCTCTTAGCAATGTTTCACGTGAAACATCCGACTATACACATCGTTAAAATCAATCTTTTGTTTCACGTGAAACATTTTGGCGTACGTACTCGTTGAAATCCACCTTTTTTGTTTCACGTGAAACATTCAGCGACACCCTCGCTAAAATTCATCTTCTTGTTTCACGTGAAACATTTTGATGCATACAGTCAGTGAGACAGCGCTTTTTTGTTTAATGCGAAATATTTGGCGCACGCTGTCGGTGAAATACAGATTCGACGTGACAATTCGCAAGGCTTTCGTCGCGCCGTGCACTCTAATAACTCCGTCGGGACGCATGTCCGAGCAACACTGTTTCTAATGGCATATCTATGATTCATTCTATTATGCACCTGCAAAATCGTATATGGCGAGTTTTGCGGGAGACGGAGTGAATAGATTGATGTGCACGGCGCAGAAAACGCAGCGTGTCACTCGAACTGTTTTCACCGACAAGTGCTATACAAAACTATTAACTAAAACATTGACCGTATCGCCAAAATACAATTAACTAAAAACAGCATCACGCAAAATAAAATGAATTTAAAAAAATGACACCCAATACCAAACTTCATTCTCACCATTCACGTAGACCGCCAAAGATACAGAACGCCAGTTCGATATTGTATGCCATTTTACACACTCTAAAACACATACTCTATCACATAGTACGCATTTAAAAAGAATATATTTTTCTTATTTTTTGTTCAAAATCGGCTTTTTTGCCGGAATTCCGGGCTTTCTCGGGAAATTATCCGGTGTGGAAATAGCCTTGGAAATCAGCACAAAACTCCGGCTAATGTCAGAATTAGGAAGATCAAACTTCTCCACCTTGGTATTTTTACCACCAAGCAGCTGAATTGCCCTTTTTGCATCCTGCACTTCCTCATCCACCTGTCCGGACTTATAAGAAATAAAATATCCGCCCTTCTTTACAAAAGGAAGACAAAGCTCAGACAAGGTCGAGAGATTTGCAACTGCTCTTGAAAGACAAAGATCAAACTGCTCTCTGTATCTTTTGTCCTTTCCAAGCTCTTCTGCTCTCCCATGGATCGTTGCAATCTTTTCCAGACCAAGCTCCTCAATTACTTCATTCAAAAAGACCAGTCTCTTATTCAAAGAATCCAAAAGAAGAATCTCCATTTCCGGAAAAGCAATTTTCAGAGGAATACCCGGAAAGCCTGCACCGGTACCGATATCTATCACGCTTTCTTTTCCGCTGAGTTCATATACCCTTGCCAAAGAAAGAGAATCTAAAAAATGCTTTTGCAGTACCTCCTCGAATTCTGTAATGGCAGTCAGATTCATGACCTTATTTTTCTCGACCAGCATATGATAATAAGTAAGAAACTGATCTATCTGTTTTTCACTTAAAGAGATTCCCAGCTCCTCACACTCTGCTGCAAAAACTTTCATCCTCTCTTTTTCATCAGTCATCCTTCTTCTCCCTCTTCCTTTGCTCCAAATAAATCAAAAGAACAGAAATGTCTGCCGGTGATACACCTGATATACGGGATGCCTGTCCCACGGAAACCGGCTTAAAAAGATTCAGCTTCTTTCTGGCCTCCAGGCGAAGACCCTGAATTTCTTCATAGTCAAGTTCCTCCGGCAGCTTTTTATTCTCCATCTTTTTAAACTGCTCTACCTGTTTTTCCTGTCTCTTGATATAACCCTCATATTTGATATTAATATTGATCTGCTCAATCACCTCTTCGGAAAGTTCCGGCCTCTCCTGGTCAAGCTGAGCTATCGCTTCATAGGAAAGTTCCGGCCTTCTTACCAGCTCTGCCAAACTTGCACCAGTTGTAAGAGGTGTAGAACCAGCTTCCTCGAGAACCTTTCCAACTACTGCGCTGGCTCCCACCTTGATGCCTTCCAATCGCTCAATTTCTGCCTGAATTTTCTTTTCCTTTTCCCGAACATGCTCTATTCTTTCCTCTGAAATCAATCCGATCCGGTATCCGTATTCGGAAAGACGAAGATCTGCATTATCCTGGCGAAGAAGAAGACGGTATTCTGCACGAGAAGTCATCATTCTATAGGGCTCGAAATTTTCTTTTGTAACAAGATCATCTATCAATACACCAATATAGGCTTCCGAACGATCCAAAATGAGCGCTTCTTTTCCAAGAATCTGCATGGCAGCATTCACACCTGCAACAAATCCCTGAACCGCAGCCTCTTCATAGCCTGAACTGCCATTAAACTGACCGCCGCTAAAGAGTCCCTTGATATTCTTAAACTCTAAACTATGCCTGATCTGTCTCGGATTAATGCAATCATATTCAATTGCATAAGCATTTCGAACAATTTTTGCATGCTCCAGACCGGGAATCGTATGATAAAAGGCATCCTGTACATCCTCCGGAAGGGAACTTGACATACCGGAAAGGTACATTTCATTGGTATTTCTGCCTTCCGGCTCTACAAAAAGCTGATGTCTCTTCTTGTCTGCAAATTTGACTACCTTATCCTCGATCGAAGGACAATATCTGGGGCCTGTTCCCTGAATCGTTCCGGAAAATAAGGGAGAACGGTCCAGATTCTGCCGGATAATTTCATGGGTTTTCTCATTTGTATAAGTCAGCCAGCAGGATTCCTGTTCAATCTGGACGGATTCCGGATCTGTTTCAAAGGAAAATGGAACAACTCTTTCATCACCCGGCTGTTCCTCCATTTTTGAAAAATCCAGACTTCTCTTGTCCACACGGGCAGGTGTTCCTGTCTTAAAACGAACCATTTCGATTCCATTTTTTACCAGAGAGTCCGTTAAATAAGAAGCTGCCTGAAAGCCGTTCGGTCCGGTCGGCACGATGACCTCTCCGTACAGGCATCTGGCATTCAGGTAGGTTCCTGTACACAAAACCACTGCCTTGGCATGATAAGCTGCTCCGGATAAGGTATGCACCCCCTTAATTTTATGATCTTCTACGATCAAATCCGTCACCTCTGCCTGCTTTATGGTTAAATGATCGGTATTTTCCAGGGTAATCCGCATTCTTCTGCTGTATTCTTCCTTATCTGCCTGTGCTCTTAAGGAATGTACTGCCGGGCCCTTCGCTTTATTCAGCATCTTTGACTGAATAAAGGTATGATCGATATTTTTGCCCATTTCTCCGCCCAGAGCATCCAATTCTCTAACCAAATGTCCCTTAGAGCTTCCTCCTACATGAGGGTTACAGGGCATAAAAGCAATACTGTTAATACTGACTGTAAATATGATTGTTTCAAGGCCAAGTCTTGCGCAGGCAAGAGCAGCCTCACATCCGGCATGACCGGCACCAACTACGACAACATCATATGACTCTTCTATTCCAGGCATTTTTATTTCCCCATACAGAATTTACTGAAAATCTCATTAATAAGATCTTCTCCAACCGAATCACCTGTGATCTGTCCCAGTGATTCATAAGCATTCAGCAGATCGATAGACAAAAAGTCCTCCGGCATCTGCATTTCAATTCCATCCTTTACCAATTTTAAAGCCTCCTCTGCTTTTTTTAAACAAAGAAGCTGTCTTTCATTGGTAATATAAATTTCATCATTGAAAGAGATTTCTCCCCGGAAAAACATCTCTTCAATCGCTTCCTCCAATTGCTCTGTTCCTGTCTGCATTTTGGCAGAAATGGAAAGAATTCTCTGTGAAAGTCTTTTTTGAAGCTGTTCTTCCGTAACAATAGGAGAAAGATCCGATTTATTCAATATTATAATAGCAGCTTTTCCCTCTAGGGAAGCAATGATTTCTTCATCATTCTCATCCAATGGAACCGAGGAATCCACAACATATAAAATCAGATCCGCTTCCTCCATCAGTTCCTTCGCTTTTCCTACACCGATCTGTTCAATCCGATCCTCTGAATCACGAATTCCTGCTGTATCTGTAATATTGAGCATAAGACCCTTCAGACGAATCTGCTCTTCAATGACATCTCTTGTCGTACCGGCAATTTCTGTAACAATTGCCTTTTCCTTTCCGGCCAGAAGATTCATCAGGGAGGATTTTCCGGCATTCGGCTTTCCGACAATAACCGTATTGATTCCTTCCTTCAGAAGACTGCCGTTTCCGGATGAAGCAATCAACTTCTTCACTTCTGTGAGGACTTCCTCTGTTATCTGATTTAGCTTATCAGCATAACCATCCAAAGAATAATGCTCCGGATCATCCAAAGCTGCTTCTATAAAAGCAGTCTGTTCCAAAATGAGATTTCGTAAGGAAGAAACCTTTTTTTCTACTGAGCCCTGCACCTGACTTAGGGAACTTGCCCTTGCAAATTCATTTTTTGAATTGATCAGATCGATCACCGCTTCTGCTGAGGAAAGATCAATCCTGCCATTCAAAAATGCTCTCTTTGTAAACTCTCCCGGTTCTGCCGGTCTGGCTCCCTTTTTGATAAGAGTATTTAATATTTTCTGCATGACGACAGGTCCGCCATGACAGTCAATTTCTACAGAATCCTCTTTCGTATAGCTGTTGGGCGCCCGCATGATCAGAACCATGACCTCATCGATCACTTCTTCATCATCCATGATAAAACCATAATGAATGGTATGTGTTGCAACACTGCTCAAACGCTTTTTTCCGCCCTTTGAACGATAGACTCTGTCTGCGATTTCTACTGCATCCGGACCACTGATTCTGATAATTCCGATTCCGGACGGTGCCATCGCTGTGGCAATTGCAGCAATTGTATCTTCCTTCATATTTTCTCCCGTAAAGTATATGCTTTGCCTTTCCCTGCGGTTTTTCTTTATAACATAGGATTTTTTCTTCACAGTGCAATTCTTATCTTTTTTACAAAAGGATGATTCCTATATCATAAAGAAAAACCGCCGCACAGAAAGTGCAGCGGCCTTTGACTTTTTATCATTTCAATGTAACGACAACATGTCTGTAAGGCTCTTCCCCTTCACTGTGTGTTGTTACAAACTTATCGTTCTGAAGTGCGTAATGAATCACTCTTCTTTCATAAGGATTCATCGGCTCAAGAGTAACCGGACGTTTGGTCTTCTTTACCTTGTAAGCAATATTTCTTGCAAGATTTTCCAGTGTCTCTTTTCTTCTCTGACGATAATTTTCGGTATCAAGCTTGATACGAACATACTCATCGGTTCCCTTATTAACAACGAGGGATGTCAGATACTGAAGTGAATCCAGGGTCTGTCCTCTCTTACCGATCAGGATTCCCATATTCTTGCCCTTGATGTCAATCTCAAGGCATTCTTCTTCTTCATTATCTGAAATTTCAAGCTCCGCTTCAATTTCCATTTTTTCAAGAACAGCGGTAAGAAATTCCCTTGCAGAAAGCTTAGGATCAAGAAGAACTTTTACCTTCTTTTCAGAAATTTCGTCTGTCTCTGCAGAAACTTCCTCTAAGCTGCTTTCCTCAGCAACTTCTTCTGCCTCTTCAGCAAGTTCGCTTGTCTCTTCCTCGATTGGATTTTCTTCTTTTTTTCTTGCACGGATCTTTGCCGGCTTATTGCCGATTCCCAAAAATCCTGTGCTGCCCTTTTCGATTACTTCATACTCGACCTGATCGCTTGTCAGACCAAGCTTTATGGATGCTTCTGTCAGAGCATCCTGAACCGTCTTGGCGGAAACCTCAATATATTCCATAACTATGTCCTTCGTTATTTTCTGTTATTACGCTCATTGAACTCTTTTACAATCGATGCTCTTTGTGCGAGAGATCCCTTAACTGCATTCTTTTTGATTTCATTTGCTTCTGCAAGCTGACGATCACGCTCTTCCTCACTAACAGAGGATGTTTTGATCTGTCTTGCATTTACCTGAGCGGCCTGGCGAACACGTTCCTGATTAATGCCGCGTTTTTCTTTTTTCTTTGCAGCCTTTTCTCTGTTTGCCTCAATGATGGCATCCATATCCATCTTTTCAAAGTGCTTGTTGAAAAGAACCATATAAATGCTTCTGATGATTGCACCTGTGATCCAGTAAATACCAAGACCTACCGGAAGGGTAAATGCAAAAAAGACTGACATGAGCGGCATCATGATATTCATGGTCTTCATCTGCTGTGCCATCATATCATTCTCACCGGTAGACTGCTGCGGTGTCAGTTTAAAGTTAATAAACTGAGAAAGGCCTGCAAATACCGGAATCAGAATTGCAAGGAAAACAATCAAAAACTGCCCATTCTTAAATCCGTTTGTAATCAGGTACTGCGGTGAATTTGTGACATTCAGCATACAGAAATTGTTGATCCTGTTGAAAGAATCCTGTACGCTTGCAAAATCCACACTGCCAAAGGACTGCTGAAGGCTGTCCCAGTTAGACGGAGAAAGCTTATAAAGAACGTCAATGATTCGGTTCGGGATCTCTGCATCAGAAAGATCCGAAATTGTCGGAGAACTTACTCCGATATTGCGAAGACTGATATTAAAGGTCTCCACAACAGAATCAAATGTTCCCTTATAACCGCTTGTACCCATAATGCCGTCTACTGCAGGCTGAAGGGTGTTACGTACTCTGTCTACGTAAGCTGGTATATTGTAAATTACTCTGTATAAAGGGAAGAGAATCAGGATAGAAAGAAATGCCTGGGCACAGCTTCCTGTCGGAGAAACGCCATACTTATCGTAGATTTCTCTCTGCTCCTCCATCATCTTCGCCTGAGATTCCTGGTCTTTTTTTCCTTTGTACTTTGCCTGAAGGGCTTTCAGCTCCGGCTGCATCTTCTGTGTCAGTCTCGAAAATTTCTGCTGCTTATAAGTCAAAGGAATCATTGCCGTGTAGATAAGAACGGTCAGGACAATGATCGAAACACCGATATTTTCAATACCGATCGCACACAGGCCGTTATATAAAAGATTCATGACCTCGCCAAGCAAGATAGCGATCCAGCCAAAAATCTTCATACCTCCTACATATGCTGTTGCTACTACTAGATTTCCCACGGAAATAACCTCCTAAGGCACGGGATCATACCCTCCCTTGGAAAAAGGATTACATCTCATAATCCTCCATGCACCGAGTGCGGTTCCTTTGATAGCCCCGTGCTTTTCTATCGCCTCAACTGCATAACACGAGCAAGTCGGATAATAAGGACATCTCGTACTCTTCAAAGGCGATAAATATTTCTGATATAGTCTGATACAAAAAATTAAAAACTTTTTCAATCCAATCACTTCTCATTCTTCTTCTGTTGTGAGTACTCCGCTCTTGCGGCTCACATGCAGAAGTGATTTTTCAATTTCAAAATATCCCAGATCCTTTGCAGCATTTCTGGCAATCACAACCAAATCATATCCTCTGCAAAAAGAAGCCTCGTTAAGACGATAGCTTTCTCTGATCAGTCTGGTGAGATGGTGTCTTACAATACTGTTTCCGACTTTTTTGCTGACGGAAATCCCCAATCTGTTCCGATCTGTTCCATTCTTCAGAATATACATGACGAGCTGTCTGTTCGCCATAGATGTTCCCTCATGATACACATTCTGAAAGTCTTTATTTTTCTTTAGTGATTCTGAAAATTTCATTTTTCTTTTTCGTGTTTTTTAGGAAGAAAAAGACCACTTTAAAGTGGCCTTTATACTAAACTGTAAGTTTCTTTCTTCCTTTTAATCTTCTTGCAGCTAAAACCTTACGTCCGCCTGCAGTACTCATTCTTGCACGGAAGCCGTGAACCTTTGATCTATGTCTCTTTTTCGGCTGATATGTCATTTTTCCCTTTGCCATATTTACACCTCCTTAACCCAGTATTTTAAACGAAATCCTTCTTACATATAAAAAAAGAAAGCTTTCGCTATAATCGAGAAAACATCATTAGAAATTATATTATGCAAGTAGGCGCAAGTCAAGTAATTTCGGGCTTTTTTTACATTTTTGGATTGACATAAATTTTATACACATTATGTGGATATCTTGTTGATAACTTGGTGATTATTTTGAAACTTTTCCATTTTTTTCAACATTTGCCTTCAAAAAGCCATATTTTACCCTAAAAAAGCCTTTTGATAATTTTTTTCATATTTTTAAACTTTATCCACATTTTGGTATTTGGTTGAAAATACGGGCAAAAAATAGTAATATATTATGTGGATAATTTTGAGATCAGGGAGCTGTTATGGATAAAATAAAAGAATCTTGGAACGAAATCATAGAAACCGTAAAAAAAGAGCATGAGCTTACCTCTGTTTCCTTTGAAACCTGGTTAAAGCCGCTTGAGCCCTATGGCATTAAGGACAATGAGCTTTATATCCTCATTCCCTCCGAACAGCAGATGGCTCAGGATTACATTCAAAAGAAATATTCTCTTCCTATTAAAGTAGCGATTTCAGAGCTCACAGGACTTACTTACAATATCAAATTCGTCCTTCAGGATCAGCTTCCGGAAATCAAATCTGAAGAAGAAGCTTCCTATAATAATAGTGCTTCAACTGAAACAGATTCTTCCGATACCCTGAATCTGAATCCAAACTATACCTTTGACACCTTTGTCGTAGGAAGCAATAACCGTTTTGCACATTCCGCTGCCCTGGCGGCTGCCGAATCTCCGGGCGAGATTTACAATCCCCTCTTTATTTATGGAGGTGTTGGACTGGGCAAAACACATTTGATGCAGTCAATCGCTCATTTTATTAAGGAAAAGAATCCTGCAGCGGTTGTCCGCTATGTCTCCTCCGAAACCTTTACCAATGAACTGATCGAATCCATTCGAAACGGCAATTCCAGTGCGGTTTCCAGTTTTCGCGAGAAATACCGCAGTATTGACGCCCTTTTGATCGATGATATCCAGTTTATTATCGGTAAAGAAAGTACCCAGGAGGAATTTTTCCATACCTTCAATGAACTGCATACTGCAAACAAGCAGATCGTTATATCCTCTGATAAACCGCCAAAGGATATGCAGATCCTCGAAGATCGTATCCGTACCCGACTGGAATGGGGCCTGATCGCAGATATCGGTGCACCGGATTATGAAACCAGAATGGCTATCCTTAAACGCAAGGAAGAAATGGATCACTTTTTCCTGGAGGAAGAAATCCTGAAGTATATTGCAAGCAATGTCACCTCCAACATCCGAGAACTGGAGGGTGCTTTAAATAAGCTGCAGGCCTATTCTAACCTCGTAAAGAAGGAAATCACTATGGATATCGCCGTCAGAGAGCTTAGAAATATCATCTCTCCGGAGATTCCGGCTGAAATCACCCCTGAATTTATCATTCAAACCGTGTGTGAGCACTTTAATGTATCCAGGGATGACATCAATTCTTCCAAGAGAAATGCTGACATTGCCTATCCGCGGCAGATCATTATGTATCTATGCCGCCACATGTGCGATATCAACCTAAAGACAATCGGCGATCTCATTGGCAAGAGGGACCATTCTACGGTTATGCATGGCATCAGCAAGATCGAAAAGGAAATGGAAGTTAACCCCAGTACCAGTTCTATGATCCATTCTCTACAGAAAAAGATCAAACCGGAATAAGATTTCCACAAAAGACATCTTTTATCCAAGGCTTTTCGGGCACTTATTCACACGCTTATCCAGTGAAAATTTGCTCCGAAGCCCCTTTAAATAAAGGATTTTTAGGGTTTTTGCACTTATCCACACGCCCTATTACTATTAAGACGAAAAAGAATATAATTGTTTATAACGCTTTGGCCTGGCCGGCCGAGAAGGAGTAGATATGAAAATCGTATGCTATAAGTCCGAATTAGCTTCTGCTATCAGCATTGTTTCAAAGGCTGTAGCTGTCCGTTCAACAACCGCGATTCTGGAATGCATCCTGATTACTGCAGAAAATGGCGAAATCCGCTTAACGGCCAATAATAATGAACTTGGAATCGAAACTACCATCAGCGGAACGATTCTGGAGGAAGGCTTGATTGCCCTTGACTCAAAGATCTTTTCTGAAATTGTCAGAAAGCTTCCTGATAATGATGTTACGATCCTTGCAGAAGAAAATTACAAAACGACCATTACCTGTGAAAAGGCAAAGTTTGAAATTTCCGGTAAACCGGGAGAGGATTTTGCTTACCTTCCTACCATCAATAAGGATGACTGCATTGAAATCAGCCAGTTTGCCCTTCATGAAGCTATCCGGCAGACGCTTTTTTCCATTGCTGACAACAACAATAATGTTATTATGACGGGTGAGCTTTTTGAGGTGAATGACAATGAATTAAAGATCGTCTCTCTTGATGGCCACAGAATCTCCTTAAGAAAGATTCGCCTGAATGACGGCTATGGACATAAGAAAGTCATTGTACCGGGTAAAACCCTTCAGGAATTGAATAAGATTCTTCCTGCAGAACAAAACGAAATCGTTCAAATTTTCTTCAGCCAAAACCATTTAATGTTCCAGTTTGAAGAAACGGTTGTGATTACCCGTCTGATCGAAGGAAATTATTTTGATGTTGATAATATGATTTCTTCTGAATATGAGACAAAGGTAAAGGTCAATAAGAAAGAGCTGACTGCCTGCCTTGAAAGAGCAAGTCTTTTGGTAAAAGAGGGAGACAAGCAGCCGGTTGTTATGACCTTTTCAAATGATACCCTTCAGCTTGCCATGAAATCCCTTCTTGGCAACATGAATGAAGAGCTGGACATTCAGAAAGAAGGCAAGAATTTACAGATCGGCTTTAATCCGAACTTCTTTGCAGAGGCTCTGCGTGCGATTGATGAAGAAGAGGTAACCCTTTATATGATCAATCAAATTTATCCCTGTGTGATCAAGGATGAACAGGAAAGCTATATCTATATGATTCTTCCAGTCAATTTTATTTGATAAATAATCTGCTTAAGAACACATAAGGAGGGAGACAAATGCTGATGAAAGTATTTGTCTAACAAATAAAAGCATCGGAAAAGGCAAGGTAAGCAATGGACAAAATTTGGATCAAGGATGATTTCATTAAGCTTGGACAGGCAATGAAGCTGGGCGCTATGGTTGGCTCCGGCGTAGAAGCCAAAATTGTAATTCAGGATGGCCTGGTAAAGGTGAATGGAGAAACCTGCACCATGCGAGGAAAAAAAATATATCCCGGAGATCGAATTTCCTTTGATGGACAGGAAGCAATGGTTGATAGAAACAAATGATTGTAAAAAGCCTCGAGCTGAATCAGTTTCGAAATTATGAAAATCTAAAAATAGAATTCGACCAGCATACCAATATCCTTTTTGGAAATAATGGACAGGGAAAAACCAATATTTTGGAGGCCATTTATATGGCGGGAACTTCCCGTTCCCATCGCTCGAGCAAGGATCGGGAGATGATTCGTTTCGGAGCAGAGGAATCCCATATTCGTTTGATTCTGGAAAAGAAAGAAATGGATATTCAAATTGATCTCCATCTTCGAAAGAACAAATCAAAGGGAATTGCCATAAATAAAGTTCCCATTCGAAAGGCGGGAGAACTTTTTGGAATATTGAATGTAGTTGTTTTTTCGCCGGAAGATTTGCAAATCATCAAAGAAGGGCCTTCTGAAAGACGCTATTTTATGAATCAGATCCTGTCTCAGATTGACAAGGTCTATCTTTATGAGCTTTCCAAATATCAGAAGATCTTAAATCAAAGAAATCAGCTTTTGAAGGATATTTATTTTAATCCTTCCCTGAAGGATACCCTTGACATTTGGGATGAACAGCTGATCAGAACAGGTTCAGGGATTATTGACCGAAGAAAAAAGCTGGAAGAGGAACTTTGCAGGATCATTGCTCCGATTCATAGAGATATTACGGGCGGAAAAGAAGAAATTCAGATCCGCTATGAAGAAAATACTTCCTCTGAAGCCTATCGGGAGAATATCGAGCGCTGCAGAGAAAGAGATCTGAAGGACGGAACAACTCATGTGGGACCGCATCGGGATGATCTGAAATTCGAAGTAAATGGAATTGATATGAGACATTATGGTTCTCAGGGACAACAGAGAACCTGTGCTTTATCCTTAAAGCTGGCATCGATTGAGCTGATGAAGAATTCGGTTAATGATATGCCGGTTCTTTTATTGGATGATGTTCTGTCTGAGCTGGACAGCCAGAGACAGAATTTGTTATTAGAACATATCAAAAATCTGCAGACAATCATTACCTGTACCGGTTTTGATGAATTTGTCAAAAACAGATTTGCATTAGATAAAGTATTTGAAGTAGATGACGGATGTGTCATCGCAAGAAGTTAACGGAGGCATATATGGCTAACGAATATGGTGGAGATCAGATCCAAATTTTGGAAGGACTGGAAGCAGTCAGAAAAAGACCCGGTATGTATATCGGCAGCATTTCTTCAAGGGGTCTGCATCATCTGGTATACGAAATCGTAGATAATGCAGTAGATGAGGCACTTGCCGGATTCTGCAGTATGATTGATGTTTATATTAATCCGGATAATTCAATCACGGTCATTGATAACGGACGAGGCATTCCTGTTGATATCAATCATAAGGCAGGAAAATCTGCTCTTGAGGTTGTATTTACCATCCTTCATGCCGGCGGCAAATTCGGCGGTGGCGGCTACAAAGTATCCGGCGGACTTCATGGCGTAGGTGCATCTGTTGTAAATGCCTTATCTGAACATGTTGCAGTAGAAGTTTCCAGAGACGGAAAAGTATACCGTCAGGAATACAGCAGAGGAAAAACACTGACAGAGGTTGAAGCAGTCAGAGACTGTCCGGAGGGACAGACCGGAACAAAGGTAAGCTTCCTCCCGGATAAGGAAATCTTTGAAGAGACGGTTTATGATTTTGCGACTCTGGAGACCAGATTAAGAGAGACTGCCTTTTTGACAAAGAATCTGAAGATTTCTTTGCATGACCTGCGTGAGGGACAGGAAAGAGATGAGGTTTTCCATTATGAGGGCGGTATCAAGGAATTTGTCACCTACCTGAACGGAAGCAAGGAGCCTCTTTATCCGGATGTTCTTTACTTTGAGGGAAGCAGGGACAATGTTTATGTTGAGGTTGCCCTGCAGCACAATGATTCCTATTCCGAATCGACCTACTCCTTTGTCAATAATATTACGACGCCGGAAGGAGGTACCCATCTGGAGGGCTTCCGCCGTGCGCTGACAAAGACCTTGAATGAATATGCGAGATCTGCCAAATTGCTTAAGGACAGTGAGGAAAATCTGAGCGGAGAGGATATCCGTGAAGGTATGACGGCTATCGTAAGCATTAAGGTGGAGGATCCTCAGTTTGAGGGCCAGACAAAACAGAAGCTTGGAAACAGCGAAGCAAGGGGTGCAGTTGACAGCATTCTGTCAGAAGGACTGAAAATTTATCTGGAACAGAATCCTACTGTTGCAAAGGCAATCTGTGAAAAATCCATTCTTGCGCAGAGAGCAAGAGCTGCGGCAAGAAAGGCAAGAGATCTGACGAGAAGAAAGTCAGCACTTGACGGACTTGCGCTTCCGGGTAAGCTGGCAGACTGTTCCGATCCGAATCCGGAAAATTGCGAAATCTATATCGTAGAGGGAGATTCTGCGGGCGGTTCTGCAAAAACAGCAAGAAGCCGTGCAACCCAGGCAATCCTTCCCTTGAGAGGTAAGATCCTGAATGTAGAAAAGGCAAGACTGGACAGAATTTATGCGAATGCGGAGATCAGGGCGATGATTACAGCCTTTGGTACCGGCATTCATGATGATTTTGATATCAGCAAGCTGCGTTATAACAAGATCATTATCATGACAGATGCCGACGTAGACGGTGCTCATATCAGTACTTTGCTTTTGACCTTCCTCTATCGATTCATGCCGGATCTGATCAAGGAAGGACATGTGTACCTGGCACAGCCGCCTCTTTATAAGCTGGAAAAGAATAAAAAGGTATGGTATGCCTACTCAGATGAAGAATTGAACAAGATCCTTGCAGAGGTCGGAAGAGATAATTCCAACAAGATTCAGCGATATAAGGGACTTGGAGAGATGGATGCAGAGCAGCTTTGGGAGACAACCATGGATCCGGAAAAGCGTATCCTGAAGAGAGTAAATTACGATGAGGATACGGCAGCTGAGATCGATCTTACCTTTAACACCCTGATGGGTGATCAGGTGGAACCTCGTAGGGAATTCATCGAGAAGAATGCAAAATATGTAACCAATCTCGATATTTAAGACAAGGCTTTAAGCCAGGAGCATAAGAATGGATGACAAAATTTTTGACAAGATAAGTGATGTCGATCTGAAGAAAACAATGGAAACCTCCTACATTGATTATGCAATGTCGGTTATTGTTTCCAGAGCGCTTCCGGATATTCGTGACGGATTAAAGCCGGTACAGAGAAGAATTCTCTATTCCATGATCGAACTGAACAATGGGCCGGATAAGCCACATCGTAAATCGGCACGTATCGTCGGCGATACCATGGGTAAATATCACCCCCATGGAGACAGCTCTATTTACGGAGCCCTCGTTAATATGGCACAGGACTGGTCTACCAGATATCCTTTGGTTGACGGACATGGAAACTTCGGATCTGTTGATGGAGATGGCGCTGCAGCCATGCGATATACAGAAGCAAGACTGACGAAGATTTCAATGGAAATGCTGGCAGATATCAACAAGGATACCGTTGATTTTATGCCGAACTTTGATGAGACAGAGAAGGAGCCGAAGGTTCTTCCGGCAAGATTCCCGAATATTCTTGTAAACGGAGCAACCGGTATTGCCGTAGGTATGGCAACCAATATTCCGCCTCACAATCTGAAGGAAACAGTCGATGCCTGCGTTAAGATGATCGACAATGAGGTGAATGAGGACAGGGATACCTCGATTGAGGAAATTCTGGAGATCATAAAGGGACCGGATTTTCCGACCGGCGGCGTTATTCTCGGAAAAAGAGGTATTGAAGAAGCCTACCGGACAGGACGCGGCAAAATCAGAGTCCGTGGTGTAACGGATATTGAGCCGATGGCAAACGGCAAAAACCGGATTGTCATTACCGAGCTTCCCTATCTCGTAAATAAGGCAAGAATGATTGAGAAGATTGCCGATCTGCACAAGGAAAAGAAGATCGACGGAATCACTGCCTTAAGAGATGAATCCGACAGACAGGGAATGCGGGTAGTTGTTGAGCTTCGTGCCAATGTAAATCCGAATGTTGTTTTGAATCAGCTTTATAAGCATACCCAGCTGCAGGATACCTTCGGCGTTAATATGATCGCTCTGGTAGACAATCAGCCTAAGCTTCTCAATATTCATGAAGTTCTCAAATATTACCTTCTCCATCAGGAAGAGGTTGTTACCAGAAGAACCAAATACGATCTGAATAAGGCACAGGAGCGTGCGCATATCTTAGAAGGTCTGCTGGTTGCATTGGATTATATCGATGAGGTGATCGCCCTCATTCGTTCTTCTGCCAATACAGCAGAAGCAAAGCAGAAGCTGATTGAGCGTTTTGAACTTTCCGAGGCACAGGCACAGGCAATCGTTGACATGCGTCTGCGTGCCCTGACTGGTTTGGAAAGAGAAAAAATCGAGGCAGAATACAAGGAGCTTCAGGAAAAAATTGCAGAATATAAGCTGATCCTTTCCGACAAAAAGGTTCTTCTTGGCGTCATCAGAACAGAAATTCTTGCGATTTCCGACAAGTATTCCGATGAGAGAAGAACCCAGATCGGTTATGATGAGTTTGATATGACGACAGAGGATCTGATTCCGGAAAATGATATCGTCATTACCATGACCAATAAGGGTTATATAAAACGTATGGTATCCGATACCTTTAAAGCACAGAACAGAGGCGGCAGAGGTATTATCGGAACAACAATGCTGGAAGAGGACTATATCAAAGATCTTTTCATGGCATCGACCCATGACTATATCATGTTCTTTACCAATACAGGACGTGTATATCGTCTGAAGGGATATGAAATTCCGGAGGCAGGCAGAAATTCCAGGGGAACAGCGATTATTAACCTTCTGAATCTGCAGCCGGAGGAGAATATTACCGCTGTCATTCCTTTTAAGGACTATGAGGATGATAAATATCTGATCATGGCAACGAAAAAGGGAACGGTAAAGAAGACACCGATGACGGAATATAAGAATGTCCGCAAAGTAGGTCTGGCAGCTATTTCTCTTCGAGAGGATGATGATCTGATCTCTGTAAAATACACAGATGGAGAGAGAGATGTTTTCCTGGTAACCAAATATGGCAAGTGTATTCGTTTTAACGAAAAGGATGCCAGAAAAACAGGCCGTACCTCCATGGGAGTAAAAGGTATTACCCTGGAAGAGGATGATGAAGTAATCGGCATGCAGATTGACCTGGAAGGCCAGGATCTTCTCTTCGTTTCAGAAAAAGGAATCGGAAAAAGAACAAATATCGATGAGTTTTCCACACAGAACCGTGGAGGAAAGGGCGTTAAATGCTACAAGATTGTGGATAAGACCGGTCCTTTGGCAGGTGTTCTTTCCGTAAATGACGATGATGAGATCATGATCATTAACAGCGATGGTATCATTATCCGTATGAAGGTAGACGATATTTCCGTTCT
Organism: Bacteroidaceae bacterium; assembly: GCA_963620785.1. Classification (GTDB taxonomy): domain Bacteria; phylum Bacillota; class Clostridia; order Lachnospirales; family Lachnospiraceae; genus RUG14243. The sequence continues at coordinate 32,544 of CAVFAT010000012.1, forward strand.
CGGAAGAGTTACCTCCGGTGTAAAGGTCATCAATATGGAAGAAGGCATTACCGTAGCAAGCATTGCAAAGGTAGTGGAAAAGGTTGAGCATACGGAAGAAATCGTCCTTGAAGAAGGCGAGATCGATGTGAATTCTGCAAAGACTGATGAAGAGGATGAAGCGGAGTAAAGCATGAGAGAAATCAATGTCAGTGAAATCAGCAAAAATATAAAGGAGATGTGCATATCGGCGAACTATGAGCTGTCCGCCGATATGCAGAAGGTCCTTTCTGATGCCTTGGAGAAGGAAGAATCTCCGGTCGGAAAGAGAATCCTTTCCCAGCTGCAGGAAAATCTTGTTATTGCCAGGGAGGATTCTATTCCAATCTGTCAGGATACAGGAATGGCTGTCATATTTTTGAAAATCGGTCAGGATGTACATCTTGTCGGAGGAGATTTGACAGAAGCGGTCAATGAAGGGGTAAGAGCAGGCTATGTAGAAGGCTATTTACGAAAATCTGTTGTAAGAGATCCCCTGATCCGTGAAAATACAAAGGATAACACGCCGGCGATTCTCCATGTTTCCATCGTACCGGGTGATCAGGTAGAAATTAAGGTTGCACCGAAGGGCTTTGGCAGTGAAAATATGTCAAAGATTTTTATGCTCAAGCCTGCAGATGGAATAGAAGGTGTCAAAAAGGCAATTTTATCTGCAGTAGAAGATGCAGGTCCGAATGCCTGTCCGCCTATGGTAGTTGGCGTAGGACTCGGAGGAGATTTTGAAAAGGCTGCCATCATGGCAAAGGAGGCTCTGACCAGAGAGGCCGGGGAGCATTCTGAAATTGCCTATGTCAAAGAGATGGAAGAAGAACTTCTGGAAAAAATGAACGGACTGGGAATCGGACCGGGCGGACTCGGAGGAAGAGTGACGGTTCTGGCGGTGAATATCAATACCTTCCCGACGCATATCGCAGGCCTGCCTCTTGCAGTAAATATCTGCTGTCATGTAAACAGACATGCGGTAAGGACAATCTGAGAGGAAAAAGAATGGAAAAGAAAATCACTACACCAATTTCTCAGGAAGAAGCAGATTCCCTTACTGCGGGAGATTATATTTTTCTGAGCGGAACGATTTATGTGGCCAGAGATGCGGCACACAAAAGAATGACGGAAGCTTTGGATCGGGGAGAAGAACTTCCGATCCCGATTGACAATAGCATTATTTATTACATGGGTCCTTCTCCGGCGAGAGAAGGCAGACCAATCGGCTCTGCCGGACCGACAACAGCATCCCGTATGGATAAGTATGCCCCAAGACTCATGGATCTGGGTCAAAGAGCGATGATTGGCAAGGGAAAAAGGACAAAAGAGGTAAAGGATGCTATCGTACGCAATCACGGCCTTTATTTTGCTGCAGTAGGCGGTGCAGGTGCCTTGATATCCAAATGCATCAAAAAATCCGAAATCGTCTGTTATGAGGATTTGGGAGCAGAAGCAATCCGCAAGCTGGAGGTAGAAAACTTTCCCATGGTTCTTGTTATTGATACAAAGGGAAACAATCTTTACGATACTGCAAGGCAGGAATACAGAACCCTTGAAGCGTAAACAGAAAAAATTAAAAAGAAAAAGCAAAAAATCATAGAAAAAGCAGAAAAGGGTTTGACAAAGCAGAATCAGTCTAGTATAATTTCATTTGCTAGTCGTAATTGATTAGAAAATTGCATAGATGTTTTGGCATCAGGCAAAGAGGAGAAGTACTCAAGTGGCTGAAGAGGTGCCCCTGCTAAGGGTATAGACGGTTAACGCCGTGCGAGGGTTCAAATCCCTCCTTCTCCGTTAGAAAGAGAGCAGCTTATACTGTTCTCTTTCATTTTGAACAGAGGATAAAGTGTAGAAAAACACCAAAAAGTGTATACACAATTCTAAGTTTTCAACACAATTAAAAATTTTCAAAAAAATTGAAAATAAGTGTTGACAATCCCCTGACAGCGAGGTATTATAAATAGGCACTCGCGAGACGGGTGCTCACGAAAGCCTGAAAACAAAGGCTTTTAGCACATTGACAACAGAACAGTAGAACAACCTTGAAAGAAGATTCGTAAGAAAAT
>CAVFAT010000013.1:0-14911 GCA_963620785.1 Bacteroidaceae bacterium
GGCAAGGAACAGATCGAAGAATATGGTATGGAGCCCTTCATTAAGCAGTGTAAGGAATCTGTATGGAAATATAAGGGTATGTGGGAAGATTTTTCCGATACCGTTGGATTTTGGGCTGATATGGAGCATCCCTATGTTACTTATGAGGATGATTATATTGAGTCTGAATGGTGGGCACTGAAGGAAATCTGGAAGAAAAAGCTTCTTTATAAAGGTTTCAAGGTTGTTCCCTACTGCCCACGCTGCGGTACACCGCTTTCCGCACAGGAGGTTGCCCAGGGTTATAAGACGGTAAAGGAACGCTCTGCAATCGTTCGCTTTAAGGTAAAGGGAGAGGATGCCTATTTCCTGGCTTGGACAACGACACCCTGGACCCTGCCTTCCAATACCGCTCTTTGCGTGAATCCGGATGACAGCTATGTAAAGGTTCAGGCAGCAGACGGTTATACCTACTATATGGCAGAGGCACTTCTGGATACGGTTCTGGGAGAACTCGGAGATGAAGAAAAGGGCGTAAAGGCCTATGAGATTCTTGAAAAGTATACAGGCAAGGATCTGGAATATAAAGAATATGAGCCCCTTTACGAATGTGCAGCAAAGGCAGCTGAGAAGCAGCATAAGAAGGCCTTCTTCGTTATGTGTGACAGCTATGTTACCATGTCAGATGGTACCGGAATCGTTCATACAGCTCCGGCCTTCGGTGAGGATGACGGACGTGTCGGACAGAGATACGGCCTTCCTTTCCTGCAGTTTGTAGACGGACAGGGTAATATGACAGAGGATACACCTTTTGCAGGACTTTTTGTGAAAAAAGCAGACCCGAAGGTGCTGGAAGACCTTGAGAGCAGAGAGCTTCTCTTTGCCGCTCCCAAATTTGAGCATGATTATCCGCACTGCTGGAGATGCGATACGCCGCTGATCTATTATGCAAGAGAATCCTGGTTCATCAAGATGACTGAGGTAAAGGATCAGCTGATCGCAAACAACAATACCGTAAACTGGATTCCGGAATCCATCGGTAAGGGACGTTTTGGCGACTGGCTTGAGAATGTGCAGGACTGGGGTATTTCCAGAAACCGTTACTGGGGCACACCGCTGAATATCTGGGAGTGCCAGGATTGCGGACATCAGGATGCAATCGGCTCCAGAGAGGATCTTTTTGAGAAGAGCGGAGATGAAAGAGCCAAGACTGTTGAGCTTCACAGACCTTATATTGATGAGATCATCTGTAAGTGTCCGGAGTGCGGCGGCAAGATGAAGAGAGTTCCGGAAGTAATCGACTGCTGGTTCGATTCCGGAGCAATGCCTTTTGCTCAGCATCATTATCCTTTTGAAAATAAGGAGCTTTTTGAAGAGCAGTTCCCGGCTCAGTTTATTTCCGAAGCTGTGGATCAGACCAGAGGCTGGTTCTATTCTCTGATGGCAGAGTCAACCCTTCTCTTTGGCAAGGCACCTTATGAGAATGTTATCGTACTGGGCCATGTGCAGGATGAGAACGGACAGAAGATGAGTAAATCAAAGGGAAATGCAGTAGATCCTTTTGATGCTCTGGAGAAGTATGGCGCAGATGCGATCCGTTGGTATTTCTACAGCAATTCTGCTCCCTGGCTGCCGAACCGTTTCCACGGAAAGGCTGTAGTAGAGGGACAGAGAAAATTCATGGGAACCCTTTGGAATACCTATGCTTTCTTTGTTCTTTATGCAAATATCGATCAGTTCAATGCAGCAGATTACAAGCTGGATTATGAGAAGCTTTCTGTAATGGATAAGTGGCTTCTGTCCAAGATGAATACCATGGTTAAGAGCGTGGATGATAATCTTGGCAATTACAAGATTCCGGAAGCTGCAAAGGCTCTGCAGAGTTTCGTAGATGATATGAGTAACTGGTATGTTCGCCGCAGTCGTGAACGTTTCTGGGCAAAGGGCATGGAGCAGGACAAGATCAATGCTTATATGACCCTTTATCAGGCATTGGTTACAACTGCAAAGGCTGCAGCACCCATGATTCCTTTCATGGCCGATGAGATCTACACCAATCTGGTTGGCTCCGTGGATACAAATGCACCGGAATCCGTACATCTTTGCAGCTTCCCGGAGGTGGATGAGACAAAGATCGATGCCGAGCTGGAAGAGAACATGGATGAGGTATTGAAGATCGTTACCCTTGGACGTGCGGCAAGAAATACCTCCAATATCAAAAACAGACAGCCGATCGCAAATATGATGGTAAAATGCCCGAAGGAGCTGGACAGCTACTTTACAGATATCATTGCAGATGAGCTGAATGTAAAGGCAGTAGAATTCAGAGAGGATGTTTCTTCCTTTACAAGCTACAGCTTCAAGCCTCAGCTGCGTACCTTAGGACCTAAATACGGCAAACAGCTGAATCAGATCCGTCAGGCTCTGACAGAGATTGACGGCAGCAAGGCAATGGCAGAGCTGAAGGCGACCGGTGAGCTGAAGCTGCCGGAGGTTGGTGAGGATGTAGTCCTGACCGAAGAGGATCTTCTGATCAGCATGGCACAGACTGAGGGCTATGTGGCTCAGACAGAGGGTGAGATTACCGTAGTTCTGGATACCAATCTGACCAAGGAACTTCTGGAAGAAGGCTTTGTTCGTGAGATCATCAGCAAGATTCAGACCATGCGTAAAGAGGCTGACTTTGAGGTAATGGACCGGATCAAGGTTTATTATGCTGCAAAGGGAAATGCTGCTGAGGTATTTGCAAGAAATAAAGAGGAAATTGCAAGTGAAGTACTTGCGGATGCCCTGCTTGCAGAGGCTGCTCCGGAGGCTGCTTACAGCAAGGAATGGAGCATCAATGGCGAGAAGGTTAAGCTTGCAGTAGAAAAGAACGTGTAAGAAGCTGGTCTTGCTTACAGGTTGGTCCTGCGATAGCAGGGCCGGCCTGAATTATATTGAGACAGCATATAAAGCGATAAAGCATGCAAAAAATAAGACATGAAAAAAGACAGTGATTTTCTCACTGTCTTTTTTTTATAAAGCGGCAAGCGTCTGCAGGGCATTCTTATCAATCAGCTTCTCATCATATTCATCAAAGAAGGCTTCTGCAGATGGAGAAAGCGGAAGCTGTTCAGCATATTCAGAGAAAATATTGCAGAGCTTGTTAAAATCCTGGGGAGAATGGGCACTCTTCTTGATGAAGAGATAGTAGCGTCCATCGCTGTGTCCCTTGTAGAGAGTGTTTTCTCCATGATAAAAGCCGTCAATTACTGTCGCAAGCTTGCTGACTGCCGAAAGGGAAGGAAAAGCGTAAAGTCTTGTTAAATCTGTTAAAACAGCGACCGGCTCTTCTTCTGATGCTGATGGAAGAGGAATGCCGGAATTCGCTTCATCTTCTTCCGTATCAGATGGCGGCTGCGGGATGCTTGTGCTGTCATTTGCGGCTGCTTTATCCGCTAAAGCCTGGCGGGCACGTTCGAAGAGCTCGAGAATGTCATTGGCATTTTCCGGAGAAAGCGGTGACTCTGTGGCTGATGCTGCTGCAGAGGAAGCAGCGGCTGTAAATCTGGAAAATCTGGTATCCAGCTCATCCGGATTGTCTACCCTGGTAATGATCAGAACGATATGTTCCGGATTCATAGGGATGGCCTCAACCATCAGGGGAGCACTGTCTGCTTCAAAGCCAAAATCGATGGAGGCCTGATACATCATATCGCGGAAAAGATCCTTTGCCTTCTCGGAGCCATATGCAAGCTCGCTGAGATTGATACCGCGTTCCTCAAGATCTTCGCGGGTAAGTGTGCAGCGAATCTGATTATCACTGATCTTTTCAATTTTCATAGGATCCTCCTTTCTGCTTAGTGAAGAAAATACCGATGAATGAGGTATTTCTTTAGCTATTTAGCTATTATATAAAAAAAGGATGGTGGTGTAAAGGCGGGAGAAAAAAGGAATTGATGAAAAAATATAAAAAAATGCAAAAAAATGTAAAAAAGGGCTTGCAAATGAAAAAGATATGCCTTATAATCATTCTTGCGTTGTGAGTGACGCACAAATAAATAAGCGCGATTAGCTCAGCTGGCAGAGCACCTGACTCTTAATCAGGGTGTCCAGGGTTCGAACCCCTGATCGCGCACGATAGAAACCGAAGTCGTTATGACTTCGGTTTTTTTGTCGTTATAGAAGACTTCGTTTCTATACGATAAAAAATGCTCCGCAGGGATCGCACTGCGGCGGATAGGAATTGTGTCGCTAAAGCGACCCGCCGCAGGCTAAGAATCCTGCAAGCAGGATTCTTAGTGCTGCAAATTGCAAGATAGCCTACTCATTGGAGGAAAGGGTGAATCCTCGGATCGCATTGATCCGGTCCGGCGGAAGGATACAGCGGATATAGTGCTGGACAAGGGAGGATTCATTTGTCCAGAAGAGGGTCTGCGAGATCGCTGACTCGCCGATGGGAAGAGAGAGAATATGCAGGAAGGGATTGTGCACATTTCGCGCATATTCTTCGGTTGTAAAGGCAATGCCCAGTCCCCTTTCAACCAGTCCGAAGATATATTCCCGGTTATAATTCCTAAAATCAATGACCTCAATCCTGGGCTCGAGGGATAACTTCTTCAGAATTTGCCGATAGATCGGAGTTAAGGTAGGATCCTCCCGCAGAAAAAGGGTTGACTGATTGATCTTTTCCCGAACATCCGGAAGGGCGATATGCTTTCCGTCTGCCCAGTCAAAGGGAAGGATCAGACAGAAATTGTTCTGATTCAGGGTAATATGATGAATTCCCTCCGGAATGCTTTCGTTATAGAAAAGGCTGCGGAAGAGGATGTTGATCTTTCCTTCCTGAAGAAGATCAAAGCACTCATGATGGGGCGGACGGGTATTCGAAAGGGTGATATCCGGAAAACGGGTTTTGATGTCCATATTGGCCCGGAGAACCAGTTCATTTAAGACAACAGAGTCTACGATCAGATCTGCAATGACCAGCTCATGCGGGGCTTCAATGTGCCTGGCAACCTGCCGGGCATCATCAATCGCATCATTTAAATCGTTCAGAATTCTTTTTACATTTCTTTCAAAGCTGAGACCGGCATTGGTCAGAACAACACCTTTTTTGCTGCGGATAAATAAGGGGAAATCTAATTCCTCTTCAAGTGAATTCAACTGCTGACTCAGGCTTGGCTGCGAGACATGGATTTTATCTGCAGCCTTTCTGTAGCTTCCTTGGTCTGCAACGGCAAGGAAGTATTCTAATTTTCTTAATTCCATGGAAAATCCCCCTAAAAATTATGTGATAACTTTCTCTTATCATTGGAAATTATTTTAAAATATTGGACGCTGGAAAGCAAATGTGAAATTATAAACTCAGGGTTTGATAAATGTGCGGTGAAACAAACGAAAAATCAAACAAAAACTGTGGAATGTGCACAAAAGCAGTGGGGAGAAAGAAACCTGCAGCAAGCAGAAAATGCTATAGCAGGGGGTATGGCCGAAAGGCCGGATTGTTTTTTGAGGAGGAAGAACGTGAAAAATTTAAAAAAGATATTAGCCCTTGGATTGGCACTTACGATGACCTTTTCCCTGGCTGCCTGTGGAGGAGGATCCTCGGGCACATCATCAGGGGAGGAAAAAACAATTACATTCGGAGCAGACGGTGAGCCGACCAGCCTGAATCCGGATGATGCAAACGGAAAGGGCGCAACCTTTGTAGACAAGTGTGTATATGAAACCTTATGGCGTTTCGATAATGATGGAAATCAGGTCATGCTTCTGGCCACAGATGCGGAGTGGACAGGAGATCTGGAGCTGACGATCACCCTTCGTGACGGCGTGAAATTCTCTAACGGACATGATTTTGATGCAGAGGATGTAAAGGCTTCTATGGAGCTTTTGATGCAGTCCGTATCAAAATCCTCCCGTTTCAACATGATCGATATGGATAAGTCGACCTTTGAAGGCAATCAGGTTGTTCTTGAGCTGACAAGCTATTCTCCGACCCTGATCGAAAATATGGGCGGTTCCGGATTATACATCTATGATTCGGAATGGATCGCAGAGAGCGGAGATATGACAAGCGAGATGGTTGGAACCGGTCCCTATGTTCTGGATAACTGGAGCAGAGGAAATGTCCTGACTCTGAAGAAGAATGATAATTACTGGGGAGATGAGCCCTACTACGATACCATCAATGTGAAGTTCTATTCGGATGAAACGACCAGAATGATGGCTTTCGAGGATGGTGAGGTTGACTTCATCTATCTGTCCAGCAATGAAAACATTCAGAGAATCAAGAAGGGCGAGGTTACGGATGCAGAAGTTGAGAGCTTTGCATCTCAGAGCGTCAGTGTATTCAACTTTGACCGCATCCATACAGATAAATTCAATGATGTCAGAGTCAGACAGGCGATCGCAGAGGCAATTGATGTCAATACTTTGGTAGAAACCATTTGCGGAGATTCCTGCACGGTTGCAGATTCCGTACTTGCACCGACAAGCTGGGGCTATGAGAGTCAGGGAAATTATGACTACAATCCGGAGCATGCAAAAGAGCTTCTTGCAGAAGCAGGCTATGACGAATCCAATCCCTTAAGCTTTACCTTTACCTATATGGCAGGTGGATTCAATGATGATCTTGCCGAAGCGATCCAGGCTTATCTTGCAGAGGTAGGCATTGATATGCAGGTCAATGGTATGGAAGCAGCTTCCTTCATCGGCGAGATGCTTGGCGGTGGTATCGAAGCTTCCTTCGGCGGCTTTATCGGATCGGTTGACCCGGCAGGATGTCTGAATTCCTTTGAGCCGGTAGAGGGCAACAATGCAACCTGCGGCCGCTTCTCAGAGGATGAGGAAGGTCAGGAGATGCTGGATCTGCTCTATGAGGTGAACTATTCAACAGCAGATCAGGAAACAAGAGCAGAGCAGTATCATAAATTACAGGAAATGATCCATGACAATTATGTTAATGTACCGCTTACCGTTTCCACAGTTTCTTATGCATATCATACCGATATCACTGGAATCGAAGAGAGTCTCGACAGCGAGCAGGCAATCGGCTACTACGGTCTTGCAGCAGCATCTGCTGAATCAGGAGATCAGTAAAATTGGATGAATGAATATATTTTACTTTCCTGCCGCATCTTTATGCGGCAGGACTGCTTTAAGGGGAAAGGAGGCCTCTATGGCAAAATATATTTTACACCGCATTGTGATGATGATACCGGTGCTGATCGGCTGTGTGATTATTGTATTTACCATTAACTATTTTTCAACCACACAGCCGGCATCGATTATTCTTGGTCAGAATGCGACGCCGGAGATGATCGAACAGGAGAATCATCTTCTGGGACTGGACCGGCCCTATATCGTTCAGCTGGGCAGTTATTTTTGGAATATCATCAGCAAGGGTGATTTTGGTACATCCTATATCTATAGCGGAGTCAAGGTATCAACTCTGATCGTTCAAAGACTTCCGGTTACGATCGAAATCGGTGTTCTTTCAACCCTCTTTTCGGTTCTGATCGGTGTTCCCCTTGGAATTCTGGCAGCAGTAAAGCAGAATACAGCAATCGATTACGGAACAACAGTCTTTGGTGTAGGTCTTTCTGCAATTCCGAACTTTTGGCTGGCACAGATCCTGATGCTGATCTTCGGTCTGAAGCTGCACCTGCTTCCGATCTCAGGTCTGGGATCCTGGAGAAATCTGGTGCTGCCGATCATTGCGACAGGCATTGGACCCATTACCATGATGATGAGAATGACCCGTTCCTCTATGCTCGAGGTAATCCGCCAGGATTATATCCGGACAGCAAGATCAAAGGGACTGACGGAGAAGCAGGTAATCTGGAAGCATGCCCTGAAGAATGCGATGATTCCGGTTGCGACCATTATCGGTATGTCTCTGGGCGTTGCCATGACAGGTTCGATCATTGCAGAGACCATCTTCAATATTCCGGGTCTTGGTCTTCTGATGAATTCCTCTATCAATGGAAAGGATTATATTACCGTGCAGGGCTGTGTTCTGGTCTGTGCCTTCATTGTAACAGCAATGAATCTGGTGACAGATATCTGCTATGCCTTTATCGATCCGAGGATCAAGGCGCAGTATACCGCCGGCTCTAAGGTGAGAAGCCGTAAAAAGAGTGCGGCAGAGGGAGGCAGAGCATGACAGTCTTAAAGAAAAAAAGAAAAGCGGCACCTAGCTATTATGTAATGAAAAGAAGCAAGCCGGCAGAGATCTGGCATCGCTTTAAGCAAAATAAAATGGCTTTGGTATCCCTGATCATTCTGGCAATTATCGTACTGGGCTGCCTTCTGGCACCGGTCATTGCACCTTATAATCCGGCAAGTCAGAATCTGACCGAGCGATTCATCTATCCCTGTATGGCGCATATTTTCGGAACCGATGACTTCGGCAGAGATATCCTTACCCGAATTCTTTACGGCGGAAGAATTTCTCTTCTGGTTGCTTTGATGTCAGTCGTCATTGCCTTTATTGTTGCTATGTTTTTAGGCTCTCTATGCGGATTTTACGGAGGCATAGTAGATTCGGCAATTATGAGAGTGGTGGATATTTTTATGGCAATTCCGGGTCTCCTTCTTACCCTGTCGATTTCGGCAGCCTTAGGACCGGGCCTTCTGAATACAGCAATTGCCATGGGCGTAAGCTCTATCTCCCCTCTGACCAGAGTCCTGCGTTCTTCCATTCTTCTTCTGAAGGATCAGGAATATATGACTGCGGCAAGGTCTTTTGGGGCAAGTGACAGAAAGATCATTATCAGTCATTTGATTCCCAATGCCCTGGCACCGGTTATCGTACAGTTTTCCATGTCAATCGGCGGCGCGATCACAGGAATCGCAGGCTTATCCTTCCTGGGACTGGGCGTTCAGCCGCCGACACCGGAATGGGGCAATATGCTTTCTTCCGGCCAGCAGTATATCAGAGAGTTTTGGCCCCTGATCACCTTCCCGGGTATTGTCATTGCGATCGTTATGCTCTGCTTTAACCTTCTTGGTGACGGACTGCGTGATGCACTGGATCCGAGACTGAAGAAGTAAGGGGGAATAAGATATGAATTTACTGGAAATAAAAGATCTGACAGTCCACTACTTTACTGAAGCTGGTGAAGTAGAGGCGGTCAATCACATTGATTTGAAACTGGAGGCAGGACATACCCTGGGGCTGGTAGGAGAGACCGGAGCCGGCAAATCGACAACGGCCCTGCAGATCCTGCAGCTTCTGCAGTCTCCGCCGGCAAAGCAGCTTTCAGGCGAAATTCTCTACAGCGGCGAAAATATCGGAGAAATGAAGGAGGAGAGGCTGAGAGAAATCCGGGGCGGTGAAATTTCCATGATCTTTCAGGATCCAATGACAGCTTTAAATCCGGTTTTTACGATCGAGGATCAGATCAAAGAAACCATCAGTATGCACCAGAGCTGTACGGATGCAGAAGCTTCTGCCAGGGCAGCCCAGATGCTGGAAATGGTAGGAATCCCGGCGGAAAGAGGTTCTGATTTCCCCCATCAGTTTTCCGGAGGTATGAAACAAAGGGCAGTCATTGCAATGGCTCTGGCCTGTAATCCCAAGCTCCTTTTGGCAGATGAGCCAACGACAGCACTGGATGTAACGATTCAGGCCCAGGTCATGGATATGATCAATGATCTGAAAAATCAATTCAATACGGCCATGCTTCTGATCACGCATGATCTTGGCATTGTTGCAGAATCCTGCAATGAAGTGGCTATTATGTATGCCGGAGAAATCGTTGAGTACGGCAGTGTAGAGGCAGTTTTTGACCGCACTGCACATCCTTATACCGTAGGCCTTTTCGATTCCATTCCGACTCTGGATCAAAAGGACAGATTGAAACCCATTCCGGGTCTGATGCCGGATCCCATGAATCTGCCGGAAGGCTGTAAATTCGGCCCCAGATGTCCCTGGGCAAGGGAAGAATGCCAGAGTGGGGAAATCCCGGCAAGAGAGATCAGCCCGGGACATTTTGTGAAGTGCCCCTACTGCAAAGAAAGAGAGGAGGTAAGATAGCATGGCAGATACGATGCTTGAAGTAAAAAATCTTTGTAAATATTACAAGACAAAAAGAGGCCTTCTGCATGCAGTAGAGGATATTTCCTTTTCTATTGGAAGCAAAAAGACCCTTGGTGTGGTAGGAGAATCCGGCTGCGGAAAATCCACACTCGGAAAGACGATTCTGGGTCTGGATGAGGCAACGAGTGGAAAGATCCTTTTTAAGGAAGAAGACATTACCCATTTGCCAAGGAAGAAAAGAAGAGATTATTGCAAATATATGCAGATGATCTTTCAGGATCCTTATTCTTCGCTGGACCCCAGAATGACCGTTCAGGATCTGATCGCAGAGCCTCTGACGATCTGCGGAAAGGCAAAGAACAAGAAGGAGGCACAGCCGGAGGTAAAAAAACTGATGGATACGGTTGGCCTGGCCGAGCGTTTCTCCCAGTCTTATCCGCATGAGCTGGACGGTGGAAGAAGACAGAGAATCGGTATTGCAAGAGCTTTGGCTTCCGATCCTGACTTTATCGTTTGTGATGAGCCGGTATCGGCTTTGGATGTATCCATTCAGGCCCAGGTTCTGAATCTTTTGAAGGAGATTCAGGAGCAGAGAGGGCTGACCTATATTTTTATTACGCATAATCTTTCTGTTGTAAAGCATATCTCGGATGAGATCCTGGTTATGTATATGGGAAGTTTTGTAGAGAAGTGTGAGGCCAATGAGCTTTTCAAGAATACCCTTCACCCTTACAGCAAGGGACTCCTTTCGGCGATTCCGATCCCTTCCATTCATGTGGATCGGGAAAGAATCCGGATGCAGGGAGAAATCACTTCTCCCGTCAATCCAAAGCCGGGCTGCCGCTTTGCGCCTCGCTGTCCCTATGCGACAGAGGAATGCAGGCAAAAGACACCGGAGATCAGAGAGCTTCTGCCGGATCATTTTGTGGCCTGCCATCACGCAGAGACAATTAACAATCTGCCGGTAAAGGAAGAAGCTTAAGGAAGCGAAAGAAGAAAAGTAAGAAAGAAATACAAGAAAGATATGCAAGAGAAAAAATGTAAAAATGCATAAGAAAAGTATGGAAAATTGAGGAACTGCTTATGTCATGGCTTAGATTAGACTGGTATTTTACAGGTTATCGCTGTCAGAAGGTAGCAAAGAAAAATGGAAAAGGATGGACCCGCATTTATATCTATGAGGGGGAATATTATGGCTATGGAAGTGAAGGAGAGGACTGCCGGAAGGTAAAAGGCGGCTATGCTCTTTTTGGCACATGGATCCTTCTGACCTATCTTTTGGCGGCTTTTTCAAATGCGGTCGGAAATAAGATCTCCTATATCGGGGTGACCTTTTTGATCGCACTTCTGCCCCTGCTTTATCTTGCAGCCGGTTTGATCTGTGCCCTGCTCCAAAAGCAGAGAATGACCTATCGGGGCTATTGCATCAGCTATAAAAGGATTTTGCGGTCGGCAAAGATGATGATCGGGATCTTGTGGATTCCCCTCTTGCTGGAAAGTATTTTTCTGATGAACAACCGGGCTTTTCTTGCCCAGGGAAGTGAAATCCGTTTTTTTGCCAGTATGCTGCTTTGTATGACAGGGCTTATTCTGCTGCTTGCCTTTATGAAGAAAAAAAGATGTCAGATTCTATAGGAATCACCAGATTTATAAGAATCACTGGTGTATAAGAATCATTGGAGCTGAAAAAGAACTATGCTATAGGAATCATTGGAGCTGAAAAAATTCTATAGGAATCATTGAATCTGAAAAAAGAAATTGTGAGAAAAGGAGAAAGAAGATGCTGATTGGAGAGGTAATGGAAAAAACACCTTCGGTTTTGGCGAAGGATAATATGGCCAATCGACTTGCCGATAAGATCAGAACGAGCTGGCTGGAACACAGGGAGGCAGGATATTCCGAGTGGGAAGACGTTTTCTATGAAGATCCGGAGGGGGTTCGCTTTTTGAAGGAGGAATCCTTCCCCTATCTTTCAGGAATCGATTATATTTTTAAATGGTGGGACCATGAGGACTCACACGGACTTGCCGGCATCCTGGAGGTGCTTTGGAAGGTTTATAAGGATGAAAGGATGGACATCTACAAGACGACGATTCGCTTTGGGGAGAGGGATTTTCTGGAGGGACTCAAGACAGAGGATGAACAAAGAGAAGAGATGCGAATGAAATTTCGCAAGGCCTTTGATCTTTGGCAGAAGCTATATATGGAAGAAATAGAAAAATAGGAAGGGAACGAATAAGATAAGTTTAGACAAAAATATGTTGTTTCTAACCGGGGTTTGCTTTGTGTTAGACTGTTATATGTGGATCAGAGGAGAGCGTTCCTCTGACCACATTTTTTGGTTTTTGGTTCATGGGGAGGAGAGCTTTTAAGGTACTTTTCCATGTCTGTTGAAAGGAAGTGTTGTGCTGATCATGAAGCCTTCTCGCGCCAATCTGACATTGCTTTTTCTGCTGATCCTGCTGATTTTTTCAGGGGGGGGGTATAGCAATCCTGGCCTCCTTTCGGGTGATTTCCCGAGGAGGAAGCATTTTTCTGATCCTGCTGCTGTCCTTAGTTCTTGCAGGCCTTGTCGTAGGATTTATGCGCAGGTATTATTTTTCCTTTCATCGGGCAGCCCAGCTTCTTCCGGCTCCGCTTGCGGTTAAAATGGATGAGCTGAATACACAGGAACGTTATGAGCTGCTTTGTAACACCTATGCCGAGCAGAATGAACGCTTTAATAAGCTTACGGTAGAACGTTTGCTGGGGCGTCTTTTGGAAGACAATTCTCATACCCAGGCAGTTGAGAATCTGGGTGAGCACTTACAGGATATTCTTCATAGCGAGGCCTTTGGCTACCGCTGGACAGACTATTGCCTGGTTGGCGTGCAGCTGGAAGACTATGAGTCCTATATGCTGAATAATTGTGACGGCCATCTTTTGCTGAAGGATCTGCGGAGGATGTATGATGTCGTCAATCATTCCTTTGAAGCCATGCTGAACAATCATCACAGGGCGCATAGCGTGGAATTTCAAAATACCATCGTCTTTTTGGTCAATCTGACCGGAACAACAGAGGAAACACCAAGGGAAGAGTTGGAAAAGACAGTCGATATTCTTTGCGATGGCTGCAGCGATGTGGTAAGGGAAATCGCAGAAGCCTTTAATCTTTCCGTCCTTGTTTCCGTTTCTACTCCTTTTTCGAATATTGCAGAAACACACAGTACCTTTGAATGGCTGCAGACCCTTCGTCAATATCATGATTTTGTCGGTAAGGGCAAATCCGTACTGGGTCCTTCTGACTTTGGACAATTCATAGAGGTGCCTCATAATGCACCGGTTGCCCTGGAAAAGACTTATTATACGGCACTTTTGACAGAGGATTTTGCAAAGGCAGAGCAGGCACTTTACGAGCTGGAGTCCTATGCCCTCAATAACAATGGCTACAGTATTTCTGTTCTGAAAAATATCATGACCTTATGTCTGAGCACAGCAGAGGACATAGCAAGCGCCAATACAAATTCAATGGAAAATGTTGCTTCGATCGACTGGCGGAGCAATCTGCGAAACTGTGAGAATATAAAAGAATTAAACCAGTTGATCCACAATTTTTTCCAATTTATGATCAGCCGGGCAGAGCCACGTCAGCATGAATCCTCTAATACGGCAAAGAAAATCATATCTTTTTTGGACGAAAATTATACCTGTCCGGATCTGTCAACAACCATGCTGTCAGAGTCACTTTCCCTGAGTGCTTCTTATATTTCCCGTATTTTCAAGAAGGAAACCGGGCAGAATATCCCGGACTATATTCATAATAAAAGAGTGCATTATGCCAAGGAACTGCTGGTCAGCACGGATCTGTCCGTGAATGACATTTCCCTAAAGGTGGGCTATTCTACGGCATGGACAATGAACCGGATCTTTAAGCGTCTGGTTCACATGACGCCGGGTGCTTGGCGGCAGCTGGCACAGTCCGGTCAGGAGGGAAGAGAAGAATGACAAGAAGTGCTTTTTATAGTAAGAGATTTTATATTTTTATCATAAGCAGTCTGCTGATCTTGCTTTTTGCGTGGCCGGTATCAGCAATGGAAAAGCCCCTGACCCAGTCACAAAGTGAATTGACTACGGAAGGAGATCTGCCCTCCACCTGTGCAGAATCCTCTCTTCTGGATTTGGCAGCTGATGCGGCTCTGGAAGAGAGCGGAAGCCAGATAGCCCTTTTGCCGGCACAGGCGGTCAGCGGAAGCCTGGATCAGGGAGCCGTCTTTCAAAGCGATCTGGAACGGATCATAGCAGAGGATCAGCCGCTTCTTCTGGCAGAGATTTCCCCGGCAGAGCTGAAGGAAATCCTGGAGATCGGTCTGTCGAGACTGACCAAGGACTCGTCAGACAAGATCGATGTATCGGCATCTGCCTGGGAAGGCTTTCCCCATATGGCAGGCGGTGAAGGCTTTAGCTGGGAATACGATGTATCCGCACCGGTCGGAGAAAGGGTGCAATATATCAAATGGCAGGGAGAAGAGTTGGATCTGTCAGATCAGGAAAGTAAGCTTATGGTTTGCTCTGTTCCGGCAATGTTTGACGGCTCCCTGAGTTATCCGCAAATCGATTATGAGGAGGCAGGGATCAGCCTGCGCCAGGCTCTGCACGATTATTGTGTTGCGCAGGAAAGCCTGGAAAAACCCGCAAGCCGTTCTACTGCGATCGGTTCAGGGGATTACACTTTAATCAGTAAATTTCCAAAGTCTTTGATCATCGCAATCTGCGTTTTCATTTCTCTTTTCGTATGTATTCCAAAATGGAAGGCTGAAAAATATTTCTCCTTTAAAAAGTAAGGGGGAAATGCTTTCGTCGACAGTTTTTATTTAGAAGCAGTAAATTGTATAGACTTATAAAAGATGCACAGCAGTAGAGGATAGT
>CAVFAT010000014.1:0-2878 GCA_963620785.1 Bacteroidaceae bacterium
CGCGCCCTTTCGGACAAACGGTTTTCAAGACCGCCTCGTTATGACCACTTCGATACCTCTCCGTATTTATAAAATTGTTACGCAAATTTTTCAGCGCAAGAAAGATATTATCATTAATAATCTTTGGTGTCAACCAATTATTTTCTCTTTTTTATACTATTTTTACATTTTATGTTTTCTTCAAGAAAGATGCTTTACGGTCACCTTTCTATTTCAGGCTAGTTTTCCTTAGAAAGCAGGGCTTCCATAATTATCATATCCTCCGGTGTCGTAATCTTATAGTTACTATAGGATCCTTCCACCAGCTTAACCCTCTGCCCCATGTACTTCTCTACCACCATGGTGTCATCCGTAATACCAAGGGCCTGATCCTTCTTCATTTTTTCAAATGCCTGGCTGAGCAAGGGATAAGAAAAGACCTGGGGTGTCTGAATATTCCAAAGTCTGCTGCGATCCAGCGTCTTTACGGACATGGCATCCTCATCTGCTTCCTTGATCGTGTCCTTGGACGGCACTGCAGCCGTTACTGCCTCATAACATCTTACCGCTTCTGCCAGTCTTTCCAGCATTTCCTGAGTCAAATAGGGTCTGGCTGCGTCATGAATATAAACATAATCGCTGCCCTTCGCCTCCTGAAGACCTTTTTCTACAGAATGGTAACGTTCTTTTCCGCCTGCTACGATCTTCTTTACCTTTTTATAGCCATATTTTTCTACGATATTCTGCCTGCAGTAATCCAGGAACTCTTCCGCCGTTACCAGGATTACCTCATCGACAAAGCTCTTCTCAAAGGCTTCCAGGCAGTAGCTGATCACCGGTCTGTCCTTTAATTCCAGATACTGCTTGGGCAGATCACTGCCCATCCTGCTGCCTTTTCCTCCGGCAACCACAATTGCCGTATCCTTCTTTTGATCTCCCTGATACATCAGCGCTCTCCCAGCTTTAAATTCGGAACTGCGTTCAGATCCAATCCGCTTCTTACTCCATTCCTGTATTCATAATAAGCTGCCGCACCTATCATAGCCGCATTATCCGTGCAGAGAATAGGAGACGGATGATAGAATTTCACGCCTTCTTCCCGGCACATTTCTTCCATCGCTTTCCGGATCGTCTGATTCGAAGCTACGCCTCCTGCAATCGCAAATTCGCGGAAGCCAAATTCCCGGATGGATTTTCTGGCATTTCCAACCAGCACGTCTACCACTGCCTGCTGAAAAGAAGCCGCTACATCAGCCGGCACAATTTCAATATTTTTCATCTTACAGCCGTTTAGATAGTTCAGCACCGCACTCTTCAAACCGCTAAAGCTGAAATCATAGGGTCCGTCTGCAATCTTCGCTCTCGGAAATTCAATGGCATGCGGATTTCCCTCATGTGAAATCTTCTCAATCTTAGGACCGCCCGGATAACCCAGGCCGATTGCTCTTGCAACCTTGTCAAAAGCTTCTCCTGCTGCATCATCTCTCGTTTTTCCGAGAATCTCATATTCCCCGTAATCCTTTACTCTGACCAGGTGAGTATGGCCACCGGAAACAACCAGAGCACCAAATGGCGGCTCCAGTTCTTTATTTTCAATATAGTTTGCACTGATATGTCCTTCGATATGATGCACGCCGACCAGGGGAATATTTTTGGCAAAGCTGATTGCTTTTGCCTCGGCCACGCCAACCAAAAGGGCACCTACCAACCCCGGTCCATAGGTGACTGCAATTGCATCCAGATCCTCCCAGTCGCACTCAGCCTGCCGCAGAGCTTCCCGGATGACCTGATTGATTTTTTCGATATGCTTGCGTGATGCGATTTCCGGCACAACGCCGCCGTAAAGGGTATGCAGATCGATCTGTGAATAGATCACATTCGATAAAACCTCTCTTCCGTTTACAACAACTGCCGCCGCCGTCTCGTCACACGAGCTTTCTATTGCAAGTATCTTTATTTCTTTTTCTGACATGCAGATCACTGCTCCTCATCTTCAAATGCTAATGTCTTCTGCTCTCCATCCCTGGCCGCCCGGGCCTTCGGAAAAATCTGCCGGATTTCATCCATATAATTTTCCGGATGATTGAGCGAAGGACTATAATGGGTCAGCCAAAGTTCGCCCACTTCCGCTTCCTTCGCCAGCTGTGCCGCCTCGTACATCATCATATGGCGGTTTTGCTTTGCCTTGGACAGCTTTTCCTTTTCTCCGTACATACCTTCGCAGATAAAAAGGTCCACCTTTTTCGCATGCTCCCCGATCGAGTCGACTGGTCTGGTATCCGTGCAATAGGTCAGGCTAAGTCCCTTCCTGGGTGCGCCCATAACAAGCTCCGGACCATAAATCTTTCCATCCACTTCCAGGCTTTCTCCCTTTTGCAGTCTTCCCCAGAGTTTCTTAGGAATTCCTGCTGCCTCTGCTGCCACCGGGTTGAATTTGCCTTTTCTCGACAATCTCATACTGTAACCATAGCAGACTACATTGTGCTTTACCCGAAAGGCCTCTATCGTCAGATCCCCAAAAGTGAATTTTTCTTCCGCTTCCTTCAATTCATGATAACGGATTTCAAAGGGAAGTTCCGGTGCGATCGTTCTTAAAGCACCTACTACCCTTTCCAGTCCTCTTGGCCCGATCAGATCAACCGGCTCGCTTCGGTCTGCATTTGCCATCGACAGAAGCAGTCCCGGCAGACCGCTGATATGATCCGCATGATAATGGGTGAAGCAGATTACATCGATCGGCTTTGAGGAAAGGCCCGCTTCCCGCATGGCAATCTGCGTTCCTTCTCCACAGTCAATCAGATAAACCTTTCCATTATATCTTATATAAAGGGATGTCAGCCACCTGTATGGCAAAGGCATCATCCCACCTGTTCCAAGCAGGCAGACATCTATCATTTTT
>CAVFAT010000014.1:3030-18272 GCA_963620785.1 Bacteroidaceae bacterium
TTTATGCTTTGATCTGCAGCTGCATCAGGATAGCATCTTCCTTGGGAAAGTCATAAAAATTCGGACGAATCCCCATTTCTTCAAAGCCTATTTTCTTATAAAATGCCTGGGCCGTCTGATTCGACCTTCTAACTTCCAAGAGGATTCTCTCTGCTCCCTTCTTTTTGGCAAGTTCTCCTGCCTGTTCCAAAAGCGCTTTTCCTCTTCCGCCTCTTCTTTTTTCCGGAAGGATGGCAATCCCCGTAATCTCCGCATCCTCATAGGTTAGATAAAGACCGATATAGCCGCAAAGCTCTCCCTCTTCTTCTGTCACCAAAAAAAGGCTGTATTCTTTTCCCAGACTTTCCGCAAAAGAATTCCTGCTCCATGGCTGCTGAATACAGGCTGCCTCGATTACCGCTACCCTATCCAGATCCTTTTCCTGCATCAAGCGGATCATTGTTCTTTTTCCTTTTCTAAACGTTCCCTTTCAGCCTGGGATAAACGAAGATAGGTAGGTGCAAAATCATCTGAAGAAATTGCCTTTCCTTCCTCAAAAAGCTTCTTTCCGAGAAAGGCAACCGCTCCGGCTCTCTGGGCATTCATGTGAGCAGGCGCAAAGCGGTAAGGCACTTTGCAAAGTGTCTTGATCTGCTCATCAAATACAGGAAGTCCATCCCCCAGGAATACGACCTCTTCTCCTCTTCCATTCAGATCTTCGATGATCTCTTCCAGGGAAATTACGCATTGTTCCCGAAGGATAGTCATGTCATTTCCCTCAAAACGGTAAATACCGGTATAGGTCTGATTCCTTCTTGCATTCATCAGAGGGCACACCAGAGATGCCGCTCCTGCAAGATTATAAGCAAGCGCATCCACCGTCGGAACCGGAATCAGGGGAATATCCAAAGCAAGGCAAAGCCCCTTTGCTGTCGCTGCCCCGATTCGAAGTCCTGTAAAGGAACCCGGTCCTGCCGCAAGGGCAATGGCATCAATGGTTCCCAAATCCAGCTCTGTCATTTTCTTTACTTCGTCCAGCATGGGCAGAAGCGTCTGGGAATGTGTCTTTTTATAATTCACCGTATATTCGGCAAGCATTGTATCATTTTCGATCACTGCCAGGCTTGCAACCAGTCCCGAGCTGTCTATTGCCAGTATTTTCATTTGTCCAACCCTTCTATTTGAATTCTTCGATAATCAAAGCCCTTGTCCAGATCTTTTTCTATCCGGATACGTATCGTATCCTCCGGCAGGATTTCTTCGATCAGGCTTCCCCACTCGATCATGCAGATGCCCTCTCCAAAAAAATATTCCTCATAGCCGATTTCATCCATTTCCTCGACATCCCCGATCCGATAGACATCAAAATGATAAAAAGGCATCCTGCCCTCTTCATATTCCTGTATGATCGTGAAGGTCGGGCTGGAGATTGCTTCCGTAATTCCAAGACCAAGCGCAAAGCCCTTTGTCAAAATTGTTTTTCCGACACCCAGCTCGCCGTCCAGGGTATAAACCTGTCCCGCCTTTGCCGCCTCGCCGAGTTTCCTTCCGATTGCTTCGGTTTCTTCTGAACTATTTGTTTCCAGTATCATGCTTATCCTTCCAGCTTCCATTTCCAAAATTTTGTAAATCTATGGATTACTCTTGCCGTTGTTCCCCAGATCACCGCCTGCTCCGTCCGGTAAAAAAGAAAGTCGTATTTCTTCTTTCGGAAGCGATAACTTCTTCCTCCGGTCACAAGCTCATAAGGAAATCCTTCCTCCGGGACTGTGATCTGCTCTGCCTCATATCGCTCCGGCTCATTTTCCAAAAAATAAGAAAGCGGAATCGTAAAGGTATGATCCACCTCATCCTCCGACCAACTTCCCTTGTAATCTGAAAGTATCCCTAGAAAGGGCCAGACGATCCGGTCTCCCGGCCCGATTACGCCATCCAGGGGACTGATGATCTGAATCTGTTCCTTATCGACCAAAAGCTCCTCTGCCGTTTCCCGAACAGCTGCCTCCTGTGGACTTTCTCCCTCTTCGATGCCGCCGCCCGGCAGACAGATATCTCCCGGCTGTACCGACAGCTTTAGGGATCTTTGCTCAAAAAGGATCTCATATCCCTTTTCTCCTTCGATCAAAGGAAGCAAAACCGCAGACATTCTCTCGTCCCGCGGTGTTCTTGCAATATGCCCTGCTTCGGCGATTTCTTTCAGTCTTTTTTTCTGAAGTTCGCAATCCCACTCCTGCATGATCCGCTCCCTTATCTTATAAATCTTTCAGTTCCTGATAAAGCCTGGAAAGAGGAAGACCTACTACATTCAGATAATCTCCTTCAATCGCCTTCACATAGCGTTTTCCGCCGCTCTGTATCCCATAGGCACCTGCCTTATCCATCGGATCTCCACTAGCAATATAAGACAGGATCTCCTCCTGGCTCATCGGCCAAAAATGCACACTCGTTTCTTCATAAAAGCTCTTTTGAAGATTCTTTTCTTCTATTCTATAGCAAAGACTCACACCGGTATATACCTGATGACTGTCCCCTGCCAAAGAGGAGAGCATAGCAAAAGCCTCCCCTTCATTCGTCGGTTTTCCCAGGACCTGCTTATCTTTTACCACAATGGTGTCAGCTCCGATCACCAGAAGACTGCCCTTGCTTTTTCCTGCTTCCCTGCAGAAAACCTCATCCGCCTTCTGCAGGGAAAGCTCTTTTACGATCTCACCCGGCAAACTTGCCTGATAACTTTCTTCTCCCTTTGCCGGAATAATTTCAAATTCCGGAAAAAGCTCCCCCAGCAATTCTTTTCTTCTGGGAGATCCGGATGCCAATATGATTCGTTCAAACTTCATAGCGCTATTACCTCAGTTTTGAATATACCGTCCAGCCCTTGAAAAGTCAATGAAGCCGTGCTATATTGAGCTTATCATTGTTAGATTTTTGACAGATGGAGGTCATTATGAAATTTTTTATCGATACTGCAAATGTAGATGACATTCGCAAAGCAAATGACATGGGCGTGATCTGTGGTGTTACAACCAATCCTTCCCTTATCGCAAAAGAAGGACGTGACTTTAATGAAGTTATCAAAGAGATCACTTCTATCGTAGACGGTCCGATCAGCGGTGAAGTAAAGGCAACTACAGAAGATGCTGAGGGTATGATCGCAGAGGGTCGTGAAATTGCTGCAATTCACCCGAACATGATCGTAAAGATCCCGATGACAGTAGAAGGACTCAAGGCTGTTAAGGTTCTTGCTTCCGAAGGCATCAAGACAAATGTAACTCTGATCTTTAACGTTAACCAGGCTCTTCTGGCTGCTAAGGCAGGTGCTGCTTATGTATCTCCTTTCCTTGGCCGTCTGGACGACATCAATGTTCGCGGCATTGATCTGATCGAAGAAATCGTTACCGCTTTTGAAAATGACGGCGACATTACTACAGAGATCATCGCTGCTTCTGTTCGTAACCCGATCCACGTTACAGACTGTGCACTTGCAGGCGCTGACATCGCAACTGTTCCTTACAGCGTAATCGAGACCATGACAAAGCATCCGCTGACTGATCAGGGTATCGAGAAATTCAAAAAAGATTACATTGCTGTATTTGGCGAGTAATTCATACACTCTTCTATCATCCAATCTTCTATAGGAAGGATATTTCCTGTAAAGCTATAGGATAGGATAAAAATATGAGAAGAAAAGAAGGAAGCATTTCCTTTTGAGTCTTTCTTGCAGGATCTCTGCAGAGTCTCTTTTGGAAATTGCTTCCTTTTTCTTTTTCTTTGCTCGGGATTATTTCCTAGTAAACTCTTCTAGCGCTTTTAGGATTTCCTTTCTTAGTTATTCCTCAGAAACTGCATGATTTTGTCATAATTCTCCGCTTCGTGAGGAAATCTGCAGCCACTGCAATCCTTGATTCTTTTTTCTCCTTTTTCTATGAAGCGGGGGCTTCCCAAACACTTCTCAAAACGATACATGGGGCAGTAACAGAAAAGGCAATTGATTTCTTCACTCCCACTATGACAGGGATAATATTTACAGGCTCTGTTTTCAAAATACCGATAGGAATTTTCCATCTTTTTCTCTCTATTCCAGTTCCTCAAAGGGCAGTTCCAAAAGATCTTCCTCTAAACGATCAAGCCAGCTTGCCAGCTCGTGGTCGTCCATATTTTCCCAAGCCACATAATCCCAACAATAGCTTTTTTCAAAAGCCTCTTCACAGCTTCTGCGATCTCCGTAAAATTCTGCTGTCTTGTCCCAGCTGCCCAGATCACAAATGCAATAAAAGCCGTCTTTTACACTTTCCGGAAGGGAAAGAAGTCCCTTATATACTTCTGAAATCTCTTCTGCGTCAGCATTCAGCCTAAAACGAAGCAGGTCCTCTGAAAGAAGTCCCAGATCGGTTCCTTCAAGATCTTCCCTGCTAAGACTATTTTCTCTGATCTTTTCCCGGATCAGCTTCCATCTGTCATCTTCGATTCCCTTCAAAGAAAAAAGAGGCCATTCTCCCAAACGATCTGTTCCGGAACCAGCTCCCTTTGCCTTTATAAAATCGTAATGAATCCCTGTATCATAATCATATCCGGTTACTACGGCACGAAGACCGACAGCCGAAAGCTTCTCTAGCATTTCTTCTCTTGTCATTTTTTCTTCCTCATTCATTCTATTTTCATCTGTAGATCTATATTCCAGGCAAGGACTCCCAAATGGAAGCTTCCTGATTTTTCTATGATGAGTTTAACAACATTGCTCCTACTTATCAATTCTCTTTTCTTCTATCAGCGCTCGCTTTACCTCTCCCTGCCTGCCTTTCTCTAAAACTTATAGCAGAAAGTTGCATTTCCTCCCAAAGCCCCTTATTATCTTATGGTAGTCATTCAGATGACTCATGGGTAACACGATGTATATTCGCCACTTTTATCTGTCTGCCAGGTTTTCGTTTTTGCATTGCTTTCTGCAGACAGGAAAGATGGCCCTTAGAAAAGAGAAAAACGATGAATATATCCTTAGATTCAACTTATGATAAGCTATATCAAAAAATCCTTCTGCAGGAAGAGCTGATCAATGATATCTTGACGGAAGCCAGGAAAAATGGCTGGGATGACGGCAGCTTTGCTGACCGTTTTCAAATGGCAGAAGCCGGTCCTCTTCAGATTGCAGCCGCCTGCGAGGATATCGAAAAAGGCTTGCGGGAACTGATCTGCAAGGTAGAGAACAACTATGCCGAGCTGGTCTCAGAGCTCCTTTGCGCCGATCCTGCAAGACTCGCAAGCATTGAAAAGGTTGCATATACCTTCGGTATGAAGCATGCCATCCCCCGAAACAGCAGTCCCAGCGAAGCTTATCATCTCTTTGAAGAGATTTTTCTGGACGGTATGCCGGAAGATCAGAGCCGAAAACTGCTTGCAGAAAGTGACTCCGCCTGCTCCTGGCAGCTGCTGAAGGATACCCATAGTGCCTACTGGAGCTCTGCTTCCTCTGATGGCAAAACCTACTACATCCTTCGAAAGAAAGTCCTGGAAGGAATGTTTTTTGATACCATGCTGTCGGTCGGTCAAACAGAGGAAAACAGTTTTGAAATCCGAAAGGAAGGCTGATAGGCTTCTTCCTTAAGACAATCCCAAAACCTCCCGATCTGAATAGGTCGGATATCGTCCTGTTGCCTGAATAATCGGGATACAGGCTCTGACATAGTCGATAAAAGCCTTTGCCGCTTCACTCTTTTCCGCATCCTTTCGGAAAGATAGGTAAAGGCTTTCTTTGCAGAAGCTTTCCTCAATCGGAATAATTCTCAGCTCTCTATGAATCGCATCTACCGTATAGGCCGCCTGATTTCTTGTCAGCTCGTCCACAAAAGAAATAAACATATTTGTCTCAACCGAGAAAGAAAGCATGGATACCTCGCAAGCCTCATAGACAATATTGGGCTTCAAGCCTGCTCTCGCAAAAATATCACAGACCATGGTATTAAATCCATAGCCTGCCGGAAGACAGGTGATCGCTTCCTTTGCCAGCTCCTTTATGGAAACAGAATTTCTTGCGGCAAGGGGATGATTTTTATGTACTAAAAGATCCACCGGACTTTCCATCAAAAGCTCTGTATAAATGCCCGGCTCCTCAAAGGGCGTATAAGAAATACATAGATCACACTGATGGGTCATCAGCTTTTCCTTCGCCCTGCTCGTTGTATCAAAGGAATGATGCATCCGCACAGAGGGTCTTGAAGAAAGGAAGATCTTCTCTATCTGGGTTACAAAATCAAGGGCTTCGATTGACAGATAAAGGTCCTGATATTCCTGCACCTGTCTCTGCTGAAGTTCACCCTTCGCCTCTTCGATCGTTGCCAGAGCAGGCCGGATCCTGGCCGCAAAATAGGCTCCCTCGCTTGTCAGCTCGATATTTCTTCCCTTTCTCTTAAAAAGCTTTACCCCAAGCTCCTTCTCCAGATTTGCCATAGCTACACTCAGCGTAGACTGAGAGATATGCAGATATTCTGCACTTTTTGAAATATGCTGGGTTCTGGCTACCATATAAAAATATTTCAGCTGGGTTAATTCCATCTTTCTCCCTTTCCGTCAATAGGCTTCCCTTTATTCAAGAATATCCCTATTCATCGTTTTTATCAATGGATTTGATGAAATATTTCAAATAGATATTTTCCTTTCTTTTTCCTACAATAGCTTTGTAAACAGGATACAGACAGGATTTTTATCACTTTTCTGTTCCTCACTATATCTGCTATTTATCATTATTTTTAAATAATTCAAGTAAAGGAGATTGCTGTATCATGATGAAAAACAAACTTGCATCAGAAGAAGAAATCATGGATCTTTTCTTTGACGGCATGACATTAGCGGTAGGCGGATTCGGAAGCTCCGGTGTTCCCAATACCCTGATCGAGCTGGTCATCAAAAGCGGTGTAAAGGATATTACCCTGATTTCTAATGATCCAGGCGATGTAAACCGCGCTCAGGGACGCTTTTATACCGAAAAAATCGTCAAAAAAGCGATCCATTCTCATGTTGGTCTCAACCGTGACTTTACCAAGGCTGTACAGGAAGATGGCGTAGAATATGAACTTTTCCCCCAGGGTAATCTGGTAGAAAAGATCCGCTGCGGCGGTATTGGCGCCGGCGGTATCCTTTTGGACACAGGTCTTCATACTGACCCAATGGTAGAAGAAGGAAAGATGCATGTAAATCTCCATGGTAAAGAATGGCTTGTAGAAGAAGCCCTTCGCGCCGATATTTCTTTGGTTCGTGCCAGAAGATCCGATCTATTCGGCAACCTGACCTACCATGGCATTATGGAAAACTTCAATCCGGTTATTGCCATGTGCGGAGACATTACCATTGTAGAAGCGGATTCTATCGTTGATATTGAGGAAATCCCCATGGATGCTGTAAAAACACCAGGTGTTTTTGTTAACTATGTTCTTGATACTCAGAGGAGGTTTATGTAATGGCTGAAGAAAAATACGGTGTTGATCACGGCAAAGGCAAAACCCTTGCAGATCGTCAGGCTATGGCGCGTAGAATTGCAAAATTCTTCCAGAGTGGCGATATTATTAATCTTGGTGTCGGTGTTCCTCTTCTGGTTGCCGACTATATTGAAGATGGTGTACTGGTTCACTGCGAAAATGGCTGTATCGGCTGCGGTCCTCTGATTGACGAAGCAGAGTCAAAGCGTACGAATCCCAGACTTTCTTTAGAGTCTTTCCGAAATGCCGGAAGCCAGCCCTTTTATCCCAATCCGGGTGCCATCGTATTCGATTCTGCCATGTCCTATGCAGTTATCCGCAGTGGTATCCTGAAGGCTACGGTACTCGGCTGCTTCGAAGTAGCAGAGAATGGAGATATGGCAAACTGGTTCAGCCCGGGAAAAATCTCCGGTATGGGCGGAGCCATGGACCTTTGCAAGGCTCCTATGGTCGTTGTTGCCACTACCCAGAGAGACAAGAAGGGAAATTCCAAGCTGGTTAAAAAATGCTCTCTTCCCCTTACCTGTTCTCAGAAAATTGACTGGGTCGTAACAGAAATGGCTGTATTTGAATTTGTCGATCATAAGATGTATCTGAAAGAGATCCGTGAAGGCTATACCCTTGAGGATGTTGCCGCTGCAACAGATGCAACTTATACCGTTGCTGATGATCTTTTAACAGATGTCGAATTCTAAATCTTATAAAAATAAAATTACCTATTTGATGATAAAAACGCTCTTTCAGCGTTTTCATAACCTTGGTTTTATCACCCTTTCATTACATTAAAAAGCTGCCGCATGTCCTCAATTCATGTGGCAGTTTTCTTTTTATATAAGCATCTATTTAAAGCCATTTGTGTAAAATCATTTAATAAAAATCATTAAATTAAAATCATTAAATCATTTGTTTGAAACTATTTATTCAATTGCCCATTTTCTGAAAGAGAGGCTTCTTTCCTTTCCTTCTTCATCCAGAACAAGGAGTCTGCCTTCCTCATCTACCCCTTCGATCCGAGCAAGCAATCCTTCTTCCTCATCAGCAACCGACCCTATTTTTCTCTTTTCTCCCAGATACAGGAGCCTCTTTTGATACTCCTCCAAAAGCCTCTCCCGATTTTCTTCCCTTTGACCCGGCAGAGCACTTCCCTTTAAAAGTTCTTTTACGATCTCTGCAATCAGTGCATTTCTCGTCAGCACTTGCTCTCCCGCATTTACAGAAGCAGGGCAGAGCGAAGTCACCTTTTCCCGCAGATCTTCAGGAAATGCATCCATTGGGGTATTGAAATTAATGCCAATCCCCATCACGATCCATTTTAAGTGGCCGCTTTCAAAATCACTGCCCGCCTCAGTCAGGATTCCGCAGACCTTCTTTCTCTCCAGGAAAAGATCATTGACCCATTTGATCTGAAGCTGACAGCCTGTCTGCCTTTCAATCGCCCTTGCCACGCTTACCGCTCCGTAGGCTGTCAAAAGGGCGGATGATTCTGTTGCAAAAGGAAGATCCTCCGGATAAAGGAGCAGGCTCATATAAATGCCGCCCTTAGGTGAAAGAAAGCTATGTTCCCGATGGCCTCTTCCCCTGCTTTGTGTATCTGCAATCACAAGCTGCAGGCCTTCTGCTTCTTCTGCCGCCAGACGAATTGCCTCCCGATTGGTAGAAGGAAGCGATTTATAGAGATGAATATTTTCTTTCTTTAGCCTGCTCTCTCCTCCTAAGGCCTGCATGATACCGGCAACTGAAAGAATATCATTGGATTCCAGAAGACAATAGCCCTTTTTGGTCGCAGATGCGATCTGATAGCCTTCCTCCTTTAAAGCAGAAATGCCCTTCCAGACTGCATTCCTGGAGATTCCAAGCTGTTGTGCAATTCCTTCCCCGGATAAATATTCTCCTCTATGTTCTTCTAAGAGTCCGAGCACCTTTTCTCTTGTTCCCATTTATGCTTTCCTTCAAAAAATATGTTCCCTGTCGCCTTCAGTCGAATGCAATGATATATCTATGCTGAATATGTGCTGAATTTTACATATGCCAAATTTATAGATACCGAATTTATTATAAGATTTCCCAATCAAATACAAAAGTCCCTTTTTCCAAAGCCGCTCCTGCAGCTCTTTCCAAGGGACTTCTTTTTTCTTTATAAATTATGAATTTCTATTTTTCTGCTGTGTTCTCTTTTCTTTCATCGTGAACCTTGCGCATGGTTGATTCCAACTCCTTCATAGAATCCACAAGTGCGATCAGCTTATCATATCCGTAATCCTCAATCACCTTCTGATAAAAATCAGTCAGATTCTTTCGATTCTCATCAATCATTTCATTTCCATTATCGCTCATCAGCACATAGGTTCCATTTTCGCCTGCACCGTCATGCGTCCATTTGATATATCCGCTGTCACGAAGCGCCTTGATCACGGTGGAAACCTCATTCATCGGAAGCTCTACTTCTTCTGCAATTTCCTTCAGATAGACCTTTCCGTCTTCTCTTTCCTGGCTTGCATGATGTATATAAATAAGCATCAGATATTCGCCTCTTTTCAGAGAATGCGTAATCTGATACATCGCATGCTCCGCTACCAAATATCTGTGCAGTGTAAAATCCTCAAATAAAAGCTTTGTCTTTTCTCCCATTCAGTTTCCTCCCTTATATTTACTACATTCTTGCGTTATATTATTAACATTTTACCTTTTTTCTTTAGCACAGTCAATTCACGACTGCTAATGTTAATAGAAATTTAAGATTTGGATTCTGAATTGTCACAATTTTACACACAATTATATTCCAGGAAAGTTAAAGCAAAAGTTGCATTGCCTCTTATTTCTAATCCGTAATATTCATATCAAAAGCGATCTCTGCGTCATATCCCGGAAAGTTCACCTTTAAATAATCCATCATATCTGCATGGATTCGGCTGCGATCCGGCACCTTGCAATCCAGGAGAAGATCAAAACGGATTTCCTTCTTTTCCAGATCTACATAAAAACCATGCATCTGCAAAACATAGTTTTTGCTGCAGGCATAGGAACGGATCTTTTCACGCATGGCAGTTATCTCGTCATTCTGTGTATTTACCGCATAAATACCGACCGCTTCAATCGTAATATGAAAACGCTCCTGCACATTTGTCTTGATCTGCCTTGTCAGCTTGTCAATCTGATCTGCCGTAAAATAATCTGCCAGCTCCACATGAACCGATCCTGTATAGGAATCCGGACCATAATCATGGAGGATCAGATCATAGGCTCCTGCTACACCTTCTGTCTCGCAGATCGCCTGCTTTATCTTTTTCGTCAGCGCTCCGTCTACCCTTTCTCCCAGAATCTTGCTCAAGACCTCTCTTAGGGTTTCAAAACCGGATTTTATGATCAGAAGAGCAATGATCGCCGCAAGATAGGATTCCAGACTGACTGAAAAAAGGATCCTAACGCCTGCTGCCAGCAATACGGAAAGGGAGACAAGGGCATCCATCTGCGCCTCCTGGCCGGAGCTGACCAGAGAAGCAGAAGAAATCCCTTTTCCGGTCTTTTTTACATAGCTTCCCAGCAATAGCTTGACCAGCACAGCTGCCGCCAAAACAAAGAGCGTCGTTCTGGAATAGCTGACAGCACTTGGATACAGAATGCTCTCTGCGGCACTGCGCAGGGAACTCAGACCTGCATATAAGACGATCAGACCAATCACAAGAGAGCTCAGATATTCTACTCTTCCATAGCCCAGTGGATGCTTACGATCCGGCATTCTGCCTGAGAGCTTGGCGGACAAAATGATAATGACCGACTTCAGCCCGTCTCCGATATTATTCACCGCATCTGTCATAATCGCTGCAGATCCGGATACCAGGCCAATAGAAAGCTTAAAGCCTGCCAGAAGAATGTTTGCTATGATATTGATAATAGCCGCTTTAATGATCGTCCGATTTCTGTTCATTGCTGATTCCTATTTTCTCTTCATTACAGATCCCTATGCTGAAATGTTCTTTTTCCGGAAGCATAATCTCCGACAATATTGCCATGTCCATAAAGCTTGTATTTATAGGTCATCAATCCTTCCAGACCAACCGGACCCCTGGCATGGATCTTGCCTGTGCTAATGCCAACCTCCGCACCAAAGCCATATCGATACCCATCCGCAAATCTTGTCGAGCAGTTCTGGTATACACCAGCGGAGTCTACCATTCTCATAAAATATTCTGCTGTTTCCTGATTTTCCGTTATGATCGCATCTGTATGATGAGAGCCAAAGCGATTGATATGCTCTGCTGCCTCCTCTACTCCGGAAAGGACTTTTACGGAAGCGATCAGATCCAGATACTCTGTCGCAAAATCTTCCTCTTCCATTTTTTCACAATCCAGAATCTGAGCCGCCTCAGCCGATCCTCTCAGCTGGATGCCATGTTCCGCAAAAGCTTTCCCCAGCTTCGGCAAAAATTCTTCCGCAATCCGTCGATCAACCAAGATGGTCTCCACCGCATTGCAGGCTGCCGTATACTGTGTTTTTGCATCCAGCAGGATGGGAATGGCTTTTTCCTGATCCGCATCCTTATCCACATAGATATGGCAGATTCCGTCAGCATGTCCCATAACCGGAATCTTTGTATTGTTCATAATATACTGCACAAAGGCATTTGATCCTCTCGGAATCAGAAGGTCAACCTCTTTATCACAGGACAAAAGTTCATCAATTTCATTATGCTGCTCCACCTGAAGAAGACAGTCTTCCGGCATTCCGGCTTCTGTTGCCGCCTTTTTGATCAGTTCAAAAAGAGCCTTATTGGTTTTTGCGGTTTCTTTTCCACCTTTCAGGATCGCGCAGTTGCCACTCTTGATGCATAATGTGGAAATCTGTACCAAGGCATCCGGTCTGGCTTCAAAAATCACACCAATCACACCGATGGGACAGCTAATGCGGTAAAGCTCCAGATCATCATCTAAGGCTCTGTGCAGCTGTACCTTGCCAAGGGGATCCGGAAGAGAGATCAGCTGTCTGATACCGCTTAAAACATCTGCCAGCTTGCCTTCGTCAAATTTCAGTCTCTTCTTTACAGCGACTGCTATACCATTTTCCTCTGCTGCCGCCAGATCCTCCTGATTGGCTGCAAAGATTTCTTCTGCATGTGCTTCCAGACTGTCTGCAATTGCGGCCAGGGCCTGGTTTCTGATTTCACTGCTGGTATTTGCTGCTTTCGGAGCCGCCAGTTTCATCTTGCGGGCTTCTTCTTTTATATTCATGCGTCTGCTCCCTCCTTGGTAATATTCATTCTATTTAATATCTGTAATGCTCCGCATTACTTAGTCACAAGGAATCCTCCCATTGACAGTGCAAGGCACTGTCAATGGGCCCCTCCTTGTGACATATCATATCAAAACATCTTTCCTTTTTTCAACTGCATGACACTTCCTATAGCGAAAAAAGGGGCAAATAAGAACTTCTCTTTGGCTGATACCTGTTCTTATTTACCCCTTAAATTTTCTAATTATTTATTATGCATGTTATGCAAGTCTTACTGCTGCCCAGAATCCTTCTTCCATTGCCTGGCGTGCTTTACGCGGAGCCTTGCAGTCGCCGATTGCTTCTGTATCGATCACAATATCAGACAGCTCAGCTACAACATTTGTTCTCGGACGCATACCCATTGCATAGCAGATACCTTCTGCTTCAATGAATACTTCATTGTTGTCCTTATCAAGAGCAGTTACGCCCTTGCCCGGCTCGATCTTAGATACACGAAGGCCTGTTCTGCACTCGATCGGTGCTTTTGCAAATGCCTGCATCATACCTTCCTTATGCATCCAGTTTGCTTCTGGTGCAATTTCATCCTGCATCTCGATGATGGTTACCTCATGTCCGTTTTCTGCAAGATAGAGACCTGTCTCACAGCCTACAAGACCACCGCCGAGTACAGCAACCTTCTTGCCAAAGTTTTCAAGCTTGGTATAAACGGTTGTTGCATGTTCAACGCTCGGATCATCCAATCCCGGGATTGGCGGCTGAGACGGCGTAGAGCCGACTGCAAGAATCACTGCATCATATCCGCCTGCCTTGATAAAGTCCGGTGTAACCTCTGTATTGAGTTTAACATCGATATTGTTTTTCTCAACCTGAGCGATCAGATAATTCTTCAGTCTCATCAGATCGATCTTCAGATCATCATAATCGGTAAACTTCAGCAGACCGCCAAGATATCCTTCTTTTTCTGCCAGGGTAACAATATGGCCACGTTCTGCCGCTGTTACTGCCGCCTGCATTCCACCGGGGCCTCCACCTACAACAAGTACATTTCTCTGGCGTTTTGCCGGTCTGATTGCATTGCGGTATCTTTCTTCTCTTGCTGTCATCGGATTGACCGCACACTTAAGATTATTTCCTTCATGCAGTCCTGTCAGACAGTCCAGACATCTCAGGCAGGGAATGATATCCTCCGGATGTCCGTGGCGAGCCTTCTCCGGGAAGTAAGGATCAGCGATCAATGTACGAGCCATCGCGATTACATCTGCCTTACCATCTGCCAGAATTTCCTCGGCAAGCTCCGGTGTATTGATTCCGCCAAGGGTAACGATCGGTGTCTTAATGCCTGCTGCCTTCATTGCTGCTGCATAATGCACATTGCAGCCATGCGGAAGGAACATGGTCGGATGAGTGTGTACTGCCTGTTCCTCCTCTGTATCAAGACCGGCAGAAACATGGATGAAATCAACCTTTCCATCGATCATCTTTGCAAATTCGATTGCTTCTTCAATCTCAAGACCGCCTTCGATTTCCTCGGAACCTGACATACGGTACTCGATCAGGAAGTTCTCTCCGCAGCGCTCTCTGATCGCATCGATTACCATGATCGGCAGTCTTGCTCTGTTCTCGATTGATCCGCCGAATTCATCTGTTCTTGTGTTATAAAGCGGAGAAAGGAACTGATCCAGAAGCCAGCCATGTCCGCCATGAAGCAGAACCATATCATAGCCTGCATCCTTGAGGATTTCAGCGCAATCTGCAAAATGCTCAACGACCTGATTGATCTCTTCCTTTGTCATGCCGTGAATCTGCACGCCATCCCAACGTTCTGCATCAACCGGTCCCCATGGCATCCAGTCATCATCTCCATGGTTTGCTTCCTTAGATGCTGTATTACCGCCATGATTCAGCTCGTGAGAAGCAAGTGCGCCTCCTTCATGGATTGCACAGGCAATCTCTGCCAGCATAGGCTGATTTTCTCCATCAATGGTAAAAGAACGCGGATTGGAAGCGCCATGTTCATGATCGACCGGTGTATCTCCAAGTACGATAACGGCAGCGCCGCCCTTTGCCTTCTCACCATAATATGCAATCATGGAATCATCGGGTCTTCCCTTGAAGTCCATATGGCTCATCATATTCGGTGCGGAAAAAATTCTGTTTTTAAAGGTTGTACGTTTTACGGTAAACGGTTCAAATAAATGCGGATAAAATGGATTCATGATATCTCCTTTTTTCTTTTGTAATTCCCCTGTATTGCCTTTTTTCTGTGGCAATTGTCCTTTTCTGTCTCATAGTATATAATTCTTTTTAGGAATAATCCAGTGAATTAAACTCATGTTTATCCCGCTCTAGTATTCCGCGTTAGAATACTAAATTTGTAACCGCTTTGCATATGACTTTGCATACCATCAGGAAGCTGCTATGCATTCCCGCTATACATTCCCAAAGAGCATGCAGGAAGTCCCTACTTATAAAAATGCACATTTTAATATTATAGTAGAAAGAAAGATCTATTCATGGAAATCCGTAGCTTAAAATATTTTGTTGCCGTTGCCAGACAGCTTAGCTTC